>CAITZM010000191.1 GCA_903896925.1 uncultured Lentisphaerota bacterium | reverse complement strand
CTCCCGTTGCGCGCTGTTGGGCGGGGAGGGCGAGCGTACTCGCGAGCCGTCCTTGTTGGGGGAAACGATTTTGGGCCGCGTCATCATCAATCTCGTTTCGCCGTCGCTGACGGGCCGGGGCGCTGGGGGCGCGGGATGTAGTCGGGCCAGAGCGGGCAGTTCAGATCGATCCAGCATTTCAGCGCGTGCATCTCGTCGCGCGTGAGTTTCACCTCGTGATGCCCGGCGTCGAGCACCTGCCAAAGCCGGCTCTGGGAGGTGCCGAAGGTCAGCGGCGCGGCGAGCGAGTGGCGCAGTCGATAGGTCATGTCGAAGTAATGCACCCAGCCGCCGGCAATCAGCGTGCGGTAGGAGGCGGGCACGCGCTCGGCATCGAGCGTGCCGGCGAGGTTGATCTTCTGCTTGTGATGCTCGTCGTGGCAGCGCACGCACCTGGCATCCAGCACCGGCTGCACGACACGCTCGTAGGAGAACGCCGTCGCCCCCCACGGCGGCGGCACGAGCGGATCGGGCGCGCGGCGCGCGGCGAGCGCCGGCGTGGTCGGCGGAGCGCTGTGGCGGTGTTCGTGGCAGCCGATGCAGCTGCGCCGCTCGCCCGGCTGCAACTGCACGACGCTGCGCATCCGCTGCAGCTCGTTCAGATTTTCGTCGAGCGCCTCGAAATAAATCACCTTGCCCGCCGGCGCGGTGAAGGTGGCGGAGCCATCGGCGGCGACCGGCGCGAGGCCGAGCGACGCCTTGGCCACATAGCTCGGCCAGCCGCTCGGCCCGTTCACCTTGTGGATCGGCGTCGCATAGAAATCGGCGAACACCGGCCCGTGGTCGCGGCGGTATTCGCCGCTCGGCAGTTGCTCCAGGCCCGCGCGCACTTCCTCGCAGACGCGGATGAACTTCACCTTGCCGCGCGGCACGGCGGGCTCGAGTCCCTGGTAGACATCGGCCAGCGTGAACTGGCCCGTCGCGTCACCGGCAGAAGGAGTGCCGCTATGTGCCGGACTGCCTGATGCTGAGGCCTTGCTGACGGGCGGCAGGAGTGCCGCTCCTCCGGCCGGAGCGGCCTCGCTCAGGTCGCCGGCACGCTGCGGTGCAATCACCGGAGGTCTCGGTTCCGGCCGCAGCAGCGTCGGCGTCATGCTGCCGATGGACGGGTCGAGGTAGAGCAGCTCGCGGTTGCCCCAGCGGTCGGCGACGAACAAACCCCAGCGGTCGGCCGGCGCGTGGCTGGCGAGGAAGTAGTCGTGCGAGACGGGCACCGGATCGCGCCAGCATTCCTGTCGCGGCCAGCTCATGTTGTAGTGCGCCACGGTGTCGGGTGTGATGTTCAGCAAAGCATTCGTGTCGGCCGGCGACTGCGCCCGCGCGAGGTCAATCAGGCCGAGCGGCCCGTTGTGGTCGCCGCCGTGCGAGAAGATCGTGCAGAGAATTTCGCGCGAACCGGGCACCTCGCGGCCGTTTATGTAGCAGTTTGGCGTGTCGTTGCCGAAGACCAGCTCCGGGTGCGTGCCGTCCGGATGGATCGCCCAGAGCGTGTGGCCGAAGTCCGCGCCCTTGTCGATGTATTCCGAGCGCGTCCACAGGATGCGCCCGTCGCGCATCACCGCCGGCGACCACTCGCTGAGGTTCGCAAACGAGAGCGGGCGGATCCCGCCATCCGTCCCCATGCGGAAGAGCACGAAAGCCTGCGGCCGCCAGCAGAGGAAGCGCGCCTTGCAGCGAGTCGAGATGAACGCCAGTGCGCCGTCCGGCAGCGGGCACGGATAGTAATCGTGGAACGGCCCCTCGGTCAGCTGCTGCGCCGCGCCACCGACCGCGTCCACCGCCATCAGATGCCAATACGGCTCCTGTTCGCCAGCCTTGGGCGCGCCGGGGCGATAGGCGAAGTAAATCTTCCGCGCCTCGAAATCCGCCATCGGGTCGCGCGCGATGCCCTCGCTCGCGTCGAAGCGTGTCTCCAGCCGTGCCGCCGCCGGGTCCAGCCGGCCGTCGTTGCGCGGCGTCTCCAATACGCACACGCCGCCGCCCGGCCGGAACTGCGAGTCCAGCACGTCGCTGTAGTTGTGCGTCGAAAGATAGGGGTGCCGCTTCACGAACAGCACCCGCTGCAGTGGTGTGAGGTCGGGATCGCTGAAAAGCAGCCGGCGTTTCGCCTGCCGTACGTCGAGATAGAGCGCCTCGCTGTCGCCCGCCGCCAGCCGTTGCCGCAGCACCGCCAACTCACCGCTCCCGCTGGTCACCTCCACGCCCTTCGCCGCCAGCCGCGCGAGCAGATCTTCCATCTGCACGAGCGCGCGCTCTGTGGGTGTGAGGCGCGCGATGGCGCTCCAATACGGAATGTCCTTCTTCAGCGGCGAGAGATGATCGGTCGCGTTCAGCCGCTGCCAGGTGGCTCGCTCGCACAGGAATGCGTAGCGCACGAGGTTGTCGTAGGTCGCCGGTTCCGGCAGCGGCACGATCGGCGGACGCGGCGCTGCCGGTGCGGCTCCCGCGAGCGTCGCATTCGCTGCGGCGACCTTCCGCCAGTCCTTGCCATCGAGCGAAAGCTGCACCTCAAAGGCCAGCGGCACGCGATCGTGGAAGTGACCCGTGCGGTCGCGCGAGAAGACCACCTGCGCGACCGGTGCCGCCTGCGGCAGTTCGATCTGCACCCACTCGCTCCCTTTACCCACGGCGATCCAGCTATGGTCGTTGCCATAGAGCCCGTCGTTGAGATGCGCCACTTGATGAATCGCGTGACCCGGCAGATACGATGACGCCGTCGCCTTCGCGCCACCGCTCGCGAGCGCGAGGTTGCGCTTGCCATCTACGCCGAAAATTTCCAGCTCATCGAGACACGCCTGCCCCGCACTGCTCGCCTGGATGACGAACCGCACGAACTTCGCCGGCTGCGCAGCGAAGCTGACCACATTTCCCGCCTCCGCCCGCACCACCACCTGCGTAACGGCGGCGGATGTTTCCAGACTTTGGAAAAGCAAGGACCCGAAAATTCCAGCCGAGCTTGCTAGACGGGCAACCTGGCTGCCAACCCTTGGGAACCGACGACATATCTTCATGAAAACATCACCCTCTTGATCCGAAACCGATGGTTTTTTTCATCCGACCTTGGAGTTTCACAACAAACGGCAAAATGGCCCTTTTATTGGCCGCTGCCCAGCAAAAACCGGACAACCATTGTGAAAACGCATCATTCTGCCCTGCACTTGATTCAGGCGTTGCTTATCGGTCCTTTGTGGCTGCCTGCTTCAAAACGAAATCGAGCAACTCCCGGCACTCGAAAAACGACGGCGATACTTTGTGACCTTCGCCGGGGATCAGCTTCACCGTGATCTGGCCGCCGCCGGCCTCGTAACGCGCTTTCAAGATCTGCGTGTTTTCCGGGTAGGGCACCGCGGCATCGGCATCGCCCTGCACGACGAACATCGGCACCTTGTGCGCCAGCAGACCTTGCAGGTTGTCCAGCGGGTTGAGCTCGGTGAGTTTGGCGCGGAGCTCGGCCTCGGTCAGCTGGTAATCGGCGAGCGTGACCGGCAAATTCTTCAGAGCCCAGGTGCCAAGATTGCATACCGGATAGATGCCGACGAAGGCCTGCACCTGCCCGGGATGGCGTACCGCCCACGCCAGCAGCATCAGCCCGCCGCGGCTTTGGCCCAGCAGGATGGGCTTGGCGGAAAAACCGCGTTTGACCATCTCGCCGTAGAAGCATGTGAACTGCTCCGTGCTGGCGGGCGCGCCGCGAACCTCGCCGAGGTCGAACCCGGCGATGCTGATGCCCGCGCGCAAGCAGCCTTCGAAGTACATCGTCCGCTGCGCCAGCGAGATGCCCTTCAAGGTCGGTGCATACCAGACCCACGGCTTCCCTTGTGCGGGTTGGGGCGCGGCGTAGAGGTAGGCCGTGTGTCCCTTGACCTCAAATTTCTCGGAGGTTTTTGGCAAAGTGTCGGCTGCAAGCGCAAACCCCGCGAAAAGCGACAGGCCAAAGAGGCCGATGTTGCGCACCATGTTCATCCTCCTAATGCATTGATTGGCCGATTTCGAGTTTGATCTCCCGCTGGCTCCGCTGGCGCGGGTCGAGGGCGAGGGTGGCGCCCTGTTCGGCACCCGCCCAGCCGGAAAGATGGACGACGATTTTCTGGCAGGAGGCGTCGGAGAGCGGCTCGATGCGCAGCGCGGCGGTTTTGCCGTCCTTGGCGATCTTCAGCTCCAGCGTGAGTTTGCCGAAGGGCGTGCAGATGCCGTTGAGCTTCGTGACCATGCCGGCTTGCGTCCACGCGGCGGGCAGGCCCTCGAACAGGTGGAGTTCGTTGCCGCGGTCGAGCGCGAGCAGGTGCGTCGTGAGGCGGATGAACTCGGCGCTGGCCCAGTTGTGCGGCATGTCGCCGACCTTCTTGAACCTTTCGCCGCGCAGCGACTGCTCCTCGCGCCAGTCGAGCACGGGCGCGGCGTGGTTGGCGTAGGCGTAGAGGATCTGCGCGGCCTTGCGGCCGTCGCCCTGCCACAGCCACGCGTGCGCATAGAAGGAGGCGAAGTAATTCCAGATCCCGGTCGCGTCCCAGCCGGTGCCGTAGACCATGCCCTCGCGCTCGGTGGCGGCGAGCATCGCGAGCGTGCTGGCGACGAGGGGATCGTCTTGGGCGAAGAGCTGGCCGGGATAGACGGCGTGGCAGAAGGTCCACTGCGCGCGCTGCGGCAGTTCGGCGCCGGCGTTGGCCATGAAGATCGGGACGTAGGCGTTGCCGTGTTCGTCCTTGCACAGGTCGCGCGCGGCCGCCTTGCGGAAGGTGAGCAGCATATCGTCATATTCAGCCTGCCAGCGCGCGGCGTCGGCGGTCTTGCCGAGCCAGCGCGCGGCCTCGACGAAGGCGCGCAGGCCGAGCAGGTCCCAGTGGGCGTTTGAGAACTCCGGCTGCTTGAAGCCGGTACGAGCGCCGGACAGGCCACCATCGATTTCGCCCGGCGGATTCAGGCCATCATCGAGCAACGTGGCGTTCTCGCGGCTGCGCTGGCGCAGTACCTTGATGTAGCCGGCGGAGGCCTCCAACTTCGGCCAGACCGACTCCAGCCATGCCTTGTCCTGCATGAGCTGCGCGTGGCGCGCGCAGGTCCAGAGGACGATGCCGTTCTCCTTATAGAACTCCTTCATCACCTCGATGCGGCCATCCTCCTTCTGATGCGTTAGTTCGTAGGCCACGCCGTTGCGCGCCTGCTCGCCCGCGCCGAGGATCGTCGCCGCCTCGAGCAGGAATGCGCCGTCCACGATCCACAGGCCGCGGTAGCAGGTCGGCCCGACCTGGAACGCGGTCAGGCCCTTCTTGATCTCGCGCGCCTGCCAGATGTTGCGGATGGAGGAATCCACTAGCGCCTGGATACCCGCGTCGGGGACTTCGATGCGGCCGTAGGGCAGCGGCGCGTTCTCCCAATAGCGGATCGCCCGCTCCCGGGCCGCGCGCGCCTGGCGCAGCGTCGTGGGTTCGATGACGAGCGTGCCTCCGGAACTGTAGAGCACGAAGAAATCCGCGGTGCCGCCGGGCTTGAGCGTGAGCGTTTCCAGAAGGACGGCGTATTGTGCTTTCGCTGCGGACTCGTCGGCCAACATCTTCAGCGACGAGGTGATGGTTTCGTGTTCATTTACCATGGCGCGCTGGTCATCGCGGCGGAAGCCGAGCGCCGCGTGAAGGCGCAGCTTCGGCTGGAAGGTGCGCGGCTCCTTGCCGGTGTTCGTCACGTGGATCAGCACCAGATCGTTGCGCGCCGGCCCGGCCGGAACCGCCGAACTCAGGCTTGCCAAGGCGTTGGCGTTCAACTTGCCGGCGAGCAGCGCCGCGTCATCGGCCTGGGTGCCGGCTGGGAAAAGCCAGAGGCCGTTGAGGATGGCGCTCTTGTCCCCGGCCTTGCTGTCGGGGTCCACCGTGATTTCGATCTTGCCGTCGCCATTGGTGTCCTTGGCATCGAACCAGAACGCCGCCGCCTTGTTCTTGCCGATATCGGCGACGGTGTCCACGGTCTGCGGCGCCGCACCCTCTACCTTCAGCTGCAGCACGCGCTTGCCCGGCTCGCCCCACCAACCCTCGCACAGCGCGAGCGCGACGCGGCACGACGAAGCGTTGACCTCGAACTGCAGCGAGCCGTGCATGTGGAGGGCGATGTCCTTGAGTTCGGCCGCCACCACGCCGGCGGGGTGCGCCCAGTTCTTGTTTTTGCCGCCGGCATCCAAGCGGCACAGCAGCGGCGCAGACGTTTTCGGCTGCTTCAGGTCGGTGACGGCGAAAGCTTCTTCGACAATCTGCAAGTCGCCGGCCGTACGGAACGTTTTCACCAGCGGCACGCGCGGCGAATAAAGTTCCTGCTTCCGCCAGACGGCGTTGCTGGCGATCTCCACGCCCACGCGTGTCGCGAATTCGTGCCCGGCCTTGCCGAAGTGATAGAGCAGCGCGCCGCTCTTATCCACGAGCGACTTTTGCGGGTCGTCCGGCAGGCAGATCGCCGCCTGCCACTCCGGCGGAGAATACGAAAAATCCACGCGCTCGCCGGCGCACGCCGCGCCTGCCAGCAACGCGAAACCCAGCGCCAGCTTTTCCAAGGATTGGAAAGGGGAACCACGCGTTTTTCCAAGTATTGGAAAAGTTAGGCGTGCCGGTTTCCAACCCTTGGAAAACACCGGGGAAATCCGCGCGATTCTTTCCAGACCTTGATAATGCGCCATGAATGGGGGAGCGCAGAGTCTGGCGATCAAACGCACGCGCATGAACGCCTCCGTGGAGTGTTGGAGTACTGGAGTGCTGGGAGCATCTGCTCCGTCGCGGACACGGGCGGACAGCCAGTCGGCTGGCTGTTGTTCTTGTGCCCCCTCACCTCTGTCCTCTCCCCCAAGGGGAGAGGAAGCCAAATCGCCCAAGCCACACCTGATCGCCGGTGCCCACAGCATGAGTGGCGAGACCATCGGCTCACAATCAGCCGAGGGCCTTGGCGGTGGTGCTCCTGCTCCCTCTCCCTTCAGGGGAGAGGGCCGGGGTGAGGGTGCTGCCAGTGCTCCAACACTCCAGCACTCCATCCGGCCTGAGTACTTGCGTGGCTGTTCCTTTCGCATGGCACCACCCCCTATGCTTGGCGCAGTTCCCAGACCTTGGAAAAGGCTGCGCGAATCAACCGTATGGGTTGTGTTCATTTCGCCTCCGTGCTGCGGCCGGCGTCGCGGAGTTGCTCGAAGAGTTTATTCAGGCGCGCGACGACATCAGGGTGTTCGCGATAGACATTCTTCGTTTCGCCGAGGTCGGCGGCGAGGTCGTAAAGCTGCTGCGGCGGGGCATCGGGCTTGAGCTGTCCGGCGGGCGTGAAGTCGCTGTTGACGAACTCCAACTCCTCGAAGCTGTAGTAGCCATGACCAGCCTTGCCTTCGTGCAGCTGTTTCGACGTGGTGTTGCCGGAGCCTTGGCCGCGCACGAGCAGCCACCGGCCTTCGCGGACGGACCACAGGTCCGCAGGTCCGATGTGTTTGGTCACAGCGGTCACCGCGAAGAGCGATTGTACGACCAGGTTCGTACGGGCGCCCGCGGCGGGCGGCTGGTTGAGCAGGAGCGGCAGCGCGTCGAAGCTGTCCTCGCCGGCGTCGCGCGGCAAGGTTTGCCCGGTCAGGTGGGCGAACGTCGCGAGCACATCGGTGAGGCATAGCAGGCGCTCGGAGACGATGCCGCCGGGGATGTGGCCGGGCCAGCGCGCGAGGAACGGCACGCGGTTGCCTCCGTCCCACGCATCGCCTTTCTGTCCGTTCAGCGGCGCGTTGCAACGATGGCCCTGCTTGACGGCGTCGAGTTCATAGCGTCCGCCGTTGTCGCTCGAAAAAACAACGAGCGTGTTTTCGGAGAGTTTCAGCCGGTCAAGTGTCGCGAGAATTTCGCCGACGCTCCAATCCAACTCCTGCACGAAGTCGCCGTAGGCGCCGCACCGGCTGGTGCCGCGAAAACGCGCGGCTGGCGTCAGCCCGACATGGACATTGTTCGGCGCGTAGTAGAGGAAGAAAGGTTTGCCCTGCGAGCGCTCGATGAAGGCAAGGGCCTTTTCGTGCAGCGTCGTGGCGTTGAGCGTGGTATCGGCGACGAGTGCGCTCTTGCCGACGGCGCGGCGCGTGCTCTTACCTTTCACGTTTGGATCGTTGGGGGCGAGGCCCACGACGCGATGGTTCTCCACGTTGAGGTTGCGGTTATTGTCGTGACCGAAGAAATAATCGAAGCCGCACTCCAGCGGACCGGGCTTGAGTTCGTCGTTCCACGTCAAGGGCTGTTCGCGCGTGCCGTAGCCGAGGTGCCACTTGCCGACGATGCCGGTGACGTAGCCGGCCTGCTTGAGCAGCGCAGGCACCGTGAGGCGGCCGGGCTCGAGCAGCAGCGGCGCGGAAGGGAACGTGGCCCAGGTTCCCGCCGCCCGCCGCCACGGATAGCGGCCGCTTAGCAGACCGTAGCGCGACGGGCAGCAGACGCCCGACGCCGTGTGCGCGTCGGTGAGGCGGATGCCTTCCTTTGCGATCCGGTCAATGCCGGGCGTTTTGAGCTTCGTGGCACCCTGGCAGGAAAGATCGTTGTAGCCGAGATCGTCGGCGAGGATGAAGACGATGTTCGGCGGCTGCGCCGCCGCGGCCGCGAGCCTGACGCTCACTGCGAACGCGAGGACAAGGTTGCGGATTGTTTTCACGAGTCCTTGATCGCCTTGAACATCGCCAGCAGGTTCGGGGTGGGGGTGGTGGCCTGCACGTTGTGGACGGCGTCGAAGACGAACCCGCCGCCCGCGCCGAAGATGTCGATGCGCTCGCGGCACTCGCGGTAGACCTCGGCGGCCGTGCCGAACTGCAGCGTCTGCTGCGTGTTCGCCGCGCCGCCCCAGAAGACGAGGTGCCGCCCGAACTCGCGCTTGAGTTCGCGCGCCTCCATGCCGGCCGCCGAGCATTGCACCGGGTTCAGGATGTCGAAGCCCGCCTCGATGAACTCCGGCAGCAGTTCCCTCACCGCGCCGCAGGAGTGGATGAAGGTCTTCCACTTGCTCTTTTGGTGGATCAACTGGTTCACGCGCCGGTGATAGGGCTTGTACATTTCGCGGTAGGCTGCGGGGCTGATGAACAGCCCGCGCTGCGTGCCGAAGTCGGTGCCGGTCAGGAACACCGCCTGCACGCGGTCGCCGAGCAGCCCGATCAGCGTCTCCAGGTTCTGCAGTCCGATCGCGCACTGTTTTTCGAAAATCTCCAGCACATAGTCCTTGCGCGCGACGGTCGAGACGTACCACTCCTCGATGTCGCGGATGCCCTTGGGGTATTTCATCCATGGCGCGGGGACGAGCGCGATGTCGCCGAACGCCGTGCCGGGCATGGTCAGGATGATGCCGCGCCCGCCGGCGTCCAGTTCCGAGATGCGCCGGCGGTACCACGCAAGGTCCTCGGCCGAGAGCAGGCCGAATTCTTCCAGGTTGTCGGCCACGTTCAGGTGGTCGTCATCCACCGGGGGCTGGCGGACGATCGTGTCGAAGAAGTAATAGCCCTGGGGCATGCGTCCGCTCGGCGGCGCGCTCCGGTCGCCCTCGGGGTAGATCATCAGGTCGCCGTTTGCATCGCTCGTCGTCTGGAAATTGCCCGGCACGAGCACCTGCGTGCCGTCGAACAAGGTGAATGGCTTCCAGTCCGCATTTTCGAACCCAAACATGGTTTTGCGCGGGATCAGTCCGGCCACGTCAATGCCGAGCGCATCGGCAAGTTCCGCGTCCATCTCGCCGAGCATCTGGTAGGGCTCGACCACCTTGACGCGCCACGCCGTGTCGCCGGTCACCGCCTGCCGCAGCCGCGCCAGCGCAGCCACATGGATGCCCGTCACGGCCGTGCCGCCGAAGTCCACCGGCACGCGGTCCGGCTGCCGGTGCTCCAGCGCCGCCTGCAAACGTTCTCTGTGTGTCATGCGCAATCTCCCGAAATACCCGCCTTCACAGGCGCACCTTGCTTTATGCCTGTGCAGACGCCGCGTGTGAATGCCCACGCTCACAAAAAACATATCCGGGGTCACAAAGCCGCTTGCGCCCTCCGGCGCATCTTGACAGACTGCGGGCATGTCCAAGCCGGCCGCCAATTACGATGGAGCGCGCATCGCGTGGGATCACCGCAGCGTGCGCTCGCCGCACGTCGTCTTCGGGCAGGTGCGCTACCAGCCCGGCGGCTACTGCGGCCCGCGCATCCAGCGCGACTACGAACTGGTCCTGCTGCACTCCGGTTCGTGTGCCGTGCGCGTGGACCGCGCGCATCATGCCTTGCGCCCCGGCGAGGTGATGCTGTTCCGGCCCGGCCACCGCGAGCGGTTCACGTTCGACCCGCAGGCCGAGACACACCATGCCTGGTGCTCGGTCCGTCCGGGCTTCCTGCCTGCCGCCCTGCGCCGCGAACTGGAGGGCACGCCGCCTGGCGGCCTGCCCTGTTCGGAAACCTTTCAGCGCATCCTCTCCGCCGCCTTTCTGCTGCGCGCCGTGCGGACGCCGGCCGCCGCGCGCGTGGTGGAGGCGCTCGCCGCGGCGCTGTTCGCCGAGGTCCTGGACATGGCCCGGCACGCCGCCGCGGCGATGGGCGAGCGGCGCGATGAAGCCGTCGCCCGCGCGCTGCGGCACATGGAGGACCACCTGGAGGCCGAGGCCTGCCTGCACGGGGCGCAGCACGCCGCCGGTTGCTCGGTGAATGCGCTGCTCTACAAGTTCCGCGCCGTGCTGGGTACGACGCCCGCGCGCTATCTCTGGCGGCTGCGGACGGAGAAAGGCCTGGCGCTGCTCGCCGAAACCGGCTGGACGGTGGCGGAGATCGCCGAACGCTGTGGCTTCAAGAATCCGTTCCACTTTTCACGCTGCATCCGGCGCGCCCATGGGTGCCCGCCGCGCGAAGTCCGCCGCCGCGCCTGGGCGTGAGCCGTGCTCGTACAGCCGAGTTGCTGGCTGTGAAGGTTCAGTTGCTGGGGCGGTGAGCCATAGCCCCTCCCAGCTGGACGGAGCACACTCGCTTGCGATGAGAGAGTTTGCGCACCAAGCGCCGCGCAGCCGCGGCTTGTGCGGCACGACGGAAGTCAGTAGGGTGCGGTTATGAATTCATCGTCGCCGTTTTCCCGCCGCGAATGGTTCAAGGCCTCGGCCGCGCTGGCGCTGGCCGGGCCGCTGGGCGTCCGCCTGCGCGCCGCCGAGCCGCTGCGCGTCGCGCCGAATCCACTGCCCGGGCCGGAGCCGCTGCTCTTCGAGCGCGTGACGCTGGAGATGAGCCTGAAGCCGTTCCGCAGCGTCGATGAAAAGGCGGTGCGCGCGGTCTGCGCCGAAATCTTCCGCCAGTGGGGCCCGCTGATCCGCCGCTGCCAGAGCGTCGCGGTGATGCTGTGGACGGCCGACGGCAGCGAGATCCTCGACTACCGCGGCAACGCGGAGGACGAGATCAAATGGGCCAAGTACATCGGCATCGGCCACCCGCCGCCGGGGAAGGGACCTGTCGATCCGCAGAACCCGAGCCTGCACGAGGTGCCGTGGCTCTACGCGGCGGACGCGCCGCGCATCACCTATGGCACGCTGCGCATGATCGTGCGCTGCCTGAAGGAAGTCGGCGCCGCGCAGACGGGCAAGCCCGTCGTGGTTGGCGAGACGTTCGATCCCGGCCCGGAGTTTGCGCCGTCGGCGTTCAAATACGAGCGGCATCCCGAGATCGCCCAGGGCAACATCATGGGCGCGGGCCGCTGGGTCGCCTGCTCCGCGATCCTCAAGGCCGACGACCGCTCCTACGCCGGCTTCCCGCACGGCATCGCGGCGGGCACCAGCCTCGGCACGTTCCTTGGCGGGCAGAGCAAGCACTTCCTGAAGGACCTCGGCTTCGACTTCCTCTGGCTCTCGAACGGCTTTGGCTTTTCCCTGAGCTCGTGGGACACCAAGGGCGTGCTCTTCGACGGCAAGCAGTTTGACCTCTCGAAGGCCCGCGAAGTCCGCGACACAATCCTGCGCTTCTGGCGCGACTTCCGCACCGAGTGCCCGGACTTCACGCTCGAGACGCGCGGCAGCAACCTGACCACCGGTGCGGACCTCGCCTCCGCCGCCTCGCCGCTGCGCGACCTCTACCGCGGCGGCTTCCGCATGATCGCGCCACCGAACTCGCCGTGGGCCGCGCTCGACGGCGACTTCGGCCTGGAACTGGTCGGCTACCTCTCGCGCATCGCGGAGCTGCCCCCGGACGAGAAATTCCCGTTCCGCTACTACACGCACGACCCGTGGTGGCTCAACAGCCCGTGGTTCGACCGCTACGGCCGCGAGCCGCACGATATCTACCTGCCGCTGGCCACGGCGCGCCTCGACCGTACCGGGCGCGTCACGCGGCCCGCGCACCTGAACCTGCTGACGATCGACGACTCCTACGGCAAGATGCCGGAGGCCTGCGCGAATGAGGTCACGCCACACCTGCTCCGCGCCGCCGCGGACTTCAGCGACGAGCCCGGCCTCGTCACCTGGATCTATCCGTTCGACGAATATTATGACCGCGTCTTCGGCGAGGCGCCCCGTCCCGCGGAGCCGTTCTTCGGCGACTGGTTCCTGCGAAGCGCCGTCAACAACGGCTTCCCGCTCAACACCGTGGTCTCCACCGGCAATTTCATCGCGTCGCTCAAGGCACAGCCGGACCTCTACCGCCGCACGCTGCTGCTCGCGCCAGCGCCGGACGCCGGCACGCCGCTGGAGTCCGCGCTGCTCGATGCTGTCGCCTCCGGCCACGACGTGCTGCTCTACGGCCCGCTGAATCATGCCGGCCCGCGGCTGCTCGAAGCGCTGAACCTGAAGCTCGACACGCCGCTCGCCGGCGCGCTGCAGCTCTCGACGCCGCTGGCCGGCGACGCGTTTCGCGAAGGCGCGGCTGCGCAGATCCTCCAGCACCGCGAGGTGCTTTCCGCCGGCGGCGTGGACACCGTCGCGCGCGCCGCCGGCGCGGCCGGTTTCGAAGCCTGCACGACCGTGAGCGATGGCCATGCGACGCGCATCTATGCCGCCGCCCGCACCGTGGCCGGCGGCGGACGCCTCGCGTGGCTGCGGGGCAGCTTCTGCAATACCGTCACCGGTAAACTGCCGACGCCCGACAACCCGCGGAAGTTCTTCCCGGCCGAATGGCTGTTGCGCTGGATGTTGGCGCGGTTTGGCACGACCTGGCTCTTTGAAAAGACCTCGCCCGAGACACGCGCGCCGCTCGTGCTCGTCGCGCGCCACGCCAATGGCCTGTTCTTCTCCGGCTATTGCCCCTCGACCACCGTCCGGTTGCGTCTGCGCCTGCCGCATGGCGCGCCGCTGCTGGTCGGCGTCGAGACGCTGCTCAAGGACGGCTGCGCGACCTACGAGATGCCGCGCGCGTGGCACCGCGAATGCCGCTGCCTCGTGACGCAGCAGGCCGACGGCGAACTCAGCTGCGGCGAGCGCCACAGCGGCTTTGTCGGCATCAAGCGCCGGCTGTTCGTGCGCGGCCTGAAGAATGCGGACGTCCAATTCCTGCCCGAACTGCCCGGCGGCCAGGTGATCATGTCCGCCAACGACAACCGGCCGGAGCGGATCAAATCCATCCCCTTCGAAACCGCCGACGGCGGCCGCCGCCTCATCGTCCGGAACATCACCGGCGAATTGCAGATCTCGTGGTGAGACCGGGCTGCCCTGTTTTCTGGCCGGGCCCGCGCGCGCCGCGGCGAGATGTTCATCGTGATGTGCTTCCGTGTACGGCACCACACCTGCCAGAGCGGAAGCTCCACTACTTTGGGGTTGACCGCGCGTACCAGCACTCTATGCTACACAATGAAACTGGCTTGTGAGTCGCCCACGTGCGGTTCGCAGTCCAGTCATTGGAAAAAGCGGTGTGTCGCAAAGGAGACCGGTCCGGCAGGTTGGTCCTGCCTGACAGTGGGCGGTTCCTCCGGCGGGCAGGCAGGTCGTCATAGGCGGTCGAGTGGATGTGTGATGTAAACAAAGGGGCTGGCACCTAGAACAGGAGACGAAGCATGGAAAGGGTATGGAAGGAAAAGCAACTCACGGTTGTTCTGGAGAATGAGGTGGGAAAGCTCGCCGAGGTCGCGGGCGTGGTGGCCGACAAAGGTGCGAACATTGAGAATATCTGTGCCTATGCCGCGGGCGATGTGGCCTTGGTCCACCTCCTGACGGATGATATTGCCAAGACCAGGGCGGCGCTGGAGCAGGAGGGCTACAGTGTGGTGGAGACGGAGGTGATCGTGGTGCAGGTATGGAACCGTCCGGGCTCCTTGTCGGCCGTGGCCACCAAGTTCCGGCAACATGCCATCAACCTCCAGTATGTGTACGGCACCAGCTCGCAGGATGGGGAGAAGATGACCATGGTCTTCTCCGCGGAGGATAACGACAAGGCCTCCGAAGTCTTCGATTCGATCGTGATTGAAGAGGCCCAGCAGACCCTTTGAGCGCAGGGCGGTCGGACCGGAAAAGAACCAGATGGCAGCCCATGCCGGCTGTGCCTCCGCGGCCGGCACCCGCCCTGCAAAACCAGCGCCGTTTGTTGCAGGCCGGGTTCCAGACCCGGCGGAGCAGGCTACGGTGTGCTGTTCAGGGTGTGCCGGGCGTCGCGACGACGGGCGGAAGCAGGTTGGTTTGGGTCACGTCCACGATGAACCGGTTGCTAAGCGTGCGGCGGCCCAGCAACAGCGGGTAATGCATGCGCGAGCGGTCGCTCAGGGTCACGTGGGTGCGGATCACCCGGTCACCGAAGCGGAATTCCATTTGCACCTCAGGTCTTTCCTCGCTCCTGCCATCGGATGAGGTCACCACCCGCCAGCCGTGCAGCTTGCGGCGCACAAGCTGGCCGCCGCAGCGCTCCGGCAGCCGGAACTCGATCTCTTTTTTTCCGGGCAGGACTTTGATGTCGCGCGCATCCAGCGAGGAGGTGGCCGCGCCGGTGTCCACGCGGGCCGGGATGCTGATGTTCCAGGGCAGCAAGACCACGTTCTCGACGGCACCGACATGGATGGCGTGCCGCCGTTGCCAGTGGGCATACCCCAGCGTCACCACGAGCGCGCCCACGCCCGCGGCCGCCAACAGCGCGATGATCCACACCCAGATTCTATGTCGCGTTGTTCCCATAGGCGGCGCAGTATAGACGCTGGCCTCGCATCCAGCAACCTGGCAGAGCGCAGGGCTCAAGGCTGCGCCTCCGGCGCGCGGAGGGTTCCAGGGGCGGGGATGGGCAGCAAAAAGGCGACCTCCTTTTTTGGGGAGGTCGCCTCTCTGCTTGGTAGCAGCAGTCTTACTTCTTGAGGTTGCCCGAGACCAGCTTGGTCATCTCGAACATGCTCACGGACTTCTTGCCACCGAAGACGGCCTGCAAGGCAGCATCCGCATTGATCTGCGTCTTGATCTTCTTGTCCTGCAGCTTGTTCGCCTTGATGTATACCCAGAGCTTCTTGGTGAGCTCTGTGCGGGGCAACGGCTTCGCACCGACCACCACAGCGAGTTTCTCGTTGGGTTGGACGGGCTTCATGAACGCGGCATTCGGTTTCCGTTTAGCGGCCATATCTCTGCTCCTGTTGGGTTTGGTTGACGGTCTGACGTTCTGTTACACAGTGGGGATGGGTTGGATCGAGCCGCCCGGGCCGATCATGAGCCCGGCATCCTTCAACGCGGCGTTCGCCTTCGCCACAGCCGTTGCCTTGACCTTTTCCGCTTCGGCTTTGACGGTAGCGGCATTGGTGGCCCATAATGCGAGATTTTGCAGGGCCTTCCCGCTTAGATTGGCGACTTCCATGACCTGCTTGAAACCCTCTTCGTGCTGCATGTAGTTGCGGACGCCCGCGGCCACGCGCTTGACCGTCAGGCGGGCTTCTTCCTCGCCGTCTTCGGTAACGCTCTTGCCCGGCGCCTTGCGTTCCTTCTTGGGATACAATTTGAACTCGTCCAAGCCCATGACCTTGCGCCAATAAAATCCGCCCGGGCATTCCCTCGGCGGATTCTTGCCCTTCACGACTTGTCCCTCAGTGTATTCTGCCATGGCCTGTAACTCCGTACTTCCAATCAATCGAACGCTGCCTGCATCACTGTTTGGCCACGCCCCACCCGGGGAGTGCCATTTTCCAGCCGCCTGATGCGGCCAACGTTAACGGAGACGTATTTTCAATGGACGCCCAGCAAAGTCAAGCCCTGTTTTGTCGCGCTTCGCGCGTTTTACGCAGGCGGGCGTGTCGCGTTCGGCGGACGCGGGCACGCCTGTTCTGGTCAGTCCGCGAAGCCGGCAGCGCGGAGCTTGTCCATTGTCAACGTGGATGGGCCGCGGGTCGCGAGCTGGCGGGCGACATACTTGCCGAGGAGGTCAGTCTCCAGATTGATGGCGTCGCCGGGGCGGGCCGCACGGAGCGAGGTGTGTTCCCACGTGTGCGGGATGATGTGGACCGTGAAGGCGTCCGCCTGAAGTTCCACGACGGTCAGGCTGATGCCGTTCAAAGCGATCGAACCTTTCGGCACCAGCCCGTTCAGGATTTCTGCGCCGCACTGCACCTCGACCACGCGGTCGGCGCCGGCATGGCCGAGGCGGCGGATTATTCCGATGCCGTCCACGTGGCCGGAAATGATGTGTCCGCCGAGGAAATCGCCCGCGCGCACGGCGCGCTCAAGGTTGAGCGCGTCGCCGGTTTTCTTGCCCCCGAGCGTTGTTCTGGCCAGGGTCTCCTCCAGCACGTCGAAGTGCAGCACCTCGCCGGACAGCTGGGCGACCGTCAGGCAGGCTCCTTCGATGGCGATGCTCTCGCCAAGCGCGACCGGGGGCGTCCAGACGCCCGCCCGCACGGCCAGTTGCCCGGCGCCGCCGCTGCGCTGGAGCGCGACCAGGGTGCCGAGTTTTTGGATGATGCCGGTGAACATACGCGCTTGTCCTTTGTCATGAGTCAGCAGTCATTGGTCGTGGGTCATGGATATGGGGCCAGTGGTCCGTAGTCAGTGGTCAGTTGCACATGGCACGGCCCGGATCAGCAGGTCGGGGCCGAGGCTTTGCACTTCGAGAAATTTCAGGGCTGGCGCGTTTTTCAGCAGCCAGCCGGCGGGGCCGACGGAGGGAGTCGCGTCGCCGCCGAGCAGCTTGGGCGCGATGAACAGCTGCAGCTCGTCCACCAGCCCGGCGCGCAGGAGCCCGGCGGCGAGCCGGCCGCCGCCCTCGCAGAGCACGTGCAGCACACCGCACCCGCCCAGCTTTTGCAGCAGCGCGGCCAGATCGATTTGGCCGCCGCGGGCGGGCAGGGTCCAGCATTTCGCAGCGGTCTTGGTGCGCGCCAGCCGGCGCGCCCCGGCCTGCGCCGTCGCCACGACCGTACAGCCGGCGCGGGTATCGCACAGCACCTGGGCGCGGGGCGGCAGGCGGCCGCTGGCGGTGACGATCACGCGCAGCGGGCAGCGGCCCGCATCCGGCCGCGGCAGCAGGCTGGGATCATCGGTGCGGACGGTTTCGCCGCCGACCATGACCGCATCCGCGCGCCGCCGCAGCGCCTGCACCCGCTCTCGCGCGGCAGGAGAGGTGATCCAGCGCGAGGCACCGGCTGGGTCGGCAATGCGGCCATCGAGTGTCTGCGCCAGCTTGAGCGTGACGAAGGGCCGGCCCGTGAGTTGGTGCTTGGCGAAAGGTGCGATGAGCGTCTCGGCCTCGGCGCGGCAGATGCCCGCCGTGACGGCCAGACCCTTGTGTCGCAGCAGGTCCAAACCGCGGCCGGCATGCTTCGGGTTCGGATCGGTCGCGCCGACGACGACGCGCGCGATGCCCGCGGCGAGGATCGCGTCCGTGCAGGGAGGCGTCCGGCCCCAGGTGGAGCAGGGTTCGAGGGTGACGTAGAGCGTCGCGCCGCGCGCGGCCTTTCCGGCGTCGAGCAGTGCGACGACCTCCGCGTGCGGCCCTCCGGCGATGCGGTGAAAACCCTCGCCGATCTTTTTGCCGCGCGCGACCAGCACCGCGCCGACCGGCGGATTGGGGCGCGTCAGCCCCTCGCCGCGGCGCGCCAGCGCCAGCGCCCTCCGCATCCATTTTTCATCGATCGTCTGCATCATCTTCTTGTAGGGGCGCAGTCTTGCTGCGCCCGCTTGTTCTGTTTGCCCTACGCACTGGGCGCAGCAAGCTGCGCCCCTACAGGTCAGGCCGAAGCCTGCTCTGCGCCGAGCAGGGCATCCACGAATTTATCCGCCTCGAACGGCTGCAGGTCGTCCTCGCCTTCGCCGAGCCCGATGAAACGGACCGGCACGCCGAGTTCCTGGGCGACGGCGAAGACGAAGCCGGCCTTCGAGGAACCATCCACCTTGGCGATGATCGCGCCCGTCAGCGGGATGGCGGCGTGGAACTGGCGGGCCTGCGAGAGGGCGTTCTGTCCGAGCGTGGCATCGAGCACGAGCCAGACCTCGTGCGGTGCGCCGGGCATCTTCTTGGCGAGGGCGCCGGCGACCTTTTGCAGCTCCTGCATCAGCGGCGTCCGGGTGTGCATGCGGCCGGCGGTGTCGAGCAGCAGCACGTCGGTGCCGCGCGCCTGTGCGGCGGCGACGGCGTCGAACGCGACCGCGGCGGCATCCGCGCCGGCCGCGCCGGCGACGACGTCGCACTGCAGGTGGTGCGCCCACCACTTGAGCTGCTCGACTCCGGCGGCGCGGAAGGTGTCGCCCGCGCCCAGCAGCACCTGCTGCCCGTTGTTCCGGGCGAGGTGGGCGAGCTTGGCGCAGGTGGTGGTCTTGCCGGAGCCGTTGACGCCGACGATGAGGATGGCACGCGGCTTGGTCGCGGCGGCCCACGCGAAGGCGGCGTGGTCGCCGAGCGCGGCGCGCAGCTGGCGGCGCAGGACGGCGACGGCCGCGGCGCCGCCGTGGCGCGCCTCGCGCTTCAAGTGCGCCATCAGTTCGCCGACGAGCGGCACGGGCACGTCGGCGCGCAGCAGGTTCTCCTCCAGCTCGTCGAGCGTGATGCCCTCCGGGGCGCCGCCCTTCCAGAGCTTGGCCAGCGTGTCGGAGAACAGCTTGCGCGTGCGGGAAAGTGCTGACAGCCAGTTAGCCATAAACCAAACCTAAAACCAGGGTGGATGGATGCTGGTTAATGGGGAAGGCCAGCGCAGAGCAGACGACACCGCTTTTGGTTTCGCTTTCATCAACCATCCACCCTTAACCATGTGCCCTCAGCTCGGCTGCGGTTTCTTCTTGTCCGGGACGCGCGCGGGGCGTTCGATGTCCTGGCGGGCGCGGTCGAGAATGCCGTTGACGAACTTCCCGGATTCGCGGCCGCTCAGCTCCTTCGCGAGGTCCACGGCCTCGTTGATGGAGACGACCGGCGGGATGTCCTTGCAGAACATCATCTCGTACAGCGCGACCCGCATGATGTTGCGGTCCACGGCGCCCATGCGCTCCAGGCTCCAGTGCTCGGCGTACTTGCGCAGGCGCTCGTCGATCTCTTTGCGGTAGAGCTCCACGCCGCGCACCAGCGACTCGCAGAACATGCGCGCGTTCGCGTTGGCCTTGCGCTCCGGCCAGAACTCGATGAGCGCGGACTCCACCTCGGTGTCGTTGAAGTCGCGCTGGAACAAAAATTGTACCGCCCAGAGTCGGGCGTCGTGTCGGCTGCTCATAGGGTGGTCACAGGATCTTGGCGAGGTTCGCCATTTCGATGGCCGACTGCGCGGCGCTCCAGCCGCGGTTGCCGGCCTTCGTGCCGCTGCGCTCGATCGCCTGCTCGAGGTTTTCGGTGGCGACCACGCCGTCGATGACCGGGACGCCCGTCTGCAGGGCGATGCCGCCGAGGGCGCGCGCGACCTGCGCGTTGATCAGCCCGGCGTGCGGCGTCGCGCCCTGGATCACCGCGCCGAGCGCGACGATGGCGCCGACCTTGCCGCCGCGCGCGAGCTGCTGCACCACGAGCGGAATTTCATAGGAGCCCGGCACCCAGACGACGGTGATGTCCTCCTCCTTCGCCCCGTGCCGCTTGAAACAGTCCAGCGCGCCCGCCAGCAGCTGGCGCGTCAGGAAGTCGTTGAAGCGTGCGACGACGATGCCGAACTTGAGGCCTTTGGCCTCCAATGACCCGCCGATTTCCTTGTAGCTCATGTTCTTCTCCTCTGCTTGGTCTTGCTCGTTCCGAGTTGGTTTATTGCGTTCGCCGGCTCACAGCATGTGGCCGAGCTTCTTTTTCTTGGTGGCCAGGTAGCGCCGGTTGTGCTCGTTGTGCGGCAGCACCAGCGGCACGCGCTCGGCCACCTTCAGGCCATAGCCGCTCAGGCCGATGATCTTCCGCGGGTTGTTCGTCATCAGCCGGATTTTTTTCAGGCCTAGGTCGCCGAGGATCTGCGCGCCGATGCCGTAGTCGCGCAGGTCGGCCTCGAAGCCGAGCTCCCGGTTCGCCTCGACGGTGTCGAGCCCGCGCTCCTGCAAGGCGTAGGCGTGGATCTTGTTCGCCAGCCCGATGCCGCGGCCTTCCTGCCGCATGTAGAGCAGGACGCCGTGGCCTTCCTTGGCGATCGCCCGCATGGCTGCCTGCAGCTGCTTGCCGCAGTCGCAGCGCTGGGAGCCGAACACGTCGCCGGTGAGGCACTCGCTGTGGACGCGCACCAGCGCCGCCGGCTGGTCCGCCGGCGCGCCGCGCACGAGCGCGAGGTGGTGCTGGCCGCTCGGCAGGTCGCGGTAGAGATGCAGTTCGAAGTCGCCGTACTCCGTCGGCAGCTGCACGATGCGCTCGCACTCGACGAGCCGTTCGGTCTGGCGGCGATAGGCGATCAGGTCGGCCACGGTGATCAGGGGCAGCTGGTGCAGCTTGGCGAACGCGCGCAGTTCCGGGATGCGCGCCATGTGGCCGTCGGCGCGCATGATCTCGCAGATGACGCCGCCGGGCGTGAGGCCCGCGAGCCGCGCCAGGTCCACCGCGGCCTCGGTGTGGCCCGCGCGCCGCAGCACGCCGCCCGCGACGGCCTCCAGCGGAAACACATGCCCCGGCGAGACGAAGTCGTCCGCGGTCGCTTTTTCGGAGACCAGCAGCCGGATGGTGTAGGCGCGATCGTAGGCGCTGATGCCCGTGCTGACATCGTGCGCCGCATCCACCGACTCGGTGAACGCGGTGCTGAACTTGCCGCCGCCGCGCACGGCGGCGCGCTTGATGTTCAGGCGTGCCAGCTGCTCCGCCGCCAGCGCGACGCAGATCAGCCCGCGCCCGTGGCGGGCCATGAAGTTGATCTTTTCCGGCGTGATCTTCGAGGCGGCGCAGATCAGGTCGCCCTCGTTCTCGCGCTTCGCATCGTCGGCGACCACGATGAGCCCGCCGCGCCGGTAGGTCTTGATCGCCTCGGCGACGGTGCGGAAACCTTCCGATTTCGGCCCCGCGGTTTGAGTCAGTTTTTTCACAAAAAAAATACCCCGAAGAAAAAGCTTCGGGGCCGCACTGCCGGAAATCCGGCGGAGAGTGCCTTCTTTCATCCAGACTTTACTGTCGGCCACGGATCCCTTGTTGGGGGAGTGCCGTGTCAGTCCCCCTGCCGGAGGACTCGCGGGCTAAACCGCCGGTCAGGAATTGCGCCGGCGATTTGTCCCGCCGACACGCACCTTGCCCCGAAGACACGCTTCGTCGCCGCAAACACTAGCGTCGCGCCCCGAAAATGCAAGCGGAGAAAATCACCGCCTTGACGAACCGGCCGCGCTGAGGTGTAGTAGCCCCATGAGCGACACGAAGCCAGCCGAGGCCGCCTGTCCCGCCTGCGGGCGCGTCAGCCTGTTGCTGCGGCGGCCGCAGTATGAAGGCTTCACGAAGGTCGGCGAGGAGACCACCTGCGCCGCCTGCGGCCACGTCTTCGCAGCCGCCGAACTCCCCGCCGCCGCGGCTCCCAAGCCCGACCTCTTTGGCGACGACCGCCCGGCGAAGATCGAAATCTTTCAGGGCGGCGAAGCCGGGACGCTGTGCGGCCACTGCCTCAATTACACGATCAACCCGTTCCGGCAGTGGTGCGCGCGGCACCGGCGCGAAGTCGAGGCCACCGATTCCTGCGCCGACTTCGCGCCCCGGCCGCCGGAGCCGCCCGTGCCGCCGCCGGAGAAGCCGAAGAACATCCTGTTCGCAGAATAGTCCGCCGTCGGCTTCGCGCTGTCCCAACGCGAAGAAATTCAAACGGCCCCGGGAACTGGTTTATCCGCGGGCTGCTCTCAAGTCGTTTCCAGCAGCGGGGCGAGGTGGGCGCGCAGTTCGGTTTCCAGGTCGCGATTTTCGTAGAGGTCGAGGCGCTCGCGCTGCCTGGCCAGCACGGCGTCGCGCAACGCTTCGTCGTGGACGAGCCGGCCGAGCATCTCGGCGATGAGGTCAAAGCGCTTTTCCTTGATCAACACCCCCGCGCCGGCGAGCGTCTCCGGCACCGCGCCGGCGGCGTAGGCGAGGATCGGCACTTCGTTGACCATCGCCTCGATCAGCGGGATGCAGAACCCCTCATGTTCGCTCAGGCAGAGGAACACGTGGGCACTTTGATAGCAGGCGTTCAGCTCGGCCTGCGGGATGGAGCCGGTGAGCTCGACGTTGGACAGCTGCAGCTGGCGGATGCGGGTCCAGAGCAGCGCCTGGTAGTTTTCCAGCCCCGCGTAGGAGCCCGCGTGGATCAGGCGCGAGTGGGGCTCGACATATTTCTGGAAGTAATAGAAGGCTGACAGCACATCCTCGATCCGCTTGTTGGGTACGCCGCGGCCGACGAACAGGATGTTGGTCAGGCCGTCGGCGTAGCGCGCCAGGCGGCCGCGGTGCGGCGGCGCGCGGAGCGCGTCAAAATCCAGCACCAGCGGCAGCACGCCGACCTGCGCGTACCCCAGCGTCTCCAACTCCATGGCGTTGAAGGCGCTGACGGCCAGGTTCACCGCGGCCACGCCGGCGAGGGCCCGGACCTGCTCGCGGCCCCGTGCCAGTTGCGCGGCCAAGGGTTCGTGGATGTCGCGGAAGAATTCCGGCGGCGTGATGTTGTGGTAGAGGAGCGCCTTGCGGCAGCGCAGTTGCCCGAAGAGCTCGTTGACCGGCGAGCCGATGGAGAGGTGCAGCAGGACGATGTCTTCCGGCCGGATGGTCTGCGGCGCGGTGGCGAGATCGCGCGCCTCGCGGCGCAGCTCCGGCAAGGTCCGGTGTTGCTCGCAATAGATCTCGGAGGTATAGCCCCAGCCGCGGAAGAGGTCACGCAAGGTGCGCGCCTCGTTGCTGATCGCGTCACCCTGGCTGTACCCGGCCACAAATTGGTGGAGCGCCGGCATACGTTCAGCCTCGCCCCGTGACGGGTTTCAGGAGAGGCGCGAGCTGCTGGCGCAGTTCGGCGGCGAGATCGCGTTGCTCGTAGCGGGCGAGGCGCGCGCGCTGCCCGGCGAGCACGCCGGAGCGCAGGCCCTGGTCGCGGGCGAGGCGGCCGAGCATCTCGGCGATGAGGTCGAACCGCTTCTCTTTGATCAGGACGCCCGCGCCATCCAGCGTCTCCGGCACGGCGCCGGCGGCATAGGCGAGGACGGGCACGTCGTGGACCATACTTTCGATCAACGGAATGCAGAAGCCTTCGTGCTCGCTCAGGCTGAGAAAGACCTGGGCGCAGCGATAGCAGGCGTTCAGCTCCGCCTGCGGCAAGGTGCCCGTCAGCTCCACGTTGGCGAGCTGCCATTCGTGGATGCGGGTCTGGATCAGCGACTGGTAGGTTTCCAGCCCGGTGTAGGAGCCGACGTGGATCAGGCGCGAGCGGGGCTCCACGTACTTCTGGAAATAGTAGAAAGCGGCGAGCACGTCATCGAGGCTCTTGTTGGGTGCGCCGCGGCCGACGAACAGGATGTTGACGAGGCCGTCCCCGAACTTTTCCAGCCGGGCGCGGCTGACGCCGGAGCGCAGGCGGGCAAAATCCAGCACCAGCGGCAACACCCCCACCGCGCCGTACCCGAGCGCGCGCAGCTCGTCCGCATTGAAGGCGCTGTCGGCGAGGTTGACCTCGGCCACCCCGGCCAGCGTCTTGACCTGCTCGCGGCCCTGCGCCAGCTGCGTGGCGATCTGTTCCTGGAATCCGCGGAAATAGTCCGGCGGCGTGATGTTGTGGTAGAGGATGGCCTTGCGGCAGCGCAGCTGGCGGAAGACCTCGTTGACCGGCGAACCGATGGAGAGATGCAACAGCACCACGTCCTCGGGCCCGATGGCCTGGGCGGCCGTGGCGATGTCGCGGGTTTCCCGGCGCAGTTCCGGCAGGATGCGTTTGAGCTCGCTGAAGATGTCGGACGCATAGCCCCAGCCCTGGAATACGCCGCGCAGGACGCGCACCTCGTTGGTGATCGCGTCGCCATTGCTGAAGCCGGCGCTGAACTGGTGGATGGCGGGCATGTCACGCATCCAAGGCGGCAAACAGGCGTTGCTCCACCGCCGGCCAGGCGTAGTTCTGCCGGACGTAGGCGCGGCCGGCCGCACCGAGGGCGTGGCGCAGCGGCGGATCATCGAGCAGCCGCAGCAGGGCCTCCTCGAAGTCGGGGTAGTGGCGGAACCAGAGTCCGCCATTGGATTGCGCGCATTGCCAGCGCAGCACGGCGCTCCGGGCGTGGACCAGTCCCGGCGTGCCGGCGAGCCAGGCCTCCAGCAGCACGATGCCGAAGCTCTCGTTGACCGAGGGATGGACGAAGGCGACCGCGCCGGCCATCGCCTCGCGCTTCTCCTGCTCGCTGACGAAGCCGAGGTCGAGGATGTGCTCCTGCAGCGCCGGTGGCGCCTCGATCGGTCCGCTGCCGGTGCAGACGAGCTTGAGGTCGCGTCCGGTGCGCTCGCGGAAGGCGTGGAGGTAGTCGCACAGGAGCGGCGTCCCCTTGCCGGCCTCGCGGCGGCCGGCATACATCACATAGGGTTGGGCGAGCTTGTGCCGCCTCGCGAACGCGGCGGGGTCGGCCTCGAACGGGTCCAGCCCCATGCCGACCACGGAACTCTTGGCGTCGGGGAAAGCATAGAGGCGCCGCGCCAGCTCGCGCTCCGGCGCCGAGTTGAAGAGGCAGCCGGCGACGCTGCCGAACATCCCGTGCATGATCCCCAGATAGGCGAAGACCTCGTCGTGCAGGCACGGCACAAGCAGGGTCTTGTCCGGCCAGACCCGGGCCGCGTGGTAGGTGACCCCGAAGAGGTAGGGGCCCGCGAGAATCCGGTCGAACTCGCCGCCGTGCGCCTTCAGGTAGTCGCAGAGCGCGCGGCTGTTGACGCTGTTCTGGATCCAGAGGACCTCGTCGCGGGCGGAAACCGGCACGCCGCGGTCAATCTGCGCCTGCACGCGCAGGAACTCACCGACATCCCGGTCGGGATCCACCGGGAAGAAATGCACGTCGAGCCGGCCGATCTGGCGCCGCCCCGGCGGCAGCGTGTTCTCCCAGGAAAAATGGCTTTGCGCGCAGGTGGTCAGGAAGGTGACCTGGCGCCCGGCGGCGGCCGCGTGGTCGGCGAGGTTCTTCAGCAGCGTCTCGGCGCCGCCGACCGTGCCGCCCTCGGCAAAGCGCGGCGCGATGAACGCGATGCGGTCCGCGCGCGGCATCAGGTCCCTTTCCCAGCCTTGGACGCGGCGGCGAGCTGGTTTTCCAGGGTTTGGATGCGACGCTCCAGCTCCTGGAGCTTGGCGGCGTATTTCTGGTCCACGCCCTCGACGGCGGTGACGAGCAGGCCGTTCACCTGGTTCTGCTGCGACCAGAGGCGGTAGGTGTAAAACTTGAGCAGGCCCCAGATCACCTTTTTCAAGGCGACCAGCGCGGGGCCGAAGAAGCGGCGGCGCTCGCGGATGGGGAAGTCGGAGATGTCCACGAACACGGCGTCGCGCAGGCACTTGAGGTAGAAGTTCAGGAACTCGTCGGCGTCGCGCAGGTGGGCGAGGTTCAGGCGCTCGGCGCGGGCGATCCGCGCGTCGGCGTAGACGCCCGCGGCCAGTTTCTGCTCCGTGGCGGCGCGGATCTCGGCGACGAGTTTTTCCGCATCCACGCCCGGCGCCTTGATGTCAAACATAGGATCGCTCATACGGTGCTCCGTGCGCGGTGAAAGTAGGCGCGCGGCCTACGGCTTGTCAATCCTGCACAATCTGCTGTCGCGCCACTTTGAAAATGTCCCCTTGAAACTCTTTTAGAATGTCCCCATAGCCGGCGCCCGCAGAAAGGCGGGCAGACGCGATGGAGAGGATCGAAATGAACACAAGGGAACGACGCTGCATGACGATCATGACACG
>CAITZM010000190.1 GCA_903896925.1 uncultured Lentisphaerota bacterium | reverse complement strand
CTCCACCAATACCCGTCTGCGAATCTCGCTCCATTGCTCCATATCTGTGTACATCCCTTCATTCTGAATGAAGGTGCCACAGTTTTCGACCGCCCCGTCACATCCATGACCCCGCTACACTTTTCGTGCGCCGTTTACACGGAAGCCGAGCAGGCGCGGCTCTATGAAATTGTGCTCGCCGGCGCGGAGCAAGCCAAGCTCGCCGGTGCGCTTGCCTGGTGCCTGCACGATTATCCGATCAAGAACCCGGACGAGTCGCACTTCGGCCTCGTCCGCGGCGACGGCACGCTCAAGCCCGCCGCGGAAGTGCTGAAGAAAACCTATGCGCGCTGGCGGACGGCTGCAGCGCACGTCGAACACTGAACATCGAAGGCGGAGAGCAGTCTCGCTGCGCCCGTTCGTTTTGATTCCGGCACACCTTGGGCGTAGCGGTTCGACAGGCTCACCGCAGGCAAGCTGCGCCCCTGCCAAACTCTTCGTGGGCGGGGTTTCCAGCCCCGCGAGACCCAGTAAAGAATTCCGCCTTTATCAACTCCGGCGAACCACGTATAACCCGCGCATGAAAACTTTCCTGACGATGCTACTGGCCGCTTCGTCCGCATGCGCCGCGCCGGAGGCGCCGATCAGCGGCAACGCGGAAATCCGCGGCAAGGCGCTAGGCTCGGAGCTTGTGATCAAAACGTCCGACCGCACGGCGGGCGCGATCTGCTCGCTGACGTGGAACGGCAAGGAGTTCATCGACGCCGCGGACCACGGCCGCGAATTGCAATCGGCTTCGAACTTCGATGTGGATGGCGACATCAAGAACGAGACGTTCAATCCAACCGAGGCCGGCTCCTGCCGCGACGGTGCGGGGCCGAAGACGACCAGCCGCCTGCTCTACCTGCACGCGGACGGCAACGAACTGGTGACGACGAACCAGATGGCCTTCTGGCTGGTGCCCGGCCAAAAATCCGGCGGCGTCCCGGCGCGTAATACCAAGCCGCTCTCCGATCACTTGTTGGCCAAGCGCGTGCGCATCGGCATCCCCGGTTTCCCCAACGTCATTGATTATCAGGTCACCTTCACGCTGCCCGCGGGCGAGCGGCACACCCACGGGGTCTTCGAGGCGCTGACCGGTTATATGCCGGCCGAGTTCAACAGTTTCTGGCGCTTTGATCTCAAAACACGCAAGCTGGAGCCGGTGGACAAGGGCCCTGGCGAAATTCCTTCGCCGGTGATCCTCGCCACGCAGGACGGCCGGTACGCGATGGGTATCTACGCTCCGCCGGTCGCCGGCGCCCCGAAAACCACCTACGGCCGCTTTGAGTTTCTGCGGGCCAAGGTCACCAAGTGGAACTGCGTCTACCGCGTCACGAAACGCGAGGGCCTCGCCGCGGGCGACTACAGCAACCGCATGCTCGTCCTCGTCGGTACGCTTGAGGACGTCCGCGCCACCCTTGACGCCGTCAGCCGCCCCGCCAACTGAACGCTCGCGCCCGCTTTCACAGTTGTACAACTGTGAAAGCGCAGCTCGCGCCGGGGCGTGTTCCAAGCCTCGGAAGCCGGCTCGCACGCTTCTCCCAAGACTTGGAGAAATCGCGGTTCCCGGTTTCCAATCCTTGGAAAACCTGACATGATGCGGCGCTCGCGAATGCGAAAAAAAGCGCCAGCGGCCCTGCGGAACGATGTTCCTGTGCGTGTTTCGGGGTGTCGCGCGCGGCGTCGGCGCGGCGCTGAAATTTTGGGGCGGTCCGTGCGTTAGTGGTGCAAGACAAACCGGAGAGGCGTTTTCATGATCGGAAAATTCTGGCTGTTGTTGTGCATCTGCGCCGGCGTCACGGTGCGCGCCGGGGACGAACTGGCCGCGCAATTCCAGCACCCGCCCCCGCAGGCCAGGACCCACGTCTGGTGGCACTGGATGAACGGCAACATCAGCAAGGAGGGCATCACGGCCGACCTGGAGGCGATGCAGCGCGTGGGCGTGGGCGGCGCGCAGATTTTCAACGCGGAATGCGGTATCCCGCCGGGGCCGGTCAAATTCATGACGCCGGCGTGGCACGCGATGATCGCACACGCGGCGCGCGAGGCCGACCGGCTGGGCCTGGAACTGGGCATCCACAACTGCGCGGGCTGGACCAGCAGCGGCGGCCCGTGGGTCACGCCCGAACTGGCTATGCAGGACGTGGTGTACAGCGAAGCACGCGTGCAGGGGCCGGCCCATTTTGCGGCGGCGCTCCCCAAACCGGCGACGCGGGTCGCCTGGTATCGTGATATCGCCGTGCTCGCCTTCCCGACGCCGCTCGATGGCCCGCTGATGGCGGAGCGCAAGCCGAAGGTGACGGCGAGCGTGCCGGATTTTGACGGTGAGAAGTTGATGGACCGCGACGGCGCCACCGTGGCGACGCTGCCGCTGCCGAAGCCGGGCGCGCCGCAGTATGTGCAGTTCGAATTTGCCGAGCCGTTCCCGGCGCAGGCGCTGCTGGTGACGATCCCTGGCGGCGTGGATTACACCGCCGATTACGGCCTGTGCGAGGCCCAGGCGCAGCTGCAGGCCTCCAGCGACGGCAAGACCTTCCGCACCATCCGCCCGTTCGTGCTGGAGCGGAAGATGTTCGGACCGATGCCCGTCGGTTTTTCGTTTGCGTCCGTTTGCGAGCGTTTCTACCGCGTCGTCTTCACGCGTGTCGGCGAGCGCAGCCCGCGCCTCGCGCTGGCCGAGCTCGAGCTGCTCGCGCGGCCGCGGCTTGAAAATCTGGAAGCCAAGGCCAACTACACGGTGGGCGTGGGGCTCAAGCCGGAGAAGCAGCCCGTCCCCGCCGCGCAGGTCCTGCCGCGCGCCGGCGTCGTGGACCTCACCCGGCAGCTGGCGCCCGATGGCCGGTTGAACTGGGACGTACCGGCGGGGCGGTGGACGATCTTGCGCCTGGGCCATACGCCGACCGGCAAGGGCAATCATCCGCCGGCCGAAGGCGGCTACGGCCTGGAGTGCGACAAGTTGAGCAAGGCGGCGCTGGACGCCCACTGGGCCGGCATGATGCAGCCGGTGCTGGCCGACGTCGGGCCGCTGGCGGGCAAGGCCTTCAAGAACGCGATCATTGACAGCTATGAGGTGGGTGGCCAGAACTGGACGCCACGCATGCGTGAGGAGTTCCTGAGCCGCCGCGGCTATGACCCGCTGCCCTACCTGCCGGTCTTCAGCGGGCGCGTTGTCGAAAGCGCGGAGATCACCGAGCGCTTTCTCTGGGATCTGCGCCGCACCGTCTCCGATCTGTTCGCCGAGAATTATTACGGTCACTTCCGGGAGCTGTGTCATGCGCACGGCTTGCAGGCGCTTATGGAGCCCTACAGCGGCCCCTACGATTCGCAGCAGGTCGGCGCGTCGGCCGATCTGCCGATGGGCGAGTTCTGGATGCAGCGCGCGCCCAATCCCTCGGTGAAGCTGGCGGCGTCCATCGGCCACGCCAACGGCCAGCGCGTGATCGGCGCCGAGTCGTTCACGGCCGACCCGGCGACGGAATTCTGGGACAAGGACCTGTTCGCCTACAAGGCGTTGGGCGATCTCGTCTATTGTGCCGGCGTCAATCGCTTCGTGTTGCACCGGTTTACCCACCAGCCCTGGCCGGACCGCGTCCCCGGCATGACGATGGGCCAGTGGGGCTCGCACTTCGACCGCACGAGCACGTGGTGGGAGCAGAGCCGCGCGTGGTTCGACTATTGCGCGCGCTGCCAGGCGCTGCTGCAGGCCGGCCGCTTCTGTGCGGACGTCGCCTACTACGCCGGCGAGGGCACGCCCTCCGAGATGCCGGTCAGGGAGAAACTCCAGCCCGGCCTCCCCGCGGGCTATGACTTTGATCAGCTGGGCTCCGACGTGCTGCTCAAGTCCCGCGTCGCGAACGGCAGCCTCGTCTTGCCCGGCGGCCCCGCCGGGAGCGGGGCAGGTATGACCTATCGCGTACTGGTGCTGCCGCCGGCGGGCCAATACACGCCGCGCGTGCTGCGCAAGCTCAAGGAGTTGGCCGAGGCCGGCGCCGTGCTCGTCGGCCCCAAGCCGGTTGGTTCGCCCAGCCTCGAAAACTATCCCGGCTGCGAAGCCGAGGTCCAGCAACTCGCCAACACGATGTGGGGCGCGTGCGACGGCAAGACCATCAAGGAAAACAAATGCGGCGCGGGCAAAGTCATCTGGGGACAACCGCTCTCCGAAGTGCTCGCCGCGCTTCATTTAGAACCGGACTTCGCCTGCGCCCCGACCAACGACCCCAAGGTCGCTTACATACATCGTTCCACCGGCGACGCCGAAATCTATTTTGTCTCCAACCAGAAGCCTGTCGTTCAGGAACTGCAGTGCGTCTTCCGCGTCAGCGGCAAGCAGCCGGAGCTGTGGCACCCTGACACCGGCCGGATGGAACTCGCCGCCGTGTTCCGCGAGGAGGCCGGCCGCACCATCGTGCCGTTGCGTCTTGATCCGGCGGGCTCGGTCTTCGTCGTGTTCCGCAAAGCGGTCGGAAGCAACGTTCACTTCACCACGACCGTTTCCGCGCCTCTCATCAGTGAACCTGACTCTTTCCCGGCGCTGACCATAACCCGGGACCCGAAGGGCCGGTTGGTTCCGGCGATGTGGAAGTCAGGCGCGTTCACCTTCCACACGCCATCGGGTCAAGTGCAAACCCTCCAGGCATGCACGGTGGCTCAACCGCAGAAACTGGAGGGGTCTTGGGAGCTTTCCTTCCCGCCCAACTGGGGCGCGCCGGAGCGGATCACGCTGCCGGGGCTGGCCTCGTGGACGGCGCACGAAAACCCAGGCGTGAAGTATTTTTCCGGCACAGCGTGCTATCAGAAGACGTTCGAACTGCCTGCCGACTGGCTCGCGGCCGGATTGCCCATGATGCTGGATTTGGGTGCGGTGAAAAACCTGGCCGAGGTCAGCCTGAACGGACATGACCTCGGTATCCTCTGGAAGCCGCCGTTCCGCGTGGACATCTCGAGCGCCGCCCGCGCCGGCGAAAACCGGCTCGAGGTCAAGGTCACCAACCTCTGGTGCAACCGCCTGATCGGCGATGAGCAACTGCCGGAAGACATCGAATGGGCACGCAGCGGCTTCTGGGCGCACGCCGGACCGGAAGCGTGGCCCACGTGGTTGCTGCAAGGCCAGCCGCGCCCCTCGGGACGGAAGACGTTCACGACATGGCACTATTTCACCAAGGACTCGCCTCTGTTGGAGTCCGGCCTGCTCGGGCCGGTCACGGTGCGTGCGGCGCAGAAAATCATTACGGATAAAAATGAATAACGTCAGAATCACAAAGGGATGCAGCGCGGCTACGCAGCAACCGAAGAAGTGCATCCACAGATTTCACAGATTACACAGATGGGGAAAGCGACGACAGAACCTCACGCGGAGCGTGAGGTCTACTTTGCAGCGCCGCCATAGTAGTCCTCTCGCTCCGCGAGAGGCTCCTGTTCGGCGGCCTATCGACCCACTGAACAGGATGCTGGCGGCACGCTTTGTAGGAGCGACCTCCAGTCGCTTGTCCGGATGCGGCCGGAGGCCGCATCTGCACGGGGACTGGAACTGCGGCAACTTTTCGAAAGGTGAAGCATGAAAAAAATAATGAGCGTGGTGTTGGCGATGTGCGCAGCGGCGTTGGGCGCGCGCGGCGCGGACGACTGGCCGGCCTTCAAGGTGGACTGGCGCGCGGGCGTGGAGTCGCCGGCGGATGTCTCGTTCCTGCTACAGGCCCCGGCGGGCAAGGACGGCTTCATCAAGGTGAAGGATGGCCACTTCGTCAAACCCGACGGCTCGCGCCTGCGCATCTGGGGCCTCAACGCGACGGGCGCGGCCGGGCTGCCCGCGACCAACAACGCGCCGGTGATCGCCGCCGCGCTCGCGCGCCGCGGCATCAACTGCATCCGCTTTCATTTTCTCGATTCGGCGTGGGCTTTGACGGACGCCAAGGGCGATAACACGCGCTCCCTCAATCCGGCGGCGCTCGACCGGCTCGACCGCTTCGTCTTCGAGCTGAAGCAGCGCGGCATCTACGCCGATCTGAACCTGAACGTCTACCGCAGCTACAAGCCCGGCGACGGCGTGCGCGAGAGCGAGTGGCTCGGCATCGGCAAGGGCGCGACCTACTTCGACGAGCGGCTGCTCGAACTGCAGCGCGAGTACGCGCGCAACCTGCTGACGCACACCAACGCCTACACCGGCCGCGCCTATCGTGAGGAACCCGCGGTGGCGGTGGTCGAGTTCGTCAACGAGAACTCGCTCGTCGAGGCGTGGCTGGCCAACCGGCTGAACGGCAACCAGACCACCAAGCCAAACGACACGTGGCATGACATCCCGCCGAGCTATGCCGCGGACCTGACGAAGCAGTTCAATGCGTGGCTGCCGCAGCATGTGCCCGCCGCGAAGCTCGCGGCTTGGCGCGATGCCTCCGGCCAGGTGCCGCGGATGAACAAGCAGCAGGCGCTCAAGGCCGACCAGGACCGCTTCGACGCCGAGGCCTGTTTCTACATGGAGGTCGAGGGCCGTTTCTTCCGCACCATGGCGAAGTTCCTGCGCGAAGACCTTGGTGTGAAGAGCCTGCTCATCGGCGACAGCGACCACAACCACGGCATGTCCGGCTATCCGCACGTCGCCGCGCTCGCCCAGCTCGACGCCGTGGATGGCCACATCTACTGGCAGCACCCGCGCTACCTGAACGACCCGCGCAGCAAGCGGCGCTCCGGCTTCAGCATCCCGAACACGCCGATGGTGGACGACCCGCGGAATTCCAGTGTCGTCCAACTCTCTCGCACGGCCATCGTCGGCAAGCCGTTCACGGTCTCCGAGGCGAACCATCCGTTCCCCGCCGAGTATGCCTGCGAGGGGGTGCCGGTCCTCGCGGCCTACGCCGCGCTGCAGGACTGGGATGGCATCTTCTGGTACTCGCTAGCGCACCAGGATGTGACCACGATGGAGAAGAATGCGCTCGCCCACTTCGACTTAGCCAAGGATGCGGTGAAGCTCAACCAGATCGCCGCCGGTGCGCTGCTCTTCCTGCGCGGCGATGTGCAGGCCGCGAAACAGACGCTCGCGCGCAGCTACAGCCACGAGCAGGTGCTGGCGAGCCTGCGCATGGGCTGGAAGGACCAACCCTACTTCACGCCCGGCTTTCCGCTGACGCTGCCGCTGATCCACGGCGTCCGCGTCAGTTCGTTCGACGGACCGTCGACCGGCGCTTTCGCGCCGGCGGCGACCAATGACATCGCCTCCGACACCGGCGAACTCGTGTGGCGCGCGAGCGGCAAGGGCACCGGCCTCGTCGTTGTGGATACGCCACGCTCGCAGGCGCTGATCGGCCACCTCGCCACGCAACGGGGCGCGACGAAGAATCTGCGCGCCGAAATGCAGACGCCCTTCACCGCCATCACGCTCGGCGCGCTCGACCAGCAGCCCATCGCGATGGCGCAGCGCCTGCTGCTGACGGTCGGCGCGCGCATGGCGAACAGCGGCATGACATGGAATGCCAACAAGACCTCACTGGAAAACTGGGGCAACGCCCCCGCACGCCTCGAACCGCTCGCCGGCAAGCTGATTTTCCAAGGCTTGGACAAAGCCAGTGCCGTCACTGCGCAACCCCTCGACGGCGACGGCGCCCCGCTCGGCGCGCCGATCAAGCTCGCCCGCGCCAACGACACCTGGACGCTCGACCTCGGCCAGCCCGCCACACCGTGGTACGTCCTGACCGTGCAGCGGTGACACGGCGGCGCACACTTTTCCAATGCTTGGAAAACACAGCAGTTCCGGTTTCCAATCCGTGGAAATGGGGGGGGGGGCAACGCGCGGCAAGGAGCGCGGAAATTTCCCGGCCGGGGTAATGCGCCGTGAGACTCGCTGTGGGTCGAATCTTCCCACGACTGCTTTGCGCGACACCCCGCCAAGCTTTTATTCCTTGGCCGTCTTGTACAGGTCGTAATAGGCCCAATGTTGCAGCAAAGCGGCAATGATCATCCCAATGGTTGCGTAGTGCTTGATCTGAGGAGCAACTGACGGCGAGGTCCAAATCATCCCGCACAATACAAGCCAAAGCACCAGGTTGATCTCAATGGTGAGGAAAAGTTTTCTTATTTTCTTTGGCGTCAATTCATTCATCTGTCCTTCCTTCCCTTCGCTTCGCGAGCAACGTTGTCAGGCAAACTTCCGCATCACTTATGAACTCCGGTCTCGCGCCCGTTGATTAGGGGACGGGCGGCTGCTTTTCAAGGCCAATGTGGTTCCAAGGCCGGACGCTGCTAGAGTTTTCCCCTCTGTCGTCTTCGAGGTTTGACCGCCGGAGCGGCATCGGTAGGGCGGGCACGCCGTGCCCGCCGCCAGACCAACCAACCAAAATCACAACGGCGGTCGCGGCGCGACCGCCCTGCCACAGAACCAAACTCTCTTCGTGGGCGGGGCTTCCAGCCCCGCGAACCGCGCCATCAACTCAACATTTACCCGGCGAAGTCGTGGCACGCCGCAGGAATTCCCGGCTGCCAGAAAAGGCGCATCCAGTTGTAGCCGGCATCGGTGATGCCGGCCGACCGCCGCGCGCCTGCGCGAGCGGCCGGGGTCAACGACCCCGGCTACAACAGCAAGAGCTCAACGCCAACACACAACACACGCACCTCGCTTTGTGGGCGGGGTTTCCAGCCCCGCGAGCCGCACCGCCGCCGCAACATTTGCCTTGGCGAAGTTGTGGCACGCCGCCGGAACTTCCGCCCGCCAGAAAAGGCGCATCCACCTGTAGCCGGCATCGGTGATGCCGGCCGACCGTCGCGCGCCTGCGCGAGCGGCCGGGGTCAACGACCCCGGCTACAGCAGCAAGAGCTCAACGCCAACACACAACACACGCACCTCGCTTTGTGGGCGGGGCTTCCAGCCCCGCGAGCCGCACCGCCGCAATGCCACACACGCGCGCGGGAACGGAGCTCCCGCCCACAAGAGGAGAGCCGCTTCCAAGAGCAACCGCCTTCGTGAGAACGCGGTGCGCCGGGCCGGCCGCATGCTCACGAATACGGCTGCGGAAGAATTGCACGGCGATTCTTCGTGGCGAATTATCTGGACGTTCCGCGGGGTTTTGCAAATGCTGCGTGCAGACGAGGCACCTATGAAGCAGAGGATCATGGCGGCAGTTTTGCTCGGTGCGGTGGTGTCGTTGGCGGGCGACAGCGGCACGCCCGGCTGGGCTGCCGATACGGTGGGCGGGCGCGGCGGGCAGGTTATCAAGGTGACGACACTGGCAGCGGCGGGGCCGGGCTCGCTCGCGGAGGCGCTGCAGATCAAGGGGCCGCGCATCGTCGTGTTCGAGGTCGGTGGCATCATCGACCTGGCCGGCAAGTCGCTCAACATCACCGAACCGTTCCTGACCCTCGCGGGGCAGACCGCGCCGGTGCCGGGTATCACGCTGATTCGCGGCCAGCTCTGCGGCAAGAAAGTTCATGACGTCATCATCCAACACATCCGCGTCCGCGCCGGCGAGGCCGGGCACGCGAAGAAGAGCGGTTACGAGGTCCACGGCATCGATCACAACGGCGCTTGGAACATCATCATTGATCACTGCTCGTTGAGCTGGGCTACGGATGAAAATCTGTCCGCGTCCGGCCCGCGCTTCGAAGGCCATACGCTGGACGAGTGGAGGTCGAACACCTCGCACCGCGTCACCTTCTCCAACTGCATCCTCGCAGAAGGCTTGGGCCAGTCGACCCACGGCAAGGGCGAGCATTCCAAGGGGTCGCTGATCCACGACAACGCGACAGGGATTCTGATCGTCGGCAACCTCTACGCCTCGAACCGCGAGCGCAACCCGCTGGCGAAGGGCGGCGTTCAGGCGGTCATCGTGAACAACTGGATCTCCAACCCCGGCCGGGCGGCCATCCACCATGGTGCGGTGCTCAAGGAATGGACGCCCCATCCCTTCATCCCCAGCCGGCTGGCGGTGGTCGGCAACGTGATGGAGGCCGGGCCCGACACCGCTCCGAAGCTGGCGCTCTTCACCAATCTGCGCCGCAGCCCGCTGGACCTCTTCATGGCCGACAATCTCGCTGCCGGCCGCGATGGGCAGCCCGCGCCGCTCACCAGCGGCGAGTTCACCACGCTCGACGCGCGTCCCTTCTGGCCCGCAGGCCTGACGGCGCTGCCTGCGGCGCAGGTGAAGGAGCACGTCCTCAAGAACGCCGGCGCGCGACCGTGGGATCGCGACGACGTGGACAAGCGGATCGTGCAGGCCGCCGTCGAGCGCAAGGGCAAGCTCATTGACAGCGAGCAGGATGTGGGCGGCTATCCCTCGGCGGCACCGGCCCAGGCACTCTTCAAGCCTGCCGAGTGGAACCTTGAAACGATGGAACGTCTTGCCGGGCACCCCTGACCCGCGAGGCCAGTGCGGCAGGATGACGGCTCCGGCAGACTGCAATTGTAGCCGGCATCGGTGATGCCGGCCAGGGTCAACGACCCCGGCTGCAGCAGCGACAGCGCACTGCCATCACATAACATCCGCCCTTCGCTTCGTGGGCGGGGCTTCCCAGCCCCGCGAGAGCAACCGCAACGCACGCGCGCGGGAGCGGAACTCCCGCCCACAGGAAGAAAGTCGCTTCCAATCGTAGCCGCATTTGTGAGAACGCAGCGCGGTGGGTCGGCCGCATGCTCACGAATGAGGACGCAAAACAACTCGCCATTCTTTTGCGGGCGAAGTGTAGTTTCTTCTGGAGAAGATACTTGAAAACCGTGAGCATCGAGCGCGCGGATCGGTTCTTGGGCAGTCGAAACACCGGCTGGCATCATGGCCGGGAACAGGGTCCTCCGCCGACTTTTCACAGGGTGGGGCGCCGGCCGCCGGCGCGGCGGGGAAAACCACGGCTTGCTTTTCGGCTGAGTGTTTGCAGAATACCCGGCAACGTGTTCGCCCGCAACCAAGGGGCACAGATAGGATTACGACATGCTGGACAGAGAAGAAAACGGCATCAAGATTTACTTGCGCGAGATCGGTCAGACGCCGCTGCTCACGCCGGCCCAGGAAATCGAACTGGCCGCGCGGATCAAGCGCGGCGAAGCGGCCGCGCGCCAGCACATGATTCTCGCCAACCTGCGCCTGGTGGTGAAGATCGCCCATGACTATGCGCGCTACGGACTGCCGTTGCTCGACCTGATCAGCGAGGGCAACATCGGCCTGATGAAGGCCGTGGACCGCTTCGACCCCTTGAAGGGCGGCAAGCTCAGCACGTATGCGGCCTGGTGGATCAAGCAGGCGATCAAACGCGCGCTCGCCAACCAGAGCAAGACCATCCGGCTGCCGGCCCACCTCGTGGACAAAATTGCGAAGATGCGCCGCGCCGAGCACCTCCTGACCGAGAAACTCGGCCGTGAGCCGAGCGTCGAGGAAATCGCGCTGGAACTCGATGTCGAAGCCGCGACGGTCCAGCAGTGGCAGGTGGTGGCCTTGCGCCCGGCCTCGCTCGATGCGCCCATCGGCGAGGATGGCGACACCAGTTTTGGCGACATCATCGGCGACGAAGCCGCACATACCGCCTTCGACCTGGTCAACGACGCGCAGATGCGCAGCGAAGTCGAGCGGCTGACCAAGCGGCTCGATTTCCGCGAGCGCGAAATCCTGCGGTACCGTTTCGGTCTCCATAATACGGTGGAGGAGACGCTCGACGACGTCGGCAAGCGCTTCAACATCACGCGCGAGCGTGTGCGGCAGATCCAGAACATCGCCGTCGGCAAGCTGCGCGACCTGCTCGACCAGGATCTGCCCCCGGATGTTCCGCCGCCTGTGCGGAAGGCGCGGAAGGCGAAGAAAACCGCTCCTGCCAAACGCGCGGCTGCCCGGCCCGTGACGAGGAAAAGACGATGAACGCTGAGACCCTCAAGCAAGCCATCCGCGATGTGCCCGACTTCCCGAAGCCCGGCATTCTGTTCAAGGACATCACGCCGTTGCTCGCCGATCCCAAGCTGTTCCGCACCGCGGTCGATCTGCTGGCCGACCGGCATGCGCAGGCGCGGATTGACAAGGTGGCGGTGATCGAGGCGCGCGGCTTTACCTTCGGCACGGGCGTGGCGCTCAAGCTGGGCGCTGGCCTCGCCCTGATCCGCAAACCCGGCAAGCTGCCGGGACGCACCATTTCCGCCAGCTACGATCTCGAGTATGGCAGCGCCACGCTGCACACCCACACCGACGCGATCCTGCCCGGCGAGCGGGTGTTGCTGGTGGATGATCTGCTGGCCACCGGCGGCACGGCAGCGGCAACCGCGGGGCTGATCGAAAAGCTGGGTGGCACCATTGTCGAGATCGAGTTCCTCATCGAACTGGCCTTCCTCAATGGCCGCGCCAAGCTCACCCGCTGGCCGGTCTTTGCCCCGATCGTCTACTGAGTTTCCTGCGCGGCGATCGCCGTGCGACCGCTCAGCTTGAAGGATCGGGGTTGCGTGGCCGAGATGCACTGTTTCGAGCGCCTCTGAGCCGCTTCAAGTCATCCCTGCAGATCCAGTTCCGCAGTCCTCCCGGTCAAAAGGCATGCCTCGGAGGTTCCGATGCACAAGATGCTGCCAGGGAATGATTAAATAAACAAACAGGCATAACCATGCATGCAGACTGCGTGCCGATGGAAAGGCGTCGCTCTCTCTGGACATTTGCAGCCTGATCGCACAGTTGTACAACTGTGCGACGAGGTGCTTCGTCAGCGGTGGACTGGATGGGTTTGCCCGGCGGCTGCAGTCAATGGACCCGGGGGGACGTTAGAGAATCAACATCGCGTCGCCGTAGCTGAAGAAGCGGTAGCGCTCGCGGATGGCCTCGGCGTAGGCGCGGCGGATCAACTCGGTGCCGGCGAAGGCGGAGACCAGCATCAGCAGGGTGGACATCGGCAGGTGAAAATTGGTGATGAGCGCATCGACGGCGCGGAAGCGGTAGGGCGGCAGGATATACAGGGCGGTGCGGCCGCTGGAGGCACAGAGGGCGCCGTCGTGCGCGGCGGCGATGGTCTCCAGGGTGCGGGTGCTGGTGCTGCCGACGGCGATGATGCGGCCGCCGGCCCGGCGTGTGGCCGCCAGCTGGGTGGCGGTTTCCGGGGGCAGGGTGTAGCGCTCGGCCTCCATCCGGTGGTCCTCGGCGCGCTCGGCCGTCACCGGCCGGAATGTGCCAAGGCCGACATGCAGGGTGACGAAGGCGCGGCCGATGCCGCGCCCCGCCAGGGTCTGGAACAGTTCGGGCGTGAAATGCAGCCCGGCGGTTGGCGCCGCGATGGCCCCGGCCGTGCGGGCGTAGACCGTCTGGTAGCGCTCGCGGTCGGCGGAGTCGGCGGGCATGGTGGAGGGAAGAGGGAGCGGGGTGGAAGGCGCGAGGGACGGGGGTCGCGTGTCGGGCGATGTGTGTTCGGCACGCTGCTGCCCCCCGCCCTTGTCCCTTTTGATATATGGCGGCAGGGGCGGCAGGCCGTATTGTTCGAGCAGGTCCAGGACCGGCAGCGGGCTGGCAAAGCGGACGGTGACCCGGCCCTTTTCGCCGGCGGTGAGCAGGGTGGCGCGTGCGCCGCCGGCCAGGTCGAGCGTGGTCCCGAGCGGGGGGCGCTTGGAGCCCGTGCGGAGCAGCGCCTCCCAGGTGCCGTCGTCACACTCTTCCAACAGAAGCAGTTCGATCTTGCCTCCGGATGGTTTGTGGCCCAACAGCCGCGCGGACAGGACGCGCGTGTCGTTCAGCACGAGCAGGTCGCCGGGCGCCAGCAGGTCCGGCAGGTCGGCGAAGCGGCGATGCTCGAGGGCGCCGGTGGCGCGACGGACGACGAGCAGACGCGCCGAATCGCGCTGCGCCGCGGGTTCCTGCGCGATCAGTTCCGGTGGCAGCTCATAGTTGAATTCGTTGGTCAGCATGGGTGGGGAGACACTAATACAAAATGTTGACGGCGTAAATGGTGGGGAGTATGGTTCGCTGCGTCGTCCGGTCGAAAACCATGATGAAGGATGAAAATATGAAGAAGTTATTCTTGCGGTTGAAGAGTGGATTTACCCTGATCGAGCTGCTGGTGGTTATTTCGATCATCGCGATCTTGGCAGCTGTGCTGGTTCCGGCGGTCAGCGATGCACTCATGAACGGCAAGATGACGGGTACGCTGTCCAACGGCAAACAGATTTTCACGGCAGCCTTTTCCAAGAATCTGGACAGCGCCGTCGTGGCCAGCACCTCCGCCGGCTGGCCGGATTACAACACGTATACGGCATCGGGCTGCAGCGGGTTTTTCACCAATCTGGTGGGCAGCGGCACGCTGAAGGTGGACTATTCGTTTTTCGGCATAGCCAATTATATCTTCAAGGGCACCAATGCCGCCGGTTTCATGGCTACCAAAGGCGTGGCCAATGGCTGGAACGCTTTGGCTGATCTCACCGACTCGGATCCGGACCAGATCCCGTTCTTGTGGACCAAGAACCTCAAAATGATCACAATCAATGATGGTCTGCCCGCCGGCAAACCCTCCTCGAAACTGGCGGCCAAGGATGCGCAGGGGAACCCCGCTCCGTATGCCGACAAGGGCGTGATCACCGTGTACAAGGGCGGGGCGGCGATCAAGTACAAGCCCGACCAGCTCGACAGCAATTTCTGTACGGCGATCGGCACATCGCAGGCGACCAACAAGGTTTTACTGGCCAAGTAAGCAGCTTCTGTGTCAGCGGCAGGCGCTCTTCTGGTGTAAAGCTGGAAGGGCGCTTTGTCGTTGATGGCAGGTAAGTTAACGGGCGGAGAAACGGAGACGGGGTTATGTGTGGAATCGTGGGCTATGTGGGTGGCCGGGTTGCAACGCCGCTATTGATCAACGGGCTGAAGCGGTTGGAATACCGCGGCTATGACTCGGCCGGCGTGGCGGTGTGGCAGCCGGAGGCGCTGGTCATCCGCAAGTGCGTAGGGCGGCTGAGCGTGCTGGAGCAGTCGCTCCTGGCGCAGCCGATCGCCGGCACGCTGGGTATCGGCCATACGCGCTGGGCGACGCACGGCGAGCCGAACGAGGTCAATTCGCACCCGCACACCGACTGCCACGGCCGCATTGCCGTGGTGCACAACGGCATCATCGAGAACTACCAGGAATTGCGCGCCGAGCTGCAGCAGCAAGGCCACACCTTCCGGTCGCAGACCGATACGGAAGTGATCCCGCACCTGATCGAAGCGGAACTGGCGGCGGGTGCGCCGTCGCCGGAGGAGGCCATCCGTCGTGCGCTGCGCCGGGCGAAGGGCGCCTATGCGCTGGGTATCTTGTTCCACGATCAGCCGGGCACGATGTATGCGGCGCGCTGCGGCAGCCCGCTGATCGTCGGGGTGGGGCCGGGTGAACATTTCATCGCCAGCGATGTGCCGGCGATCGTGGATCAGGTCCGCCGGGTCATCTACTTGAACGACGGCGAGGTGGTGGTCCTGCGCGCGGACAGCGTCGCCATCAGCCGGCTCGACGGCACGCCCGTGGAGGCCATGATCCAGGCGGTGACGATTGCGGCCGAGGCGGTGGAGCGGGCGGGTTTCGAAACGTTCATGCTCAAGGAAATCCACGAGCAGCCGCGCATCCTCCGGCACCTGCTGGCGCGGCATGAATGGCAGAACGGGACGGTGGCGATGCCGGACCTGGCGCTGGGGGCACCCTATTTCCGCAAGCTCAACCGCGTGATGGTGGTGGCGTGCGGCTCGGCCTACCACGCCGGCATGTACGGCAAACTGCTCATGGAGCATTTGACGAGCCTGGCTGTGGAGACGGACCTCGCCAGCGAATTCCGGTACCGCGACCCCAAGATCGACCCCGGTACACTGGTGGTGGCGGTGTCGCAGTCGGGCGAGACGGCCGATACGCTGGCCTCGATCCGCATGGCCAAAACCTGGGGCTGCAAGGTGTTGTCGATCTGCAACGTCCCGGGCAGCACCGTGGCGCGGGAGAGCGACGCGGTGTTCTTCACCGAGGCGGGGCCGGAGATTGGCGTGGCGGCGACCAAGTCGTTCACCGCGCAGCTCATGGCGTTCGCGCTGCTGTCCGTGTTCATCGGCCGGGCGCGCAACGAGGTGGGCGAGGCCCAGGCGCAGGAACTGCTGGTCGCCCTGCGGACCGTGCCCGACGCCATCCATTATATGCTCGACCGCAGCGCCGACATCCGCAAGCTGGCCGACAAGCACCATGACGGCCCCAGTTCGCTCTATCTCGGCCGGCGTTTCAATTATCCGACGGCCCTGGAGGGGGCGCTGAAGAACAAGGAAATCTCCTACCAGCATGCCGAGGGCTACGCGGCCGGCGAGATGAAGCACGGGCCGATCGCGCTCATCAATGAATATCTGCCCGTCATCTGCATTTGTACCCAGACGCGTGACGAGGTCTACGCCAAGATGGTTTCCAACATGAAAGAGGTCGAAGCGCGCCACGGCCGCATCATCGCGCTGGCGACCGATGGCGATGTCGGGATGCCGCAGCTGACCGAGGATATCATCTGGGTCCCGCCGGGCCGCGACGAGTTTTCGCCGCTGGTCAACGTGGTGGCACTGCAATTGCTTGCCTATTATGCGGCCCAGGCGCGCGGCACGGATATCGACAAACCTCGCAACCTGGCCAAGAGCGTCACGGTGGAGTAAGGCGATTCGAGTTGGAACGGGCGGCGGATATGTTATAATAGGAGGGAGAAAAGCTATGAAAAAGATTATATTGGGTTGTGCGATGGGCGTGGCACTGTTGGCGGGGTGCGATACCCTGCAGCCGGCCACGGAGGATCAGAGCCTGACGCAATCCGTGATTGAGCGGTTGTATCAGGATAAGCTGGTCAGCCGGCAGGTGCTGGGCGTCACCATTAAGAATGGCGTGGCCACGTTGCGTGGTGCGATCACGGATGAAGGGCTTCGGGCGCGTGCCAAGAGCATCGTGCAGAGCACTCCGGGTGTGGTCGAAGTTAAGGATCAGACCCTCCGCCGCTGATGGGGCGGCGTGGGTTGGAACCGTGTGCTCTTCCTGTGATTTGAGCGACCATGAAAGACGTTTCGGGGAATTTGTATACTCACCGCGAGGCCCGGCCTTCGCTGGCTGACGAGATCGAGCACGAGAAGGTGGAGACTTCCATCTTTGGCGGCGAGTTGCTCAAGCAACTCAAGGGCATGCGCAAGCGGCGGACCTGGGTGCGGCGCATCATGGTGGTGATGGCGCTGGTATACGGTGCGGGTCTCGCTGTCTTCATTGCGATGATTCTGATGCGCAACTCCGCGGAGCGGAGCGGACGGCTGGAGGTCCCAGCCAATGCGGTCACGAATCAGCACGCCGTGGCGCCGGGGACGAAAGGGTACGATCCGAAAACCGTGCGGCTGGCCATCCAGCAATGGAAGGATGCCGGCGAAAAACTGCATGAGGCCCACCTTTGGGTGCAAAAGGGGCGCCAGGACATGGCCCGCGACCTGTTCCAGCAGATTCTTGCTGCGAACCCCTATCACGCCGAAGCCTTGTTTGAGGCCGCGCAACTGGCCTTCCAGCAGGGCTCCGATGAGCGTGCCAGAGAGCTGCTGCAACGGCTGTTGACGGTGGATTCGCAACGCAAACCTGCCATCCAAATGCTGGCCACCGTCTTTTCCCGCACGGACCAGCAGGAGCAGGCGCTGGCCTTGGCCAATTGGATCATGGAGTCCGACCCGGACTGCATCGAGGCGCACAGGATCGCGGGCATCGCCGCCCTCAAGTCGAAACGTCTGGATTTGGCGCTCGTGCATTTTCGCAAATGGGCGACGGCGGAGCCGGCCAACATCAGCGCGCAAAAGCAATACGCGGACGTGTTGCTCGAACTCAAGGACTATGGCAAGGCTTGCGCCCTCTATGAGGCCATCCTCAAGAAAAAACCCGATGAGGCCGACGCCTACCGCCAACTGGCCGTCTGCTTTGCCCAGCAGACCCTGGTGGAGCAGGCGGTGTCCACCATGATCCAAGCCATCTACAACGTCGGCGCTCCCAAGGTGGCCCCTTGGTTCCAAGATCCCGGGTTTGCCTCGGTGCGCAGCCAAAAGTTGTTTGCCCTGCTGGAGCGTCAGGTGACCGTTCCCCGGATGTCCTCCAAGTCCCGCAAGTCCAGCGGAACTGATCTGCTGATGGATCCGGGTTTCGAATTACAGCGGTTGCAGCAGGTTCAGGCCATGCTCAAGAACCGGCGCTGATAACGGAGCGCTCCGCAAACTTCCCCTTGAGTGGTGCACTTGCGATAGCAAAATGACTGTACACGCTGATCATAAACGCTGGCGCCAGAGCCTGACGGCCGAACGCAACGCCGCCGCGCTCTATCAGGAGATGGCCGAGGCCGATCCGCAGGCACCCGCCGCCAAGCTCTACACCAAACTTGCCGATACCGAGCGGCGCCATGCCGCGCATTGGGAGCAGCGTCTCCGTGAGGCCGGCGCAGCGGTGCCGTCCGTCCGCCTGAACTGGCGCACGTGGGTGCTGGCCTGGCTCGCACGCCGCTGGGGTCCCGCCCTCGTGTTGCCCACGCTTGCCGCCGTCGAGCGCGATGCCGGCAGCGAATACGCCGGCGACCCCGATCGCGCCGCGCAGGAGATGGCGCGCGACGAGCGGGGGCATGCCCGCATGTTCCGCGCGCTCGCCGCGGGTGCGCAGCTGAGCGGTGGCGATGTCGCGAAGCTCGAGGGACGGCACAAGGCTGGCGGCAATGCGCTGCGCGCGGCCGTGCTCGGGGCGAACGACGGGTTGCTCTCCAATTTCAGCCTCATCATGGGCGTAGCCGGGGCCCAGGCGTCCGGCGGCACGTTGATCGTCACGGGCTTGGCCGGGTTGGTCGCCGGTGCGTGCTCGATGGCGCTGGGCGAATGGCTGAGCGTGCAGAGCGCCCGAGAACTGTACACGCACCAGATCAAGATCGAGGCGGACGAACTCGCCGAGGCGCCGGAGGAGGAGCAGGAAGAACTGGCCCTCATCTACCAGGCCAAAGGCCTGCCTCCCGACGAGGCGCGGAAACTCGCCGAGCGGCTGCTCTCCGACAAGGACCACGCCCTGGACACCTTGGCCCGCGAAGAGCTGGGCATTGACCCCGATGAACTCGGCGGGTCCGCGTGGGAGGCGGCCGGCACCTCGTTCCTGCTCTTCGCTTTCGGCGCGGTCCTCCCCCTCTTGCCGTTTTTCTTCACCAGCGGCCGCGCGGGTGTCATCTGGAGCGCGGTGGCCAGCGCCGCCGGCCTGTTCACCATTGGCGCGGCCATCACGCTGATGACCGGCCGCTCCGCCCTCTGGTCAGGGTTGCGCCAGGTCCTCATCGGTCTCGCCGCGGCGGGGGTCACCTACCTGCTCGGTCATCTGGTCGGCGGCCATCTGGGCTGAGTGCCCGCGTTCCGGAAAAAACGGCGTCCGACTTGACATCAGTTCGGCCTGTCGTAGTTTCTGCGGCCTAAATAAGGCAATAACCCAAGGGAGCAAGAATTATGAGCGAACAAGTATGTGCGTTGCAGGTCGGTCAGACGGTGCCCGATTTCAAGCTGGCGGTCTATGACCCGACGGTGAAAGACTTCAGCGAGATCAGCCTGGCGGGCCAGCAGAAGGCGAAGAAATGGACCATCCTGTTCTTCTACCCCGCCGACTACACTTTCGTCTGCCCCACCGAACTGGCCGACCTCGGCGAAAAATACGCCGCGATCAAGAAGCTCGGCGCCGAAGCCATCAGCGTCAGCACCGACACCAAGTTTGTCCACATGGCCTGGCAGCGCGACGAAAAGCTGCTCGCCGGCGTGCAGTATCCGATGGGCGCCGATCCGACCGGCACCGTCTCGCGCCTCTTCGGCGTTTATGATCCCGCCTCCGGCCTCGACTTCCGCGGCACTTTCATCATCAGCCCGGAAGGCAAGCTCGTCTCGTCCGAGGTCAACTTCCTCAACGTCGGCCGCAACTGCGACGAGCTGCTCCGCAAGCTCGAAGCCAACGTCTATCTCGCCACGCATGGCGATGAGGCCTGCCCGGCCAAGTGGACGCCCGGCAAGAAGACCCTCAAGCCCGGCGCCGCCATGGTCGGCAAGGTCTACGAAGCGCTGAACGGCTAAAGCCCTTCGGCAGCAGTCCCTCAGCGGCGGTTTCCAAACCTTGGAAGCCGCCGCTGTTGTATTTCCAGTCCTTTGAAACTTTCGCGCTTACTTTTCCAATCACTGGAAAAACAGTGGTTCCGTTTCCAACGCTTGGAAAACGCTGCGCACACGAGCGCGTCCTCGTGCGTATTTCTCATCATGTTGTACGCAGCGCATCGTGCGCTGGTGGTTGCTTTGCAGGCGTCCCGTCGGGACGCCACGACAGTAGCCGGCGCTTCAGCGCCGGGTGTATGACGAATGAATACGAGAGTCCCGCAGGGAGGAAAGAAATACCGGCGCCTCACACCTCGTCACCCAGTCATGCGCGCACGACGCGGATCGCGCGGCGCGGACGGACGGGGCAGTTGGCCTCGCACGCGCCACAGCCATTGCATTTCTGCCGATCCAGCACGGGCTGCGTGGAAAACCCGCCGTCTTTGCTTTCGATGGCGAGCGCGCCGAACGGGCAGCACTTGATACACTCGGTGCATTCCTGGCCGGCGGCCAACAGGCAGCTGTCCAGGTCGATCCGCGCGCCGCCGATGAGGTGTTTGATTTTTTCCTCGTGCGTCAGCCGCATCAACGCGCCGCTCGGGCAGACCTGCGTGCAGCGCTCGCAGTTTTCGCGGCAGTAGTCGCTGTCGAAGTGCAGGGACGGCGTCAGCAGGTTGGCGAGGCCCGTCGCGCCCAGGTCGGGCCGGATGATGCGCGCGGGACAGACCCGCGTGCAGTTGCCGCACCGGATGCAGACGCCGGGAAACCTCTCCTCGTCGAGCGCACCCGGCGGGCGCAGCGGCGCGTTTTTCGTCCCGCGCACCAGGTTGACCGCCAACGCGCCGGTCAGGCCGCAGCCGGTGGCGAGGAAGACGCGCCGTTCATGGCTGTGCGCAGTTTCCCGCTGCGCCAGCAAGTCCTGCGCTGCGCCGAGCGGGCACAGCCGCGCGCACCAGAGGCCGGGCCGCAGCCCTTCCAGCACCAGAAGCAGAGGGAGGCCGAAGCCGGCGACCAGCAGCGCCGCCTCGACCGGCCAGCGCCAGGCGCCGAGAAAGCCGTTGAGCAGCGCGAGCGGATCGAGCCAGAGCAGCAGCGGATAGCCGAGCGCCGCGCCACCGAGGGTGGCCATGGCGATCCAAACATTCAGCCGCGGAAAGTTCTCCGGCACCGGGGGTCTTTTTTTGCCGCGCAGGCGCGCGACCAGTTCCAAGAGCAGGCCGGTGGGACACACGTAGCGACAAAACCCGCGCCGCACGAACACCATGAGGAGGAGCACCGGCAAGGCCAGCAGGGTCGCTGCGCCGAGCGAGCGTGCCGCCAGCGCTCCGCAGGCCGTGACGAAGGGGCTGCAGGCAGGGAGGTGAGCAAAGAAACCCCGGTCGTGAATCCAGGGGCCAACCAGCAGCAGCACGGCGGCCAACACGCACCCGCGGCCAAGGAGCGCCCATCGACGCTGCACTTCTCCCTTGTTTTGCGGTGCGCGGTTACCAGCCGTGTCAGACCTTTCGGGCATTCGATATACGATGTTGGATGCTTGCCCCGGCGTAGCGCTTGGGCGAAGCCGGGTTCGGTGTTCGATGGTCTCTGTCTCCGCCTCAGCCGAGGTAGGCGCCCTGCTTGCGCAGCAGTGCCTGCACCTTGGCGACCTCGACGTCGCGGGGCCGGCATTTCGACTCGATGGCGACCGCGGCGGCGGCGCCGGCGGCGTGGCCGGTGATCAGGCAGGCGGCAATCAGGCGCATGTCTTCAATCCACTTGCCGTCGCAGCTGATGCAGCGGCCGGCGGCGAGGAGGCCGTCGAGCTTCTGAGGGACGAGCGCGCCGTACGGGATCGGCCAGCCGCCGTGGTTCGCGCTCTGCGCGCCACCGACGCCGACGACGTCGGCGCATTTCTTGCCGGCGCGCGCATCGGCGGCGGTCAGCTGCGCGACGCCCGCGAGCAGGCGCGTCGTGCGCACACCCAGCTGCGGCGCCGTCTGCAGGAGGAAGAGCTTGTCGCCGCCCGGCGTGTTACGGAGCTTCTGCACGCGCGTCCAGATGGCCCGGCGGTGTTCGATTTCGAGGCGCGAAAGCTCCTTCACGTCGAGGCCGTCGGTGCTCGGGCCCCGCAGGTTGATCCACCGCACGCTGGAGAGCGGCTCCAGCGAGCCGAGCGACTTGAAGCCGGCCGCCTTGAGCTGCGTCATGTCGGCGCGATCGACGTTGCCGAGGCGGTGGACCATGCCGATGGCGTGCAGCCGCTGCTCGAACGCGGCGCCCGCCGCCGCGAAGACATCGCCGTCGCCGGTCGCATCAATGACCACCTTCGCCAGCACCGCCTGCCGCCCGGACTTGCTCTCGAAGACCACGCCGCGGACGGTGTTGCCTTCCATGACCACGTCGGTCGCCCAACTGTGCAGCACCACGTTCACGCCGGCCTCGGCGATCATCTCGTCCATCATGAACTTGGTCGCCTCGGGATCGGTCGTCGGGTTGTGCTTGCCCGGCACCTGGTTGATGATCGCGCCGTCGATCTTGGTCAGCCGCTCGCACAGTTCATCGCCGACGCCGCGCATGACCTTGATCTTCTCGCCGTTTTCCTTCGCGTGCGTGCTGATGACGACGAGCACGATGCCGCCCGACCAGAGCCCGCCGAAATAGCCGTAGCGCTCCATCAGCATCGTCTTGGCGCCCGCGCGCGCCGCGGAGACCGCGGCCGCGAAACCCGCCGGCCCGCCGCCGACGACGAGGACGTCGGTCTCGGCGAAGATCGACAGTGGCCGCTCCGGCTGGATCACCTTGCCATCCACGATGTGCGCCGGGTAGAGCGCGCGCCCGTTAGGGGAGATGAGCTTGAGCTCGGGGATTTTCCCGCCGGTCACGGGACCGTCGCCGGCATCGGCGATGGCGCGGGTGGCGAAGGCCGAGCCGAGCCCGGCAGCGGAGAGCGTACGGAGCAGGTCGCGGCGCGTCATGAACTTCAATGGCATGTTATCCTCGCGGTTGATTCAACAAACGGTGGTTAGTGTAATCAAAAAATGTGCGGAGAAAAGCCGATTCTTGCCGCCGCCTGCCGGTTTGGCCCGACATCACCCGGGGCGCTGGGGTCGATCCGGTGCATGCGGCGGACGCTGGTTGCCGCCGGCGCGGTTCGGCAGCGGTAAAATCCACGGCGCGTTGGGGTAGAGCAGTCCGCCCAGGTTTTTTGACCAGGCCTGCGCGTGGACGCGGTCGGCGAGTTCGCAGACGACCGCTGCCATGTAGAGATTCAGCGGCAGCTCGGCAGGTTCGAGGGCGGTGCGGATATTCTTGCGCGTCCATTCCACGCCGGCGTCGTTATCGGGGAATTTCAGGCCGGAGGTGCGCTCGCGCGGGAAGTTGGCGGCGACGCGCGCTACGTAGGCGCGGTCGGCGTTCAGCCGCACGAACTTCGCGCCGGCGGTGCGGTAGCCCTCCACCTGCGCGAGGATGTGCGGGTGGTCGGGCGCGATCTGGACGTGGTCGCGCTCGTTCGCATAGACGATGACGGCGAGGTTGGTGCAGTTGCGCACGGCGTTGGTGATGCTGTTCTGCGCATCGCGCCAGCGCCAGAACTCAAGGGCCTCCGCGAGCGTGGGCAGGTGCGCGGGGCGCGGTTCGCCGGACAGCTTGCGCGCATCGGCGGCGCGGATGAGGCGCGGTGTGTACCAGATCTTCACGTGGGCGCCGTCATCGAAGGAGAACGCATTGACGGGGAAATCGGCCTGCTCCGAGAATTTCCCATCGCCATCCAGGTCGAAGAAGAGCGCGCCCTTCAAGCCGGAACCCGCGCCGCGCCAGCGCTTCGCCGGTCCCGGTTGCAGGTTCGGATCCCACGCGAGCTTCGCGAAGTCGAGCGCGCCGGTCTCCGGGTTGTAAGCGGGGTTGAGGCGGTCGTCGCGCGCGCCGAGTTCGACGTTTACCGCGCCCTCGCTGTAGGGCGACTCCATCGAGGCGTAGAATGCGAGGTCGCGAAACTCCGCGCCGTGCGTAGCCATGGCGAGGCCGCACGCATTGCCGCCGTGGCTGGAGCCTTCGATGCCGGTGATGGCGGTCAGCACCTTGGTGCGCGGAATCAGATCGCCGATGCGGCGGCCATCCTTGTCAGCGCTTTTCCCGCTGGCGAATTTGATCACATCGGCCAGCGCGCGGATGCAGTCGGGGCCGCGGTGATCGTAGGTACCGCCGCTGGTCCACTCGCCGCGGCCGCCGCCGGGGAAGGCGAAACGCACCTCGACGAAGCCGAAGCCCGCATGGCTGGGCAGGCCCTCGGCCGCGCCCTTGTCCGCGCCGCCGGGGACGAACACGACCACCGGCGCCCCGTCGGCGTAGCGCGGCGCCAGCGGCGGCAAGACGCCCACGGCGAGACCGCGCGCGCCGCCGGCCGCCGACGGGATGAACGTGCGCACCCACGGCGCGCGGCCCTCTGGTTGGGCTCGTCCTTCAAACTGCGCGGCGGCGCAGGGCAGGGCGGCCCAGAGCAGGCACAGGACGGTGCTGGTTTTCATTTTCATGATGGGAATTTATAGGCCGCGCGCGGCGCGCTGTCCAGTCGCCGCATTGCCTGTGGATGACATGCCACCCGTACAAAGTTTTCGCGCACAGTACAGCTGGCGATCACCGGAACGTTCGCCGTAACCGGCAGTGTACCGCGCAGCGGGTCACTGTACGGTCGGGGGCGTTCTTGGCTCCGCTTTCGTTCCTATTTCTTGGAGTTCGGCGATTAGTCGTTGGATAACTGCCTGTGAGGTTTCTGGGAACCAGATATTGAGGTGAAGCGGCTGTTGACCCTTGGTGGGGAATGCGACCCACTTCGGATTGCCATCCGCGTAGAGAATGTCTTGCGGATGCCGTTCGCAGAACTCCTGCCAGTATCGCAAAGCGGCACGGTTTGTGGACGATACTGTGGGTAGCACAATGTCGAGATGCTGAAGCTGTCGTGCCTGAACAAGGGCGGCAAGGTGCGGCTCGGGATTGCCCATCGGCGGACTCATGTAGGCCAATCCTGATTGGGGGGCCGGTTCCGCGGTGGATGGGTCGCGCATGAACGCTACGTACGCTTTAACTGCGCGCCAGTGACCGGTCGTTGCCGTCTGGGTCTGCCAGAGCTTGTGTCCAAGAATGCCGATCAGGCTGCCTATCGCAAGACTGATCATGATCTTTGTTTTCATTCTGCTGAGCCAACGGTATTTATTGGGCGGACTTCGTGATCACTTGTTTGTCTTGGGGCAGCGCCCCTTGGATGGTCGGCAGTCTAGTAATAACCTCCGACGTGACAAGGATAAAACCTGTGAACTGCCTGCGAGATGGTTTTTTGTAGAGGAAGCCCCGCCCACGGAAGCGATGTGGTCGCTGTAGCGGCGGTCTGCGACCGCCGGCGGCGACCACAGGTTGCCGCTACAGCGGCTGCTGCCGCCAGAAAAATGGAATACATCTGCCTCGGTGCTAGATGACCATCTACTTCTGTCTGCTGATCTTCATGAAGAGTCTCGCGCAAAGGGCGCGAAGAGCGCCAAGGGCATCACCTTTGCGGGCTTGGCGTTCTTTGCGCGAACCTTCCGGTTCTTTCTGCCACCGGTTTCCCGGGCAGTGGAAGCGGGAACGTGTGGTTTTTCCAAGCACTGGAAAAATCCGGGCGAAAAGTTCCAAGCATTAGAAAAGCAAAGCGGCGGTTTTTCCAAGGGTTGGAAAAACCGCCGCGGTCGACACCGTCAGGGACGGATTACAGGATCTTCTTCAGCGCCGCGAAGGAGAGCGCGGTGCATTCCATCGGGGTCTTTTTGTCGGGATAGGCTTCCTGCTCCAGCGTGATCCACTCGGTGCCGCCGACCTCGCGGCACGCGGCGAGCACGGCCGGCCAATTGACGCTGTCCTCGCCGAAGATGCCCTTCTTGCCGGCTTCGTTTTTGACGACGGTCGGCTTGAAGTGCGTGATCTTCATGCGGCCGGGGTAGCGCTTCATCACGTCCACCGGGTCGTAGCCGGCGGCCGCGGTCCAGCCGCAGTCCTGCTGCAGCACGACGTCCTTGGAGGTGCGCTCGGCGAAGAGGTCAAAGTAGGTCTTGCCGCTCGGATCCTTGTCGAACTCGTGCGTGTGGTTGTGGTAGCCGCACCAGAGGCCGAGGGGCTTGAGCGTCGCGGCGGTTGTGGTGAACAGCTCGGCCAGCGCCTTGCTCTTTTCGGGGCTGGTGAAGTCCTTGTCGCCGGGGACGATCAGGAACTTGCAGCCGATGGTCTGGTGGAACTCGATCGTCTTCTGGAGCGCGTCGCCCTTGAAACTGCTGGTGCCGATGTGCGTGCCGGCGGCCTTGAGGCCGAGATCATCGAGCTTCTTGCGCAGTTCCTTGGCCTTGCCGCTGTAGCTGTGGTAACCGGCGAACTCGACGCCTGCAAAGCCCTGCTTCGCGGTCCACTCGAGCGCGGCGTCGAAGCCCTTGGCGCAATCGTTGCGGATGGAATAGAGCTGGAGCGAGATCGGAATCTCGCGGCCGGCGGCGGTGGCACCGCGCCACGGTTGGAGACCCGCGGCGGCCGCGGCGAGCAGGGTGCTTTGGAGGAACCGACGGCGTGAAAACGCCGTCCCGATGGGTTGCGAGGAGGTGTTCATAGTGCGCGGCTTATAGCCCGCCCGCGCGGCCGTGTCCAGCCAACTCCGCGCCGGTGCCGCGCCGCCGCCACAATCTGCTTGTCCCGCGGGAAACGGCACGCTACCGTGAGCGGCATTGTTCATCAGGGGAGCGGTTCATCTCTAGGGAAAGGGTTGCCATGACAACGGAAAACGCTGCTTCGTCCCGGGGTTGGGTGGTGGTGCTGGCCGCGCTGGGGATCAATCTGATTTTGGGCGCGCTCTATGCGTGGGGCGTGCTGGCCAAGGCCCTGGTCGTGCAGTGGCATTGGTCGCGGACCGAGGCCGCCATGCCCTTCACGGTGTCCACGGTGGCCTTCGCCTTGATGATGGTGTTCGCGGGGCGCGCGCAGGACAAACTCGGCCCGCGCTGGATCGCGCTGTGCGGCGGCCTGCTGTTTGGCCTGGGCCTGATCGCCTCCAGTTTTGCCACGACGCCCCTGATGATGCTGCTCACCTACGGCGTGGTCGGCGGCTGCGGCATCGGGTTGGGCTATTCCGCCACCACGCCGCCGGCGATCAAGTGGTTTCCGCCGGCGAAAAAAGGGCTCATCACCGGCCTCGTCGTCAGCGGCGTCGGCGTGGCCGCCGTTTACATCTCGCCGCTCACGCAATTCCTGCTGGGCCAGACCACGATCTCCCGCACGTTCCTGATCCTCGGCATCGGCACCAGCCTCATCATCGCGCTGCTCTCCCTGCTGCTCGTCAATCCGCCCGCGGGCTATGTGCCGGCCGCGTCCGCCGGGCCCGCCGCCCGCCCGGCCGCCGCGCCGCGCCGCGACTACGACTGGCACGAGATGCTGCGCACGCCGCGCTTCTACCAGCTTTGGGCGATGTTCGTGCTGACGGCCTCGGCCGGCCTGATGATCATCGCGCACGTCGCGATCATCGCCAAGGAGCAGGCGGCCTGGCAGTGGGGCTTCGTGCCCGTGGCCCTGCTCGCGATCTTCAACACCACCGGCCGCATCGTCAGCGGCTATCTCTCCGACCGCATCGGCCGGACGCAGACGATGCTCCTCGCGTTCCTGCTGCAGTCGCTCAACATGTTCCTCTTTGCTTTCTACACGACGCCGGCGCTGCTCGTGTTCGGCTCCGCCTGCACCGGCCTCTGCTACGGCACCATCTTCACCCTGATGCCTTCCGCCACCGCCGACTTCTACGGCGTCCGCCATCTCGGCGTGAACTACGGCCTCGTGTTCACCGCCTTCGGCGTCGCCGGCGTTTTGGGCCCGATCCTGGGCGGGATGTTGCGCGACCACTCCGGCTCCTACACGGCCTCCTACCTCCTCTCCGCCGTCATGCTGCTGCTCGCCGCCGGCCTGGCGTTCTTCACCCGCCCGCCGCGCCCCGCGGCGGAGACGGCCGGGCCAGGCCGTTGAGCCCGACCGCTTTGGGCGCTTTCCTTTTGCGCGCGCGCCGCTAGGATAGGGCGCAGGCGGAAACATGCGCGAATTCGACATCGAAAAATATGTGCGGCGGCTCGGGCGCTTCCACGTGGAGCAGCGCCTGAACATGCAGGCGCACCACGCGGCCGACATCTTCGGCCCGGGCCTCGTGCATATCCACATCGAGAACATGCTGTGGCTGCATTTCTTCATCAAGCGCCTGCTGCAGGTGTGCGGCGTCTACGGCCTGGGCCGGCGCAATACCGGCCGGTTTGTCGTCACGCACAACGCGGTGGCACTCCCCGGCCTGCCCGCCGCGTTGGAGGGGCTGACGCTGCTGCAGCTGACGGATTTCCACGCCGATTTTTCCGCCACCGCGATGTCTGCGCTGATCGAGGCGGTGCGCCCGTTGCAGTGGGACGCCTGCGTCTGGACCGGCGACTATCGCGGGCTTACGCACGGCCCGTGGGAGCCGGCGGCCGCCGAGTTGCGCCGCGTCCGCGACGCGCTGCACGGCCCGGTCTACGCGGTCCTGGGCAACCACGACCCGCTGGAAATGGCCGATGCGCTGGAAGACATGGACGTGCGCCTGTTGCTCAACGAGCGCGCGGCGTTTGAGCGCGGCGGCGCGCGCCTTTGGATCGCCGGCGTGGACGACCAGCACATCTTCGAAACCGACAACCTGGAGAAAGCCGTGGATGGTATTCCGGCGGGCGAGCCGGTCGTGCTGCTTGCGCACTCTCCGGAGCTCTACCGTAAGGCGGCCTACGGCGGCATCGAGCTGATGTTGAGCGGACACACGCACGGCGGGCAGCTCTGCCTGCCCGGTGGCTGGCCGATCCTCGCCAACGCGCGCGTGCCGCGGCGCATGACGCGTGGCGCGTGGCGCTTCCAGCAGCTGCAAGGCTACACCTCGCGCGGTTGCGGCGTCAGCGGGGTGGAGTGCCGCTACAGCTGCCCGCCGGAAATCGTGTTGCATCATCTCCACCGCGCACCGGAGCGCCTATGAGCCTCTCGCCGTTCCTCTCGCCGCCGCTCACGCTGCGCGGCGTCACCTTCGATCCGCCGCTGTTTCTTGCGCCGATGGCGGAAATTTCGCACAGCGCCTTCCGGCGGCTCGTCGCTGATTTCGGCGGCGCGGGCGGGCTGTTCACCGAGATGCTCTCCGCGAAAATGCTGCTCAACGAGGAGATGCACCGCTCGCCGTGGACCAAGCGCCGCGCATGCGAAGGCCGCGTCATCTACCAGTTGCTCGTCGTGGATACGAAGAAGCTGCCCGAAATTCTGGAGCACCTCGCCCCGCTCGCGCCCGACGGCCTCGACCTCAACAGTTCGTGTCCTGCGCCGACCATCCGCGCGATGGGCGGCGGCGCGGACCTGTTCGAGAGCCCGGAGCGGATGTGCGGCATCTTGCGCGTGCTGCGCGCGCAGTTTGCGGGCCCGCTGACGGTCAAGATCCGCCTCGGCATCGAGACGGACGGCTGGCGCGCGCGGCTCGGCGAGCGCCTGCGCATGTTGCGCGGCGAGGGCGTGGACGGCCTGACGCTGCACCCGCGTTTCGCCGGCGACAAACTCAAGCGGGAGCCACGCCACGAACTCTACGCCGAACTCGCCGCCGAGGCGCAGCTGCCGCTCATCGCCAACGGCGACATCCTCGACCCGCACTACATCCACAGCCGCGCCGCCGCCTTCGCGCCCGCCGCGGGCCTGATGCTGGGCCGCATCGCCGCCGCGCGCCCGTGGGTCTTTGCGCAGTGGCGCGACCCCGCGCTCGTCGTGGACCACGCCGCGGTCTGGCAGCGCTTCTGCGACTACGTGGAGGAAGATTTCGTCGCGGAGCGCGCGCTGGGCCGGGTGAAGGTGTTTACGGCCTATTTCTCCTGCAATTTCATGTTCGGCCACAATTTTCGCATGTCGGTGCAGAGCGCGCCGACCATCGCCGCCGCCCGCGAACGCGCCGCGAACTTTTTCGCGACCGGCCCCGCGCTGACCAGGCACATCAATCTCTGCGGGCTATGAAGCCGGGACGGGTGGGGTGAGCGGGTGTCGAGGGGCGGGGCCCTGCCAGGGCGGCTCCGGCGGAACGAGCCGGCCCCGGCCGCAGAGTTTTTCACGCTCCTGGGGTACCGCGGCCGGCTGCCCGTGCGGTGCAGCGCCGTGGGCTTCAATGTTCCGGGAAACCGGTCTTCGGGCTTGACGACACAAGCGGGAAGGCATTGAATCCTTGTGGCCGTGGTGGGGCGAAGATGAGCACCAGTCTGCTGAGGGCGATATGATGACAAACAGCCACAGAGTATGGTCGGCGGTGGTCGCGCTTGGATTATGTGCAGCCTCGGCGTGGGGCGCGGAGGCGCCGGGCGTCTCGCTGACGAACCTCGCCGAGCAGCTGCCGCTGGAAGATCTGGGCAAGATTCCCATCGAGCAGGTGTCCACGGCGTCGCGGTTCACGCAGAAGGCGAGCGAGGCGCCGGCCTCGGTCACGATCGTCACCTCCGACGAGATCAAGCAGTTCGGCTACCGGACGCTGGCGGATATTCTCGCGGGCGTTAACGGGCTCTACGTGTCCGGCGACCGCAGCTACAGCTATCTCGGCGTGCGCGGTTTCAGCCGGCCGGCCGATTACAACTCGCGCGTGCTGATCATGGTGGATGGGCACCGCATCAACGATAACATTTTCGAGGGCGGCTACATCGGCCGCGAGTTCATCCTCGACGTGGACCTCATCGAGCGCGTGGAGATCGTGCGCGGGCCGAGTTCGTCGCTCTACGGCAGCAGCGCGTTCTTCGCGGTGGTCAACGTGATCAGCAAGCGCGCGGCGGCGGTGAAAAACGTCGAGGTCTCGGCGGAAGCGGGCAGCCTCGGTACGGTCAAGGGCCGGGTCACCGTCGGCGGCGTTTGCACGAATACGGGCGCGGAGGCCCTGCTCTCCGGCACGCGTTACCGCAGCCGCGGCGCGGGCCGGCTCTATTATCCCGAGTTCGATACGCCGGAAAACAACAACGGCATCGCGGCGCTCCGCGACGGCGAGCGCGCCGACCAGCTCTTCGGCAGCCTGCGCTGCCGCGACCTGACCGCGTCCGCGGCCTACGTCACCCGCGACAAGGACATCCCCACGGCCTCGTGGGGCACGCAGTTCAACGACGCGCGCTATCACACGATGGACTCGCATGGCTACGTGGACCTCAAGGTGGATCACAAGTTCGATGCGCAGACCGAGCTGATGGTGCGCGGCTATTACGACGAGATCCGCTACGGCGCGGATTACCCGCTGCTGGTGGATGAGGAGAGCGGCGTCGCGGGCTTGAACCGCGACGACAGCGTGGGCCGGATCGTCGGCGGCGAGGTGCAGGTGACCCGCCGCTGGAACCAGCACACGTTCACGGTCGGCGGCGAACTGCGGCGGCACCTGAACCAGGACCTGGAAAATTTCGACCTGGAACCCTACCACATGGATGCGCAGACGGTGCACGACAGCTATGACGGCGGCCTCTATGCGCAGGACGAAATCATGCTGCGGACGAACCTGCTGCTCAACGTGGGATTGCGCTACGACTACTACGAAAGCTGCGGCAGCACGGTCAATCCGCGCTTCGGCTTGATCTGGGGCCCGTGGGACCAGGGCACGCTCAAGCTGCTCTACGGGCAGGCGTTCCGCGCGCCCAACGTCTACGAGCAGTATTATCCGCTGGGCGATAATCCGCCGAATGACGACCTCAAACCGGAGCGCATCCAGACCTACGAGGCGATCTTTGAGCAGCACCTGACCAAGAATCTGCGCGTGAGCGTCGCGGGCTACTTCTACCACATCGACGATCTCATCTCCCTCGATCCCGACACCCTGGTGTTCCAGAACCTGAACAGGGTGAACACGCGGGGCGTGGAGGCGGAGGCGGAGTGGCGGCACGCGAACGGCGTGCGCACGCGCCTCGGGTATGCCGTGCAGCGCGCCGAGGATGCGGACACCGGCGAGCGCTTGAGCAATTCGCCGGAGCAGCTCGCGAAGTTCCACCTGCTGGTGCCGCTGGTCCCGGAGCGGGTGTTCACCGGTCTGGAAATCCTCTACACCGGGCAGGTCAACACGCTGCCCGACCGCGCCACGCCGCACGCCGACTCCTACTGGATTGCGAACCTGACGCTGCTGGGGCAGAAGCTGACCCCGGGCTTGGAATGGTCCGTCGGTCTGTATGATCTGCTCAACTCGAGTTACGCGTTTCCGGCCGGTGCCGGCAACACGCAGGACGTCATCTACCAGGACGGCCGGACACTGCGCGTGAAGGTGACCTACCGGTTCTGAACCCATGTGGCTCCGCTCCCAAGCAAGGTGGTGGTGTGGTGCGCTCGCGCTGGCGGGTGCGCTGTTCGGGTGCGCGTCCGCCGCCGAGCTGTCGGCGCTCGCGGAGCACCAGATCAAGGCGCTCTACCTGTTCAACTTCACCAAATACGTGGAATGGCCCGCCGCGGCCAGCAACGCCGCTCCGTTCGTCATCGGCGTCTGCGAGGCGCTGGAGGTCAGGAACGACCTCGTGGAGATCACGCGGGACAAGCGCGTGCAGGGCCGGGCGATCGTGATCCAGGCGGTCCGGTCCGCGCAGGACGTTGGCGCCTGCGACCTGCTCTTCATCGGCGCGACGGACCAGGCGCGCATCGCAGAGTTCCTGCGGCCGTCGCGGAACGCCGCCGTGCTGACCGTGGGCTCCGCGGAGAATTTTCTCGCGCTCGGCGGCATGGTCAATTTCGTGCGGCGGGAGGACAAGCTGCGCCTGGAGATCGGCCTCGACGCCGTCCAGCGCGCGCGGCTGGTCATGAGCGCGAAGCTGCTCGCGATCGCGGGCACCATCAAGGGCCGGGCCGACCCGATGAGGAAATGACATGGGACGTTTCCGTCAACTGTCGATCCGCAACAAACAGATGCTCATCAGCATGCTCACCAGCGGCGTCGCGCTGCTGCTGGCCTGTACCGGCTTTGTGCTCTACGATGTGCTGACTGCGCAGGAGGAGATGCGGCAGAACCTGCTGACGCTGGCGGAGGTGCTCGGCAACAACAGCACCGGCGCGCTGGACTTCAACGTGCCGAAGGAGGCCACCGAGGTGCTCTCCGCGCTGAAGGCGCGCGCGGATGTCACGGCCGCCTGCATCTACACGAAGGACGGCACGGTCTTCGCCCGCTATGCGCAGAGCGGGTCCCCTGCGGACAGCGTGCCGCCGCCCTGCCAGCCCGCGGGCCACCGGTTCGAGCGCGACCGGATGCTGCTCTTCCACCCGGTGGAACAGAACGGCGAGGTGCTGGGCACGCTTTTCATCCAGGCCAACCTCGATGCGCTCGCCCAGCGGATGCAGCAGTACCTGAAGATCGGTATCGGCGTGTTGCTGGCCGCGATGCTGATGGCCTTCCTGCTCTCGCTGTGGTTCCAGCGCTTCATCACGGAGCCCGTCCTGCACCTCGTGCAGGCGACGCGGGCGGTGGCGCAGAAAAAGGACTACGCCGTGCGCGTGCCCAAGGAAAGCGTGGACGAACTGGGCCAGTTCATAGACGACTTCAACGAGATGCTGGCCCAGATCCAGGCGCGCGATGCGGCACTGCACGAGGCCCAGGCCCGGCTGGAGCAGCGCGTGGCCGAGCGCACCCAGGAGCTGCAGGCGGAGGTCGCGGAACGCAAGCGGGTGGAGAGCCAGCTCCTGCAGGCCCAGAAAATGGAAGCGGTCGGTCAGCTGGCCGGCGGCGTAGCGCACGACTTCAACAACATCCTCGCCGCCATCATCCTGCAGCTGGACCTGCTGCAGGACGAGCCCGGCCTGTCACCGCGGGTCCGGGAGGATCTTCAGGAGGTGGACAAGGGCGCCCATCGCGCCGCCGAGCTCACGCGGCAGCTCCTGCTCTTCAGCCGGCGCCAGATCATGCAGATGAAACCGGTTGACCTCAACGAGGTGCTGGCCGACCTCCTGAAGATGTTGCGCCGGCTGCTCGGCGAGCACATTGACATCACGATCCACGGCGAGCCCGGGCCGCTCTGGGTGGACGCCGACGCCGGCATGATGCAGCAGGTCGTGATGAACCTGTGCGTCAATGCGCGCGACGCCATGCCGCAGGGCGGACAGCTCACCCTCGGCACGCGCGTCCTCGACATCCAGGCCGAGACCGTGCTGGCCAACACCGAGGCGCGCCCTGGCCGCTTTGTCTGCCTCTCCGTCACCGACACCGGCTGCGGCATCGGGACCCAGACGCTGCCCCGCATCTTTGAACCCTTCTTCACCACCAAGGAAGTCGGGCGCGGCACCGGCATGGGGCTGGCCACCGTCTATGGCATCGTCAAGCAGCACCAGGGCTGGATCGAAGTGGAAAGCGCGCTGAACGTCGGCACCACGTTCCGGGTCTACCTGCCCGCGCGGCTCGCCGCCCCGGACGGCGAGTCCGTGACGGCCCTGGCGCCATTGCCGCGCGGACGCGAAACCGTCTTGGTGGTCGAAGACGATGCACCCCTGCGCAAGCTGTCTGTCACCACCCTGCAACGCCTCGGCTATCATGTCATGGAGGCGCCGCACGGCGCGGCCGCCCTGCGGCAGTGGAACGACTACGGCGGGAACATCGATCTGCTGCTGACCGATATGGTGATGCCCGAGGGCATCAACGGTCTGGACCTGGCGCAACGCCTCCGCATCCTCAAGCCCGGGTTAAAAGTGATCATCTCCACCGGCTACAGCCAGGAAGTGGCCCGCCTCAGCGCGGGTAAGGAGCTCGATCTCATTTGCCTGACCAAGCCCTACGAAATGCGGGTCCTGGCCAACGCCGTGCGCGACTGCCTCGACCGGGTCTGACCCAAGATACGTCTCGCGTCCCTCGTTCCGGGTCTCGTGTCGGAGCCGGCGCATCGTTGTAAGCCAGCGGACAGGAGCCGGGTGGCGAGGGCCGGGTGGCGAGTAGAGGGGGGGGGAATTGGGCCGGACAGGTCTGTTCGTCCCAAGGACTTTCTTCCCTCGCCCGTCGACACTCGCCACTTCTCAGGGCGGCGGCGGTCGGTCGGTGGGCAGGGGCAAGGGCGCGCGCACGGACGGTTGGGCGGGCGGGAGCTGGCTCTTGAGGGCCATATACATGGCGGCGAGGTGCTGGCGCGCGGCGTCGTCCGGCAGCGCGGCCATGCCCTGCTGGAAAATAAGCTCGGCGCGCGCGCCATCATGGAGGCAGTTGACGGCGACATCCACCATCTCGATCCACGCCTGGACCTGGCCGGGCCAGCCGTGCGCGATCTGCAGGAAGCCGGCGAGCGCCTCCTCGTAGCGGCCCTCCTGTTTGCGCGCGAGCGGGATGCTGTAGATGGGCTGCGGCCGGTCAAAGTGTTTGTTCGGGAAGAACAGGCTGCCGAGCGGTTCGGCGCACAGCCGCGCCAGCGGGAAGGCGACGATGATGGCGCCGGCGAGCGTGAAGAACGGGCTCGCGACGAAGGCCGCGCCGGTCAGCCCCACATAAAAGAACGGCGACGCCAGCAGCAGCCGCAGCAGCAAGTTCCAGAGGATGGGCTTGTATTCGTTCATGGCCGCGCCGCGAGCCTTGGCCATTTCCCCTGCCACGTCAAGCGCGGAGCGTGCGACGAGAAACAGGTTGCAAGTTGCAGGTGGCAAGTTTTCCGGATCGGTCCGCTCTGCCGTCGTGCGCAGAGCGTGACCAACGCATATTGGGTGCAGCAAGCTGCGCCCCTACAGTCTTCCAGCTATCCACTACCGCGAAGAGGCAAGCGGGAATAAAAACCATAAATTCACCGTCGTATTGCCAGCCCTGTGCACTTCGCGATCACTGCGCAATTGCCTTGTCACAGGTGCTTTGGCTAAACTCCTCGCCATGAAAAAAATCTACTGGGCCTGGTTGGTCGGGGTCTGCGCCCGGCTGGGCGCGCAGGCGGAAACGACCCCGCTGAACGAGCCGCTGGAGGAGCAGAAGGAGACGCTTATCGCCTGCGAGTTGACGCAGGCGCCGAAACGCGCCGAGGTGCCGGTCTTCGATTCCGCCAAGGAATGCGACGCCGCGAAGGGCGAGTATCATTACAAACTCTGGCTGCCGGGAGGCTACAAGGCCGACGAGAAAAAAGCGTGGCCGTGCCTGTTCATCGCCTCGCCCGGCGGCAAGGCGGGCATGGGCAACATGGCCACGTGGCTCAAGGCCAGCGGCTACGTGGTCGTCATGCTCGTCGAGTCGAAGAACGGGCCGTGGGGGCCGATCGTCGGCAACTTTCTCGCGGCGCACGACGACGTGATCAAGCGCGTGCGCATCCAGGAGGGGTTGAAAATCGCCACCGGCCTGTCCGGTGGCGCGCGCGCCAGTTCCGCGTTCGTGCAGACACGGTCCGGTTTCGCCGGCCTGATTTTGCAGGGCGCGGGCGGCGCGTTTGATGGCAAAGGCGTCTATCAAGTCGCCAGGCTCAAAGGCAGCCATGGCGTCTTTGTGGCGATGACGATGGGCGAGAAGGACAGCAACAAGACCGAGGTGCCGCGCATGAAGACGGCGCTCGGCCCCGCGCGCTTCAGTTCCTATTCCTTCGACGGAGGCCATGCGTGGGCGCCGCAGGAGACTTTCGAAAAAGCGATCGCCTGGGTCGAACAGCAGATCTATCGCAAGGGCGACACCAGCGCCGCGGTCAAAAAACTCCTCGCCCCGCGCTGCGCGGCCGGGGGAAAGTGACGCGGTGCGGGTGGCGGGTGAAGGGGGCAACGCCGCCGCAGGATCGGCCGGATCCGTCGGATCGGTCCGATCTGCGTCGCCGGTTTTGTGGAGGCGCCGATTTTCTGCTATAAACTCCGCATGAGCGACGAGATCCAGATCATCACCAGCCTGCAGAACCCGCGCATCAAGCAGGCCGTCCGGCTGCGCGACCGGCGCGACCGCGACGAGGCCGGGCTGTTCCTCATCGAGGGCCGGCGCGAGGTCGCGCGCGCCATCGACAACGGCTGGGAGCTGCACACGCTGTTCTTCTGCAACGAACTTTTCACCAGCATGGCGGAGGCCGACACCCTCGCGCGCGCCGCGGCCGCCGGTGTCGAGCAGGTGGGGTGCAGCGCGCCGGTGTTCCGCAAGCTGGCCTACGGCGACCGCACCGAAGGGCTGCTCGCCATCGCGCCGCAGCGCCACCTCACGCTCGCCGAACTCAAGCTGCCGGAGCATCCGCTGCTGATCGTCGCCGAGGCCATCGAGAAACCCGGCAATCTCGGCACGATCCTGCGCAGTGCCGACGCCGCCGGCGTCCACGCCGTCATCGTCTGCGACGGCTGCACCGACATCCACAACCCGAACGTCGTCCGCGCCAGCATCGGCACGCTCTTCAGCGTGCCGGTGGTCGAGGCCGCGAGCGCGGACGTGCTCGCGTGGTTGCGCGGGAAAAACATTGCCGCGCTCGCCGCCACGCCGCACGCGGAGCGCGAATACACCGCGGTGGACCTCACGCGCGGCGTCGCCATCGTCGTCGGTCAGGAGCAGGCGGGCTTGAGCGCGCGCTGGATGGAGAGCGCCGAACTGCAGGTGAAGATTCCCATGCTCGGCCAGGCCGACTCCCTCAACGTTTCCGCCGCGACGACGCTGTTGCTGTTCGAAGCCGTCCGCCAGCGGCGCGCTGCGGGGAAGTGACCGGCAGCGAGAGACGGCCGCTCAGCGGGCCCAGTTCAGCGTTTTCGCGATCAGCTTTTTCGCCTGGAACGCCAGCTTGTCTTTGAATTCCTGCTTGGGGATGTAGATCTTGATGTGCCGGTGACAGTGTTTGCAGCCGGTCGTGAAATTCTGGTTGCTCTTGGTCTCGCCGTAGAGGTTCTGCAGGGTACGGAACAGCGGATGCCGGAACGTCAGCAGATAGTGGAAGGCGTTGACGAGGGCCGCCTGGAGGACCATGCGCTGGTAGCGGCTGCCGGCCAGGCTCTTGAGGCCCGCCAGCGGGTTGCGGCGGGGCTGCGCCTGCTGCGGGGCCGGCGGCGCATCGGCCAGCAGTTCGCGATAGGTGGATTTTTTCCCGCAATGCGGGCACACCGCGCTGATCCGGCACATCCGTTTGCCGTAGAACCGCGCCACCGGATCCGGCTCACCGTCCGTCTCGACCTCGAACTCAACGGCGTCCGTGGACTTGAGCCAGGGTGCGGTGTTGGAGAACAGGTACAGCATGTGCACCCAGGGGAACCACAGCCGGTCCGGGATGGTGGTCATGTTCCAGATGTGCTCGCTGATGGTCTCGTAGAATTTCAGCTTGTCGCCGATGATGCCCCGCTCCCGGCAGTCTTCGAACAGCTTGCTGCCGGGGTAGGGCTGGATGGAGATCATGTTGAGGTTGATGTCCCGGCAGTGCTTCCAGAAGAAATCCATGGATTCCCGGATGGTGTCGGTCGTCTCGGCCACGTCGCCGAAAATGAAGTTGCCGCCGAAACCCACCTCCGCCTCCGCGGCGGCCGCGATCCCGGCCGCGATCTGCTCGGGCTTGCTGCGCTTGTTCATGCTGGCGAGGACCCGCGGGCTGGCGCTTTCCACCCCGTAGCCGAAGAGGTAGCAGCCGGCCGCCTTGGCCATCTTCAGCGTCGGCACGTCCAGCGCGGCGACGGCATGGGTCTGGAAGGACCAGTCGAAATCCCAGCCGTACTCCCGCCGGCCCTCGCTGAGGGCGGTGCAGAACTCCTGCATCCGGGCCTTGTTCACGGCAAACAGCTCGTCGAGGATGATCAGGACGTTGAAGCGGTATTTTTCGTAGGATTCCCGGAGCTCCGCCATGATGTTCGCCACCGAGCGCGCCCGGTACTGCGGGCCGCGATGGTGCACGCAGAAGGTGCAGCGGAACGGGCAGCTGCGCGCCGTCACGATCGTCATGGGCCGCGGGTGCGTCCGCGGATAGCGGTAGAGGCTGCGCGCCGCCATGGCGTACCCGTCCATCATGTCGCGGATGTCGAAGATCTCGTAGTTGGGGAACGCGAGCTGGTCGATGGCGCCGTAATTGAAGTCGGTCTTGGTGAAGACGGCTTCCTGACCCCGCCAATAGCCGATGTTCGGTATGTGGTCAAAGCCCCCGCCCTTTTCCAGCGCATGCGCCAGCCGGACCATGGCCTCCTCGCCCTCGCTGACGATGCAAAAATCGGGGTGCAAGGTCTCGAACACAAAGGCGGCGTCGTTGGTGATGATGCCGCCGCCGCAGACGATGGGCACCGCGGACGCGTACTGCCGGCAGAGGGCGATGGCGTCCTTGAAGAAGGCGTAGTCGATGCAGATGCCGCCGAGCGCGATCAGCGTCGGCTGGAAATCGTGCACCGCCTTCTGGATTTTGTCCTCCAGCATGGCGCGGGCGCTGGGATAGGAGCTGTCGTTGTTGGGGTTGAGCCCCATGACCTCGTGTCCGGCCTGCTGGAGGGCGGAGGCCACGTAGGCGATGCCGGCGGGGAAGTCGGTGATCGAGAGAAAGGCCGGGTACGAATATTTGTACCGGTGGGTGGCTACGATCAGAAGAATTCTCATGCTGCTCCGCATCCCATCGCTAAATACATTTCACTGCCTGGTTTCGGCGCATCCAAAGCAACGGCTTGCCGTCTGTTCTGGCCATCGGCTCGACATCCCGGCCGGGCCCTAAGCATTAATCCGCACCGGCACCGGCGCTTCCGCTACGCAACACCCCGTGCGCCAGCCAGGCGGATTGAACTGCGCGTTTACCTTAATAGAAAGACTTACCCTCGTCAACGCACAGGCGGACGCGCCCGCGTCCCATAGTTTCCCGAGGCTTGGAGCCTGAATTTCGGGTCTTTCCAGGCCATGGAAACCGTCCGCCCAGCCGGCAGTGCAGTCTACTTGTTCAGTCCGCGGCTGATGACGAATTCCTGCAAGTTCTCGTAATTGGCCAGGATTTCCTCGCGCGAGAAGGCCGGGCCGAAGGGGCCTTCCGCCTGGTAGGAGAACAGCACCATTTCCTCGGCGTCGTCCTGGGCCTGGCTGTCCTTGAACCGCCGGACGAGGTGGTTCATCCGGTGGTAGTCCTTCTGTACGGTGGTTGGGTCGATGCCGTATCTTTCCGGGTGCTCGGCGATCGGCGAGCCGGGATAGAGGCACAGGGAGAAGAGGTTGACGAGGTCGGGCTGCGTTTCCTCGATGAAGTCCTTGGTCATCTGCACGATGTTCTTCGGCTCGCCCGGCAGGCCGTTCACCAGGTTGATGTACACCTTGATGTCGTTCGCCTTGCAGTTCTTGATCATCGCCTTGACGTCTTCGACCTTGATGCGCTTCTTGACGATCTCCATGACCTTTTCCGACACGCTCTCGACGCCCAGGTTGAGCTCGAGACAGCCGGCCTCGCGGGCCAGCTTCAGGACGTCGGGCTGGATGCCCACGCGGGACTGGCCGCGCCACAGGACCTTGTACTTTTTCAGGGTCTCCAGGTAGGGCCGTGACTCGGCCTCGATCAGCGGGATGCAGATCTCGTCGAGCATCGCCAGGCCCGTGACGCCATAGTTGGCCTGCAGGTATTCGATCTCCGCCGCCATCTCCGCGTTGGAGCGCCGGACGCTTTTGCGCCGGTTGTAGTTGGCGCAGAAGCCGCAGATGAACGGGCAGCCGTGCGAGAAGAGGGTGGAGGTGGACAGCACGCCCGGGGCGCATTTGATCAGGTTGTCGCGCACGATCTTCTCGCGCGGCAGGTAGTGCCGGCGGGGGAAGGGATAGCGGGTGTGGGCGTAGTCGGGGTCCAGCTCGTAGCTGCGCTTCAGGTCGCCGCGCAGGAAATCCTCCAGCAGCTGGATGAGCGATTTCTCGCCGCTCCCGCTGACGACGCAGTCGAAGACCCGCGCGGTTTCTTCCGGGAAGATGTTGACATGCGCGCCGCCGGCGATGTGTTTGGCGCCCGGAAATTTCTTGCGCAGGATTTCGACGAGGGCGAACACCTCCCGGAAATCTGGCGAAGCGATGCTGTAGAGAAACAGCTCGCTGGGCTCGGCGATGTGGAGATGCAGTTCCGCGGGGTTCAGACCGCGCAGGTCGGTGACCTTGGTCTGGATCTGCCGGCCTTGGAAATGCTCGTCGACGATGCTGGCGAGGTAAAGTTGTGTCAGCGGCTGCTGTTTGAAGGGCTGGTTCCAGTAAAAGAGCGACGGCACGATAAAGTTGGCGGTGATCATATTCGACGAATCTCTTGGTTCGGCATCCATCATGGCTCTGCGCCAGGGCCAGCCCCGCGCTGGCTTCTGAGGCGGTAGGGGGTATACATTGCTGCGCAGGCGGGCATTGTCAAGTTCTATAAGGTCTTGCACGGTCAAATGGAGTGTGTTATGCGGACTGCTGTGCCCTGTGTAGTGGCGCAAGCGTCCGGCACCCGGGTGCAGGCCGGAAGCGAGGGCGGGCGGCGGATTCGGGTCCACCGGCCGGAGGGAAGGGTGCCGGGCTTTAGAAACGATGTTCCGATGATGACTTTGGCAGAATTGCAGGCAAAGGCGCGCTGGGTTTGGCAACAGACGTTGCTGATCCATAAGCGCGCCCCGGAAACGCGCGTGGCCTCCTCGCTCTCGCCGGTGGAGGCGCTGGTGTGTCTGTACTACGGGGACATCCTGCGTTTTTCCCCCAAGGAACCGCTCTGGGAGGGCCGTGACCGGCTGATCGTCAGCAAAGGGCATGGCTCGATCGCCCTCTATCCCATCCTGGCGGATCTGGGCTTTTTTCCGCTGTCGGAACTGGAGCAGGTCTGCCGGCCCGGCTCCTTTCTCGGCGGCATTCCGGATCCGGTGATTCCCGGCTACGAGACCGTCAACGGCTCGCTCGGGCATGGTCTCGGCGTGGGGTGCGGCATGGCGCTGGCCCTGCAACGGCGCCACTCGTCGAACCGCGTGTGGGTGCTGGTGGGCGACGGCGAACTGCACGAGGGGGCGGTGTGGGAGGCCATCATGTTCGCCGGCCATCATCGGCTGGGCAACCTGACCTTGATCGTGGACAACAATTCGCGTTGCATGCTCAACGACACCGCCTGCGTCGTGACCCTCGCGCCCTTGGCGGAAAAATTGAAGGCCTTCGGCTGGCGCGTCGAAGAGTGCGACGGCCACGACCTGGCGGCGCTGCACCCGCGCCTGTCTGCCATCGGCCGGGAGCCTGCGGGACAACCCGTCGCCCTGATTGCGAACACGATCAAGGGGCATGGCGTGCCTTCCCTGGAAGCCAGCCCGATCAGCCATGTGTTGAGCGTGCCGGCTGGCGAAATCGACCGACTCCTTGCAGGTGACTATGCCGGCGCTCATTAAAACCAGAATGCGGGACGCCTTCATCGTGGCGGTCACGGAGCGGATGGCCGCCGACCCGTCGCTCATCTTCCTGTCCGCAGATTTCGGTTCGCCCAAGCTGGATATCCTGGCGCAGCGTTTCCCAGAGCGGTTCATCAATGTGGGCATTGCCGAGCAAAACCTGATCAACGTCGCCGCCGGATTGGCCCTGGAGGGGCATGCGGTGGTGGCCTATGCCATCGCGCCGTTTCTGACCATGCGTTGTTACGAGCAGGTGCGCGTGAACCTGTGCCTGCTCTCGCAGGTGCGCCCGATGAACGTCACGCTGGCCGGCGTCGGCGCCGGCTACAGCTATGATGTGTCCGGCCCCACACATCAGGCGCTGGAAGATTTGTCCATCATGCGGGTGCTGCCCAACCTCGGCGTCTACTCGCCGGCGGACAGCGCCACGGCGCGCGTCCTCGCTCAGCAGCTGTTGCCGGAAACCGGCATCCGCTACCTGAGGATGGATGGCAAGGAATTGCCGGATGTCGCCGAGGCGCCTACGGTGGCTGAACTGCGCCAAGGGTTCCGTTTTCTGCGGCGCGGCCAGGGTGTGACGCTGGTCGCCACCGGCTACATGGTGCACAAAGCCTTGGAGGCGGCTGATCTTCTGGCGCAACAGCAGGGCGTGCAGGCGGCGGTGATCGATATCATGGCCCTGTCGCCTTTGGATGGCCAGGCGTTGGGCGCCGCCTTGGCCGGCTGCCCGGCCGTTCTTTCCTTGGAGGAAGGTTTTGTCGGCAAGGGCGGCTTGGACGCCGCCCTGCGGGAAATACTCTGGCCTGTCGCAGGCCAGACGCGCTTCAAGGGGTTGGGCCTGCCGCATCACTATCGTTTCGATATTGGCGGCCGCGACAGCCTGCTGGCCGCGGTGGGGCTGGGGCCCGAACAGATCGCCGGGCAAGCCGTCGCCCTGCTGGCGCCTTGAGCCCACACCGGCGCGTGTTTTTCCGGTGCGGACCGCAGGGGTGTGCGTGTACGGTTCGTTTTGACATTCCAAGGACAATAAACTAGGTTTCCGCCCATTAAATTGAGGTGTGCATGAGTTCGACAGTATTTCATAGTCAACGGTATGACCTGGCCGTGGATACGATCAGCGATGCGGATCTGACGGAGCTGATGGATTGGATGAAAGCGTATCCGCGCCTGACCATGGCGGATGTCACGCGTGAATTCGAGGCCGCCTGGGCCCGCTGGTTGGGTGTGAAATACGCCGTGATGTGCAATTCCGGCTCGTCGGCCAACCTGTTGATGTATGCGGCGTTGGAAACTTCGCGCAAGGTGGCCGCCAAAAAAATCGTGGTGCCGACGACCGGCTGGGCCACGACGCTGATGCCGGCCCTGCAACTCGGCTGGCAGCCCATCATGTGCGAATCGGATGCCCGCACCTTCGGCATGGATCTCACCTGTCTGGAAGAAATCCTGAAGCGCGAGCGGCCCGACGCCATCATCCTCGTGCAGGTGCTCGGCGTGCCGTGCGACATGACGGCCCTGCTGGCGCTGCAGAAGAAATACGGCTTCAAGATCATGGAGGATTGCTGCGCCAGCCACGGCGCGCGCCATCAAGGCCGGCTCGTCGGCACGTTCGGCGACCTGTCCTCTTTTTCGTTCTACTACGGCCACCACATGTCCACGGTGGAGGGCGGCGTCGTCTGCACCGATGACGAGCAGCTGTACTTCCACCTGCTGATGGGCCGCAGCCACGGCTGGCTCAAAGACCTCCCGCCTCAGGAGGCTGCGCGCTATATGGAGCTGTACAAGGTCGATCCCTTCCGCGCACCGTTTACCTTCGTCGTGCCCGGTTACAACCTGCGGCCGACCGACATCAACGCCAAGCTGGGCCTGATCCAGCTGCGGAAACTGGACGCCACCATCGAGCGGCGGATCGCCAACCACAAGATCTATCAACAGCAGTTGCAAGGCGTGGTCGATTTCGCGCCCGGGCTGCCCGGCGACATCATCAGCAGCATTTCCTTCTGCGCCCTGGCGCAGTCGTCCGAGGAGCGCCGCCGGATCGTGACCGCGCTGGATGAACACAAGATCGACACCCGGATCTTCACGGCGGGCAACCTCGGCCGGCATCCGTTCTGGAGCGACCGGTACGGCACGTTCTCCGCGCCCATGGCCGACCGGCTGTATCACTGCGGTTTCTTCCTGCCCAACAACCAATCGCTTCTGGGCGCCGATGTGGAGAAGATCTGCGCGGTCGTGCGCGCGGCCAAGCAGGGCACGGTCGGGAACCGTGGATGAAGGTTCTCTACTGCACGCCGGGGCTGGCGATCAATTCGGACGCCCCCTGGGCCACACGCCAGCGCGCCGGCGGTATGCTGGCTGCCGGCTTGGAAGTCGTGCTGATGGTTTCCCGCCCTGAGGAACGCCGCTATTTCGAGGATATGGGCTGTGAAATCGTGGTCGATGAGCTGTCCGCGGACAGTTCCGGCAACCAGCGTGGCCTGCCCAACCTTTGGGAGTTCATCGTCCGACCGGCCCGCATTCAGTGGCGCGCCTTCGCCCTGGCCCGCAAAATAGGCGCCGACATTCTTTTCTTTTCGCATCCGGAGCCCTGGACCCTGCTGCCGATCGTCTGGCTGCGCAACCGCAAACGCCAGCGGCCGGCCGTGTCCATGTTCACGACCACGGTCTACCGGCACCTGGGGAAGACCAGTCAATACTCGTTCAAAACCCGCGCCCGCGGCTGGTTGAATCATCTGGCGGTGTGGTTCCTGTGTCCGCTCATCAACGTCATTTTCGACAATGCGCACGTGCCGCAGTTCTTCCGCCGGCGGGCGGGCGAAAAGTGCACCGTGCTCCTCGATGGCTATCACGATGTCGCGCCGCCGCCGGAGGCGCGCGCGCAAAGCCGGCAGCGCCTGGGCATACCGCCCTCCAGCCGCATGCTCCTTTCCTTCGGGGTGGCCAGCTGGCTCAAGGGCCAGGATTTGCTGCTGGAGGCGCTCCGCGGGCTGGAGCCGACCTTCGACCTGTATATGGTGGGCCTGGTCGGTGGCATCTACGGCGATCCCCGGACCGGCGCGCGCGATTTGCTGGAAGGGCCCTGGAAGGATCACCTCCACTTTGTGCCGCGCCATGTCTCGGATGCGGAGATGAGCGACTTTTTCACGGCGACGGATGCCGTCATCCTGCCGTATCGGTGGGGGTTCGTTTCCACCAGCGGGAACTTCCGTCTGGCCTTGGAGTTTCGCCGGGCGGTCATCGCCACGGATCAGTTCTTTATCGGCGAAATGGTCCGGACCCGGGAGCTGGGGCTGCTGTCCCCGCCGGGGGACGTGGCGGCCCTGCGGCAGCAATTGGTGGAGTTTGGCAAGAAACCTCAGGCCTGGTTCGATCAGGTGGCCGAACATGAGCGCCAGCTGACCGACGAACAGTCCTGGGCGGTCAGCGGACGTAACTACCGCCTGCTGTTCGAGCGCTTGTTGTCTGAAGTTGGGGGAAGCAAGGCCGGGCGGGCCACCCCAGGCTAGGCCATTCGGAGTTTACAGGAAACAGAATGATGGTATCGTGCGGTCCGACGCAGGACGTGAGCCCATGAACAACCACAAAAAAAGCAGCTTGGTGATTGCTGTGGTGCTGGGGGCGATGCTGATGTTCGCCATCTGGTATCCCTTGATGCAGGGCGGTGTGGTCCTGTTTTCCACCGATGACAACATCGGCCTGCTGAGCGGGTGCGCGCGCGGTTTGCCGGCGACCTTCCTGGGCTGGTGGGATGACAGCAGCCTGCTGGGCAACGGGATCGGGCGGGTGCCGCTGAACTGGACCAGCGCCCTGCTGACGGCCTTGCCGCTGCCGCAGTTCGTCAATGTGGTGCACGCCGTAACGCTGGCGCTGGCGGCCATGCTGCTGTTCGGTCTGCTGCGCAGGATGGGCTGCTCACGGGCCAGCTCGATGCTGGGCGCCTTGGTGGCTTTTTGGTGCTCCAGCAATCTGGCGCTGACCTACGGCGGTCACATCCCGAAATTCTCCGTGCTGCTCTTCGGCTCCCTGGCCTTGCTCTGCATCAAGAACATGACGGGCACGCATGGTCGGGCGTGGGCGCTGCTGGCGGGTGGCGCCGTGGGTTTCGCCCTGGTGGAGCAGCAGGATGTGGGCTTGTTCTTCGGCATGTTCATCGGCGCTTATGCCGTGTTCATGCTCTTCCGCATGACGACGGTGTCCTGGCAGCAACGTGTGGCGACCTTCCTGGTGCCGATGGGCCTCATGGCGGCCTGGCCCGCGATTCCTTCCCTGCTCCAAGGCTATACGCATAACATCCAGAACGTGGCGACCACCACCGCCGAAGATCCTGCCGTCAAATGGGACTTTGTAACCCAGTGGAGTTTCCCGCCCGATGAAGCGATGGCGCTGATGGCGCCGGGTTATCTCGGCTGGCGCAGCAGCGAGCCCGCCGGGCCCTACTGGGGCCGGCTGGGCCGCTCGGCCGGTTGGGAACAGACCGGGCAGGGGTTCATGAATTTCAAGCTGGACGATTGGTATCTGGGCATCATCCCGGTCGCTTTCGCGCTGTTGGCCTGCTTCGCCGCCTGGCGCTGGCGGGAGGCCGCCGCCGGCGCTCCCGCGGCTGCGCCCGGCGGAGCGGAACGGCGGGCGGAGGTCATCTTCTGGGGCTGCGCCACGCTCATCGCCCTGCTGCTGGCGATGGGAAAGTTCTCCCCCTTGTATCAACTTTTCTATCATTTGCCTGTGGTGAACAACATCCGGGCCCCGATCAAGTTCCTGCAGGTTTTTCAAGTCGGGCTCGGTATCCTCGCGGCCTTCGGCATGGACTGGGTGATGAGCGGAGCGAAGGAGAGCGATGGCGCAGCCGGGAAGCGCCCCTTGAAACCCGATGCCCAGCAGGTCAAAGGATCGCCTGCATCTGTATAGCCGCGGTGGCGATATGATCCATACGTGCATTGGTTTTGAATTTCGACAGGGACGCGCCAGGGGACAGTCATGAAAAAACTACGGATCTTGATGATCAATCCGATGGCCTCGCCCAAGATGCCCTATGACGGGCCGCCGTTGTCCGTGTTGTCGACGTTGGCCATGGTGGATAGCAGCCTGCACCAGATCACCGTGCTGGATTGGCACGACAAGCAGTTCGCGCAGCATATCCAGGAAGCCGCCCGCGAGGCCGATATCTGTGGCATCACCTGCATGACGGGCTTTCAAATCAGCACGATGCTGGAGGCCGCCAAGCTCGCCAAAGAGGCGAACCCGAAGGTCTTGCTGGTCTGCGGCGGCTGCCATCCCACGCTGCTGCCGGAGCAGACGCTGACCCATCCCCTGGTCGATGTCGTGGTCATCGGGCAAGGGCCGCGGACCTTTTCCGAACTGGTCGCAGCGGTCGCGGAGGAGCGCGAGCTGGCGGGCATCGCCGGGCTGGGCTTCAAGCGCGATGGACAGATGGTCTTCACCACCCCCCGGGCGCGGGAGGACCTGAATGTATTTCCGCCCATCCCCTATCACCTGCTGCCCAATTTCGAAGAGTACCTGGTAAAGACCAGTTTTGCGGAAAAAACCCTCTACTATCTCACCTCGGAAGGTTGCACCGGCAACTGCAAATTTTGCGGCGAAGAGGCGCTGTACCACCGGCGCTGGCGCAGCCTGACGGTGGACCGCATCATCAACGACATCGTCACGCTCAAGGAAAAATATCACTTCGACGGCGTGACCATTTCCGACTCCAATTTCTACGTCAACGAAAAGCGCGTGATCGAGTTTTGCGAGCGGTTGAAACCGCTGAAGCTGACGTGGGGTGGCACCTCGGGCCGGCCGGATCAGCTCCGGAAATACAAGGACGAGACGTTTGCCTTGATGCGCGAGTCGGGGCTGCAGGATATTTTCCTGGGTGTGGAATCCGGTTCCGACGATACGTTGGCGCTCATGAGCAAAGGCGCCAGTGTCAACGACACCTTGGAGGTGCTGCCGCGCCTGCACAAGCACGGCATCCGGGTGCAGTGTTCCTTCATCATCGGCGTCCCGGGGGCGCCCATCGAGGAGGACTTCAAGTCGACGCTGGGCTTCATCAACAAGTTGCGCAAGACCGGGCTGGTTTCGCAGTTCCATCTGTTTGCCTACACGCCCCTGCCCGGCACCCATTTCCTGCCCGAGGCTGAAAAGCTGGGCTACCGGTCGCCGACGAGCCTGGAAGGCTGGACGCAATACGAGTTCCACGCGCACACCGCCCCGTGGATTCCCTTGAAATACGTGCAGTTCACGGACGCGGCGTCCATCTACTTCATGTTCCTGGCGGGCCACGCACGCAACGTGGTCAAGGCCGTGGCGCCCAAATATTTGCTGTGGCCGGCCCTGCTCGCCGAGCGCGCCATGTATCAGCTCAGCCGCTTTCGCATCTCCACAGGGTGTTTCGTGCTGCCGCTGGAATACCGCGCCATCAAATGGATCCTGATGCACAAGGACCGGTTCTTTGGTGACAAGAAGCTGATGTTCTGACGGCGGCGCGGCCGGTCAGCGCAGCAGGGTCAGCAGGGGCTCGACCGTGTCGCGGGTGACCCGCTCCATGGCGAAGAGTTCGTGCGCCCGCTGCAAGGCGCGTTCCCCGCAGGCTGCGCGCAAGCCCGGGTCTGCGATCAACTGTTTCAGTTTGTCGGCGAAGTCGGACATTTCCTGCGGATCGAAGAGCAACCCCTCGCGGCCCTCGCGCACAATTTCCGAGGTGCCGCCCAGACGGGCGGAAAGAATGGGCAGGCCGCAGGCCATGCTGTGCACCAAGGCCCCGGTGGCGTGGAAATCGTCATGCTTCATGCCCACCCGCATGACCAGCCCGATGTCGCCCGCATTCAAGGCCGTGTTGACGTCTTTCATGCTTGGCAGCCAGCCCGTGAATTGGACGCAGTCGGTCAGCCCCAGTTCGGCGGCCAGCGCTTTGAGGCGGCCCATTTCCGCGCCGTCACCCACGAGCAGATAACGCAGCTGGGGATAGTCGGCCTTCAACGTGGCCAGACCGCGCAGGATCCGGTCATTGCCCTTGTTGGGGTGCAGGATGCCGTGGTGCACCAGCACGATCTCGTCGGATCCGTATCCAAAACGCCGGCGGGCGGCCGCGCGGTCTTCGGGGTGATAGACCTCAAAGTCGCAGGGGTCGTAGACCGGGTAGACCCGTTCTGGCACCACGCCGTTGGACTTGAGATAGGCCTTCGTGGCGTGCGCGCGGGTGAACAGCACGGGCAGCCGGCGCCAGGCCGCAAAATCCAGGGCGCGGATCAGGCGCACCAGCGGGCGCAACGCCGGTTTTTCGCCCCAGTAAATTTCCGGGAAGAAATCCACGACCGAGAAGGCCACGCGCGACCCGAAGAACAGGCGGGCGATGGGCGCCGTGAGGGGCACCGTCTCGTCAATGTATACGGCCCGCACGCCGGTCAGCCGGCAGCGCAGGGCCACCCACGGCAGGCAGGCCATCCAGAGCAGCGTCTTCCAGAGCTTGTCGCGGGCATCCGAGCGCTGCACGTGAAAGGGCAGCTGATGGATCACCGCATGCTGGGCGATCGCCGGCGGCAACGGTTTGCGGGAGCGCAACCCGTAATAGTGGACCTCGGCGTGCCGGGACAAAGCTTCGACGATTTGCGGGATGGCGTGGAACAGTTCGGAATGCTCGGCGGGGCCGTAGCGGAACCAGAGCGCGATTTTGGGCTTGCGAACGCTCATGCGGACGGCCTAACGAAAAATGATCTCGCTGCCGCAGCTGCTGAAGCGGAAGGGCACGCTCTGCAAGGTCGGCAGGGCTTGGCGGATGGCGGCGTGCCGATCCGTCGGGGCGAAGAGCAACAGGAAGCCGCGTCCGCCGGCGCCGAGCAGCTTGCCGCCCAAGGCGCCGTGCTTCCGGGCGGCTTCATACGCCTGGTCCACGATCGTATTGCTGATGCCTTGGGCCAGCTTCTTCTTCAGTTCCCACGTGTGGTGCAGCAGGCGTCCGAAGTGGGCCATATCCTGTCCGTCGGTGAGGATGCGCTCGGCCTCGTCCACCATGTCCCGCATCTGCCGCAGGTAGGGCAGGTTATCCGCCGTGCGCTGCCGCTGGTGGGTCAGGATGTTTTCCGCCGACTGCTCGATCCCCGTGTAAAAGAGCATCAGGCATTGTTCCAACTCCAGCAGCCGCGCGGCCGGCAACGCGAGCTGGCGCACCGTGGTCCGTGGCCCGGCGGAAAAATCCAAGCGCAGGAAGCCGCCATAGGCCGCGGCGTATTGGTCCTGATGTCCGCCGGTATCGCCGACGCGCACGCGCTCCACATGGATCGCCTCCCGCGCCAGGTCTTCCGCAGTGACACGCTCGCCGCGCCAGACGTGGAGGGCGTTCAGCAGCCCCACGGTGAACGAGGACGAGGTGCCCAGCCCGGTCCGGCCCGGCAGATCGGCCACGTGCGAAATTTCCACGCCCTCCTGCACGCCCAGGTGCAGCAGGCACTCGCGGACCAGCGGGTGCTGGAATTCTTCCGGCTTGAGCACGGATTCCGTCTGGGCGTAGCTGGCGCGAAAGCGGTGTTTGAAGAACGGGCTGAGCCGGTGGATGGACAGATAACAGTACTGGTTGATCGTCGTCAGCAGGACGGCGCCGCCGTGCTGGGTGTAGTGGTCCTGGAAATCCGTGCCGCCGCCGAAGAAGCTGACCCGGAAGGGAGTGCGGGCGATGATCATGAGGCACCTCGGGGACTTGCGGCACCGGCGCCGTGCGTGGCCAGCCAGTCCTGCACGAACGCGCGCACCGCGTCGCGGGTCGGCGGCAGCGCCGTCCAGCGGCTCAGCTTGGCCGTGTTCAGTTCGTAGCGCTCCAGCGGCAGGGCGTCCCAGGCCGGCGGCAGCTGGCAGCCGGGGATCCAGCCGGCCACCTCGCGCAGGCTGACGAGCCCTTCGCCGGCGATGTTGAAAAGCTCGTTGTGGGCCTCGGCCTTCGCGGCCATATCCAACACGGCGGACGCCAGCGCGGTGGTGTTCAGGTACTGGTAGCTGGAATCGGGATGCACCCGCAACGGCTGTCCGGTCAGCAGGTCATGGATGGAGTTTTTCCACAAGCCCTGGCCGATGAAACCGGCCATGCGGAAGATCAGCCAGTCGCGGGCGTAGAACCGCACCAGCTGCTCCGCCAGCGCCTTGTGAAAACCGTAGGGCGACTGCCGGGCCGCATCGAGCGGCACGGTCTCGGCGTTTTCCTCGGGCAGGCGGACGTGCGGGTAGTACACGTCCATGCTGGAGAGAAACACATAACGCCCGGCCTTGAAGTCCTGCAGCGAACGCGCCACGGAACGGATGGACAGGTCGAAATCCAGCTTGGGATCCTGGGTGGCGAGGAACTTCTTGGAGTTGCCGTTCGCGTTGATCAGCAGGTCGCAGGCGGTGCCGACGGTGGCCGCATATTCGTCCTGGTCCACCACGGTCGTCCGATAGCCGCGCCGCCGGGCCTCGGCGACGATGGCCGACCCGACAAACCCTTTGCCGCCCAGCACCAGACAACTTTTCTCTGTACCCTGGCTCATACCGGTTTCGCGATCGTCATAAAATGCTGGCACAGGCTCGGGCGCACCAGACCGAGCAGCACCTGGCCCGCCTGCTTCAGATGCACCAGGCCCCTGATCAGCAGGTTGTCATGGGTGTAGGCGGTGTTTTGCGCGATGAAAACAAAACGCTCCACCTGAAACCCATAGCGCTGGAGCAGGCTGGTGATCGTGCGCGGAGTATAGAGGGCGATGTGATCCTCGTTGTCGAGTTCATGCCCCAACAGCAGGTTCTCCAGCGAATAGCTCCAGCAGTTGGCGTTGGGCGTGGTCAGGATCAGGCGCCCGTCCTTGGCCAGATGTTCGCGCGCACACTGCATGAAGCCGCCGGCATTCGCCAGGTGTTCCAGCGTCTCGCCGGCCACGATCATGTCGAAGGTCCGCTGGAGGTGAAAATTGGTGGCATCGGCGCAGATGACGTTGTAACCCTTCCCCTGCAGGATCTTGATCTGGTCGGCGCTGGCATCCAGCCCGAGCGTTTCGGCCGCGTTCCGGCGGACGAATTCGTGCAGCCAGTAGTTCCGCTCGGCGTTGATCGCATTGTGCTCGACGCAGCCGATGTCCAAGACCCGCTTGCCCCGGACCAAATCGCCGATGAGCTGGAAACGGTCGAGGCAGAGATCCTGGCGCAACCTCACAGCCGCACCCGGCCTTCGGTCCGCGCCCGGAGGAACCAGGTCAGCGTCTTCTGCAGACCCGCGCGGAGCGACGTCGGGCAGTTCAGCCCCAGCGCATGCAGCCGCGACACATCGTAGATTTTATCCATCTGGCCGTCGGGCTGCTTCGTATCCCAGACAATCTGGCCCTCGTACCCCGTCACCGCCTTGATGGTCTCCGCCAGTTCCTTGATCGTGATGCGCGTGCCGCTGGAGATGTTGATGGGCTCGCTGCTGTCGTAGTTTTTCAGGAACCACGGGATGGTCGCCGCCACGTCGCCGGCATAGACGAAATCGCGCGTCGGCCGCCCGGTGCCGAAGGCCACGATCTCCGGCTGGCCGCGCTCCTTGGCTTCGAGGTACTTCCGCAGCAGCGCGGGGATGACGTGCGCCTGCGTCAGGTTGAAGTTGTCACCCTCGCCATACACGTTGCCGGGCACCAGCACGACCGAATTGAAGCCGTGCTGCTGCCGGTAGGCCCACGATTGCACCAGCAGCATTTTCTTGGCCGTGGAATAGCCGGCGCTGTCGATTTGCGGGAAGCCGTTCCACATCTGGTCTTCGCCGATGGGCGAGACGGCCTTGGCGGGGTAGGAGCAGCCGCCCATCAGTGTCAGGAATTTCTTCACGCCCGCGCGGTAGGCTTCATGCAACACCGCCGTGTTCATGGCGAGGTTCTGGTAGAAATAGTCCGCAGGACGATGGCGGTTGTCGAGGATGCCGCCGGATTTCGCGGCGAGATGCACGACGCAGTCCGGCTGCAGGTCCTTGAACATCTGTTCCGGCGCCCAGGCATCCAGCAGGTCGTAGTCCTTCCGGCCCACGCCGACCACCTGGGCGGAGGGGAACGCCTGCCCCAGCAGCGGCATGATGTGCGAAGCCAGAAAACCTTGCGCGCCCGTCACCAGAATCTTGTTGAATTCAGTATTCATTGAATTTCGGTTTGCAATGCAGAGAACGTCATTCATAGTATCTGCATTTTGGCCGATGTCGAGTGCTGACTATGAACCAAGCAGGACCAGATCGGATGCCGGTGCGCAGGGAGTTCCGGCCGTTGCTCACCAGCCTCCACCCCGCGGCGCTGGCGGAAGCGGTGGAGGTCGCCCGCGCCTCGTTGGCTGGCTCATCTCCGGACCTGGTGGTCATCAACGACCCCCAACGCGGCACGGATTCGGTACGCGTGCTGGAGTGTGCCCGCGCTTTTCTGGACTTCCCCGCCATGCGCCTGCTGATCGCCACGGGCAGCCACCGCTTTTCGGCGCCGGCGCAGGCGGCCTTCGAGGCGCCGTTGCGGCGGCTCGGGTTCACGGCCATCGGCTGGCACGATGCGCGCGCGGCGGACCTGGTCGACCTCGGCGGCTGGCGCGCGCATCCCTGGTTGGCGGCGGCGCACACCGTGCTGGCCATCGGCAGCGTGGAACCGCACTATTTTGCCGGCTACACCGGCGCCCACAAAACGCTGACCATCGGCTGCGCGGCCTATGCCGACATCGAGCGCAACCACGCGGGCGCCATGGAGCCGGCGTGCCGTCCCGGCCATCCGGAGACCTCCCCGATCCATCAGGGCGTGCTCGCGCTGTTGCGCACCCTGGCCGCCGGCCGTCGCCTGGCCACCGTCAACCTCTTCCAGGTCGGTGACGAGATCCATGCCGCCGCGGGCGGCACGCCGGAAGCGGCCTTGGATGCGCTCATTCCCCAAGTCCGGCAGACCTATCTGCACGCCATCGAGAGGCCGGCGGATGCGGTCATCGCGCGCGTCGCCGGGCCGCTCGCCTGCAGTTTTTATCAGGCCGACAAGGGCATCAAGAACAACGAGGCGGCCGTGCGTGCCGGCGGTGTGCTCATTCTTGAAGCCGCGTGCCCACAGGGCGTCGGGCAGGACGCCTTTTTCCAGTTGCTCGGGCAGGCGCCCGACCACCGGGCCACGCTCGCGCTTGTGCAAGCGCGCGGTTATCGCCTCGGCGACCACAAGGCCGTCCGCCTCCGGCATCTGACCGACTCCGCGTGTCGCAACGTCCGCCTGTTTCTGGTCAGCCGCGGCCTCACGCCTGCCGAGGCGCGCACCCTCGGCGCGACCCGGGCGGATTCCGTCGAGCTCGCGTTGCGCGCGGCCGGCGTGACGAGCGATGCCGCGCTGGTTTGCGATGTGGAAGACGCCGGCAACACCTGCCTCGAAGTCCGCGGTTAGGGCGAAGCATTTTCTTCAAGCTGTCTGCTGTAGCGGCGGCCTGAGGCCGCCGCCGGCGACCCTAGGTCGCCGCCACAGTGCGCGGCTCCGCCGGAGGCCACGCCTGAGGCGGACAAGCGTCGCCCTACCATACGCACCCCGGAAAACAAAAACCAGGCACGGGAGCTGGCTCCCGGCCTGGTGTCGTGCAGCTGGCGCTGCGGCTTATTCGTCGCTGGCAACCGGTGCTGCGACCGGGGCCACGGCCGGCGCCGGGGTGCCGCCGTAGGCGGACATTTCCAGCGCCTTGGCCTTGACGGCGGCGACGAGTTTCGCCTGCAGTTCGGGATCGTCCTTGATGTTGTCGCGCGCGGAGTCGCGACCCTGGCCGAGCTGCTGCCCCTCGAACGAGAGCCAGGTGCCGCGCTTATCCAGGAGGCCGACCTGCAGGGCGGCGTCGATGATGGAGCCGGTCCACGAGATGCCCTCGGCGTAGAGGATGTCGAATTCGGCCTCGGCGAACGGCGGCGCCACCTTGTTCTTCACCACCTTGACCTTGACGTGGTTGCCGAAGGCGCGGCCGGTGCTGTCCTTGAGGTTGGCGAGCCGGCGGATGTCGAGACGGACCGACGCGTAGAACTTGAGCGCGCGGCCGCCGGACGTGGTCTCCGGGCTGCCGAACATGACGCCGATCTTTTCGCGGATCTGGTTGGTGAAGATGCAGCAGGTCTTGGACTTGCTGATCGCGCCGGTCAGCTTGCGCATGGACTGGCTCATCAGGCGCGCCTGGAGGCCGACGAACGAGTCGCCGATCTGGCCTTCCAGCTCGGCCTTCGGCGCGAGCGCCGCGACGGAATCGATGACGACGACATCCAGCGAGTTGCTGCGGATCAGGCTGTCGGCGATATTGAGCGCCTCCTCGCCGGAGTCGGGCTGGCTGACGAGCAGGTCGTTGAGGTTGACGCCGATCTTCCGGGCGTAGTTCGGGTCGAGCGCGTGCTCGGTGTCGATGAACGCCGCGATACCGCCGGCCTTTTGGGCATTGGCGATGATGTGCAGCATCAGCGTCGTCTTGCCGGAGGATTCCGGGCCGAAGATTTCGACGATGCGGCCGCGCGGCACGCCGCCGATGCCGAGGGCGATGTCGAGCGTCAGCGCGCCGGTAGGGATGAACGGGATCTTCGCATGCCCCTGTTCCTCGCCCAGCCGCATGATCGAGCCCTCGCCGTATTCCTTCTGGATTTGCGCCAGCACGGCGCTCAAGGCCGCCGGGACCTTCTTGTCGTCCTTGTCCGTTTTTTCCACTGCAGGTGTTTTAGCCATGATCGATTCCTTTCAATATTGATTCGTGCAGGAGGCTGTGCTGCGCGCCGGCCGGTCCCAGCCGGCTCTGCATCAGGCGCACTGTGCCCGCCGCGCACCGTCCATAGGCGGTATCATTAACCTGTTCCAAAGCCCCTGTCAACGCGGTCAGCGTCGCATGGCCGCCGGGCCGGACGCGGCCCAGCGTCAGGTGCGGATGGAACGGCCGAGCCTCGGTGCGCAGTTCGAGCAGCCGCGCCTGTTCGGCGACCTGTTTTTGCAGCGCAGAGAGCTGCCCGGCCGGGTCGCTCACGCCGGCCCAGATCACGCGCGGCGAGCGCGGCGGGCCGAACCAGCCCAGGCCCGCAATCTCCACCTCGAAGGGCGCGTGGTGTGCGGCAACTTCATCGAGCGCCGCCGCCAAGGGAGCCACTTGGGCGCCAAAGATGTCGCCGAGAAACAGCAGGGTGATGTGGATGGTTTCCGGCGTGGCCCAGCCGACGTTTGCGCCCAGCTGCTGCAGCCGCGCCTGCTCCGCCGCCAGCGCCGCGCGGATGTCCGGGGTGATGTCCACCGCGATGAATGCGCGCAACACCTGGTCGGGAGCGAGCGGAGCTGTGGTTTGCATCTGCATGGCCTGCATCTTTTCCACGCTACCTTTCGATCAGGTGGCGGGCCTTGTCAACTACCAGCCCGGCAATCCCGGGGCGCGCGGGGTGTCCGGTGCACCGCCCTGCAGCCGGCGGCGCAGCAGGTCGAGCGCCTGCTGGCTGCTCCAGAGCTTGACGTGTTCGCGCGTGGTGGGGAAGCAGCGCAGCCTGGCGGCCGTGCCGGCGGCGTCGGCCACGGCAATCCAGACGGTGCCGACGGGCTTCGCCGCCGTGCCGCCGTCCGGGCCGGCGATGCCGGTGACCGCGACACCGCAATCGGACCCGAACCGCGCGCGGACGCCCTCGGCCATGGCGCGCGCGACTTCCTCGCTCACCGCGCCGTGGCGCTCGATCAATTCGCGGGGGACGGCCAGGTCGCGCACCTTCGATTCGTTGGAATAGCAGATGACGCCGCCGAGAAAATACGCCGAGCTGCCGGCGACCGTCGTGAGGCGGTGACCGATCAAGCCCCCGGTGCAGCTCTCCGCGACGGCCACGGTTTTCTTCTGCGTGGCCAGCAAACGGCCGACGGCTTCTTCCAGACCGATGCGCGTCTCGGCGTAAATCGCCGCGCCCAGCGCCGCGCGGACAGCGGCGGTTTTTTCTGCGAGCAGCGCAGCATGCTCCGGCGCGGCGGCCAGCCGGACTTCGATCTGGCCCATGGCGGCGCAGTAGCCGACCTCGATCTCCGGCGTCGGCAGGCCGATTTTTTCCAGCCGCTCGGCGATCTCCGTCTCGCCCAGGCCGGTGCATTCCCAAAGGTTTTCCAGGGCTTGGCAGACCGGCAGACCCAGTTTTCCAAGCCTCGGCAGCACGCCGGTCTCCAGTACACCGACGAACTCGCGCGGCGGGCCGGGCAGCACGAAAAGGGTTTTTGGGTTGGTGGGCGGGAGCTCCTGCTCCCGCTCGCGGGACCGGGAGGTCCCGCCCACAAGAGCAGAGGGCACTTGAATCATCATTCCCGGCGCGATGCCGACGGGATTGAGCAACCCCTCGCTGCGCTCGAGGATCAGCACCTGCCGCCGCGCCACGTCGGTGACGGGCCGCCCCATCTTGGCATAGCGCTGCTCCAGGGAGGCGAGCGCTTCGGGGTACAACACGAGCTGGCCCCCGACAATCTGCGCGAGCGCCTCGCGCGTGATGTCGTCGCTGGTCCCGCCAAGCCCGCCGCTGACGAAGACGAGGTCCACGCGCGACAACGCGCCGCGGACGGCCTCGGCGATGGCGGTCAGGTCGTCGCTCACGGTGGTATCGCGCACCAGTTTCAGCCCGAACGGGCGCAGCTTTTCCGCGAGCGTCTGCGCGTGCGTGTTGACCGTGCGCCCGCTCAGCAACTCGCTGCCGGTGGTGACGAGCTCCACGGAAGACATGGTGGATGGGGAAGGGTGGATGGACGATGGCGGATGGTTAAGGGTGGATGGCGAATCCGTCTGATCTTGCTTCTTCATGCTCCATCAACCATTCGCCATGCTGCCATCATTTCTTCGCATAGCCGTGCGGATGCGCGTTGTGCCAGTTCCAAGCGTGCTGGACGATGGTCTGGATGTCGGGGAACTGGGGCTTCCAGCCGAGAATCTTCCTGGCCTTGGTCGAGTCGCCGATCAGCCGCGCGGGATCGCCGGCGCGGCGCGGGGTGATCTTCGCCGGGATCTTGTGGCCGGTGACGGCGCGGCAGGCGTCAATCACCTGTTTGACGCTGAAGCCTTCGCCGTTGCCTAGGTTGAACGCGCCGGAGATGCCGGGCTTGAGCGCGAGCATGTGTGCCTGCGCCAGGTCGGCGATGTGGATGTAGTCGCGGATGCAGGTGCCGTCAGGCGTCGGATAGTCGTCGCCGAAGATCTGCACGAATTTCTTCTGGCCGAGCGCGACCTTGAGCACGTTCGGGATGATGTGGCTCTCCGGGTCGTGGTCCTCGCCGTATTTTTCCGACGCGCCGCAGGCGTTGAAGTAGCGCAGGAACACCGGCTGGATGCCGTGGAGCTGCTGGTACCAGAGCAGGATCTTTTCGAGCATCAGCTTGGATTCGCCGTAGGGGTTCTGCGGCCGCTGCGGCATGTCCTCGGTCATCGGCATCTTTTCCGGCTGCCCGAAGGTGGCGCAGGTCGAGGAGAAGATGAACTTCTTGCAGCCCGCCGCGATCATGGCGTCGGCCAGGTTGAGGCCGCCGACCACGTTGTTGTTGAAGTAACGCTCGGGGTACTGCATGGACTCGCCGACCAGCGCGTAGGCGGCGAAGTGCATCACCGCGTCCGGCTTGACCGCGGCCAGCGCCTTGAAGATCTGCGCGCGCTTCTGGAGGTCGCCCTTGATGAACTTGGCACGCTTGTCCAATGCCGCGCGATGGCCGCGCTCCAGGTTGTCGAACACCACGACCTTGTGCCCCGCATCGAGCAGCTTTTCCGTGGTGATGCTGCCGATGTAGCCCGCCCCGCCTGTGACAAAGATTTTCATGGGCCGGAGCATAGCGGCGGGCCCGCGGCGCGGCAATAGCAGAATGGGACCGGGCACGCCTCAGCGTATGATGGCCTTGCGGATGAATTTCTGCACACGCTTGCCGATGATGTCGGTGCAGTAGAGGTTGCCCTGCGAGTCCACCGCGATGCTGTGCAGCCAATTCAACGTGCCGGGTTTTTCCTCGCCGTCGGCCGCCTTCGGCAGCGTCCAGAGCTGGAGCAATTTGCCGGCCGTGTTGAACCGCATCACCAGCTGATCCTTGGGTGGGCAGCCCAGCGGCGCCGTCGGATATTTCGGGTCCACGCTCCACTCCATCGGCCCGGAACCGCAGACCCAGATATCGTCCTGGGGTGAAAGCCACAGTCCCCACGGCACGAGCAGGTCGCTCCAGACATCCAGCAGGTTGCCTTGGGCATCAAAAACCTGGACGCGCGCGTTGTTGCGATCGGCCACATAGACGTGGCTGTGCGAGTCGCACACGATGTTGTGCGGGATGCTGAAGCAGCCCGGCTTCGTGCCGAGTTCGCCCCACGCATGGATGAAGCGGCCGTCTTTGTCGAAATGCACGATCCGCGCATTGCCGTAGCCGTCGGACACGAAGAGGTCGCCGTTGGGCGCGAAAGCGATATCGGTCGGCTTGAAGAAATGTTTTTCGTCGCAGCCCGGCTCGCCCGCCACGCCCAGCGTCAGCAGCACACGGCCATCGTCGGGCGAGTGCTTCGTCACGGTGTGCCGCCCGACATCCGTCAGCCAGACGTTGCCGCCGGCATCAATCCGGAGTCCGTGCGCGATGGAGTTTGTGCCCGGGGCCGGCCAGCTTTTCAGGAAGCGACCATCCGCCGCGTAAACCTGCACCGCCTGGTTTGTGCGCGTGTGGATCCAGACGTTCTCCTGCCGGTCCAGCGCCACGGCGCAGACTTGGCCCCAGCCCACGTCCGGCCGGCGCGTCGGCCAGCCGGGCACCACCGCGTACGTGGTGGCCATATTGACGCGCGGGTAGGTGACCGTCGGTGTCGTGGGCTTGGCGGCATAGGGGTTGGCTTGCGCCCGGGCGCCGCCGTAGCTGCACACACTGACGAGACCGGCGAGAGCTGCGCTTACGATCTGTTTCATGGGTCACCCGGGTTGTTCTTTGCCGGCCATCAGCCGGCAAAAGTTCATTGACCGGAGGATAGCGGGGGCACCCAGTGGCGGCAAGTTTTAGAATTGCCGCTCCCGTCGGGTTGCCAGAGCACGTTGAACCGGATGTGTAGATCCGGCTCGCGGGGCTGGCTCGCATCGGCGGAGTGCCGCCGCTACAGCTTGCGGCTCCGCCGGAGGTGTCGCCCTATCACCCCGCGTTGTAGCCGGGATCGTTGATCCCGGCCAACCCGGCCCCACCGGAACTGGGGTCACCGACCCCGGCTACAGAGCGCAAGCGGCTGCCGGGTTGCGTCGTCGCTTGCGGTTCGCATCAGGGCGCGACCGGCAGTCTGGACTCGTCGGCGCCGCGCGTTGAGGGGGTGGCGTTGTGTTCGCCCGCGCCTGCCCAGCGCGAATGAGCGTCCTGTGCGGAGGCGCGCTGGTAGTCAGCGAAAGTTTTCCGGGTGTAGAGCGTTTTCCCGGACTGGAGCGTACTCGCATCGTAAAGATTGTTTTCCGCGTGCCAGACCGCGCCGGTGGAGATGTTGATTTTCGGCTGCGGTTGGCCGGCGATGATGGCGTTCTGCAGCGTCGCCGTGCCGGACACCTGCAGGTCCAACCCGAGCAGCGTCACGTTCGTGGCGGCGAGTGTCCCGCCCGCGAGCACGCTGACGGCGTTCGAACCGGAGGCCCGCTGCACCCAGACGTTGTCGAGTACGAGCGTGGCGCCGGTGTGCTCCTTCGGCCGACCCGCGACGGTGATGGCGTGCTCGGCGGAGGACAGGATGCGGCTGTTGCGGACCGTATGCCGGCCGCACTCCGGGAAGAACAGATCGTGGCCGATGCAGTCCTTGATGAACACCTGGTCGTTGTCGGACACGCTGTCGTTGATGCTGCAGATGCCGGTGGCGTTGCCGGTGGCGGTGAAGCCAGCCACGCGCACTTCGCAGTCCTCATGGGCGCTGAACCCGTCATCGCCGCACTCGATGGCGCGGATGTCTTCGAACAAGAGATCGCGGGTGGTGCCGTGGATGTTGAACCCGTCGTTATGGACATGTGTCGCCGTCAGATGGCGCACGACGATATGCTGGCAGGTGCCGCCGAACCCCACGCCGTTGGCACGGAGGGGCGCGGCGATGCGGGCGTCGGCGAGCTTCTGCCCCGGGGCGATCCGCACATAGAAGGCGTGCCCGGCGGCGGAAAAGGTCCACTCGCCCGGCTGCAGGTCCTCCGGCTTTTTGAAAGGCGCGCGCGTGCCCTTGGAGCAGCGGCCCATGTGGCTTATCCGTCCGTCGAAGCTGAAGAACCAGCGGAGCAGGACGAAGTCGTCGGCCTTCAGCAGGTGGTCGTTGCGATAGAGGCCGGGGGCGGTCTCCTGCCAGTCGGCCGGATGCAACGGCTCGCTGCCGTCCAGCGTCGCCCCGTGGCCGTCGAGCACGAGCGGACGGCCCGGCTCGCCCGAGCGGTTGTGGAACGTCGCCGATTCCTTGAAGACCACCGGTGCCAGGTGCACGGTGTCGCCCGGCCCGGCCAGCTTGAGGCCGCGCGCGATGGTCTTCACCGGTCCGTCCGGCCCGGCGGCCGCGGCCGCCAGCCCGTTGGCGGAGTCCGTGCCGGTCGCCGGGTTCACGAAAAAATCCCGCGCCAGGGCCGTCGCGTCGCACAGTACAAAGCACCCGGCGCCCAGCGCGAGTTGGCGCAACCGCCGCACGAGGGCACGCGGCCTGCAAAAACACCAATAAGGCATAAACCCTCTGTTGTAGACCGGGTCACCCGCCTGAGGCGGGCAAGCCGACCCGGCGTGACAGGCCAGTGTTGAGTCTGTGGTGGGTGGCCGGGCTTGTGCATGTGTTGTTCCGGGTCAGCTGCGGACTTCGCAGCTGACCCGGAGCTCTGCGCCGTTACTTCAGCATTTCGGCCAGCAGCGGCTGCATCGCGTCGGCCCAGATCTGATAGCCCTTCGCGTTGGGATGTAGCTGGTCGGGCATCACGTCGTTGGGGATCTTGCCGTCGGTGCCGAGGAATTTCGGATTGATGTCGAGGTAGCGCACCTTCTTGCCGTCGTCGAGCTTGGCCAGTTCCTTGTTCACCGCGTTGATGATCGCCATGCGCTTGGCGGCGTCCTCCGCCATGGCCTGGGCCGACACGACCGGCTTGGGTGCGGCGGGTTTCGCCGGCTTGGCGCCGGGGGCGGCCGCGACGGGCTTGGGGGCCGAGGGCGGGCGCGGACCGCGCGGGAAGACCGCGAGCAGCAGGATCTTGGTGTCCGGCAGCTTGGCCTGTATTTCCTTCACGATCTTCTTGTCGGCCGCGGCGATCTGGTCGGCGTCGTTCGAGCCGGTGTTGTTCGTGCCGATCATCAGGACGACCACCTTTGGATGGATGCCATCGAGCTCGCCGTTGGCGATGCGCCAGAGCACGTGCTCCGTGCGGTCGCCGCCGATGCCGAAGTTGGCCGCATCAAACTGTTTATAGAAGGTTGCCCAGACATTCGTCGCCTTGATCCACCCTTCGGTGATCGAGTCACCGAGGAACAACACGCCGATCGGCCCGGCCTTGCCGCGCTGCAAAAATTCCTCATGTTTTTTCTGAAACTTGCCGGTGGCATCCTTCTTCTCGGCCGCCACGCTCGGATCGCTCGCCGGTGCCGCCTTGGCCACCGCCGCCTGCGTCATTCCCGCCGAACCGATCATCAACGCCAATGCGACCATCAACAACTTGCTGCTGCGTATCTTCACGTGCTGCTCCTCTTTTGGGTTGGGAAACCTTATGCAGAACGCTCCGGCGGCGGTTTTCTTGTCCCGCGCCGTCATTTCTTTTCCGCGCCGTAGTTTGAGGACCCGTCGTCACGGCCGGCGCGATGCCTGCCGAGATGCCGAACGCCTGCACGGCAGGGAGCACCTGATGAGAGAGCGACAGAATCATTGGCGGAAGAACCATTGTCACGATGGGCAAACACTCCCGCATCCTAATGATTCTGCCGTCAATGATTCTGTCGTAAAATGCCGACCTGCCGAGGTATGGGCAGGTCTACTTTTTCTCCAGGTCCGCCCATTCGGCCCAGCGGTCGGCCAGCCGGGTGGTGTCCGCGTGGAGCGCGGGCAGGTTCATGCGCCAATCGCCCCGGTACCAGTTCGCCCACGGGCCCCACTCGGCGCGTCGGCGATACTCCAGCACATGGCCCAGGGCCGCCGCCGCGCTGCGGGCATGGGCGGCCGCTTCCCCGACCTCCAGCGTGGTGAAGGCGCGCGTGCCCTGGCACAACTCCTCCAGCCAGAGGCATACGCCGGCCATCGTTTCGGCCTGCACCAGCAGGTTGTCGGTAAAGAATGGGCGCCGCTCTGGCGCGATACGGGCCAGCACCGCTTGCGACTGGTCCGCTACCGCTCGAAAATTGCGTGCGCTCGCACCGGTCAGCGGCTGGTAGCGGTCGAGGGTTTTGTAGAGCTCCGTGCGGCCCCCATAAGCCGGATAGGTGTCGCGGTCGAGCGCGGTGTCCAGCAGCGCTTTGCCGGTGAAGCGCGGAATACCATCCAGCAGCAACGCCCCCGGCTTGGACATCGGCACATAGGCGGCGAAGAAGGACTGATAGGCGCGGACGGCTTCGTCGGCCGCCGCCTCGCCAAACTCACGCGCACACCAGCGCCGCAGAAACGCGTCGGGCGCAAAACCGCCGCTGTTCCACGTGAGCTCGGCGACCGCCTCGGCCTGCAGGATCACCTCGCGGATGCTGCCGACGTTGAGGATGCTGAAGTAGGTGTCGCCCTTGCCGGCGATGGCGGCGTAGTTGCGCGCGATCCTGTCGAGCGGCACGCCCTGTACCAGGCGCGGGCCTGCGCCCCAGAATGCCGCGTGATAATACACGCCATAGCGCCGGCCCGGCTCGCGGGCGATGTCGCGAAAATCGGTCTGCATCTCCTGGGTCGCGCCCTCATCGGCAAACACCACCGCGACGCCCTCGGGGAACTTGAGGTGACCCTTGGCGTGCAGGCCGGAACCTTCGGCCCAGAGCGTGGCGGTCGCGGGCGGCGTCGCGCCGGTGGCCTTGCACACCATGTCCCACTGGCGGGCGATGGCGCGCGAAACCAAGGCGCCTCGCTCGCTGTCGGTCTTGGGCGCGTTGGGGTCGGCGGCCCAGAACGCCCGGTCGCCCGCGCCGCGCAGGCCGAGCTGCCAGATCACGTTCGGGTATTTCGCCCACAAGCCGGCGTAGTGCGCCCACACCTCTTCCATCTGCCGGGGATTTTTCGTGTACGAGAACTCAAGCTGCTGGCCGCGGTCGTGCCAGTAGTTGCGGAAGCAGAACGCGCTGACGCCGAGCGGCTGCGTGTGATGCTGCGAGACGAACAACCCGCGGCGTCCCGCCGCGGCCACGATCTGGCGGTCGCACCCGGCTTCGAGGTCGATGTAGGAGCCGGGGATGATCACATTGCAGTGCAACCGCAGCGCCGTCTCGAACACCTTCTCGTAGACCTCTGGCGCGATCGGCCGGTGAAAATAATAATGTACCAGCCGCCGCCGCTCGGGACTCAAGTGCCAGCCGGTGATCAAGTCCTCGTCGTTCAGGAACCAGCCGCGGAAGTGAAACGCCGGGGCGGTCGGGGTCACGCCGCCATCGCTCACGACGACCCGGGTCCGCTTGGCCGCCGGCAAGCCGGTCCAGTTGGCGATGGGGTCGATGCTGAAATAGCGGGTCGAGACTTCGTAGATGCCGAACATCGTCCCGCGCTCGTCGCTGCCCGCCACCAGCAGGCCTGCGCCCGGCTTGATGGCATATTGTTCCCACTGGCCTGCCAGTGTCGACGGTGTGATGCCGCCTGCGGTGAGTGCAACCTGCGCATCGGGGTTTGTGGCGGTGGCGATCCAGATGGCGCCCGCCGGCGGCGCGCCGGTGACGACCAGCGCGGGTGCGTGGCCTGTGACCTCCGTGATGTCGCGGACGAGGTCGCGGGCGGCCATGTGCACGGCCGGGCTCTCGCCAGGCGCGACCCAGAGGGCGGCGACATGGTCTCCGTCAGCCAGACAAAATCCGGTCTCCGCCCTGGCCCACAGCGAGCCGAGCGCCAGCCAGGCGCCGGCCACCACCAGCAACTTTCCAAGCTTCATTTCATGGTCCTGCCTGTTCTGCTTGCCGACCCGGCGCAGTCCGGGACGACACGCTCACAACGTTTCGACAGTAGCCGTCTTGTATCGCGCCGTCATTTCTTTTCCGCGTCGCGCCTTGCGGAGTTGTCGTCACGGCTGGCGCGATGCCTGCCATGCTGTCGAACGCCTGCACGGCATGGAGTGCCTGAGGGAAGGAATGACAAATTCATGGGCGGCCGAAACATGGTTTCGACAGGCATGCATTGCCCTGCCTTTTAATGATTCTGCCGTCATGGTTCTGTCACATCTTTTCTTTGCCGGCGAACTGTTCTCTTCAGCATGGTAGCTGTGCCCGCCGCCGCGGCGGCGCGGCCGGGTCAGGGAGTAGCGCCATTCGGACGCCACGCTTTGAGGCGGTAAAAGAGGTTGGTGGCGGCGCCGGCGCCGACGTGTAGGAAGTAATTTGTCAGGGGCGTGGGCGGGGGATTGGTGAAGATGGCGAACCAGGCGTTGGTCACGGCCAGCGTGCTGTTGCACTGGAGGGCCTGCCAAGCGTTGGTGCCGCCGACCCAGCTGGTGAGCGCGTCGTTGGTGCGGATGGCGACGCTGAGCAGGGCAAGGCGCGAGGCGCTGTTGGTCGGATCGGTGGTGGCCAGATATTCCTGCAAGTTGTTGCCGCCATCGCTGTCGGGATCGCTGGTGGCGCAGGAGAAGCCGTTGGTCGTGGCGCCAGCGCCGCCGAAATATTGTGTGCGCCACCAGTCGGGTATGCCGTCGCCGACGCTGTCGACCCGGCTGAAGTTCGCCGTGTAGGCTGCCCCTCCCGACAATACCGCCACCAGCCACGGATTATTCGTCGCCCCTCCGTTCCAGCTCGTGAACGCCCAGCCATTGGACGCCGTCGCCGACAACAGGACATTGCTGCCGACCGCGTACGTGCCTCCGCCGCTCACGGTCCCGGCGTTTGACGGGTTCGCCGTCACCGTCAGCGTGGCGGTCGGGGCCGCGCCACCCTCTTGGTGCAGCGCGAGCACCGAGACGGAGTAGGGCGCGAAGGTAAGGCTGAGGTTGGTGCCTGCCGGGGACACGACGAGGTTGGTCAGGGCCACATCGGGTGAGCCGGAGCCGGACCGCGCAGCCTGGTCTTGCGGGATGCCGTAGGAATACACCACGACGTTGGAGCCCGGCAGGTAGCCGGCCAGCGCGAGGTTCGCCGTGAGCGCAGCCGTCGGATGCTTGTTGATGACCAGCACCGTCAGCGAGGTGTCCTGGCGTTGCGCCGCGAAAGCGGTCAGCAGCGGGTACGTGCTCACGGCGCTCACGATGCGGTCGCCCCCGCGGACGAAATATTTGAGCAGCTTGGCGACGTAGAAGGTCGGGTACCGGTCGGCAGGCGTGGCCGCGTCCATGACGCCGTAATCGCCGTACGGCCGCCAGCCGTAGAGCCCGCCGTCGTTGTTGTTGCCGGTCTCCCGGCCATTGCGCAGGTCCCACCAGAGGCAGGCGTTGAACTCGGTCTGCAAGCTGTGCCCCAAGCTGTCGGCGAGGAACAAGCCGTTGACGAGGCTGGTGCTTTGTTTGCCGGGACTGCCGTAGACGGAGTTGTTCTCGGTGCACACCAATTCGACGTTCGTGGCGGCGGCGCCGAGGTAATCGTTCAACTGCTGCCGCAAATCCGCCGCATCGTTCGGCCAGGTCGCTGCCGCCTGCAGGAGCGTCGCGTCGTTCTCGGCGCCGGGCGCCTGCTCGTACCGGTGGTAGATGAGGAAGTCCGGCGTGACGCCGAGGCCCTTCAGCGTCGCGAGCATCACGGGCGTCCAGCCGTTGTGCACGGCGTGGGTGCGGGCGTTCGTCGCCGGATGATCGTTGTAATTCGCATAGGTGTCCTCGCCGGTGATGCTGACGGCGCCGATTTTGATCGACGGGTCGGCGGCCTTCATCAGGCTGGCGTAATCCTTGAAGCGCGTGGCGTAGGTGAACGGGTCGTTTGGCCGGGGATTGTTGTCGGTCTCCCACGTGCCGTAGTTTTCGTTGCCGACCTCCCAATACTTGAAGGCGAGGTGGTTGGTGACGTTCGCGTGCTGCACCCAGGCGGCGGCGGCAGCGGGCGTGCCGGAGCCGTAGTTGACGGTGATGAACACCGCCGCCTTCGTGTTCGTGGCCACGTCGACAAATTGGCTGAAGGTGCTGGCCCACGCCCAGATGTTTGTCCCGCTTTTGTTCGTCACCCAGTCATACGTATCGGCCAGGGACCCGCCTGGAAACCGGAGCGCCAGGTTGTCCAGATCCCGGAGCAGCCCGACGGTGTTCGTCGTATCAAGGGCCGGGTCCCACACGGCCGTGTTGAGGCCGAAGTGCCGGGCATCGACGAAGCGCACCGTCTGGGTGGCATTGACGGTGAGCTGTACCGTCGCGGGTGCGGACGTGGCGGTCAGGCGGATGTCATCCAGATAGAAGGCCGGCTGGCTGGTGCCGCTGCGGTCCTGGATCCAGAAGCCGTCCATGTTCGGCGCGTTGGTCACGCCGAGCGCGGTCAGGGAGAGCGTGACCTGCTGCCACGTGTTGGCGGGCAGCGCGGCCAAAGAAACTGCCGGCTTCGCCACACCTTGGAGTACGGCCTGCACATGCAATTGTTGTCCACCCGTTGCGCCGCCATGAATCCAGAAGGTGAGGGCCTGGTAGGCGCTGGTGTCAAAAGCATCATGGTGCAGGTAGACAGCCTCCCAAGCCGCCGCGGTCACCTTGATGGATTTGCTGCCGGAATACACCGGCGTCGTGTTGGTGAGATTGACCGTTGCCCAGCTCCAGTTTTGCCAGCCGTTGACCAGCGTGTTGGTGTACACCGCGAAATCCGCCTGGGCCACAGCCGGCAGGGTCGCCCCCAGCAAACCGCACAGAAGCAGGCGGCAACCCTTGTGTGCCAGGCGCTTCAAGCGCAGCCTCCGGGGCAGCGCCTGCCGCCGGCCGCACCTGCTGCGCTTGCGGCTGTCGCGACGGCGCACATATCAGCCTCCAGGCTCTGCTGCGGTAGAAGAGGTTGGTGGCGTCGTCGACACCGAACTGCAGGACGCATGTCAGTGCTTTCAACGCTTTGCTGGTGAGGCTGACTCATGGCACGCTGCTTACAGAGGCTGAACCCATCGGCTGCTGACAGCGGCTACCATAAATGTAGACGGAGGAGAGTCAAACGGAATCACTCTCGAACACTGTCGCATGGCGGTCATAGGCCGCCCAGATAAAGCTAAGCAAGCCTCATGCCGTCATTCGTTTTTAGCGCCGGCTTTCCGGCCTTGCTTCTTCCCGCCGGCGCCGGGCGGCGTCCAGTCGGCGGGCTGGGGGTGGGGCACGGTCAGCGGGAGGGTGTCACCATAGAATTTCTGTTGTTGGGCCAGGAGCGCGAGCAGTTCCTTCTCTTTCGCGGCATGCTCGGGCTGGCCGGCCAGGTTGTGGATTTCCTGCGGGTCGGTCTGGAGATCGAAAAGCTGCGTGCGGTCCACGCGCGGATAGCGGATGAGTTTCCAGCGGGCATCGCACACGGCGCGCTGCACGTCCTTGTAGGCGAAGACCAGCGCCGGCCGCGCGGCCTTGGCCGGATCGCGCAGCACCGCGCCCAGATCCTGACCTTCGCTCGCCGGTGGCGCCGCGACGCCGCAGAGCGCTCCGAGCGTCGGCAGCACGTCCCAGAGATAACACAGCGCTTCCGTCGTCTGGCCCTCCGCAATACCCGGCCCGGCGATGATCAGCGGCACGCGGAGCGAATGCTCGTAGAGGTTCTGCTTGCCGATCAGCCCGTGGCTGCCGCGCGCGACGCCGGAGTCGGCCGCGAATACGACAATGGTGTTCGCCGCGTGCGGCGATTTTTCCAGCGCATCGAGCACGCGGCCGATCAGGGCGTCGAGGTAGGAAATATAGCGGTAATACTCGGCGATCATCTCGCGCACAGCCGCCGGCGGGCGGGGATGCGGCAGGAGGACCTCGTCGCGGATGAGCATCTCGCCGTTGTCGAACGGATGCTGCGGCAGGAAGTTCTCCGGCAGCGGGATCTTGGCCGCGTCGTAGCGGATCGGGAACGAGTCGGGGACGATATGCGGATCGTGCGGCGCATCGAACGGTATGTAGCAGAAGAACGGTTTGTCCATCCCTGAGCCTGATGACAGGGCGGGCGGTGTTTGTAGAAACCGGATGGCTTCGTCGGCGAAGGCCGCGCAGGCGTGCTGCGGCGAGAGCGTCGGCGCGGTCAACTGGCCCTCCACCAGGTCGCTCAGCTGTGCGTGCAGGGGATTGGTCATGCCGCCGGTGAACACCCGGCGCGCCTGCTGGAAACTGGCGATGAGGGCGGGCGGTTTGTTGTGCCACTTGCCGCTCATGAACGTCCTGTAGCCGGCGCGGCCGAAGGCCGCGGGCCAGGTCTCGGCGCGCAAGCGCTCGTCGCAGTGGAACAGCGGCTGGCCGGAGAGCAGCATGGCGCGCGAGGGGATGCAGGTCGCGCCGTTGAAGCCGCCCTGCATGTAGGCGCGGCGGAACGCCACGCCGCGCCGGCAAAGCCGGTCGAGGTTCGGCGTCTGGATGAGCGGGTTGCCGAGCGCGGCGATGGTGTCCGCGCGCTGGTCATCGGCGAACAGGAACAGCAGATTGAACTTCTGGCCCGGCGCCTTTCCCAGGGCTTGGAAACCGGCCTGGGCGCTTTTTCCTGGCCTTGCCTGCCCCGCGCAGGGTCGGGGGGTAAAACTCAGCGCGGCCCCCGCCGCGCCGGCGCCGATGCCTTTCAGAAATTCCCGCCGCGATGTTGTGGTCATAGTCTTGCATCCTGTCCGGCACCCATCACCACGCGCCCAACGGGCGCGTGTCCGGCTTTATTGCACCGGTGGTTGATTCTGGTGTTATGGGACATCTTCGGCACGCGTGGCGATCAGCGTCGTCGGCCCAAGGTCGTCGTTCGTCTCCGCGCCCCGGCTGCGATCCGCGGACCCGCCGAGCAACAAGGTGCTCATCACCGCGACGGTCAGATAGCGCCTTGCATCAGTGAAATTCCATTCGAGTCCAAGGTGCTGCCTCGGCTGCATGCGCCCAGCCGCAAGCACACCAGCCCTGATCACTGTCAAGGGCCTGATCCTAGTTTTGCTTGGTTTCGCTGTGAAAACCCGTGGCAACTCTGCGAAACTCGTTTTGCCACCAGCGCTGCCCCGTCTTCACTGGCAGCCACTTATCAGAGACTAATGCGTTAATAATCGATTCGACCGCGAGTCTGTGTCGCTTGTTGTCTTCGTTTGGCTCAAAACGATCGGTTGCCTCCGCATAGTCTTCGAGACCGACAGTGAAGGCGGGGGTTTCCGCAACCACGCGCGAGCCGGAGGGGCCAATGGATCTGGCAACAAGTTTTATCTTGCCGTTATTGGAAAATCCGGTTTGTTCCTTAACCAATAAGATTCGAAGTTGGCATTGGTCGTACATCGGAGAATTAGGGCTAGGGCTTCCTATTCCGGACTGCTGTGCTCCACATTTTAAGCAGTAGTTTGCGTCTGTGGGTAGCTTCATATCGCAGTTGGGACACACTTTATTCTTTTGTTTCTTCTTCATCGCGTGGTTCCTTATTTGCTCCGCCGAACAGTATTGTTGAACGAACTTCGTATTCTTGGATGTACTTGGAGGCGCGTGCCTCGTGGGTTGCTGGAGTCGCGCCACTACAGGCGCACAGCCCCAAAACAACCCCACCCTTATTCATTGTTCAAGGCTTGAACCTGCCCCCCCCCTTTTTTTCATCGCTAAGTAGCCCCGGAGGGCGCGTGGCCGCGCCCTCCGGGGTATGCTGCAGCGTTTTCCGGTTCTTTCTGGTCACCAGAGATTGCTCTTGTTCCCAGAACAACCGTTGGAGCAGTGCGACCCGGTGCATTGACAATTTGTGGTGATCAATGCGTTAAGATCAATGACGCCCTTTTTCTTCTCGAACCTTGCAACGATGGCTTCCAATTCACTGATCGACTGTTTGCTGAGTTTCATGACTTTTCACCTCCTCTTCATGGTATTATTCGTGTTGTTTTCTGCATGCGCTTTCATGCTGGTGACTTCCATCACTTGTCAGCACTCCGTAGCTATGGATTGCACCTTTCAGTTGCGCCATATCGGCATCGGAAAGTTTATCAATATGCTTCTGATAATATGCGAGTTGAAATTCACACGCTGAAATCGCCTGAGTTCTAATCATAGAACAGAGGCGATGGTCCCGGGATGCCATGTCCCCCCTAAAGTGATAGTTTATCCCATAGCATGTCGGGCACCACATAAGCAGGTTGCAACCTGCACAGGCACTATCGGTTATAGGGCAATTCTCAGCAATGCCAGATTGCTCGATTTCCAATGCTCTTGCTTCACCGCACACGATCGAAGAAAACATGTGGCAGGGGTAGGCTTTGCCATCCACATCGTATGTCTTCATGCTCGTTCCTGTGCCGCAGTATTTTCTTTGATATTGCTGGTTTTCTGCAATACCAAAAAGCCCCGCCGCAAGGAGGTTGATTGGCCGAAGACTATCGTCCTGCAAATATGCTTCCGCCAGAACACCAAGTTGATTCTTATAGATCTCTGAGTCTTTTTCTGTCCAATCGACACCCTGTGCAACCGCTGCATCTAGTGTTCCGCCTGCTCGCTGCAGAGCCAATACGCCACTAGCAAGGTTCGGCAACGTCTGTTTTGAGATCGTCATGTGGCACGAATAGTCAGGCCAAGTTTTGATGAAAAAGGGTACGTCAATCTGACTTGTCTCCGTATGCCTGTTGATACGCTGCATCTCAAGGTCGCCGTCATAGCTCAAAATCACATGAAATCGGTCACGATGCTGTCGTAGCCAATCTTTATTGGTATCGTCAACTAAGGTTCCGTTGGTTGAACAGGATGCCATGACCGGAACATCGGGCTTGATATCCGACATCCATTCCACCACCTCTGTGATCAGGGGAAAATTCATGAAGGGCTCTCCTCCTATGAAATGTACTTCCAGTTTTTTGAACGTGTCAGAAGATTTGACCAACTCGATTTCAGAAAGAATGATTTGCTTTGCAAGTGCTGGGCTCATCCTCTTCTTGCTCTTGTTCGACTCATAGCAGTAAGAACAATTAAGGTTGCATGCGTGTGTGATTATCAGCATGCACATCCGATAACCAGCGTTGTCTTTCTGCCTTTGAATGAGCGGTTCCATTTCTATCGTCCTCTCTTTTGAACTGAAAGCCGGTGTGCTATCGCAGAAGTTCCCTCGGGGAATGATCTTATATTTATGTCATAGCTCCTGCTGCTTTTACTCCTCATGTCACGAAAGATGGGGGCGACGACGTTTCTGCCGTAGATTTCAAAATGGATGAGAACTCCGATGCTATTGGGTGACTTGTCTACCACGTATACAAGTTTGTCGAAATCCCTGCTGTATTTCGCTGCTTCCCCTGAAGCGTACATTCCGAGTTCAAGCCACACTTCGACTGAGTTGATAATTAGGTGAATATCCACCTTTTCATCGGATTTGTCGATGTAGCTCGCATAGGGCCACTCAGAATGAGGATCATTGTTTCCGAGTGCAGTAAAAAGGAGCGCGTGCAGGTTCTTTTCAAAGCCTGGAGGATTGGTGTTCGGAATGGGCAGAGTTGCTCTGGTGGTCCCGATGTAATAGCGTTGTCTGTATTCTTGACGCCACCGATCAAATCGATCTTGATGTGATCTGTCTGTTAGTGATCGCAGCGCTTCATCGATACGGTCAATCGTGTTCATTCTTGTATCTTCATATTTGCCCGAAGCCTGCCTTGCATTCTCATGTGCTCGATGCTGTCGCTCCAGTCGCTGTAGCAGGTGGAGCCGCCGATGGCGCGGACGCCGATTTTGTAGGTGATGCCGGTGCCGAGGCCGTTGAGGGCCATCGCACGGGAGTCAGTGAAGAGGCCCGCGCTAACCCACGGGCCAACCACATTGTCGGCGCCGACCGCGGCCGTACGCGCTTCGAGCGGCTTGGCGTGGGGCACCGGCTTGATCCGCAGTAGAGGCAGGGGGGTCTCCTTGCCTGTTTGCGCAGGCGCTGCGTCAACCATGGCTTGCTGCTCCATGCTCATCCCTGATTTCCAAAAGCAACTCGAACGTTGCCGTGCAGGATGTGGGAACCGCCGTGCCGAGTCAACCCGAAAGCCCGCCGCCGGAAGCTTTCACCACAGAGATCTCAGCGGTCAGAAAGAGGTTCACGGAGGTTTTCCTCTGTGATCTCCTCCGACCTCTGTGTCCTCTGTGGTTTCTGCTTTTCGAGGGCCGTCATGGCTTCATGTGGATGCGCGAGACGATCACTTCCCGCGTCCCGCGTTCGATGGAATACAGCACGCCCGCCTCGGCCCGGTCCCAAGCGAAGGCCTGGCCCGCCGCACTGATCGGTATCGTGGCGCGCCACAGCAGTTCCTCGCCCGACTCCGGCAGGTCGAGCACATACAGCTCGCGCGCATCGTGGCCGGTGACGAACAGATGTCCGCCGGGGCCGAAGGCGCCGCCGGAGCTGCTGTTGCCGGCGAAGCGCTTTACGTAGAAAAACCCGGCGTCCACCGCCACGCCTTGGTTCGCCTCTGGCGCCTTGAACCGCCGCAGTTCCTCGTGCTGCCAGCCGCCGGCGCCGGGTGCTTTTTCCCGTGCCTGAGTCTGCTCTGGCGCACTTGTCCCGCGTCTCGGAAACGCGACCACGGCGCTGGCAGCGCCCCAGCTGATGAGCTTCAAAAACTCGCGTCGTGCTGTCGTTACCATCTGCTTGCTCCTGTCAGTATGTGAGAAAAGCGGAAGCGTAATAGCCGCGAAAGAACGCAAAGAGCGCAGAGATCTTCTTTGGGATCTTTGTGCCCTTTTGTGGCTATTCCTATCTCATACAGTCTTACAGCGGACCAATGACCAACGGACCACTGTCCACTGACGACCGCCCTCTGCCCTCTGCCTACTTCTGCTCCGTTACATCCTTGCCGTCGGTCAGCCATTCGAGGTTGAAGCGCGCGAGGGTCAGCCGGTCGCCGGCGAACCCGCTCTTCGCGCCGGTGCCGTAGAAACACAGGATTGTCCCGCGCGGCGTCACCGCGATGTCGCTGTAGGCGCCCCAGCCCGGCTCGATGGACTTCTTCACCGCCCACGTCTGGCCCTCGTCATAGCTCAGTTGCACGGTCAGGTTCTTCCGGTCGCGATTCTTGCCCGGCGCATCCTTGCCGTCGGCGCGTGTGAGGTTGTCCGGGTTGCAGAACAGGATGCGATTCTTGCCTGCCGTCGCTGCCAGCGAGTACCGGACGAGGCTGCCCATGCAGATGGGCTCGAGCAGCGCCGCGTCGAACCGCGGGTTGCTCCAGCCGGTCGCGCCGTCCGCGCTGAGCGTGACGAGGCGGCGGTGGGCCTTCGACTCGCTCCGCGCGTTGAGCATCACGCGGCCGTCGGCGAGCTCCAGCGCAATGGTCTCGTTCGGGTTGATCCACTCGTCGGTGCAGGGGATGGCGACCTCGCCCGCATGCCAGCTTTTGCCGCTGTCGTCGCTGAAGACCGTGGCCGTCACGGACGGCCGGTGTGCGTTGCCGCCGGTGCCGGTGGACAGCCAGACGGGGACGATCAGCCGGCCGTTTTTGAGCTGGATGCCATGATCCGGGCCGGTCGCCAGCACCTTCCAGGCGTAGGCCGCGCGGAACTTCTCGAACGCGGCGGTGATCTCCACCGGCGCGCTCCACGTCACGCCGTCGTCGGCGCTGCGCTGGTAGAAGCAGCGCATATATTCTAGGCAGAAGAGCATGTGGACCGTGCCGTCGCGGTCGGCGATGAGGACGGGGTTGTCGTAGGTCACATCCTTGGGGTCGACGTTTTTCATCCGGAGCGCGACCGGGTTCTTGGTCTTCGGCCCCGGGACGTCGGAGACCTTTTGCGCCTCGCTCCAGGTCTTGCCGTCATCCGTCGAGCGGCGCAGGAGGATGTCGATCGAATCCCAGTCGCCGCCCTTCTTGCGCGCCTCGCACCAGGCGAGCACGGTGCCCTTGGCCGTCACGACCAGCCCGGGGATGTGCTGCTGCTTGTAGCCGCCTTCGCCCGCCTTGAACAGGTCCAGCTTCTCGATGAACGGTTCCGCCGCCGGGGCGGAGCACAGCGCGGCACAGCCGGCGAGGGCTGCGAACAGATTTCGGTTCATGATCATTCTCCTTGGCCGTGGGGTTTGTCCTTGAGCACCTTGGCGAGCGCGTCGAGCCGGGTCGTACCTTCGCCCAGGGTGGGCACCAGCCAGCCGCCCTCGTCGTTCTCGTTCCAAGCATAGATGATGACGGCCCGGGCCGGCGTCGCGGCCGGGTGTTGGCGGATCCAGTCCAGCGCGCGGCCCACGTGGCCGGCGAGTTCGGTGGGTGTGGGCGCCAGGTAATACTTGTCCAGGCCGACGCCGGGCTTTTGGTATTTCTCCCACGGCACCGGATGCTCCACGCGCGGACGGCGATCGGACCCGGCCATGACGATGGGCACCACCGGTGCGCCGGTGGCCTGGCATTGGCTCCAATATTTCTCCGCGTGTTCGGCCAGCTCGGCGTAGGGCGCCCCGCGCCCGCCACCGCCGGTGGCATAGGCGGAGAGGGCGTCGCAGCCCAGCGCGTCGGCCATCAATTTGCCGTGCGCGGCCGTGAAATCCATCAGCACCAGATAGGGGTTGCCCAGCCCGGCCTGTTGCGCGAGCCGCCGCAGCTCGTCGGTGCGCCGCCGGCCGCCCAGCACCTTGACCCATTTGTCATCCACGAAGCCGACGTAATACAGCGGCCGGTCCGTCAGCACCTTCTGATAGGTCGGCTCTCGCATGAGCTGGACGATGCGTTGCAGGTTCTGCGTGGTGCTGAGTCCGTCGGTGCCGCTCCACAGGCAAAAATGGATGTCGGCCTTGTGCCGGCTGGCGAGGTAGAGGTTGCGCGCCTCCACCATGCTCGGCACCGTGGCGTCGTAGAGCCCGAAGGCCCAGTAGTCCAGCCCGGCCTGATGCGCACAGGCGATTTCCCGGTCCACGATCTCCTGGGTGTAACCGTTGATTTCCACCTGCGTGTCGGAGATGACCTTGCCGAAGAACGGCAGCCGGTGGTGCCACTGCTGAGGTCCGAGCGAGGTTTCCACGGCACGTCCCACGCTGCTCTTCCCGCCCACCCAGGCGTCCCAGCGGATCGCCCCGACGACCGGCTCCGCCGCCGGGGCCGCGACCAACGCCATGCCACCCGCCAGAACACACAGCAAGTGGTTTATTTTCATGGCGGCAGTATCGCCACCGTCACGCGTGGGTTCAAGAGCAGAGTCGCGACAGAGCAGAAATGGCGCATGCCAGTTGTCATTGGTCATTTGTCACTGGTCGCCGGGGGTGGAGATCGGACGGATAGGACCGATCCGTCGGATGCGAACGCCGCAGATGGGTTTCCCACGAACTGCGGCGCCAGCCGCGTCAGGTGCTGTTGTGGCCTGCCGCTTCGGCTTTGTCGGGCAGGTCTGACGGTTGGATTTCACCGACGGTGACAAATGACTAATGACCACTGACTGCGCGCAGCGCCGCGCTGCGCGTCACCACTCCCCTTGGCGTTTGAACTGGGCGTGCGCGTTCTGTGCGAAAGTTTTTCCGGCGGCCGCGAGCTGCTCAAGTATCTCGTCCGTGCTGCGGCCGGCGGTTTCTCGGGCGGCGGCAATCACGGTCTGGCATTCATTGGCGTCCATGAACCGGGCGGCCTCGAGCAGGCCCGCCTGCTCCGCCGGCGGGACGGCGAGGAAGCCGTGCTTGTCGGCGTGGATCAAATCGCCGGGCCGGACCCGGCGGCCGAAGACTTCCACGGGGCAGTTCCAGCGGACGGGATGCGAGAAGGCGTGGCCCACGCACAGCCGGCGCGCGAGCGCCTTGAAGCCCGCGGCGGTCATCTCGTCGAGGTCGCGGATCGCGCCGTCGGTGACCGTGCCGACGCAGCCGAGTGCGCGGTGCATGTTGGAGTTGACCTCGCCCCAGAACGCGCCGATGACGTGCGGCTTGTCCAGGTCCTGCACGACGACGATCTTCGGGCCCGGCACAGACGCCACATAGCGGCGATAGTCTGCCCAGGCGTTGGGCTTTGTCGCGCGATGTTTCTTGTTGCTCGGCTCGATGACCACGGTGACGGCCCAGCCGGCCATCGGGCCCATCTGCGGCATGAAGTCGCGCGTCTCCTCAAGATTGAACGCCTCGCGGGCCGCGTTGCGGCGCGTGAGCTGTTCCCAGCCGTTGTAGATCGTGGGTGTGTTCCAGCGCTGGAGTTGGAGCAGTTCGGCCGTCGAGAGCGCGCGCGAAATTTTCATGGCGCAAAGTATCCCGAGGGACCCCCGCCCGCGCAAGATCAAATCCGGTCGGATCGATTTCTGACCGGGAGGGCGAGCGTCCCCGCGAGCCGTGCATGCGACAACCAGAACAGGTTGAACAGAAGTTAACGAAGGCAACAAAGGCGGACGGGCCACTGAAGAATTCAGAAGAGCAGGAACGGAGACCTTTTTCTTGCCGCGCATTGCGCGAAACTCGCGAAGTTCCAGAGACAGCTGGCTTCCCATGCCTTGGATGTCAAAACCAGTTTGTCCCAAGCTTGTGAATTTATTCGCCATGGGCGGAAGGTAGGGCGGGCGCGCCGCGCCCGCCGCCAAAAGCTCAACCCAACCCCCGCGGTACATGCCGCGTCCAGCCACGGCCGCCAGGTTGGAAAGTAGTCATCTCGCTCCGCGAGATGCTTCCCCATTTGCCTCACGGGGAGCGTGAGGACTACTCTGCGGATGGCCTCGTAGGGGCGCAGTCTTGCTTGCGGTGAGCTTGTCGAACCGCTGCGCCCACTGTGCGTTGGAAGCGAAGCGAACGGTTGTCCGTGAAGTGAAAGGCGCCCCAGCCATCCCTATTTCAGCGCAATGCGCACCACGATCGAGCGCGAGAAGGCGGGCAGCGTAAGCGTGCCGCTCTTCAGCGCACCCGAGCTCCAGCGGTCCTGCCAGGGATCATAGATTCTCACGCCCGCCAACTGCGCGCCTCGCAGCGCGGCGCTGAGGTCCAGCGTCTGGCCGCTGAGTGTCTCCGGCGCCTGCCCGCGCTCCAGTTCGCTCTGCCACGTGTTCTGCGCGTCGCGGCACCAGAGCAGCAGCGAGTGGCGGCCTTGCAGCTGATAGACGTGCAGCCGCGGGTGCGCCGGCGTCGTCGGTTGGAAGTTTTCCGCCGGCGCGTCGAGATCCTTCACGACGGCGGCGAAGCGTCCGAACTCCCACCAGAGGTTGTTGCGGTCCACGTACTGGTTCCAGTGCCAGCAGTGGCCGGGCCCCGCGGCGCCGGCGAAGAACGGCGCGAAGAGCACGTCGTGCAGGATGATGCCCGCCTTGTCCTTGGCGTAGAGCTTGAACGGCCCGGAATGCTGGGGCTCGACCGCGCCGCTCTCGGCGAGCAGCACGGGCCGGCCGGGCTGGAACGCGAGCAGTTCGCGCACCGCGTCGGCCGCCAGCACGTCCACGGGGCCGTGGCAGACCTCCCACGCCGCGCCGCAATCCAGGTAGCGGTGGACCTGGGCGAGATCGTTGCCGGGCAGCAGGCTGTGGCGGCGATAGAGTTCCCGCGATGTCGTGCGGTCGTAGCTGCCGAGGCTCTGCACCGCGAGGTTCTTCGGCGTGAGCCGGTGCAGTTCCGCCAGCATGGTCTGGGTCCATGGCATATAAGCTTCGGACTTGCCGGCGACGGCGTTGACCTCGTTCCACAGCTCCCAGCCGAAGATGGTCGGGTTGTTGCCGAAGCGCTGCGTGAGCCACGCGAGCTTGGCCTTGAACTGCGTGCGACTGCGCTCGTTGGAGAAGAAGTCGTTCATGTCCGTCGCCGGCCCGCCGCGGTCGGCGCGGTGCATCAGCTTCTGCCCCCACTTCTGCGCGCTGTTGGGGTCGAGCGAGCGGAAGTGTTCGATGCACAGTTTCGCGCGGATGCCATACTTCTTCGCCAGTGCGAGTGTGGCCTCGATGCGCCGCGCCTGCGCCTCGTCATAGGCGCCGCTGCGCTCGTGCTCCACCTCAAAGAACCCGTTGCTCAGCCAGAGGCGGACGTAGTTGCCGCCGTTCTGCGAGAGCTTCTGGAACCACGTCTCCATGCAGCGCAGCCCGCCCGCCTCGTCGCTGCCCTTCGCGTCCGGCCCGACCATGTTGAGCCCGATGGGCACATAGGGCTGGCCGTTGGACAGCTCCAGGTAACGTGCGTCGCGCGGGCTGACCCGCACGAAGCTGTCCGTCGCTGTGTCCACCGCGCCCGCCGCCAGCGCGCAGCCCGAAAGAAAAAGGGCCAACAGTTTGGATTTCATGGGCGCATGGCATAGCAGGTTTTCCAGTCTTGGAAAAGCCCCCGGCGATTTTCCGGCCGGAGCGGCGGCACTCCTGCCGCCGCAAAGGCAGCGGGGGGGGGGGCGGTTCGGAGTGTGATGTGCGGGTGTGTCTGCCGGCGGCAGGAGTGCCGCCG
>CAITZM010000189.1 GCA_903896925.1 uncultured Lentisphaerota bacterium | reverse complement strand
CGAAACCATCGTCATCGAAGGCACCAGCTACCGGATGAAAGACCAAGTCCAGTCCGCCTGAAAAACCCGGGCCCGGCGCGCCTCGCCGGGTCCGGAATTTTCCATCGCCACTTTTACACCAACTCTCCGCCGCCGCTCACAGATTTCCGGCATCGTCTCATCCAGGGCCACTTTCTCGATGTCCGTCGCTGGGTTGAACTCTATCAACTTCTTCTTTTTGGCGAAACCGAAGAAGCCTGTGAAGGCCCGCCTGTAGTTCGCGCGGCTGATGCCTTGATAGTTGTTGGTGTCCAGCCAGGTGCTCAGGTCAGCGGTGGTCAGGGTGTGGACGTGCCGGTCGCCAAACGTTGCGGCCAGCATCCCGATTCTGGACTTGATGTCTGACAGCGTGTCTGGCCGACGCCCTGCCTTGGTCTTGGTGTCAAGGTAGTCCGTCAACAGCTCGTTGACCGTGCGGATGCCACCCGTCGGTTTGTGATGGCGCAGGTAGAACGTGACGGCGGTGGACAGTGGGGTGTCGCCGAGCTGCTTGAAGGCCTCCATCGCGTCCTGACGCTGTTTGTCGCTCAGTGCAAAGGCTGCCAGCCCTTGGTTGGTGATCTCGACCTGCTTCTGCTCGATGTGTGTCTTCGCCTTGGCCAGCGTGGACAGGGTCTTGCGGTGGCGTTTCCCGGGCGTGTTGATCTCGACTTGAAAGCCATCACCGCGTTGGCGTATGATGGCACCACGATGAAGCCATTTCCTGCGATACGTCTTGTTCATGCTCGCGCTCCGGCCAGCAGTCAGCTTGGGTGCCGTTGCAGGGAAATGTCCCAAACGTGTCCCATGCTGGCAAGGACAAAGTTTTTGATTCTACGTAAAGCCTTCATTATAAGCGTATTGCCCCGGTAGCTCAGCTGGACAGAGTGCTGGATTCCTAATCCGGAGGTCGCGGGTTCAATTCCCGCCCGGGGTACCCTCTTCTCCCTCGCAGGTGTATTATCGCAACCGGTTTGAGAAGGATTCTCATCGGTTTGATAATAACCGGAAAAATGCGGGGGGATTGCAGGGGGGCGGAAGGGGCTATGCAGGCCACTTGTTTAGGGGGCAGCGTTCGGTCGCCAGACCGGCCTTTAGGGCGGTGCAGCCGCACTTCCGATGGTTACACTTGCCAAGGCCACCACGTGCCTGGGCATCCCAAAGCGGACAGCCAGCGCAGACTTTTGCGCGCTCGGCATTGACCTCGGCGCTGACCAGCACAGGCTTCCCTGCTGCTACAGCCTGAACCACCCGCCCGGCCGCCGCGAGAGCATGCTGGGCCATCTGTGGCAGGCTGGGACCGCCCGTCAGCTGGGCCTCCAGCTCGTCGGCGTGCTCGGGGGTGCGGGCCACGATGATCAAACGCCGTCCGGACGGCAGGAGGATGGCGCGGAGGGTGCTCATCCGGGTGGGTCTATCGGGGTGCAGTCGTCGGGGTTGGCCGTTTCCCATTCGGTGATCTGATCGTAGGAGCAAAAGGGACCTCCACCCAGCATCTCGACCTTGCTTCCCGCCCAGTCATAGCCAGCGCCAGAAAGACCCAGTTCGGACTGGTAGTCATAATAATGGAGGCAGACGCCCCAGTAGTCTTTCGGGAAGTCTGGACAGGGCACAGAGCTGCTCTCGCTGGCTACAAAGATGGCCACATGCTTACGCTCGTGCATGGTGACGCAGTCGCCACCCTCATCCCCGCTCCAACCGGTGGCGCAGCCGAGATAGAAAACCCCATCCAAAGGCAGGGTGTCGAAGCCATCCGGAGGCGTGTCTCCGCAGTTCCCATCCGTCTGGATCGTGCCGTAGCGGGTAATGACCAGCGTGCCGCCTGATCTTACGCACTCCTCGCCCGCGGTGTGCAAGGATTCGACGGGTCCGGTGGACTTATAGGCCGCGGTGGTCGTCTCCCAAAAACAGCCGGACGTGTTGTAGGTGAAGACGACCACCCACTGGCAGGGCGTGGGCGGGGTGATCGTTCCGCAGCAGGTCGTGCAGAGCATGCCATCCTTGATCAGCAGCTTACCGCCTAGAAAGGAGGGGATCATGAGGAGGGCGCATCGCAGGATTGACCGGCAATCGTGATATCGGTGCCATCGCCGTCGGCAACGAGCACGTCGCCCATGGGAACCAGTTTCGTCGTGCTGAACACCAGATCGGTGCCGGAGATAGACACGCCCGTCACCACTTCGATGGCTGTGCCTGGCGTGGCGGGATCTATGGTCACCGTTTTCGGTGTTTCTCCGGTCGAGGTGACCGCAAACTTGGCGAACTGCGGCATGCCGGAAAAACCGGTGTTCGTGGGGGCTGCCCCACCCACCGTGGGCGAGTTGCTGGCATCGCGGCTTCCCGACTTCTTCGCCCCAGCGCTGCCGGCCGGTACCCTGATCCGGTTCATCTGCGCCAGGCTCTTCATATCGCCCACGCCCAGGCACGGCGGCGGGCCAAAGACGACCGTCGTCCGGCCCGAGAACAGGTCCTCGGTGGTGGACACGATCAGGGCGTTCATACTGGCCCACGCGGCCAGCCCACCGGTCAGGTTGAGCTTGGTACCCATCACGCTGGCGGCGAGCCCGCATTCGGCCGCCACGACCGTCACGTTGCCCTCGTAGTGGAGGGTGGAGCAGGCCGCCAGGATCGCCGTGGCCAACCCCGTGGGCGGCACCTCGGCCGGCGTGCCGCCTTCGCCCCAGGTGTACACCTTCGAGGCGGCGTCGGTGGCCTTGTACTTGAAGGAGATTTCCTGGTCGTAATAGTTGGTACCGCCCAGGGTATAATTGGCCTTGACCGTGGCCACGCAATCGAACACATGCTTGCCCTGGTGATCGAGCATCCAGTCGGTGATGGTCCCGGAGAGCAGCTGGTTCGGATAGTCGTAGAAGTTATCCAGATCACCATCGTGCAACGTCAGGGCATCCACCGAGTGCAGCCACGGCACGTTATTCATCCAGAACGTGGCATCGTTCGGGTCGGAAGGAAGTTCAATAACCTCCACCTTATTAAGGAGGAGGGTCTGCTTGCTGCCGCCCAGCCGGATGGTGCACTCCATGACCTGGAAGCCCGTCAGCGTGCCCGCTGACTGGATCACGCTGGGAAAGGGGTTGGAATCGACCGTGAAATAGAGGCGCACGCCATCGATCTTGAGGGACCAGCAGGGCGCGCACTGGCAGGCCACGATTTTGACCGAACCGGAACCGGTGGAGGCCGGCAGGCTGCTGGCGGTGAGATCCGCCCGGCGGCTGATGTTTATAGAAGGATAAGGAGAGGTGCTGTAGTCGAACCAGACCACGGCGTCGGGAGTCCAGCGCAGGCAGCGATGGAGGACCTCGGCGCAGGTGATGTCGTTGCACTCGTCGAGCGGCACCTGCACGCCCGCCATGATGGTGCCCAGCTGCATGGGCGCACCGCTCGCGATCGCGAAATCGATGGCTTCGGCCATCACCGTACCGGTGGTCTGCCGCGTGCCATCCTGTGCCATGCCGAGGATGACGTAGGTCGTGGCGATCTCGGCCGTGGTTGGCGGCGTTGTTTCCGGGTTGGTGATCTGGGTCCAAGCCTGGCGGAAGATGCGGTTCTCGAGATACCACCACGGACCCAGCAGGCTGACATCGTGCTGCTCGGAGGAGGCGTTACCCGCGCGCGGGTCGCGGTCGCACCGGCCGACGAAGTAGGTGTCGTCATCTTTCTTGAGCGTGACGGTGCTGCCGTGGGTGAAGATCGCGGCGCCATCGAATGGAGCGGAAACGCGCAGCAGGCACTCGTCGGTGCGCTGGGAGGAGCGCTGCAGGCGGATGCTGGCGACGCCCAGATCCGCGGCCGGCGTATCGTTGAGGGTCCAGGCGCTCATCAGTTGGCCCCTCCGATGTCATCGGACTGCGTTTTCTGCTTCTTGGAGAGCGCGGCGAGGCGGGCGTTCAGCGTGGCCATGTCCTGCATCACCGACTCCAGCAGATCGAGTTGCCGCTGGGCGTAGTCGCGCACGGTCTTGTCGCTGGACTTCGTCGCCGTATGCAGCTGGTCCAGCGCCTGGGTAGGGTCGCCGCTGCTGCCGGCCTCGTTGATGCCCTTGTTGATGTTCGAGATGGCCTTGCCGGTGAATCCCGTGCCCTCGCGGTCGTATTTGCCCACGGCGGTGAGCTGCTTCTGCTCGGCCTTGAGCTGCTCCTCCAGCGCGGCGCGCTCCTCGGCGCGCTGGGCGGCATCGGACTTTTCGCCGTACTCGTTGCGCGCCACGGCCACATCGGCCTGCCTGCGGAAGCCGACCTGCGTGACGGTGGCCTGGTGCACGCGCGCCGAGTCCAGATCCAGCGCCAGCTGCTCGCGCTTGGCCTGTGACTTGGCGATCTCCTCCTCGCGCTGCTTCTTGACCGTGGCGAGGTTCTTCTCCGCGTTATTGGCCTCGGTGACCTGATTAGGAAGGCTTTCCAGCGACCGGGCCGCATCGAGCATGCCCGAGGCCCGCTCGCGATCGGCAGCGAGCTGCTCGGGCGATTTGTTTACGCGCCTGCGAACGGTTGCTCCCCCTGGAGCGCTGATGGAATCCGTCGTATAGGATTGTGCCAAGTTCTCTGCATCTATAGCAACTTCTTCCCTCATCTTCTTCCGGCCTGCCTCGTCGGCGCCCATATAGGCACGCACATCGATGCCGGCGGCGCGGGCCTGGGCTTCGGTCTTGTCGCGTTCTGACTGCGAAGCGCCCGCCACGGCCGCGGCGGCGTTGATCTCCTTGCGGGCGGCGATCTCCAGGCGCTTCTGCTCTTCGATCTTGGCGGCGGTATCGTCCACCGCGCCCTGCGCCTTGGCGCTCTCCAACTCGCGCTCCTTCTCGACGCGCGCCTGGGCGAACTGCAGCTTGATGCGCTCGCGCTCCTCGGGGCCCTTGGCATTGCGCAGGGCCGTGCCCTCCTCGGCATCCAGGCGGGCCATCTCCAGCGCCGATTTCTCGTCGCGCAGTTTGTTCTGGGCGGTGCGCAGGCCCTCGGCGGCCTCGGCGGCGGCCTGCTCGGCCTTGGTCAGCTTGTCGAGCCCCGCAATGGCATCCTCGTACTTGGCGGAGGCGTTGACCTCGCGCTGCCCGCGCGCAAAGTTCTCGACGAACTCCAGGTGTTCGCGCCGGGCCTCAGCCATCTTGCTGACCATGCCGACGATGCCGCCCACCACCACGCTGAAGACGGCGGTGATACCGGTGAAGGCCATGGCGTTGCCGGCGAGATGTGCGAAGCCGCGCCCGGCCGATGAAATGGCGTCTCCCACATCGCCGCGCAGCAGCGCCGCCAGGGCGTGAAACTCTTCCTTGGCTCCCTTCATCACCCCGCGCATCTTGCCGTGGGCATTGCCGTGCTCCTCGACTGCACCGGTGGCCTGCTTGGCGGCGTCCTTGGTAGCGTTGAGGTCGGCGGCGGCAGAGCTGGCACCATCGCCGGTCTTGGCGATGTTGATGCCGATATTCAGGTCGTGGGAGTTGTCAGACATCGGGGGTGCTCCTGGGGGAATGGAAGATGGAGGATGGAGGATGGTTGATGGAGAATGGCGGATGGAAGATTAGGCTCATGTGGCCTCCGCTGGGCTGGTCTGGGCGGAGGAGGAGAGCACGCGGCGGATCAGGTCGTCCACGGCGAGCCGGCCGGCGAGGTGCATATCGTCGGGATCGGGCAGGACGGTTTCGTCGGGGTCCTGGGTGACGGACTTCACGAGCCAGAACAGCACGCCGCCGCCCTGCTCAGCGCCGGGCTTGCTGCGTTGGCCACCCTTGTTTCCTTTGCGCTGGTCCTTGACCATGCTGAAACTCTGGCTCACCCGCTGCACCAGCGCGCCAGCGTTGGCACCGATACGGGGCTCAAGGTCGTCGAAGTCGCGGGGGCTGTGGCCATAGGCTTCGGCCCGCGCGGGGATCGCCAGCCACTTTCCCTTTACCGGCTTGATCGTGCCGCCGAAGAGGCGCTGGGCGATGCCGGTGGCGTGGACGCTGATGGTGCCGCCGCTGGCCTCCGCCTCCCACGTCGTACCCTTGGAGGCCTCGGCGTAGAAGTGGGTCCGCTTTCCGCCCATGGTGTTGGCGCGCTCGTCATCGAGGGCCTTGAAGTTCTTGCGGATCAGGACGGCCACTGCGCCGATGTAGCGGTTGGCGATCTGCGAGCCCCGCACCAAAGCGGCGAGCTGCTCGACCGCGGGCGAAGCGCGATCAACTATGGTGAGTCCATACATGGCGTCACCCGAAGGAGAGGATTCCGTCGATGATGCGGGTGCCGGGCGTGGCCTGCAGGAGGGCTTGCTGCAAGGCGTCGGAAAGACCTTTGACGCCGGCCTGCAGGGAGTCGCCCCAGCCGCGATCGGGAGCGGGCTCGACGACGTCGTCGCCGGAGAGCAGGCCCAAGCCGATGGCCTCCTCGCGGCTGATATCCTCGACCCACATGCCGGAGTTGAAGGCGAACGGGGGATAGGGCAGGCCCAGCGTGTCTTCGTAGCCGCCTTCGCCATCGCCCAGGTTCTGCCATACCTCGGCGCCCTTGAGGGCGATCATGCGGCCGCCGAAGAACTGGCCGCCCGCGGCCGCCCAGCGCTGCGCCCAGTTGCGCTGCACCTTGGTGGCTTCCAGGCGATAGAGTTCCTGCGCCGGGTAGGCTTCGAGGACGTCCGGATCGCGGTCGTGCTCAAACTTGCCCCGTCCGCGCGCCAGATCGGTCTGGGTCTGGACGATCAGATCCACCCGCGCATCGCTGGAGAGGTCCTGCAGGCTGCCCACCTCCGGATGATTGGGATCGGTGCCGGGGTGATAGCCCAGCGACTGGAGCGCCTCCTGCAGGCCGGTGCGCGCATAGGTGGGGTTCATGTACTCGCCCGGCTGGGCGGGACGGCCGTCCACCGTTTCGGGGCTTACCAGGCGCGTGACCACATCGGAGATGGTCTGCAGGTAGCGGGCATCGTTGGTGCGGGCGGAGAACTGGGCCAGCTCGCGGATCTCCGGCGCCAGCTTGCGCAGGTCGAAGCTGTTCCCCGTGGTCGGGAGCAGCTTGCGGGCGCGCACCGCGGCGAGCGCATCCAGGAAGGGCATGGGGGCGGAGAAGTTCATGGGATCACGGAGAAAACCTCACGCCCACGCCGAGCCAGATGGCGGGGTTGTTGTTCGTCCACCCACCGTTGGCGCTTTGGGTGCCGGGCTTGCGCAAATAAAACTGGACCGGATAGCCACCTGCGCAGGTATTGGTGTCATAAATCGAAACCAATCTCGCAGTGCTGCCATAAAAATAGGTATTGGACTTGTAGTTGTCGGAGGTCGAACGCACGGAGGTGGTGGGTGTCAGGAACGAGGTGGACGCATAAATCCAGTGATCAGTACCAAGACCGGCCTGAAAAGCAGCATCGAAGCGCCAGATTACTTGCGTGGCCGTGGAGGGAGCGGTGGCGTAGGCGGTGCAAATTGGAAAGCCATTCGTGGTGAACCCATAGTTGTACTGATAATCCGCAGAGAAATAGCCTGGGCACCACGTCGGCAGGGTCTGTGCAGCCGTTCCGCTGGTGTAGTAGATGAACGGAGTCTGCCACACTTGAACTGCAGCCGCAGGACCGATCAGGAACGCATCCCCCAAGGGAGACACACCGGGAGCCAGTGCCACATAGGCCAGCGCCATTCGCGCAAAATTATTCCAGACGTTGGTGGACAGGCAGTAGAGCAGTCCGACTTGCTGGTTAGGCAGTCGCATCGGGCTTCCGTACTGACAGGTTCCTCGGGCATCAATCGTCTGGCCGATGGCATTGGTTAGACTCAACGGCGTGCTGAACCGATACAGAGTGGTTAGCTGGTATCCGGAGGCCCCTGTGGAGCGCGCCACGAGCACGTTGTTGCTGGCATCCACGGCCGTTGAGCGGGCGTGCAGCATCGACGGTACCATCGTGGTGGCCAGTGCGGACCATGTGGCTCCCGTTGTGGTGCTGATGGAAAAATATAGCGTGCTGCTGGTGTCATTGCGCAGCCAGGCAATTAAGTTTGTGGACTGCGGTGCGAAGAAACTCGCCTCGCTAATGCTGTTGGTGCTTGCCGACCACGTCGCCAGCGCCACGGGGTTGGTGGTCCACGTCTGCCCGTCGTCCGTGCTGGTAACGTAGCCTGCGTTATCATGAGCTCCGCCATCGTTGCTCCAGTACACCGGAAGGAAAATGGTGGCTCCCACTTGGGCCATGTCGCCAGGACTGGTCACGCGGTAGCTGCTGCCGCTGCTTGTCAGCGTGGTGGATTTGAGCCAACTCGTGCCCGAGTTGGTGGAGCGCATCACGATTAGCGGATATGTCGAAGCTGCGCCATTACCGGGATTGCGTGCATCGTAGGACAAGAGATAGGAACCCGCAGAAGTCTTGAACAAGCTGCCGATGCTGTAGGCGTTGGTCAGGTCGTTCGCCAGCGGATAGGTCGTGCTTCCGATCGGGTTGCCGGTCAGGTCCAAGCGGCCGACACCCACCACGCAATTCGTCGTGATGGAGTGCGTCGGGTTTTCGCACCACGCAAGAAAGTAGTTGGTGGGGCTTTCGAGAAAAGAAGAAACCCACTGCACGCATCCAGTTCCAGAGAAGCGCGTGTCGATCTTAACTTCCAGATTAGTCGCGGTCCCGATGATTCCGCGCCGCAGCTCGCCCAGCAATCTTAGGCCGGAATCAGCCGCCGAACCGTTCAAACCATTAGTCCCATTTAGTCCGGCCGCACCATCCACTCCATTGGTTCCATCTCGCCCAGAGGCACCCGTCGGAAGTGTCACCACTCCCCCGGTAGCAGGATAGTTGGTCCCATTGAGGTTTATGCTATGCACAGCGCCGTCCCAGGCATTGGAACGCGCGGCCAGCACGCCGTCCAGGGCTTGGACGTGGGCGTTGAGGTTGGTGAGCGTGATGGAGCTGCTGACCACGACGTTCGTGTTCGTGGCGGCGGCGGAGAAGAAAGGGACGGCAAGGACGCAGGCGACGGAAAGGACAAGCTTGTTCATGAGATCTCCAAGAGGTCGAAGGTTCCATCCAGGTTAAAGCGGAGGCTGGTGACGCCGGGGGGCAGGAGGAGCTTGGCGTCGAGGGCGGCGGCGACCTGCGCGGCCGTCACGGCCAGGGGCACGGGGTCCGGCGGCGTGCCGGCGATTTGCGCGCCGAAGCTCTTCAGCGTGGCCTTGAACCAGCCGATGGCGACGTTCTTGCTGGGGCTGTCCTTGGTCACTGCATAGACGATGCAGTAGAGCTGCAGGCCGGCGGTCGGGTCGGCGATGGTCTGGTTCAACTCGGCGCCGCTCAGCTCGAAGCGGGCGTGCTGCTTGGTCTGGTCGTTCCAGCTGGCGAGATCCAGATCGGTGCCCAGCTGGGCGGCCAGCAGGGTCTTGGTGACGAGCGCGGCGGAGGCCACGTCGGGCTTCAGCTCGAGATAGACCGCCGCGAGGTTGGAGATGTCCTGCACCTCGGCGCCCAGGAAGCTGGCGATCTCCAGCACGGCGTCGAAGCCCTGCCAGAGCACCGGGTCGGCCTGCGTGCCCTGCACCTTGCCGCCGGCCGCCCCGGAGAGATCGAGCTTGAGGCGCAGGCGCTGGGCGCTGATGGTGTTATTGCTCATGGGTCCTCGGGAGGCGTGACGGTCAGTTTGGCACCGGTGAAACTGTAGTCGGTGATCGTGGTGACGCCGATCGCGTGCGACTCGCAGACCTGCAGGCAGGCATCCGCCAGGGTGAAGCTGGTGAGGCCATCGGAGGCCCAGATGACCAGGTCGCCATCATCCGCCAGCGCACTCTGGTGCACGCAGCAGAACTCCTGCGCGGCCTGCAGGGTGGCGTGCAGCTTGGTGCAGGTGAAGGTCACCGTGGTCTGGTGGTTGGCCCGGCTCGCGATGAAAGCCGTGGTGGACCGCAGCAACGGCTCGACCTGCACCACACGCCGGCCGTTGATCTTCAGCGCGGAGAGCGCCGGATCGGCGGCGTCGGCGAGCGTGACAGGCGTTGTGCCGTAGGTAACTTTCATAGAGAATTTCCGATTGAAGATTTAAGATTTATGATTTGAGGAAGGGCACCCGACTGGAGGGCGCGGCGTTGCCGCGCCTGATGGGTCCTGCCTCCTACCACAAATCGGCAATCATCAATCTTCATTCGCCAATGCCTCACGCCGCGTGCAAGCCGATGCTGAAGAGCGCGTCCAGGGCGACGCCGCCGGTGGCGAGCTTGCGGGTGGCGGAGAAGTCCAGTTCCGGCACGCGGTCCATGTCGGTCTTGAACTGGCTCGGGGCCGTCAGCAGCTGCAGGTTCTTGAACGTCGCGGTGACGAAGCCCACGCCGCCATCGATCGTCAGATCCTTGACCAGGTCCTGGATCTCCATGCCGCGCGCGGCGCCGGTGCCCTGCAGGCGCAGCAGCGCGTGCAGATCGCTGACGCTGACGCCGATGGGATCGAACTTGACGTTGAGCTTCGCGCCATCCTTGTAGAGGACGTCCACAATGCCCTCGGCATCGGTGTTGAAGGTGTCCTCGTCGAGCGGGACGGAGAAGCTGACCTTGAGGCCCTTCTTCGTCTTGATCGCGGCCCACGGGGCGCTGAGCGTGGCGAACGAGGCCACATAGGGCACGGTCTGGATCTCGGTGAGGCTGAAGCTGGTGTCGGTGAACGCGGCCGTCGCGGAGAGCGTCAGCTGCTTGTCGGCGGCGCTCCAGGCGGTGTTGTCCTTGCCCAGGCAGGTGATCGTGCAGGAGCCATAGAGCGGGGCGACGGCCGAGAAGAGCAGGTCCGGTATCTTGCTGACGAACCCGTTTTCATACTGGACCTTCTCCTTGCCGTTCAGCGGCCAGATCGTGACGGTCTGCGGCGTCGCCGGCATGGCGGAGCTGCCCGGCGTGGCGGAGGTGTGCGGGAAGAGCGCCGCGAGCGCCCCGGCCGTGACCGCGCCGGCCGGCGTGAAGGTGATCTCGTGGCGGATCTGCTTGACGCGCTGGCCCAGCGGGCCGGCGTGGGCGGTGGCGATCTGGAAGGTCTCCAGCGTGGTCTTCACATCGACTTTGTCCGCGGCGTAGAGGACCGCCGAGTTGAAGAAGATGGCGCAGGGGCCGCGGATGACGGTCGTATCGGTACGGGTCGAGCTCATGGTGTGGTTCCTTTCAAGTGAGGTCTAGCTGCGCGATCAGCGCGCATTGAAATTCGACGTGGTAGACGAGCAGGTCCGTGTTGGGGACCAGTTTGATCAGCTTGGTATCCAGCGGGGAGAACTCGCGCGGAACTCCGTAGAGGTGCAGCACCTTGGCAACGGCCAGGGCGACGAGCGTGGCGGGCTTCTGCGTGCCGGTCGCGCCCGAGTTGATGGTGACGTTCTCGGCGATCTCCACCGCGACCGCCACGTTGTCGAAGTAGGGTTCGCCCGGCGTCTGGCACCCACCGGTCTTGCAGGTGGGCGTGAGGACCAGCGCGAAGATCCCGCTCTTGCCCTCGTTGGCGATCGTGCCCAGGGCCTTGTCGATCTGCGCCTGGATATCCTGCAGGCGCTCGGTGAGCACGGGCACATCGCAGAAGAACGGCTGCTCCCGCAGCTTGGCGGCCACGGCTTCCTGGAGGGCTGACAAGGGATCGTGCATCACAGGCCGTTCTGCTGATCGCGGCTCAACTCGCGGTCGAGGACGTTGAAGGCGGGCGTGGGGACGCCGGCGGCGGCGGTGTCGGGCGTGGCGGGGGCCTCGAAGGCCATCTCCTGCAGTTCGCCCTGGGCTTTCATCGCCGCGTCGTATTCCTTCACGCGCAGCTCATCGAGCAGGCCCTTCATGCCCGGCAGCCTGGTGAAAAGCCGGTAGCGGATCACGGCGAGGACGTGGTGCTCCAGCTCGTCGGGCAGCGTGGCGCCCGCGGCGAGCGGGTGCCAGCGCCGGATTCGCCCGCGCCATTCCTTGACGACGCCGCCGATCACATCGGTCAGCACCCCGGTCTGGCCGGGCGCGAGCGCCGCGCTCTTGAGCGCGGTCAGCTCAGCGCCGGTCAGGCGGGTCTTGACGAGATCCTCGGTGATGGAGATCCAGGCCATGTTCAATTTTCCATTGCGAATTGTGAATTGGAAGAAGGCCGGACTACAGCCCGAGATCCTTGGTGAACTCCAGATCCACGTTCGTGGCGCCACCGGAGAGCAGGGCGGTGATCTTGTCGCCGGGCCAGAGCCAGACGTTGTTGGTGGTCACCGTGACGGTGCCGGCGCCGGAGCTGAGCGTGATGCTGCCCAGGGCGTTCGTGCGCGCGGCGCGCATCCGCGTCAGCGTCACCGTGCCGGTGGCGAGGTTGCCGTTGAAGGCTTCGATCGTCAGGAGCTTCTGCCCCTGGAAGCCGTAGGTGCTGGTCCAGCTGTTACTGGTGATCACGTTGAGGGCGCTGCGCCGGACGGTGGCCTCGACGCCGGTGATCTCCAGATCCACGTTCGTCGCGCCGCCGGAGAGCACGGCGCGCAGCCGGTCGCCCTGCTCGACGTAGATATCGCCCGTGACGCTCAGCAGCCCGGCGCCCGCGGAGAGCGTGATGGCGCCGACGGAGTTGGTGCGGTTCCCGGCGAGGCGCGTGAGCGTCACCGTGCCCGTGGGCGCGTTGGCGTTGTAGGCTTGCACCAGGAGCACCTTGAGCGGCGAGCCGGCGACGGGGTTGGTCCAGATGCCGGCGGTGACGATGTTGAGCGCATCGGTGCGCGGGACGGCCGCCTGGGTGGGCAAAGTGACGGAAAGGACCAGGGCGACCAAGGGGAGCAGCAGGAGTTTCTTCATCTTCGTTTCCTTCGTTTACTTCTGTTCAAAAGGGGGTCCCGGCCTTGGGCGGAAGAGCCGCCCAAGACCGGGAAGGGTTTAGCGCGACGCGCTGATCAGGCGCACGAGGCTCTTGGTCTCGCACTCCGTCGAGCCGAACAGGGCTTCGGTCGTCTGGATGACTTCGCCGGTCAGGCCGTTGCCGTACTTGCGCACGCCGAAGGTCAGGCCGGTGGCCTCATCGAACATCTGGCCGACTTCCTCGTAGGCGCCGGGGGCCTGGGGCTGGAGGTAGCGGCCGGCGATCGCGAGCGCCTCGGGGCGCGCGATGAAGCCGATCAGGTTCTCGGCCGTGGGCAGGCTCGGGGCCTCGACCACCTGGGCGAAGCCGAACAGGCCCGGCACCATGCCGGTGCGGATCGCCTCGGACCCGCCGTAGGTGTTGCTGTCGAGCAACGCCAGGAGGGCGCCGAAGTAATCGCTGTTGAGGACCAGCGACGCCTGGCGCGGGCTGATCTTCGCATCGGTGGCGATCTTGCGGAGGGCCGCAAAGTTCGCCTTGGCGATCGCGGCGAGCGTCAGCACGCTCTCCTGGGAGAACTTCGCGACCGTGAGCAGCGCGAAGACGTTGTCCAGGATGCCGGCGCCGAGCGCTTCCGCGCTAGCCTTGCCCGCGCCCGCGAAATAGGGCACGGGGCTGGAGAGCGCCTTCGCGTCATCGATGGCGAAGCTGTCCTTCAGGTGCGTGCTCATCACCACGGGGACGGAGCGGGTCGAACCCTGCGCCGTGCCGTAGTTGTTGCTGGTCTTGTTGAACGCCGCCGCGGTGGTGGCGCCGAAGACCGTGGCTTCGACCGTGTCGCCCTTGGCATTCACGACCTCGCGGGAGAGGTCCAAACTGAAGGCGCGGAGCGGAGCGAGGACTTTGTTGCCCTCGGTGATCAGCGCGTTGGAGAAGATCCGCGCGCCGACGTCGTTGAGTGTGGTGGCCATGTTCGTTTTTCCTTATCTGCTGCAGTGGATGGATCGGTTTCGATCAGGTTTCCGGGCGTTCAGCCCTTGTTGGCGGCGGCCTGCTCATCGCGCTCCAGGCGGATCAGCTCGGACGCATTGGCGATCTGGAAGTCGTCCTTGGCCTTGCCCTCCGGCATGCCGCGGAACTCCTCCAGCTTATTGGCGCAGGTGCCCTTCTTCTTGCCGCCGGGCGTCTGGGCGTTGTCCTTGTTGAGGACGACGGCCGCGGCCGTCTCGACCGGCTTGAGCGCGGCGACCAGCTCGCGGGCGAACGTCTTGTTCGCCACGAAGAGCTTCTTCATCGCGACGGGATCGGCGATCCGGTCCTTGTTCGCGGTGATGAACGCATCGGCCTCGACGCCGAGCTGCGCGGCTTCGACTTCCTGCAGGCGGTTCTGCACCACGAGCAGCTGCGCCGCGTCGCCCTTGATCTTGTTGATCGCGACGACGGCGTCTTCCGCAGTGGCATTCTCGGCCAGGCCGAGGGCCACCATGATGACTTTCATGTTACTTGCCTTTCTGGCCTCATCGGCCGGGGTTTCTGAAGAATTTTTGATTGTGCATTGTGGATTGACGATTTGCGGATCGGCACCATCCAGGGAGAAGTCTGCGCTGTTGCAGGCGACGCCGGTGAACGTGGTCAGCGGCTTCATGCCCTGCAGGTTGGGCTTGTTGGTGAGGCCCACGCTGAGCAGGCGCGTGGGGCGCATGCGCGGTGGCTTGGAGTCCGGCGCGACGGCGGTTAGGCCGAAGACCGGCGAGAGCGAGCGGATGCGGCCGCCGTTGATGGTGGCCTCGCCCAGGTCGGAGAGCGCGAGCTGGCCATAGAGCCCGTCGGCGCGGTTAGCCAGGGCGGTGACGTAGGCGGCGGCGGTGGTGTCGCCACTATCGCCGATGCTGCGATGCTCCAGATCCACGAGCAGGCCGAGGAAGTTGGACCCGTGCAAGGTGCGCTGCTTATCGAAGTCGGCGATGATGTTGGCGCTGGCCTGCTGGTCGAGCACCTGGACAATCGGCGTGCCATCGAGCAGGCGCCCGGAGAACTCGCCGAACGGCATCAGGTGCTGCCAGCCATCGGCCGGCTGCTGCCAGGCGCGGTTCAGAATGATGCAAGAATTTTTCATATAGAATTTTTAATTGTGAATTTGAAGAGGACCGGATTTATTTCCATTGCCCGCTGCCGCATTCGTAGCCCGCCGCCTCGATCAGGCGGGTGTTCTCCAACCGATCGGCATCAGTAGCTCCCCACAACTCGCCGCAGATCACGCGGGACTTGCCTACCTTCGCGGCTACTTTGTCGGATTTGTTGAGTATCTTCGCCCGCAGATTGCCGGGATTGCACGGGTCGGTGATCGGGTTGCCGCTGGCTTCGGCCTCCAGCCAGTAGTAACAGCCGGCCGGAGCGAGCGCGGCCACGGATAGCAGGTAGTCTGCCGAGCTTGACCCCACCACGGCGCGCGACTGCGGAGCGGCCTTGCGAATCCATGCGAGCGCCTGCGCGGCCTGCTGGGCCGGCATGATCTCGTTAGACTCCAAGCACACGCCGAAGGCAACATTTTCCATGCCCAGCCGCGTGCCTGCGTAGGTCGCAACGGCCGCGATGACTGTGGCCTCGGTGACCGGCATAGAGTTGTCGTCGTTCCAAATCCACGCCAGATGGTGCGTGATGCCCAAGTCGCGAGCCGCCCACATCGCCCAGTCCACCTCGCCGTGCTCCGGGGTGGGCTCCTGGATATTCAACCAACGTGTGCCGTCCGGGTGCTTGCGTCCGCACAGGCACAGGTCAAGCACGTCGTTACGCACGCGGTTGGACTTGCCGATGATGTACGCGGTGACGTTGCCACCCATGGCTGCGACGGCGCGCACCATGGCCTTGCGGTCGTCATTTTCCTTCGCGCCTTCTCCGTGCGAGCCGCGGTAGTTCATCTGCGACGCCGCGCCGTTCGAGTTCTCAAACGCGGTCGGTTTGGTGAACAGGCAACCGCGCCAAGCTGCGCCAGTGACCGGCGTGGGGCCTGGCGCATTCGTGGCGGGGTCGGTAGGCATCGGGACGACAACCGGCGCGGGCGCATTGGTCGGGACCACCACGGGCGTGGGGCCGTTGCTGGGGTTGTGGTTGACCACATCGGCCACGGCGTTGCTGATGGCGCCGATGACCTCGGTTTGCTGCTGGGGCGTCATGCAGCCGGGCAGGCAGAACAGGACCGAGGCGACGAAAAGGACGGAAGCGAAGAGACGTTTCATCATTTGACTCCGGGTAGCGGGATCTGGACGGTGGTGGTGGACGGGTTGGCCTCGTCGGCGGTGGTGGCGCTGCTCATGGTGCCATCGCGGACAACCTTGGTGACGGGCACGAGATTGACGGTGCCGCCGAGGTTGACTACGAGGTTGAGCGAGGAGCACCCTGCGAGCAGTCCGCAGGCAATGACCAATGCACAATTCACAATCCACAATCTCTTCACGGTGCCACCTCCGGTTTGCCTTGCACGAACCACTCCGCCATCTGCCGGTCGCAGCACTCATCCTTCGCCTGCATGCTCAGGAAGTGCCGCGCCCAGGCGACTTGCTCCTCGGTCGGGTGGCCGATGCCGAGGAAGTCGCCCAGGCGCACGGCCCGGTAGAACGACCACGCACGCACGCGGCCGACGCCGTTGAGGAGGAGAAGTTCGTGAAAGACCTGGTCGGCACGCCAGCGGGGCATGGCGCGGGCGGCGCAGAGGATGTCGTGGGTGCAGGCGGCCGGCAGGCTGTCGGAATCCCACGGCGTGCCAACGTAGGGCAGATTCCACAGGATCGAGGGCTTGCTCGCGCCGTCGAACCAATAGCCGGGGAGGATGGAGAGCGTGGCGGTCAGCGACGGGATCTCGATGCCGAAGCCCTGCACGAGCGAGGCCACGTCGCCGGACAGCATCCGCAGCGCCGGCTGGGGCAAAAGGGTGTCTGGAGGCTGCTGGATCACGTTTCGACCTCCGCGCCTACCGCAGGACCCTTTTGCAAAACGCCGGAATGCCTTTGCAAAACGCCCGCAGGGGGGTTGCACGGCTCTTGACCCGTCCGGACGCTCAGAACGCCGTATAGAGGCTCCCAGCGCATTACGGGGTCCCCCCGGTGTAGCCGGCGACCAGGGAGGTGCCGATGATGTCCTGCAGGACGGTGGTCGTGGCCGGGTCCACGGCGAGCTGCTTGAGCGCGGCCGGCAGCTCGACGTCGCGGAACTGGATCAGCGCGGCCTGCAGCTGGTCGGGCGTCTGGCCCTCGGCGGCGTGGTAGAGCTGGTTCAACCGCTTGGCCACCGGATAGAGCGCGGCCTGCTGCGCCTGGCTCAGCTGGAGGCGCGCGGCGGCAAGGAACTGGCCGGCGATAGGATTGTCGGCGGAAGAATTGCGAATTGTGGATTGCGAATTGAGAATTGAAGAACGGCGGTTCATGCCGGACGGGCTTACCGGCTGCTCCGGGTTCGCCGGGTCGGTGACCCGGCCTACAACGGGAGCCGGGTCGGTGACAGGATCGGCAGCGGGTGCCGGGTTGAATGGTGCGAAGGGATTCGGTGCCGGGGCGGCCGTCGTCAGAGTATAGCCGCTCTTCTCGCTGATCTCGTCGGGGTCGAGCTGGAAGCCGGCGTCCCTGGCGGTCTTGGCATCGGCGAGGATCGCGCTGGGGGAGGTCTCTTCGCGCGCGGCCAGGGCGAAGTAGGCGGCGGGCTGCGCGCCCTGCAGGACCTGCTTGTCGAAGTGCTTCTGGAAACACTCGGAGATCTCCAGCGCCTCGCCGGCCGTGATCTCGGCGAAGGCGTCGGCATGGGTGCCGCTGGCGCCCTGCCCGATGCCGGTGGGCTCGGCCAGCATCGTCAGCAGGCCGCCCGTGCCCGCCAGGATCAGCTGCTCGCGCAGGAAGCGCATGTGCGACTCGAAGGGCAGTTCGCCTCGCGCTGCGTTGGCGAACTGGACGAGCGACCCGAACGGCAGCGCCACCGAGTTGCCCTCGGCGTAGGCGTCGGCGGCATTGCGGAAGGCGGCCTTGGCGTCCGCATCGCTGCCCAGACCGTTGGGCTCGATCATGGCCACGCCCTGGCGCGCGGCGGTCTCGATGAAGTCGGCCCACGCCTTTTGCGTGAAGTTGCTCCTGACGAACTTCACCAGGGCGATGCGGTCCACCGGGCGGGCGCATTCGCGGATGATGAGGAAGTCGCGCTTGGGGTCGAGGAGGTTCTCCGCGGGCAGCGCGTCGAACGGCGTGCCGTCGCCGTTGGGGTTCCACTTGAAGGCGCCGCGGCGGCCGTCGCGGGCAAAGTTCCACTGGTCAAGGCAGGCGAGCTGTGTGGCCACGCCGGGCGCGGCCGGCTGGCCGTTGGCGTCCTGGCACTGGCAGACTGCGAAGCCGCGAAACTTGGCCATGGCGAGGTGCGCGATGGTTTCGCGCAGGTTCTCCAGGCGCGTGTAGGCGGATTCCAGCTGGGCCTCCTGCGCCTCGGCCAGGGCGGCGGCGTCCTCATCGTCGGAGCACTTCACGTCGTAGTCCATCGCCTTGAGCGGGCCGAGGGAGCGGGCGAGCAGGGCGACCATGTCGGGATCGGACTCTTCGATGGAGGCGAAGGCCCACTGCACGTCGGCCATCTCGCCGCGGTTGAGGGCTTCGAGCAGCTGGACGATGCGGGCGGAGGTCAGCCAGCGCAGCGGGTTGGTCAGCTCGATCCAGTTCTTTTGTTTTTTGATGATGGCCATGGTGCGTCTCAGGCGAAGCAGTCTCTGGCGCGCTGGCCGCGCCCTGTCTTGCGGCGATAAACCACCGGAGGATTAGGAGGGATGAATGCACCGAGGATGGCGTGCAGCGCCAGCTTGGTGCTATCGAAGGTGTCGCCGTGGCCGCCGTCATCTCCGTCGGGTTCGCAGGTGTAGGAACCTTTTTCCTTGATGACGCTGCGCCAGTCTTTTTTCAGATAGCGGTCGGAGGGCAACGCCAGATGGTTGTCATCAAGTTCTCCGACGAGTTGATCGCCCAGCCATGTCTTGTAGTTCATCGCCTCGTAGCCGACGCGCTCGAACGATTCGGATGAGACAACCTGCGCGACGGGAACGGCCGAGCGGAAATGCTTTGCCAGGGAGGCGGCAAAATACTTTTCACTGGTAGCATCGATCGCCATGGCCTTGGCCCTGCCACCTTCTTGGCGCTTCTCAACAACGCTGAGCAACATTCCGAGGCGTTCCGTAGCGATATCCGGGTCGCGCGTTTTCCAAATAAAAATGGCTGGAACGGTGACATCGACGCCGTTGCGTTCGGCAACAGTGGCCGCTGACGGGTTGGAGATCGCCTTCGTCGTAGTGGCAACGTCAAAGCCGATGCCGACCGTTCCTTTGCCAAGATGATCGCGCAGCCAGGCCAGGCCGCGCAGAAAGTCCGCCTCGTCGTCAATGATGAACAGCGCACACTTGCCGACGCCGCGGGCCTGCGCCGTGTTCAGCTGCACGAGGCCGCACGCGCTTGTGCCGCCCACGACGAACTTGCAGCCGTAGTTCCGGTCCCAGGCATCCTTGTTGCGGTCGCGCTGGCGGGACTGCTCGGGCGTCAGGGGCTCGCCCGTGTCCATGTCGTAGACCGGGAAGCCATCGAGCGCCGCGTCCCAGGCATCGACGCGCAGGACCAGCAGGCCGTCGTCGGAGGTGTAGAGATTGCCAGCGGGGTTCGGCGTGAACTCCATGCCGGCGGGCGGAGCGAGCTGCTCGAAGGAGGCGTGGCGATCGTCCGGCGGGGGCGTGGTGCAATAGAGCACGCGGTAGGCCGGGTCGCTCTGCACGATGGGGTTGATGGCCTCCTGGACCTCGGCCCAGTTCTGGATGCGCCCTATCTCGTCGGCCATCAGCCATCCAGTTTCGCCCACGGACTGCGGGCTGAGCGCGATGATCTTGGTGCGGTTGTAGGTGGCGGAGCTGTGGTGATAGCGGAACTCCAGGCGGTTGGCGTCGTATAGGTCCATGAACTCTTCCGGAGAAAACTCGCCGAGGGCCTTGCCGCTCTTGCCGGCGCCGGAGTCCACCAGCTGCACGCGCGCGGCCTCGGCCTTGTTCTCGCGCGCCATCTCCTCCATCGAGGTCCGGATCGTGGTGGCCATGTTGCGGACCACGTCCATCGCGAGCTGCACGCGGACGGAGCCGTAGACCACGTCCTGGCGGAGCTTCATGTTCACATAGAGCGCGATCCGGGAGAACAGGTGCGTCTTTCCGAAGCGGCGGCGCGCCACCAGCGCCAGGCGGCGGTGCTCGCGGGCGAGTTGGAAGAAACGTTTCTGGCCGGAGCGGAGCTTCATGTGGCCCACTCCTCGCCGAAGATGGCCTGGCCAAGCTTCTCGGTTTTCTCGGCCTCGGTGGCGCTGCTGCCGGCGATCTGGCGCACCAGGTCGGCGTTCTTGAGCACGGCCGCGGCGGCATCGAACTGGAACTTCTGCACGTCGAGCTTGAGGGATTGCTGCTGCAGGTCCTGATCGCGCGCTTTCAGTACGAGCGCGAAGATCTGTTTCACGTCGCGCGGGTTCGCCTGGGGCTGGATGGAAAGCTCGAAGGCGCGCTGCTTGAGGCTGTCGATGGTGGCGGCGTCGAAGCGTCCGGGCGTGGCCGCGGCCTCGGCGGCGACCTCGTCGGCGGTGGAGACGGCGCGGCGGCGGCGCGCGAGCAGTGCCGGCTCGCAGACGGTCTGCCAGAAATTGGAGAGCGCGCCCATGGAGGTCTGCACGCCGAACTGCTCCTTGATCACCGGCAGGACCGCGTGATAGGGCATCCCGGAGAGCAGCAGCTCCGCGATCTGCGCCTGCGCCTCTTCGGGCAGGTTCAAGAGCTTGGCGTCTGGACGGGGCTTGCTCACGCGCCAATCCACTCCCGGAGTTTGATCGTGCCGAGGTCGGTGATGTGCCAGCGGTTGCAGCCGCTCATCTCGTCGCGCACGCCGGTGACGAGCTTCTGGCCTTCGAGCGCCATCAGCACGCCCTCGAACTCGAACTGCAGCGCGATCGGGCGCAGCTGGAGGTTGACCTGCGGGCGCAGGGCGGTCTCGGGCATGACGTACTCGCGCGTCTGGTCCAGCACCTGCAGGACGGCCGTGGCGATGGCAAGTTGACGTGGGGTGAGGCTCATGATTTCTTGGTTTCCCGGCGGACGTGTTCCTCGAAGCTGCCTTCCATGCGGGCGACGCCGCGCAAGATTTCGTCGATCCGTCCGTGGATCTTCCTGGCGCGTTCCTCGGCGATGCGGTTGTGTTCGTCGAGCGTGCTGCGCATGGCTTCGATGTTGCCCTCGAACTTAAGTTCCAGCCGGCCGAGTTCGGCCTTCGTGGCGAACTCCCGCTCCAGCTCGATGCGCAAGGGCTGCGGGGAAAGCTCGGTCTTCTCGGGTCCGGAGAACCAGCGCTTCACCGTGTCGATGGCCGGCATCAGCATGACGACGATCAAGATGAAAATGCCGATTTGTTCTGCGGTGGGGTTCATGGCGCTGGCTTTCTGTTGTGCGCCCGCGACGGCTGCGCGTTCTGGCTGATCTCTGTCTTCACAAGGTCCCGCTCCTGTGCGGTCCTGGGACGGGCAGGACGGCACAGGCGGAGCGCGGCTCCGGGGTCGGGCTGTGACGACCGCGCAGAGGTGCGGGGACGCGCCTGGCTGGGGGTGTGTTCTGAAGGTGACGAAAGGGACAAAGAGAAAGTGACCAAAGAAGCGGCCGGCAGATCTTCGAGCGTTGCGACCATGCCGCGCAGGGCGGCGGCGACAAAGGCCGGGGCGCCGGAGAGCGAGCAACTCTCCGGCGCCCCGCAGGGAGCAACGCATGAACTTGAGCAGGCGCGTTTCACGCCCGCGAGGATGCGCGCAACACCGGAAAGAGGGTAGGGCAGCTAGCGCACAGCGCAGCCTTCTGCAAATTCGCCAACGTGTGCGATTGCTGAGAAAATGTCAAATTCGCACAGCGCTGCGAATTCGTATTTGTGCGAATTTGACGAAAATAGGGTGGGTGAGCCTGCCGGGAATCACAACTCGACGTGCAGCTTGACCACGCGCATGCACCAGGCGACCTCGCTGGCACTGATCTTGAAGTCCTCGCCCGCGGCGGGATTATCGGAGCGCAGCCAGATCGTGTCGCCCTTCTTGAAGTAGCGCTTGATGCAGACGGTGCCGTCCCACTTGATCAGCACGACGTTGCGGTCGTAAATCTCCGCCGAGGGATCGGCCAGCGCGACGTCGCCCGCGCTGATCCGCGGCGCCATCGAATCGCCCTCGACGCGGAACCCGACGTAGGTCTTGCCGTCGTCGGGGATCAGGATCTCCTCCAGCTCCTCGGTAGATTCCGGTACCAGGTCTCCCTTGTGGAACCGCGCGCCCAGGGCCTCGGCCGTGCCGAAGACCTTCACCTTGCGCAGCTGGATCTTGAGCGTGTCCTTTTCCCACGGCGAGGCGTCCGAACCTTGGACGACCACGGCATGGGTTTGTCCAGGGCTTGGAAATCCTTCAAGTTTACCCTCTACGAGCGCATCAGGGTTTAGGTCGAACCGTCGTGCAAGTCGAAGAAGTAAAGCCGTTTTTGGAACGCGGCCCTCCACATAACGCGAGATGGAACCCTGTGCGACGCAAAGCATTTTCGCGAGCTCTATCTGCGAAATCTGCTTGTCCGCCATGAGCTTTTTCAGGGCTATTCCGAAAGGTATATTTTTCTCTTGCACGGATATTCCGTTCGGTATATCTTCCGCTCAGACAGTCGGAACACACGACATGAAGAGTAACACCAAAGCGGTGAAGGGCAAGATGGAAAAAGCGATGAACTATCTGCACGTCCGGGCGCATTTCGTGAAGAGGAACAGCAGCCTGGCGAAATGGGCGAAGCGGAACGGGTTTGGCGACGACCTCGTCTACCTGGCCGTGAAGGGTAAGCGGAGCGGACCTACCGCGCGGAAGATCCTCCGCGCACTGGAAAAGGAGCTGGCAGCGTGAAAAAGTTATTGGCAGATGTCCTGAGTCAGTGGCCGATGCAACAGAAAACTGACCTAGTTATCGAGCGCGAAACGGCGACGATCAATCCGGACCTGGTTCCTGAAATTCGTGTTGATTATCATCCAGCCAGGCTTCACATCCGGTATTATTCCACCCGTCTATTAAAATCCGGCGCACGCAGGCTAAGGTCTCTGGCGGTGGGGTGGCTGGTAGCTCCGAGCCTATTTGACCAGCTGAGCGCAGCGCAGACGAAGATACCGTCATTCCGTAAACTAATCTCTCGCGTAAAAAGTTGGCGCACCTTCCGTGCATTTTTGGCCACCGACCTGTGGCTTCTCGCTCACATACCGCTATCCAAATTTCGTCTGCGTCTGTGGTCGCTTCGGTGCGAAATAGTTTTCGCACATAAGCAGCATCCCATCCCGAACCAGCAGCGGCCCAGCGCCACTGCCGCTGCGGTGCAGATTTGTACGCCTGATCGAACCACCGCCACAGCCACATCCATTCACCCGTTGTCATGCGCCAAGTCTAGCAGCGCCGGCCCCGCGGCGCAGCAGCAAAAGGAGCCGTCATGACGGAGCAACAGGAAGCGCTGCTGCGGGAGCGGAAGGCGGTGCGCGCGGAGCCGGCCAAGCAGTACCGGAAGATCGGCATCGCCCCGCACAACGTGGACGTCCGGGAACAGGTGACGACGTGGCTCTCGCAGCACGCGCGGGTGCAGACGGCCAAAGAGAACCTTACGGCGCGGGAGTGGCTCGAACAGGAATACGGCCGGCTGCTTAGCAAGGGGATCAAGTGCAAGATCTACCAGCACCCCGAGCAGCCCGACCTGATCGCGCTTTACAAGGAGCAGAAATGACCCAACGCCAAGCAAGTCTATTCACGGACTACGACCAGCAGTGCATGGCGCTGCTCGAAAAGCGCCTGGGCAACTCGCAGTGGCTCAAGGTCAGCGACGTGGCGCTGGCCACCGACCTCTCGGTGCAGGCGATCTACGCCAACATCGAGGCGGGCAACTTCCACAGCATGAACTTCGGCGCAAGCGAGGAAAAGCCCTACATCAAGGTGACCCGCCAGAGCGTCGTGGATTTTTACAAGCGCCGGCTGGGCATCGAGCCCGCACCGGCCAAGTGAGCAAACACCCATGAGCAAATACGAACAGGAGCAGAGCATGAACAAAGAGCAAAACCAGTCAGTGGTCAGTGGTCAGTTGTCAGTTGTCGGAGCGCAGCAGGAACCCGTCACCGCCCGCGGGATGCACGTCGAGGTGCTGAACCGCAACCGTGTCCTCAGCTGTCTGCGCATGGTGGCGCGGATGCTGAAGTTCGGCCAGGACGAACTGGGCGAGGCACAGAAGATCGCGCTGGAGATCGGCGACGTGCGCCTGACCAGCGAGCTGCTGCACGCGCAGAACAAGGTGGCGCTCGCGCAGCTGGATCTTCCGGACCTCGGCGGCATGGAAGCGCAGATCGAACACCAGCGCGTGCAGGCGCTGCTCTATCCGGCCAGCGTGCCCGAGCGGATCACCAGCGACTTCGGCGCGAAGATGCGCGCGGAGAACCTCGGCGGCCGCGCCAACCGGCGCGAGGCCAAGACGGTCGCGGCTTGAGGAGGGCACCATGCACCACGCGATCAACAACCTGATTATTTCACCGCGGGACAATCCCGCCGCCGATCTCGATATCGCCGACCAGCTCAGCGTGATCGAGGATCTGGCCGAACGCCGCCTCCGCCGTTTTATGGCGGTTGTGGCTGTTCTCGCCTTCGGCCTGGGCGTGTGCTTCGGGATCTGGCTGGTGGCGTCATGACCGCCAAGGCAGCCACCCAGCGCCGCAAGGCGCAGGCCGAGGCCGCGGAGCAGCGGACCTGCCAGCAGTGCCTGCAGGAGTTCGACTTCAAGCTCAACACAAACTCCGACGGAGAGCGCCTCTGCGACACCTGCCTCGAACGTTTGAACCGGTCTGTGAACACATGAAGCCCAAGCACATCAAGCTCGCCCTCGACGAGCGCGCCGAGGAACTGGCGATCCATATCGCCGCCGATCCGCAGACCCTCCGCGAACTCCAGACCCACCTCCTCATCGACTGCCAAAAGAAAGGCATCCCCTATGTCCACCAAGACCACGAATAAAGCCGCCGTCGAAGTCTTGCCCCCGCAGCATCCGCTCTCCTGGAACAGCCGCAACCAGCACCTCGACACGAGGAAGCTGGACCAGATCAAACAACACATAACCGCCGAGTTTGGCGCGTATTACGAGATGGAACGCGAAGCGGCCAAGCGCGCGGTGCGGATGGGTCTGATGCTCAAGAGCGCCAAGGAGATGCTGCCCCACGGTGCTTTCATGGGCTGGTGCACGGACAATATTCCGATCAAGGACCGCCAGATCAACAAGTTCATGAAGCTGGCCGAGTTTTTCCTGCAGCATGCGCAGATCCCGCGTGGCGAGATGCTGCTACTGGGAGATGGCGGCGAGCAGGAGCCCACGAAGGAAGCGCAGCGCGCCGAGCAGCTGCTCCTCGATTTCGTCGGCGACAAGTCGCAGAACGAACTGTTTGCGCAGTACGGCGTGGGCGGCTCGCGGGTGGGCGCGATCCAGAAGCGGCTGCGCGACATGACGCCGGAGGAGCGGATGCACGCGCGGCGGGAGCAGGCGATCAGCGAGTTCGACGTCTGCTTCCGCACGCTCAACAGCCTGTGCATCCGGGAGCGCCAGTACATGGAGCTGGGCGCGGCGCAGCTGGAAGCCTGGCTGGCGCTGTTCGAGCGCGTGGGCGGCGAGATGCGGGAGTTCATGAAGCGGAAGTCCGAAGGCAGAAGGCCGAAGTCCGAAGGCAGAGGTCAGATCTAAGCATTCCTCGGAAAACCGGAAGAGCACCACCATGGAACAGGCACTTCAGACATCGGACTTCGACCAGCGGGCGGAGCTGTACGGGCTGCCCACGCAGATGCGCGAGCAGATCCAGCTGCTGGAAGAACTCTTCCGCGGCGTGGAGTGCGCGCCCTCGGTGACGGTGGAGCTGAAGGCGTGCGCGTGGAAGCTCTCGGGCCGCACGGGCTGCTCGGTGCCGAGCCTGACGCGCAAGTTCTACGCCTGGAAGAAGTCCGGCCACGACTGGCGGGCGCTGCTCAACCACTCGAAGGTCAAGAACGCCGACGAGAAGCTGCCCGCGGTCTTCCTGCAATACTGGAAGGGCCTCTGCGAGCAGAACCAGCGGGCCTGCAAGCCGGCGTTCCGCGAGTTGTGCCGGCAGTGGATGGCCGGGATGGAACTTCCCGGCCTGGGCGTGCGCCGCGCGGATCAGCACGACCTTCCGAGGGGCCTGAGCTACGCGAACCTGATGCGCCACGCGCCGACGAAGTTCGAGCTGAGCGCCCGCCGCCAGGGCCGCTCCGCCGCCGCCGCCTTCCGCCCGCTGGTCTTATCCACCCGCGCCGGCCTGCAGTGCGGCCAGTTCTATATGTTCGACGATCTCTGGCATGACCATAAGGTCAACTTCCTCGGCGTCAACAAGGCGGCGATGCGGCCTCTTGAATTGTGCGCGCTGGACGTCTTCAGCGCCTGCAAGGTGACGTGGGGCATGGTGCCGATGCTGCTGAACGATGACGACGGAGCGCGGGAGACGATCCGCAGCCGCCACATGCGCTTCCTCCTGGCCGACATCCTCGGGCGCATAGGATACCGCGGCGACGGGACGACGCTGATGGTGGAAAAGGGCACGGCCACGATCTCCGAAGACATGGCCAAGCTGCTGGCCGATGCCACCGATGGCGCGGTGAAGGTGGACCGCAACGGCATCGAGGGCGCCGCGGCCTTCGCGGGCGTCTACGACGGGCGCGGCAAGGGCAACAGCCGGTTCAAGGCTGCTTTGGAATCGCACCACAACCTGGTGCACAACGAGTTCGCGCTGCTCGCCGGCCAGATGGGCCGCAACCGCGACGAGTGCCCCGAGGAACTCGCCGGCCGCGACGCGCACAACAGCGCGCTGATCAAGGCGTGCGCGGCCCTGCCGCCCGACCGCGCGGCGCTGCTGCGCCTGCCGTTCATCCCCTACGAGCAGTTCCTGGAGATCGCCGCCTTCGTCTATGCGCGGATCAACGAGCGCACCGACCACAAGCTGGAGGGCTGGGAAGAGGCGCACCTGACGGTGAACGAGTTCCGGCTGCTGGCCGATTCTCCCTGGTCGCCGATGGCGCGGCTGCTGGAGCTTCCGGCGCACGAGCGGGCGGCGGTGGACGTGGTCCTCAGCCAGCCGGGCTATGTGCGCTGCCGCCGCAAGAGCCCTGCAGAGGTCTGGCAGGGTGGCCGGCAGGGGCTCTGCAAGCTGCGTCCGCAGTTCCTGCTGGCGCTGCTGGGCGAGGAGCTGGGCGTCGAGCGCCGCGTGCAGGACGACCACCTGATCGATTTCCAGGACCGCACGCTCGGCCCCGGCATCTTCCGCTATGTGGCCGAGGTGCACACGCCGGATGGCCGCACGGAGCTGCTCAAGCCGGGCGAGACCTATCTGACGCACGTCAACCCCTTCAATCCGACGGCGATGGTGGTCAGCCGGCTGACGACGCAGGGCGCGCAGTTGCTGGGCGTGGCGCGGCGCTGGGAGACCGTGCGCAAGGACGATACCGAGGCGCTGCACCGCCAGATGGGCGCCGCGGCGCACATCGAGAAGGAGCTGCTCAAGCCGGTGGCCATCCGCGGCGCGGAGCTCACCAGGCAGCGGATCGCCGACGCCAAGCACAACGCGCTGGTCCTCGCGGGAGCGCCGATCACGCAGCAGGAAGTGGCCAACGCCGACCGCGTGCGCGCGGAGAAGGGCACGCTGGAGGACATCGTGCCGGGCCGTCCGGACGACGCGCGGGACGATGACGTCCGCCTGGAGCAGAACGACGAGGATATGAACAAGATTTTCGGAGCATGAACAGGTAGGGCGAGGCTTCCAGCCGAGCCGAAACAACACCAACAGGAGCAAGACGAACATGAGCAAAAAGAACACATTAACCAGCGCCCCGCAGAGCGGCACGGAGCGGATGTCCGAGCTGGCCCAGATCAAGCGCCAGGTGCAGGGCAAGAAGCAGGGAGTCTATGTGGCGCACCTGGACAGCCAGCGCGCCGCGGTCGTGGTGATCGAGGCGCGGCCCCACCGGGTGCGCGCCTACACGGCCGTCGTGGTGGACCGCAAGGCGTGGGCCGCGCTGGTCTGCAAGGAGTTCGCGCGGCTGCCCTGCGGCGTGCCGGCGCGCGGTGCGGTGCGGGTGGCGAAAGGGGTGGCGGCGTGAGCGAAGAAACCAAAGACCAGGCCCCGACCACGAGCAACATCAACGTCAGCGCCGACGTGTTCAAGGCGGGCGCGGACGCGGCCCTGAAGGCGGAGAAGATCGACGCGGCGCAGCACGGGCTGCTGTGGTGGTTCTTCTGCCACGCGAAGGCGCAGGGCTACGGCTACGGCAACGAAGAGGCGGGGAACGCGATCGGCTACGACAGCACGACGATTTACCGGCTGTTCCACTGGAGCTATGCGGGCAGCCTGGAGAACATCTGCACGGCCATCGGGCGCTACAAGCGGATCGCGGAGGAGCGGGCGGGCCGGGTGGAGCTGGCGTTCGTCGAGACCTCGATCAGCCGCAACATCTTCCGGGTGTGCGATGCGGCGCTGATCACGCAGACGATCGCGTTCGTCTATGGGGACAGCCAGATCGGCAAGACGACGGCGCTGGAGGAGTTCCAGCGGCGCAACAACCACGGGGCGACGATCTACCTGCGGATGCCGGCCAGCAGCGGCGTGCAGCTGTTCGCGCGGGAGTTTGCCAAGGCTTCGATGGTCAGCCCGCACAGCAGCTTCGAGAACCTCCGGGAGCGCATCCTGGCGCGGATCGACGACAAGACGCTGGTGATCATCGACGAGGTCCACCAGGTGTTCCTGTCCTATCAGAAGGGCAGCCAGATGAAGGTGCTGGAGTTCATCCGCGAGATCTACGACCGCAGCCACTGCGGGCTGGTGCTGTGCGGGACGAACGTGTTCAAGAGCGAGGTGCAGACGGGCAAGCTCTCGCTGATGCTGGAGCAGCTGCGGCGGCGGGGCACGATCAAGCTACAGCTGCCGAAGGCGCCGCCCAAGGCCGACCTCGACCGGATCGCGAAGCGGTTCGGGCTGGAGCCGGCCGAGGGCCTCGCCGCGGAGGTCATCAAGGACATGATCCACAGCAGCGGGCTGGGCATGTACGTCAAGTTCCTGCAGAACGCGGCGATGATGGCGTCGAAGCAGAAGCAGAAGCTGAGCTGGGAGCACTTCGTCCAGGCGCACGACATCATCCAGAAGCTGAGCGCGGCGTGAAAGGGGAGGCGATGAAGAACAACCAGAAATTCTTCGGGCAGACCTACGTCTTCGGCGGCGTGCTGTGCGTCGTGTTCGGCGTGATCCGGACGGCCTCGGGCGTGTGCTTCGTGGGAACCTATAACCACGAGGGCATCAGCCGGAGACTGAACATCCCCACGCTGCCATGCCTAACCGATGCGCCGGCGCTCCAATCCCGTCTCGACGCCCACGCCAAAAAGTACGCCTTCCGAATCTACCCGCACCCCGCCGAGGCCGAGATGGTGGCGCGGGTGGCTGGAGGTGCGCTGTGAGCAAGAGCCAGCAGAAGCGTAACCGGGAACTGGCTGAAAATAATTCTCGGCTTCTGGATGCACTTAATATCGAGCGTTCCGCTCACGCTGTAACTGAAAAGCAGCGCATCAAAGCGTGGCACATCCTCGGAAAAATCTGCAAGGCATTCCCTCAGACCTACGGGGAGATGATCGTTAAATATCCGTGGATGAAATGTCAGCCTCACGAATGGGACAACGGGTGCACCTGGGACAACGCCGTGATGTTAATTGAGCAGTCTGAAGCACAGCGAAAAATTGCCGAGGATAAGCTTGCCTATATTAAAGGATAAACATGCAGCCCGATATCCAAGCCCATTTCGCGACTGTCCGGGATACGCTGCGCTGCTGCCGTGGAGAGGCGCAAGCGATGACGATTGATGAGCTGGCTGAGCGCGCCGGTATCTGCCGCCGGGAGTGTGAGGCGCTGCTGGAGACGTGTCTGGCTGTCTTCCCGTTCCCTGTAGCGGCCGGCGCCCACGGCTATTTCGTGCCGACCTCCTCTTCCGAGATCAACCGCTATGTCCAGAGCCTGCGCAGCCGGGCGGTGAAGATCTTCCTGCGCCAGCGGACGGTGATCCGCAAGGCGCAGGAGGCCGGCTGGCCGCGCTCGGGCCGGGAGTTCGCCAACCCGCCGAGCGTCCAGGGCGAGCTTTTCATGGTGCAAAAGATCACAGGTGCTGCATGATCCCGCGCTTCGTCAAACCGGACCCGCAAGCGGTCACCTCCTACGCAGCCAGCCTGGGCTACAAGCTCGATGGCGAGGCGTTCTGCGACTACTACGAGTCGAAGGGCTGGCTGGTAGGCAAGTCGCCCATGAAATGCTGGCAGGCCGCGGTGCGTACCTGGCGCCGTAACGCGAACACGGTGCAGCTGTTCAATCCGGCTGCCGAGAACGCCCGCGCGCGGGCCGCGAAAAAGGAACAGATGGTGGACGAGGAGGATCGCTACCTTAAGGAGAAGGGCGAGGAGCTGATGGCGCTCAAAAGCTGGCGCGGGGCCAAGGATAGCCCCTGGGGAGATATCGAGGAGAAGATCAGCCGGCACCTGTCCGCGTGCAGGGACAAATTCGGGGCCGCTTTCGTGGCCAAACTTTTAGAGACCTACGGGCGCAGGACGCCCGTGCAACCCATCGCAGAAGCAACCAACAAAACAGGAGCAGCATGAAAGAGCAGAAGACCATGACCGATGCCGCCGGCAACGCGATCCCGACGAAGTACATCAAGCCCATCGACAAGGCCCGTGACCGCCTGGTGCGGCAGCTGACCAAGGAGGCGCAGAAGTTGAGCGCCGCGCTGGTCGCCCACAAGGCCCGGTGTCTGGCCGAGATAGAGGCGTTCCAGAAGCAGGCCGCGGCCTCCTACGGGGTGGCCTTGGGCGGCGAAAAGAACGGCGTGCAGCTGCGCAGCTTCGACGGCCTGCAGCTGATCGAGCGCCGGGCCTGTGAGTCGCTTTCTTTTGATGACCGGCTGCTGGCCGCACAGACGCTGATCAATGCCTGGCTGGCCGAGCGGACTACGGGCGTGGATCACGACCTGGTCGAGCTGATCAACAAGGCGTTCCGCGGCCGCAACAACGCCCTCCGCTTCGGCGAGATCGTCCGGCTCACCCGCCTCAACATCAAGGGTGAGCAGTGGTCCAAGGCGATGGACCTGATCAAGGAAAGCATCACGGTTCAGAGCAGCCGGACGCACTGCCGGTTCTACCAGCGCCCGGACACGAAGTCAGAGTTCAAACTGGTGCCGCTCGATATCGCGGCGGTGTAGAAGGAGGTCGCTATGTTCACCCCCCGTCAGCAGGGTATTTTCCGGCCGCTCGTGCAGCGCGCCTGGGCGTCGTATTGCGAGCGGGAAGGACGCGAGGCCGGAAACCGCACCGAGCGGGATAACTGGTACCGCGGCGAGCTGCTCACCGTGATCGGTGTCGATTCCACCAAAGACTGCGACCAGGTGCGCGACTTCGACTCAATCGTTGCTCACTTTGCCATCCTGGCGAATGACGCCTTCTGGATCGACAGGACGTCGAAGGCTTCGGAGATCCGCATGCGGTACTGGATCGGCCGGCGTCTTTCAGATCTGGACAAGCTCACGAATCAGGAGCATCACTGGGACTACGTTGTGGGGATCTATCGGCACATGAACCTACCGGCCGACATGGAAGACTGCCCCGCGCAGTTATTGTGGAAGGTTTTCCAGGCGTTGGACACTCACGTCCGTCGAATTTTTAACAGCCGGACTCCTGCCATGGCATCCTGAAACAGTAATTCAGAGACACAGAAGGGGCGCTGCAAACATCATGCAGCGCCCCTTTTTCGTTTATCAAACCGATGATATTATGCCCTATCCGCGTCGATTTATTATCAAACTGACTTTTTGGCCGTGTTTTCGTCGTAAGTGCCAGTTATTCAAGCTCATTCGGGCTTTTTTGGCCTAATTTATGATTATCAGACTGAATGCGATTCTGCTCAGGCGTGCGGACGCTTCAGGTCTCGATGATGCGGGTGTCGTCGTTCCGGTCTTCGGGGTTCTCCCCCTCGCTGACATTGTTCGCGTAGGGGGTGGGGCGGTAGACGACGGTGGCGTTGAGCTTCTGGAGCATGTCGCGCAGGTGGTCGGCGGCCTGCATGGCCTCGGTCAGCAGCTTGTGTGCGGACGGGGGGGTGCCCGCGCCGAGTTCCTTGTCCAGCATCTCCAGGTTGGCCAGCAGGACGGTGGCGGGTTGGCCCAGCAGATGGCAGGCGGTGCCGAAGCTCTCGATCATCACGCGCTGGCGCTCGGCTTCCTGCTGCGCGGCGGAGGCGAGCGCGCGGGCGCTGACATCGAGGAACGAGAAGATCAGCCCGGCCAGTTCGTCGTTGGCATTGCGGTTGAGCGCCGCGGACACCTGGACGGAAAACTCCTCGCCGTTGCGCCGGCGCGCGCGCAGCTCGCCGGTCCACGTCTCGTGGGCGCTCAGGTTGGCGCTGATGGTCTGCCCGGCGGTGGCGGCGTCGGCGAACAGCTCGGTGATGGCGCGCGCGCACAGCTTCTCCGGACTGCGGTAGTCCCACATCTGGGCCATGGCGGGGTTGACGTAGATGATGTGGCCGGTCTGGTCGGTGATGGCGATGCCGTTGGCGGCGTTCTGCAGGGCGGCGTGCTCGGTGCGGAGCTGCTCCTCGGCATGCCGGCGGACGCTGATGTCCCGCAGGAAGAAGGTCAGGTGCGGGCTCTCCGACTCGATCCGGCTGATGACGATCTCCGCCGGGAACACGCTGCCATCCTGCCGGTGGCAATAGGCCTGGATCAGCGTGAACTGCTGCTTCTGGAGATTTGCCTGGATGGTGGTGAGGAGTTCCGCGCTGGTGCCGGAAACGAGGTCGAAAATCGTCAGCTTGCAGAAATCGTCGTACGTGTAGCGCAGGAAGTCCAGCGCGCGGTTGTTGAACTCGACGATCTGGCCGTTGACGGTGCAGATGATGGCGGCGTCGTAGAGGCTCTGGAGCAGGGCGCGGCAACAGACCGGCAGTGCCGCGGGCGCGGCCTGCGCTCCCGCCTGCACCGCGGCCGCACTGTCCCTGCGCACCGGCAGCCCCGTCTCGACATCCACGAGCAGGTCAATCCGCACCGTTTTTCCATGAGCATCACGTGACATTGTTGTTAACCTCGGCAAAATCATCCATAAATCGGCCTTGTAAAGCAAGCGCTATACCAGCGTGGGCCGGAACGGGAAAAAAAACAGGCCGTCCTCCGTCCGCCGTGGTCAGGCTTGTTTTCGCTGCTTGTTCTTGCGCGGGCGGGCGGAAGGCTGTGGCTCCTGGAGCGGCAGCCGGTCGAGCGTCCGCTCCCACGCGTCGAGGCGTCCGGCGAGGTCGCGTACCACGCCGGACTGCGCGGCTGTGGTCGCGAGGTTCTGCAACTCGCCCGGGTCGGCGCGCATGTCGAAAAGCTGGGTCACCGGGTCGTCGCGGTAGGCGATGTATTTGTACTCCGGCGTGCGCACCATGCGGCCGGTGCCGTGCGTGTCGGACACGATGAACTCGCGCCACGGCGTGGTGTCGCGGCCTTCGAGCAGCGGGCGCAGGCTCAGGCCGCGCATCTTTGGCGGCGGCGCGAAACCGGCGAACGCGCACAGCGTCGGTGCCACGTCGAGGCCGGTGACCAGATGGCGCTCGTCGCGCCGGCCCGCCTGGAGCTGGCCGGGCCACGCGGCGATGAACGGGACGCGCGCGGCCTCGTCATAGAGGAACATCTTCGAGGTCAGCCCGTGGCGCGCGAGGCCGTCGCCGTGGTCGGCCGTCAGGACCACCAGCGTCTCCTGCGCCAGCCCGGCGTCCTCCAGCGCATCGAGCACGCGGCCGACCGCGGCGTCGGCCATCTCGACCATGCGGTAGTAGTTCCAGAGGTACCAGCGCCACTGTTCGGCGCTCCACGTTTTCTTTTCGCGCCTCTGGGCCAGCAGGTGGGGCTCGGTGGCAGGGTGCGCGAAATTGGCCGGCAGCGGCGGCAGCTCCGGCGGCGGCCCGAGCCGCGTGCGCGGCTCATCGCCCTGATGCTCGAAGACCCAGTAGCAGCAGTCGTGCGGCTGGAGAAAACCGAGGTTGAGGAAGAACGGTTTGTCGCCGGCCTGGCGCGCGCGCAGGAAGCCCTCGGCGGCGCGCGCGACGGAAGCATCGCTGAGCTCGCCGATGCCCGTGCCCGGCGTGATCACGCGGAAGCTCTTGGTGAACTGCCGGCCGGTGACGTGCCACTTGCCGCCATAGACCGCGTCGTAGCCGCGCGCCCCGAACCACTGGCCGAGGTCCGGCATGTCGGGCGCGATGGGCCACGCGTCGTTCATGATCACGCCGTTCTCCTGCGAGGCGCGGCCGGTGTACCAGCAGGTGCGGGCGGGGCAGCAGACCGGGTTCGCGGAGTAGGAGAGGCTGAACGACGTGCCCGCCGCCGTGAGCCGGTCCATGGCGGGCGTCCGGACGTGCGCACAGCCGAAGGCGGAGAGCGCCTCCCAGTGCTGCTGGTCGGTATGCATGAACAGGATGTTGGGCGGGCGCTTCTCCGGCGCGGCGGGCGCGCGGCGTTCCGCCAGCACCAGGGCGAGCGCGCCCAGGCTGCCGGACTTGAGGAAGCCGCGCCGGGTGGTGGTGAGCGTGGTCATGGCGTGGCTCCTTTCGAACGCGGGCCGAGCAGATAGGCGTGCCGCTCGCTTGCGGCCAGCACGACGCGGTGCTGCGCATCGAGCCACCAGCGTGTCGGCAGCACGCCGCGGCCGGACTGCTCGAACACCTGCAGCGCCAGTTTCTTCCCACTCAACTCAACGGAGTGCTCGCCCGCATAAGCGAGTTGCTGGTCGGGCTTGTGCAGTTCCCCTTCCTCGAAGAGGTCAAACGCCAGCGCCGTGCCGGCGGCGAACGGCAGGCGCGGCAGCACCGCGAACAGCAGCCACGCGGCCGTCCAGCGCTGCGGCGCGGGGCGGCGGCGCTCCTTGGCGGCGGTGAAAATAAGTTCGCCTCCCTCGACGCGGCCGGAGCGCTTCTGGTCGAGGCCGGCCACCGGCACCAGCGGCATCCGGCTCTCCCAGCGGATGTCCAGGTCCCAGCGCCGGGGCGTCAGCAACGGATCGGCGGCGCACCGGTAGTCCGCCAGCGTGGTGACCGTGGTGGCGCCCGAGACGACGGCCTCGGCCACCTGCACCCGCGGGCCTCCGGCCTCCGGCGCCTGCTCGATGGTGAGAGCGCCGGCCGGGCCGCCAGCGGGCTGTCCGCCGGGTGCGGGGATCAGGGCGTGGCGTTCGTAGGTTAATTTCCAGGCGCCGGCGGGCGCGAACGGCCCCTCCGGCGGCAGCCAACCGGCCAGCCGGTCAGCCAGGACGCTCCAGTCGCGCGGTAGTGTGGCGTTCATGCTCATTCCAACGCGCCGCTTGTCGCGCTTATTGCATTCGCCGCCGGCAAACCGCTACTATCGCCGCGTTCCAAGAGGACCCCGGCTGGCTGGCCCGGCAGGGATCTGAGTTTTGAGGGTGGTCGATCAGAGTCTGACACTTTCGCTCCGGAGGGAAGAGCCCGCCGGGGGCGGAATCATCAAGAGGAGCGACGACATGAAGAAGTTGGCCCTGGTTCTCGCAGGCGCGGCGTTGGCCGCGGGGTTGCAGGCGGCCGCGGTGGAGCTGAAATCGCCGGATGGCAAGCTGACGCTGACGTTCGAGGTCAAGGCGCTCGCCGGCGTGCAGGGCGTGCCGTGCTACCGCGTGGACTACCAAGGCCGCAAGCTCCTCGACGATTCGCGGCTGGGCCTGGAGCTTGCCGGTGCGCCGCTGAACGCGGGCTTGAAAATCGTTGACCAGAAGACCGCCACACACGACGAGACGTGGAAGCCGGTCTACGGCGAGCGCAGTTCGATCCGCGATCACTACAACCAGCTCACCGTGAAACTGGAAGAGACCGCCGCGCCGCGCCGGCAGCTGGAGCTCACCTTCCGCGCCGCCGATGAGGGCGTGGCGTTTTGTTATACCCTGCCGAAGCAGGCGGGCCTCGACGCCCTCCACATCACGCGCGAGACGACGCAGTTCCATTTCGCAGGCGATTTCCTGGCGTTTCCCACCTACCACGCGCAGGGCATCTACGAGCGCGTGCCGGTCAGCAAGATCAAGCCCGGTTGCGAGCGGCCGCTGGTGGTGCAGGTGGCCGACGATTGTTTTGTGGCGATCGCCGAGGCCAAGCTGGTGGACTATGCGCGCATGAAGCTGCGCGTGGCCAAGGACGCGCCGACCACGCTCGAGGCGTTCCTCGACGCCGAGCGCACCAAGGAGGGCGAGGTCACCGGCACCGCGCCGCTGACAACGCCGTGGCGCGTGATCATGGCCGCCGGCAGTCCCGGCCAGTTGCTGGACAACAATTACCTCATCCTGAACCTCAACGATCCGTGCGCGCTCGCCGACACGTCTTGGATCAAGCCCGGCAAGGTCATCCGCGAGGTGACGCTGACGACCGTGGGCGGCAAGGCATGCGTGGACTTTGCCGTGCAGCGCGGCCTGCAATACATCGAGTTTGACGCCGGCTGGTACGGTTTCGAATACGATCCGAAGTCCGATGCGAGTGGCGTGCATCTGGACCCGAAGCGCAGCAAGGGCCCGCTCGACATGGAGGAGGTTTGCGCCTATGCCAAGAGCAAGGGCATCGGCGTGCTGCTTTATGTGAACCACCTCGCGCTGGAAAAGCAGATCGACCAGGTGTTGCCGATCTATAAGCGCTGGGGCATCCAGGGCATCAAGTTCGGCTTCGTCAATGTCGGCTCTCAGAAGTGGACCAGCTGGATGTCGGAGGGCATCCGCAAGTGCGGGCAGGCCGGCCTCATGGTGGACGCGCACGATGAATACCGCCCGACCGGCTACACGCGCACCTGGCCGAACTTCATGACCTGCGAAGGCATCCTCGGCGACGAAGAGAAGAAGCGCAGCAACGAGCAGACGCTGCTGACGCTCTTCGCGCGCTTCATCGCCGGCCCGGCCGACAACACCGTCTGCTACTACGACAACCGCGTGAACGAACTCTGCTCGCACGCCTACCAGCTCGCCAAGCCCGTCTGCCTCTACAGCCCGTGGCAGTTCCTGTTCTGGTACGACCGGCCCGCGGGCGCGCCCGCGAAGGTTGGCGGCGCCGGCGGCGCGGAGACGAAGATCGGCGACGCGCCCGAGCTGGAGTTTTACAAGGCGATGCCGACCGTCTGGGACGAGAGCAAGGTGCTCAGCGGCAAGCTCGGCGACCATGTGATCACCGCGCGCCGGAGCGGCGCGGAGTGGTTCGTGGGCGTCATGCACGCCGGCGAGCCGCGCACGCTGGAGGTGCCGCTGAAGTTCCTGGCGCCGGGCCAGGGCTATGTCGCGCACATCTACAGCGACGACCCGGCGCTGAAGACGCGCACGAACGTAAAGATCGAGCGTTTCCGCGTCACCGCCGCCACCACGCTCAAGGCCGCGCTCATCAAGAACGGCGGCTGCGCCATCCGCCTGGTCCCCGCCACCGCGGCCGACCAACTCCCGGACTATCGCTGACCCGCGCGCTTCGTGCCCGGTCCCGCGCCCGAGCCCGGCAGCGGCCGCGACCGGCCTTGGGCGGCGCGAGAATTTCTCTTCGCGCTGCCGCAATCCAACGTATTCCGTTTTCTTCGTAGGGGTGTCCTTCAGCCGAAGGACGCCCAATGTGCGTTGCTTGCGGAACAAGCGGGTGCAGCGGCCGGGCGTGGATTCATCTATCGTCAGGGCGGCCATGCCGTTGGAGAGCTTGTCGAACTTCCGCAAAGGCGCACTGTAGGCCGGGTCTCCGGCTCAGCGCACCCGCACGCCACCTGGTGCGCAGACCCTCACGGAAATAGCGCTCCCGCCAGGCAAAAACCGAACGCGCCACTGATCAGTACATCCTGCGAGGTTTGTAAGGTGCTGGGTCTATGCATGTTCATGGAGCTGAAAGAGGCGGCGGCAGGAATGCCGCCGCTCCCAGCTAGACAGAGGCGCTGCGGGTTGGTTTCGGGCAGGGCTCGCGGGGCTGGAAGCCCCGGCCACGTGAAGGATTGGCGGGTCATCGTACGTGGGCGAAGGCGGCTTAGTTGAGTTTGCGGCTGTTTGGGACAACAAAATCATGTGTACAAAATCATCGCGCGGCATGGCCGAAAAGTTATGATTTTGCGGAGCATGATTTTGAGCCCATGCCACTCCGGCTCCGAAAAATTGGTGTCATCTGCGTAATCTGTGGATGAATATTCTGCCGACGGCGAGGCCGGGGGCGATTTTCCAAGCCTCGGAAAAACACCGGCTTTCCTTTTCCAAGGCTTGGAAACCGGACCGCGGCGCGGTAATGAGTCGGTGTGCAGCGAAAGGAAAGCGGCCCATGAACAAATGCAGATACCTCGCGGCGTGGTTGGTTTTGCTGGGAACGCTGGCGGTGGCGGCCGGCGAGCTGGAAAACAATTTCCTGAATCCGCCGGAGGCGACGAAGCCGCGGTGCTACTGGTACTGGATGTACGGGCAGGTGTCGCGCGAGGGCATCACGCGCGACCTCGAGGCGATGAAGCGCGTCGGCATCGGCGAGGGCTACATCGGCATCATCGAGGGCGGCGACAAGGTCAAGGCGCTGAGCGATGAGTGGTGGGGGCTGGTCGAGCACGCGGTGCGCGAGGGCACGCGGCTGGGCGTGGACATCGGCCTGTTCAACTGCCCCGGCTGGAGCCAGTCGGGCGGACCGTGGATCAAGCCGGAGCAGTCCATGCGCTACGTGGTGCTGCCGGAGACGCGCCTGCACGGGCCGCGGCACTTCGTGGGCCAGCTGGTGGCGCCGCCCGGCGACTTCCAGGATGTCGCCGTGCTGGCCTTCCCCGCGCCGGCCGGCGAAAGCGACACGGCCGTGACGCGCGGCGCGAAGATCACGCGCACCCCCAAGGCCGTGACGTTCGAGCTGCCGGCGCCGTTCACGGCGCGCAGCGTGACGATTCATCCGGTCGGCAAGGTGAATGTGCAGTGCGAGCTGCAGGCGTCGGACGATGGCCGGCAGTTCCGCCCGCTGCGTAAATTCGCGATCGACCGGCACAACCTCGGCATCAACGTCGGCCCGGTGCCGCTCTCGCCGGTGGTCATGACGATCCCGGCGGCGACGGCGAAGTTTTTCCGCCTGTCGTTCTCGGCGGCGTGCGAGCTGGGCGCGATCGATCTCCTGGCGGCGGCGCGCGTGGAGAGCTTCGCGGAGAAGTCGCTGCAAAAGGTTTTCCAGGACCCGCTCCCGCCGTTCGATTTCTATACGTGGCCCCAGCAGCCGGAGCCGGACCAGCCGGGCCTGGCGATCCCGCCCGCCGCGGTGCGCAACCTCAGCGCGCAGCTCGCGCCCGATGGCACGCTGACGTGGGACGTGCCCGCGGGCGACTGGATCGTGCTGCGCGCGGGGATGGCGCCGACCGGCACCAAGAACAGCCCCGCGCCGCCGGAGGCCACGGGGCTGGAGGTGGACAAGCTGAACCGCACCGCGCTTGCGTTGCACTTCACCAACTACGTCGGCCGCCTGCTGGCGCGCATGCCCGCGGCCGAGCGCAAGGCGTGGAAGCACGTCGTCGCCGACAGCTACGAGATGGGTCCGCAGAACTGGACCGACGATTTCGCGCCGTCGTTCCGCGCGCGCTACGGCTATGACCCGCTCCCGTTCCTGCCGGTGATGACCGGGCGCGTGGTCGGCAGCGCGGAGCAGAGCGACCGGTTCCTGTGGGACGTGCGGCGGCTGGTGGCCGACCGCGTGGCGCGCGACTACGTGGGCGGATTGCGCGACCTGTGCAACGCGAACGGCCTGAAGATGTGGCTGGAGAACTACGGACACTGGGGTTTCCCGGCCGAGTTCCTCCAGTACGGCGGCCAGTGCGACGAGGTCAGCGGCGAGTTCTGGGCCAACGGCAACCTCGGCAGCATCGAGCTGCGCGATGCTGCTTCTGCAGCACACATCTACGGCAAGAAGCAGGTCTTCGCCGAGGCGTTCACCGG
>CAITZM010000188.1 GCA_903896925.1 uncultured Lentisphaerota bacterium | reverse complement strand
GCCATCCTGTTTATTTTCGTCGGCGCCCAATTTGTCGGCATGGGGCTGATGGGAGAATACATCGGGCGGATTTATCGCGACGTGCGCGCCCGCCCGCGTTATCTGGTCCACGAAGTGAAAGGATTGAGCCGTCTGGCTGCACCATGAAAGCAATCGTACTGGCCTATCACAACATCGGCTGCGCCGGCCTCGAGGCCGTGCTGCGCAGCGGTATCGAAGTCGCCGCGGTCTTCACGCACAAGGACGATCCGGGTGAGAACATCTGGTTCAAATCCGTCGCCGAGACCGCCGCCGCCCACGGCGTGCCGGTCTACGCGCCGGAAGACATCAACCACCCGCTCTGGGTGGAAAAGATCAAGGCGCTCGCGCCGGACTTCCTGTTCTCGTTCTACTACCGCAACATGGTCAAGCCGGCCGTGCTCGAACTCCCGAAAAAGGGCGCGTTCAACCTCCACGGCTCGCTGCTGCCGAAGTACCGCGGCCGCTGCCCGGCCAACTGGGTGCTCGTCAACGGCGAGACGGAGACCGGCGTCACCCTGCACTACATGACGCCCCACCCCGACGACGGCGACATCGTGGCGCAGCGCAAGCTGGCGATCACCAGCGACGACACCGCGGCGACGCTGTTCGAGAAGATGGTCCCCGCGACCGTCGCGTTGCTCGACGAAACCCTGCCGCTGCTCATCAAGGGCAAGGCCCCGCGCAAGGCGCAGGACCACAACCAGGCGACCTACTTCGGCGGACGCAAGCCGGCCGACGGCCTGCTGGACTGGACCAAGAGCGCGACGGAAATCCGCAACCTCGTCCGCGCCGTGACCAAGCCCTATCCGGGCGCGTTCACGCACCTCGGCGACCGCAAGCTGACCGTGTGGACGGCTTCGCTGTCGAAGACCGCCAGCAAGGCCAAGCCCGGCACGATCCTCTCCGCCAGCCCGCTCATCGTCGCGTGCGGCAAGGGCGCGCTGCAACTGGACCTGGTGCAGGCCGATGGCGGCGTCTGCCTCAGCGGCGCGCAGGCCTGCAAGGAACTGGGCGTGGTCGCCAAGATGCGGCTCGGCCCCTCGAGCGTCTCGCGCCTGAAGGTCGTGCAGCCGACGCGCGTGCTGATCCTCGGCGTCAACGGCTTCATCGGCAACGCGCTCACCGAGCGCCTGCTCGCCGAGAAGGGCCGCTTCGAGGTCCACGGCATGGATCTGCAGAACGACAAGATCGGCCGTCTGCTCAACCGGCCCGGCTTCCATTTCTCCGAGGGCGACATCTCCATCCACCGCGAGTGGATCGAGTTTCATGTCCGCAAGTGCGACGTGATCCTCCCGCTCGTCGCCATCGCCACGCCGAAGGAATACGTCCGCAACCCGCTGCGCGTGTTCGAGCTGGATTTCGAGGAAAACCTGCGCATCGTCCGCTACTGCGCGCGCTACGGCCGCCGCATCATCTTCCCCTCGACCTCCGAGGTGTACGGCATGTGCACCGACAAGGATTTCGACGAGGACAAGTCACCGCTGATCGTCGGCCCGATCCGCATGCAGCGCTGGATCTACTCCTGCTCGAAGCAGCTGCTCGACCGCGTCATCTGGGCCTACGGCCAGAAGCAGAACCTGCCCTTCACGCTGTTCCGCCCGTTCAACTGGGTCGGCCCGCGGCTCGACAGCCTCGACAGCGCACGCATCGGCAGCAGCCGCGCGATCACACAGCTGATCCTGAACCTTGTTGAAGGCACGCCGATCCTGCTCGTCGACGGCGGCCTCCAGAAGCGCTGCTTCACCGACATCACCGACGGCGTCGAGTGCCTGTACCGCATCATCGCCAACGACGGCAACCGCTGCAACGGCGAGATCTTCAACATCGGCAACCCCGAGAACGAGGCCAGCATCAAGGAGCTCGCCGAGATGCTCGTCGCGCAGTTCGACAAACACCCCCTGCGCGGCAAGTTCCCGCCGTTCGCCGGTTACCAGACCGTCGAGAGCGGCGAGTTCTACGGCAAGGGCGGCTACCAGGATGTCGAGCACCGCAAGCCTTCCATCAAGAAGGCGAAGAAGGTCCTCGACTGGACGCCGACCATCAAGATGGAACAGTCCATCGCCACCACCCTCGACTTCTTCCTCCAGGAAATCGCCGAGCGCGAAGGCTGGAAGAAATAGCGGGCAGCAAAAGGCCACAAGGACTTCAAGGACGGCAGCGACCCGTCCGTGGACACCTTGTGGCCTTTGCCGTCCTTGGTCTCGCGTGGTTTCCCATGCCGGTCGGCTTCATTCCCCTCAGCGCCGTCCCAGCTCTGGCCACACGACAGGGTTGCTGCCGGAACTTCGATGCGGTACAAACGGGTCCGTGCTTGCTACGCCGTCAAACGATAGACCAACAGGAAGCGAACCATGAAAAGCCCCATGTGCGTCAGCCGTCGTGACCTGCTCAAGTTGTTGGCCGCCTCGTCCGCCCCATTTCTATTGCCCGGATGTGCCACCGCGCCGCGCCGCCCGCGTCCCTCCGGCGTCGTCACGCTCGGCTGCATTGGCGTGGGCTGGCAGGGCACCGGCAATCTCGATTCCTTTTTAGGCGTTCAGGACTGCCGCGTGCTGGCCATAGCGGACCTTGACGAGAAGCATCTCGCCAACGCGGTGAACAAGGTCAACAACCGCTATCAGAACAAGGACTGCAAGGGCTACAAGGATTTCCGCGACCTGCTGGCGCGCGGGGATATTGACGCCGTCTGCATCTCCACGCCCGATCACTGGCATTCCATCCCGGCGATTGCGGCGGCCATGGCGGGCAAGGATATCTTCTGCGAGAAGCCGCTCTCCAAGACGCTGGCCGAAGGCATCGCCATGGTGCAGGCCGTGCAAAAAAACCGGTGCATCTGGCAGACCGGTTCGTGGCAGCGCAGCCAGAACTTTTTCCGCTGGGCCGCGGAGCTGGTGCAGAACGGCTATGTCGGCAAGGTCACGCGCGTCGAGGTCGGGCTGCCGTCCGGTCACGCCGATTTCGAAAACACCGGCAACCAGAAGCCCGACTGCGCGCCGCCGCCCGGCGTGGATTACGATTTCTGGGTCGGCCCCTCGCAGATGATGCCGTTCAACCCGTGCCGCTTTCACAAGAACTGGCGCTGGAATTACAACACCGGCGGCGGCCAGCTGATGGACTGGATCGGCCATCATTGCGACATCGCGCACTGGGGCTTGGCGAACCCGAAATACGGCTGCGGTCCTGACGACGCCGTCGGCCCGAGCGAAATTTCCGCCATCGCGGAATTTCCACCGAAGGATGCGGTGTGGAACACGGCCACGAAATATCGCATCGAATGCCAATATCCGAACAACGTGCAGATGACCATCGCGGGCGGCCACGGCGATATCCGGGGCGGCGCAAAATGGATCGGCCCGAACGGCTGGGTCGCGGTGGACCGCGGCCGGTTCGAGGCGTCCAACCCCGAGTGGCTCAAGGAAATCCAGGCGCGAGAGAAGAAGGGCGACCTCGACATCATGCTCTACAAATCGCCCGGTCATCAGCAGGAGTTCATTGACTCCGTCAAGTCGCGCAAGCGGACGCTCACGCCCGTCGAGGTCGCGCATCGTTCGCAGTCACCGGGACATCTCGGCTACATCGCCTCGGTCGTCGGGCGCAAGCTCCGCTGGGATGCCGCACGCCAGCGGATCATCGGCGACGCGGAAGCAACCCAGCTGCTCTCCAGGCCCCTGCGCGCTCCCTGGCACGTGTAATTCGAGCGACGCCTCCACGCCGGGGGAAGCAGAGCGCCCAAGGGGTACAAAAAAGCGGATGGAAACCCTGCCCAAGATTTGGGCCGTAGCTGAGCTCTTCTCCGATCGTGAAGAACAAAACACCCCGCAGTTCACCCCGCCCGCAACACAGCCGGCACCATCATTCACGGCACATAGAAGGTGGTGTAGGGCTCGGTGCTGAGCGTGCCGGAGGAGAGGATCGCCAGGATGAACGCAGCACAGATCATGGCGATCAAGACCACGGCGGCCCAGAAGGCCCCATCATGCAGCAGTTGCCGCATCCGGTGTGCGCCTGACAACTGCACCCTTTCCATGGCTTCGCGATGGAACCATTGACTCGGATGTATGGTCGTATGCATAAGGCACCTGTTCCTGCCGATAATCTAGCCCCGGAGCAGGCTTTCGCAATCTCTGGCACTCAACCCGCTCAGAGGGGGCGCGACGAAGCGCATTGACACGCTGAGACGTTTTTGGTACTAGCTCGCGCCCTTTTTCAGCCACTGGTTAATCGCGGAGATACAGGAGCATACGATGAGCACGACAAAGGCGCGGAAGGCAGTCAAGCCGGCGAAGGCCAACAAGCCTCGCCCGGCGGTGAAAGCCGTCCCTGTAAAAGCCACACGACCGACCGTCAAGACCCCGCCCCGCCCACCTGCCCCGAAGGCGAAAAAGCCTGCCGCACGCCAGCCGCAGCGCGTACAGCCAACGGCCAGAGCGACCCCTGTGGCAGACACCGTGCTCGACCCGGTGGCCAAGGTCAAGACGATCAAGTGGTCCGCGACAGAGCTGAAGCGGCTGCGGACCATTCTGCAAAAGCTGCATGATCTCGCCGTGGATGACATCGGCTTTCTGGCCGGCGGCCATCTGGCCAACTCGGCCGACGGCGTCGCGGGCAAGTCGTCGGGCGGCGGCCAGGACCGGACCGAGGAAGGGACGGAAAACTTCGCACAAGACCTGTCCCTCCTGCAGGTGAGCAACAAGCAGGACATGCTGAATGGCATTATCGACGCCCTCCGGCGGGTGGATTTGGGCACCTATGGCCTCTGCGAGATGTGCGGGGAGCCGATCGCCAAGCCCCGGTTGCAAGTGCAGCCGTTTGCCGCGCGGTGCATCACCTGCCAGTCCGCAGCTGAGCGCAACCGTCCGCGCACCAAGGGCTTCAGCAAGTCGATGGTGCAGAATATTGAACTGGAAGCGTAGGCGCAGCCCGGGCGGGCGCGGCTGACGCCGCCACCCCGCCCCCTGCCCGCAAACGTCCCTCCGACCGGTGAGTCGGGCGCCACGTCCGGCTCACCTTAAACCCCATTGGCTGTGTCTTGGAGCAGCGGTCACCGTGATAGCGGGTGCTGCCTCTTTGGCCTCGGAAATGCGGCGGGGCGCCGCATCCACGGACACGGATCCGGTCCGCCTGCAACGGCCCACCGTCCGCGTGCCGCACACCGCTCCGCCCGTCCGCCAGACTCAACGTTTTTTTTAATCCACACGGGTGCCAGGCAACCGAACAGGAAGGGCGGCAATTAAACCGGCCGGTGGAACGTTATCTGCGCGCAGGGCAGCAGCGAAAGATCGCGCATGAATAACTTTCTACGGTGGGCGGCCGTCCTGGTGCTCGGCGGGCAGGCGGTCGCGGCGGCGGTCGTGGAAGAAACGGCACGCGCCATCCCGGTCGCCTACGAGGCCGACGTGCTCGTCGTTGGCGGCGGCTTTGCCGCCGTGGAGGCGGCCGTGGAGGCGGCGCAGCACGGCGCGAAAGTCTTTCTGGCCGCGCCGCGGCCCTACCTCGGTGAAGATCTCGCCGGGACGCTGCGCCTCTGGCTGGAGCCGGGCGAGGTGACCACCTCGCCGCTGGCGCGCGAAATCTTTTGCGGCGCCACGAACGATGCCCGGGCCAGCGCCAACCGCATCGCGTTGACCTACAGCGCGGACGCGGCCTCCGGCGGCGCGCATCCCGACACCCTGCCACCCGCGCTGCTGACCGATGGCGCCTGGGGCTCGGCCAGCGGCGAGAGCGTGCAATATCCCGGCGACGTGAACCTCGTCGCCGACCTCCAGGCGCAGCAGCCGCTCACAGGCGCGCGGCTGATGGCCTATGCCCGGCCGGCGGCGAAATTCGGCGTGCAGCGCGTCACCGTTTCCATAAGCGACGACCGGCAAACGTGGCGCGAGGTCGCCCGGTTGACCGGGCCGACCAGCACGACGGCCGGCCAGCGCACCACCTTGGATGAATGCCAGACCTGGTCCGCGCCGTTCGCCGCCGCCGCGCGCTATGTGAAATTCGCCGTGCAGAAAACCGCCGGCGCCAACCGCATCCTGCTCGGCGAGATCGAAGTGCTCGGGCCCGCAGCGCAGGCCGGATCTCGCCACCCGCCGCCGGTGCGTCCGCTGCATGTGAAAAAGACGCTCGACGACGCGCTGCTGAAGGCCGGCGTCGCGTTCCTCTACAGCTGCTATCCGACCCATGTGCTCCGCGACGATAAGAGCCAGCCCTGCGGCATCGTCATGGCCAACCGCGCCGGCCGGCAGGCGGTGCTGGCCAAGGTGATCATTGACGCCACCGACCGCGCGACGGTCGCGCGCCTCGCCGGCGCCGACTTCCGGCCCTATCCCGCAGGACTGCACACCTTCACACGCGTCGTCATCGGCGGTGCGCTGCGCGAGGGCGACCACCTGTCGGCGCGCATCATCAGCCCGCCCTTCACCGGGCGCGCACCCGACTATGCCGGCAAGACCAACGTCAACTACCAGCTCATCGAGTACACGCTGCAGCTGCCCATGGCGGGCGACACGCCCGCCGCGTGGGCCGAAGCTGACCAGATGGCGCGCACCTTCACCTATCATCCCGGCCAGCAGTTTTCCTCCGATCTGCTTTTCGAGATCCCTCCCGATGCGCTGCTCGGGCGGAACAGCGCAAGCAAGCCCGCGCCGGGTGCGGAGGGGCTATCGCTGGGCGTATTTCAACCCCGCAACGTGGACCGGCTCTTTGTGCTCGGCGGCTGCGCAGATGTTCCGCGCCCCCAGGCCGCCCGGCTGATGCGCCCATGGTCCCTGCCCTTCGCAGCAGGCATCGGCAAGGCCGCCGCGATCGAAGCGCAGGCGCTGCGCGCCCCCGTCCTGCCGCATGTGCCTGCGGCGAAGCCGACGGGAGAGGTCGTCGCCGGCGAAGTCCGCGAAATTCTCGCGGGTGTCCGGCCGACGCAGAAGTCAGCGACCATCCCGCAGGAGGCCGGCACGGTGCCGGTGTGGGGCACCTACGACGTGGTCGTCATCGGCGGCGGCACCGCCGGCGCGCCCGCGGGCATCGGCGCGGCAAGGCAAGGCGCGAAGACGCTCGTCGTGGAGGCGCTCTCCGGCCTCGGCGGCGTGGGCACCCTGGGCACCATCGCCGGCTACTGCTCCGGCAACTGCGTCGGCTTCACCGCGTCGGTCAAGACCGAGCCGCAGCCCTGGAAGAAAGGCGGGCACGTCTGGTCCATCGAGCAAAAGGCGAACTGGTGGCGCACCGAACTGCTCAAGGCGGGCGCCGACGTCTGGTTCGGTGCAACCGGCTGCGGCGCGCTCGTGGAGGACCACCGCGTCACCGGCGTCGTCCTTGCCACGCCGCAGGGCCGCGGGGTCGTGCGCGCGAAGGTCGTGATCGATGCGACCGGCAACTCCGATATCGCCGCCGCCGCCGGCGCCGCCTGCCTCTACACCGACGGCTCCGACTTCGGGATGCAGGGCACCGGCCTGCCGCCGCGCGTGCTCGGCGTCAATCTGATCAACACCGACTACACGCTCACCGACGAAACCGACCTGATGGATGTCTGGCACCTCTACGTCTTCGCCAAGCAAAAGTTCCCGACGGCGTTTGACCTCGGCCAGCTCATCGACACGCGCGAGCGCCGCCGCATCGTCGGCGACCACGTCCTGACCGTACGCGACCAGTTTGCCTCGCGCACCTATCCCGACACCGTCGTCCAGGCGCACGGCGGCGGCTACGACACGCACGGCTACGTGGTGGACCGCTTCCTCCACCTCTGGCCGGCGCCCTTCCCGGCCGGCCAGCTGCGCTTCCAGAACATCCCCTACCGTAGCCTGCTGCCCCAAGGCTGGGACGGCCTCCTCGTGGTCGCCCTCGGCATCAGCGCGCACCGCGACGCCGTGCCGTTGATCCGCATGCAGCCCGACATCCAGAACGGCGGCTACGCGGCCGGCGTCGCCGCGGCCTTGGCGGTCAAGTCCGGCAAGACCGCGCGCACCGTGGATGTGCGCGCCGTGCAAAAACATCTCGTCAGCATCGGCGGTCTCACGGCCAACGTGTTGACCGACGTGGATTCCTTCCCGCTTTCCGTGCCCCAGCTTGCCGCAGCGGTGGCCGCGGCGCGCACGAACATATTCGCCGGCGCCGCCGTCTTTGTGGACCCCGAGCCCGCGTTGCCGCTGCTGCGGCAGGCCTACGCCGGCGCGGAAGGCGCCGACCGCGTGCAGTATGCCGCCCTGCTCGGCATGCTGGGCGACCCGACCGGCGCCCCGGCGCTGCTCGACCACATCCAGCGCACGCCGTGGGATGCCGGCTGGCAGCATCGCGGCGCCGGGAATGTCAGCCGCCTCGATGGCCGCATCATCGCGCTCGGCTGCACCGGCGACCGCCACGCCGTGCCAGCCATCGTGGCGAAGTTGCAGCAGCTCACGCCCGACAGCGATTTCTCGCACTTCCGCGCCGCCGCGCTGGCGCTGGAAACGCTCGGCGATCGCGCTGCCGCGCCGGCCTTGGCCGCGGCGCTGGCCCAGCCCGGAATGACCGGCTACGCGCACGACACGCTCGCCCAAGCCATCCATCAAGAGGTCGAAGAAAAGCACAACACCATCCAGACGCGGCACGATTCTCTGCGCGAGCTGATGCTGGCCCGGGCGCTTTATCGCTGCGGCGACCGGGACGGCGTCGGAGAAAAAATCCTGCGCGCCTATGCCGCCGACCTGCGCGGCCATCTCGCCCGCCACGCGCAAGCCGTGCTCGCGGCTGGAAAACAGCCCTGAATTTCCGAAGGCTTCTAAAAACCGAATTTGAAGTCACGCGGGCGAAAGACAAACCCGTTTCCACGGCATCGTAAAGCCGCCGGGGTTGGCCTTAATCTGCACAGCAGGCTGGCTCAGGGAGACTAGCTGGGAGCGGCGGCATTCCTGCCGCCGATGGAACTGCTACCCAACCCAAACAATACCGTCAGGATCTGCCAGACCTGCGTTTGATGTCGGTCATGCGGCGGCAGGAATGCCGCCGCTCCCTGCTAGCCAAACACTGCGAAGGCGGGGCCCAGTTTGGGTTTAGGAGGCTTGGAAACGGAACCGGCGTTCCCCCCAAGGCTTGAAAAAACCGCCCCGCCGACGCTGGCGGAGGCCAGGACGGCGGGGCGTGCACGACCAGCGGCTCACAAGCCCGCGTTCAGAATCCGATGCGGGCGGCGACGCCCAGCGTGATCGTATCGCTCTTGATGTCGGACGTGCTGAGCGAGGACCAGTCCTGGAAGCGGTAGTTGGCGTTGATGTCCAGGTGGATATGAGGGAGGACTTCGAGATCGGCGCCGATGCGGAAGGCATAGAACGGCTTGTCGGCCCATTCGCCGTCGGAATAGTAGCCGCCGATGCCGACCGCGCCGTAGAGCGTCTTGCCGAGGATCAGATAGGCCTGCGGCGCCCAGACATCCTGGAGCGAGCCGGCGTAGCCTTTCTTGAACCATTCGACATCGGCCTCCAAACCGATCCACGACGGCCAGTATTGGACCGTGCCCACCCAGGAAAACCCGTGCTTGTCGATGTTGTCCACATCGATGTTCTTGACCGCGGTCCAGTAGTTCGCACCCGCACCGAGCCGCAACCCGCTATCCTCGGCCCGCGCACCCAACGCGAGCGCGAACAGTCCGGCGCACAGCAACAGTCCGATCCGATTCTTCTTCATGATGCTTCCCTTCTGTTTGTTTCCGACCACGCCCAAGCACCCCCGGCGGGGCGACGGGGCTTTCATCCAAAGCTCAGAGCCTGATCGCCAGCGCGCCCATGATGCTCACATCGTTGCTCTTGCGGCCCGGCGCGGGCTCGTTGTCATAGCTGTCCTTCACGACCAGCCGCACGTTGAGCAGCGTGGTGATGGCGGACTGTACGCCCGCCTCGGCGGTGATGAGATACTGTTCGAAATCATCGAGGTGCGGCACATATTCCACCGACTCCCAGATCTTCGAGGTTGCCAGCGCCTGCCACTCGCCGCGTTCGGCCACGCGTCCCGTCCAAGCATTGTCGTCCACGCTGCCCTTGCGCTCGACGAGGAAGCCGGGACCCGCCTCGAAACCGAGGCTCATGGTGTCGTTCTTGATGGCATAGAAACCGAGGCCGGGCGAGGCGATGAAGCGGTATTGCAGGTCCGCGATGCCATCGCGCGCGCCGGTCACATCGGCCAGGGCATAGGTGAGTTTTGAGAACCGGAAGTGATAGTCCGCCTTGCCGTTGGAGTTGTCCACGCTTGCGCTGCCCTTGTCGGTGCCATAGGCCGTGTCGGCGCTGAACAGGAACTCGTGTACCTTGCCCTTGTATTCGTAGATGGCGCAGGCGGTGCTCAGACGCGTATCGGAATTGCCGCTGTTGAGCGCCGTTCCGGCGGCGAGCGTCAGCTCCCACGGCTTCTTCTCGTCGGTGGTGGACTTCAGGGTTTTCAGCAGGTCGGACTCGACCGGCGCGGCGCCGGCCCAGACAGAACCCAAGACGAGCACCCCGATGATCAGGCCACTATGTTTCATGTTTATCTCCAGCTTGTTTTTCATATGTTCGCAGATGCGGTCGAGAGCCTGCCTTGGGCGCCCGGTCTGGTGTTTACTGTTTGGGCGGCTCGACAGTCGCCGCGTTGGGCCCTGGTGACGGCGTCGGACAAGCCGGCGCGTTGGTGCCGAGCACGGTGGTGCTTTTCATGGTGCCGGGCAGGAGGGTATCCAGCTTGCCCAGGTACCAGGCCCCCGCCAGCAGCAGGGTGACGAGCACCGCCCCATACAAGCCCCACGGCTTTTTCTTCTCGGCGAAGGGATCGACCAGATCGCGCTGCGCGCCGGGTGGCAGGGCGGCAACCTTGGTCAGCGAGGCGCCGAAGGGCACGTTGAGGCGCGCCTTGGCGTTCACCGCCCAGCCGTTGGCGTCAAGGATCGGGCCCAGGTTGCGCTTCCGCAGTTTGAGCCAGGCGATGATCATGGAGGGGATGGACACGGCGAGCAGGATGGCCGCAATCGCCAGCGGCATCTGCCAGAGCGGCAGTTTCGTAAAAGCCGCGAAGATGCCTCCCAAGGCGACCAGCAGGGTGCTCAAGACCAGCCCAAGGGCCGCCAGCATGCCGGGGTCCACTTTCTTCGGCGGGGGGGGCGGAGGCAGGGGCTGGCCGGTGGCCACGGCGACTTGCATCCGGGCGTTCGCGGCGTCGCCCGCAGCAGAGGCGCGCTTGGCCACCTGTTCCTCGATCATGCGGATGCATTTTTTGTAGGGCGCCCAGAAGGCCTGCCGGATGCTGATGGGATTGTCCACGATGCGGGTGATCGTGGCATCCCAGTCGCGGCCCTTGCGGTCGTAGAAAATGCCGTTGCGGCCGACCATGAGGTTGTCCGCATCGCCGTTGGTGAACGCGGCCACCAGCTGCAGCTTTTCGTTGGTGCCTTTGCGCACACAGTCGCAATACGCCAGATAGGTGCCCGCGAGCGCGGCCATGCTGGCGTGTTTGCCGGCATCTTCGACCGTCAGGCACAGATCGCAGCTCCGCTGGTCCAGATAGAGCGTGCCGGCCTGGAAGATGGCCTTGTCCTTGCGCCCGTAGAAATCGCGAAACGAAACGAAATTATTGCACAACTTGAACAGGTCGCGATGGTAGCGGACCAGCCGCTCGACGGCGGACATCGCGGTGAACTCCGGCTCCAGCTTCCGGTCCTCCGCGATGAGGGCCAGGATCTTTTCCTTCGCCGGGCTGGCGAGGATGTCGCGGAGGCGCTGCACGCCGAGCTTCTCGACGGCCGCGCCGGGTTTGCCGGCGGCCCACGCTGCATAGGGCGCGAGCCTGGCCGTGAGGGCAGCCCAATCGCTTTCGGTCAGCTCTGACCGGTCGCCGAGCAAGGGCTGGACCACGCCGGACTGCAAGGCGGCGAGCGCAGCCGCCCAGGCGGGATTGAGCCCTTCGACCAGCGGCAACGGCCGGCCGGCGGCGATGCGCGCCAGCGGGAAGCCGACCAGCTCGGCGGAATTCACCGTGAGGTCTTTCGCCGTGAAGGCGAGGTAATCCTTTTCTTCGCGGTTCAACGCCCCGATGGCGCGGGCATCAAAAGCGGCGAGCCGGCACCGGGCAAAATAGTCGTCCACCTTGGCCCTGACCGCCTGGAGCGCGGCGGCGGCGGCAGGGGTCTGGGCGCCCAAGGGGAAAAGCTCCGCGTTGCCCTCGGCCTGTTGCCAATAATCCGCACAGGCCTGCGCTGCGGCAAAGAACTGGTCCACCTTGGCCTGATTCACGCCGGGCTTGGCGCTGCGGTCGGTTTCGGCCCCGAGGCAGGCGATCACATCCGCCATGACGGACCTGGTGGCTTCGTCTGCGGCGGCCTCGAGGGGCACGATGCCATCGCCGTTGAACCGGGTCTGGGCGAACATCTTTTCAATATCGACGGCATCCGCGAGCGTAATGGCCGCGGCGTCTTTTTTGCCGAGGTGCAGCAGGATTTGTTGTGCGGAAGCAAGGAGCTGCCGGCCCTCGGGCGTGGCGTCATTGATGGCGTCCAGCGGCAGCGAGGGCGATGCTTTCAGGAGGTCGTCCGGATTCTTCAACAGTCCGCAGGCCCATTGGGTGGCGGCAATCAGCTCTGGCGCGCGGATGCGCCCGTCCTTGTCCGTATCCATCAGCGCGAGGGTCCGGGCGTCAAACTCAAGCCCGGTTGCGGGGCAGGCCAGGGCGACCCACAACTTCTGGTCCAGTTGGTCGAGATGCGCCAGGTCGCTGCCGGATTGGAGTTTGACCTGGTCGAAGCCGCCGGCCCGGAAAAATTTCCACGTGTGGGAGGAAGTTGGTGTCATCATTATGTATCCTTGATCATCCTGACTGCATGGCCGCTGTTGCGCATCACCCGTTAAATTATTGCCCATCCTTGGCCGGTGCCTTCTTCTCGCCCAAGCCGATCAGATTTTTCACCCCGTCCACCGCCTTGCCGGCTCCCGCACCGACCGCCTTCACCCCGTCCACCGCCACGCCACCCACAGCCTTCACCCCGCCCACCGCCGCGCCGCCCACGGCTTTCACACCGTCCACCGCCAGACCGCCCGCGCCGGTGACGACATCGGTCACACCCGTGAAAACGGCGCCCAGAATTCTGCGGAGCGCTTCCACCCAGGTGACGCCCTTGGCCTCCTGGCCGTCCCCGCCGATGTTCGTCAAGCGGATGGGCGGTAGCGGCAGGAGCACGGAGTGACCGCCCAGCGCGGTGATGGTGGCATGCACCCGGGAACCGGAAATGGTCAACTTCTGGATCACCACTTTCTTGCCGCCCTCTGTCTTGGGTTCCGCGGCTGGTTGCGCGGGTGCGTTGGTCGCAGGTCGGAGCTGCTCCAGCAGCTGGCCGATGTTGCTGTTCTTCAACGCCCGTTCGTAGGTGATCTCCGGGCCTTCGATCCGGATTTCCTTGATCACCACGAGCTTCTTGAACAGCGAGGCGACATCGAGATCAACCTTGATCAGCCCCAGCTCGAAAAGTCCGGGCGTCTTGAAGCCTTCCGGGTTCCCGACGTGCAGGCCCTTCAACGTAAGCTGGCCCTTGAACGGAGCGAAGGTCGCCGCCTGCAGCGTCACCGGCACGCCCAGCGCCTTCGGCCCGACGGCGTTGACCGTATGCTTGATGAGCGGCCCGCCGAGGAAGAGGATCGCGAGCAGCAGCGCCAACACCAGCCCCAGCAAGCTCCAGCCGGTAATCTTGAAGAATTTTTTCATTCTTTTCCCTTCCTTGGGCACACCACCGCGCCACGCGGTAGCTACGCCAAGCCCCGCTGTAGGGCCTGGCTGAACCAGCACGGTGCCTAGAGTAGTTTTGACCTCAAAATAAATCAACCCGCATTATGAATTTTCGCGGGTGCCGGCAGGACCGCTGTGAGGGTGCTGCGGATCACAGGCAGACATCCCCGCCTCACCCAGTCTGGGCGGGTGGGGCTTTCCCGCGGCTTCGCGCCGCATATCCACAAGTCCACGGCGCAACGGGCTATTGCAAGGAGTGCAGCCCGATCAGGTTGCCTTCGGTGTCGTGGACCAGCGAGATGAAGCCGTACTCGCCGATGGACATCTTCGACCGGTGCAGCTTGCCGCCGGCCTTGAGGGCGCGGGCTTCCTCGACGGCGCAATTTTCGCTGGAGAAGTAGACCAGCGTGCCGCCGCAGCCGGACGGTACATCTTTCATGCACACCAGGGCGCCGGCACAACCCCTGCCCTTCATCTCCATCGGGAAAGCCCACATCTCCATGCCCGGGTTCTTGAGCTTCGCCAGCTTCACGGCAAAGACCTTCTCGTAAAACTTCTTCGCACGCTTCATGTCCTGCACGTAGATCTCAAACCACCTGACGGGATTCTGTTTCATGGCGTTGTTCCTTTCATGGTGGGGAAAAGTACACCGCCTGCGACGCTCTGCCAGTCGGTGGATTGCTGAAATTTTCGGCGGCGTGACACGCCGCCCTCCAATGAGGAGTGCGCCCTGTGCGGCGGAGGGCTGCGCCGTTCAAAGCGCTGCTGAAGCGGCGGCCTGCGACCGCCGTCGGCGGCTTCGCTCTGGCGGTGGCTCCGGCACAGTTCGCCGGGTCGGTGACCCGGCCTACAATTTCCCTGCTATGCGCTTGGTGTTGGTCGAGCAGTTCGTCACCGCCGCGCTGAAACTGTTCAGAATTATTTTTCCTGACACAATTCTCAGCAGACTGGCAGGTCACTGAACAGGAGCCTCTCGCGGAGCGAGAGGACTACCAGGGCAGCGGCTCTGCAAAGTAGTCCTCACGCTCCGCGTGAGGTTGGGTTGCAGCGTAGCCGCGTTAAGCTCTATCGCGACGGGAAACCAGCGGCCAAAGATCTTTCGGCAGGCGGCGTTTTTGCCAGCCGAGTTCCCTGACGGTGGCGGGTATCGGCCGTAGGGTTACACCCCATGGCGGTGGGCCAACCCAACACGTATTTTACTCCCAGAAAGGCGAGATATTATGAGCATCGGAGCAATACTGTTGGTGGTGCTGGTTCTGTTTCTCGTGGGCGCATTACCCACGTGGCCCCATAGCAGGAACTGGGGATATTATCCAAGTGGCGGCCTGGGCCTCGTTGTCCTGATCCTGCTCATCTTGGTTCTTGCAGGTCGTGTTTGACCGTTGGAAATCAGGAGAAATCATGAAAATGCAAAAAAATATTCGGATGATTGCTATGGTGGCCTTACTGGCCTCGGCCTGCCTGCTGCTCTCGGGCTGCTGGCTGTCTTTTGGGTAACCGGTTTCTGTTTTTCCAGAACCGGAGTGGTGCCGGGGTGGAGAGCCGCCCCCAAGCCCAAGGTTGGGTTTAACGCAGGGCCAGGGATGCCTCGTAGGCATCCCTGATGGAACGGGAAGGAACCTTATGAGCTTTATTGTAGCACCGGTGCTCGCCAACTTTTATTACATTGGCGGGGGTTCGCTGGGACTGTTGGTGCTTATCGTGGTCGTGGTGCTTTTGTTGCGCCGCTGACCGGGTGCCTTATCTAGTTCATGCGCAGTTTTTTCCCGTTATTGCTTTCCCGTCGCTCGTTGCGGTTCAGCCCAGCGCAAAGCAATCATCCGGAATTCGAACCCTGGCAGTTCTTGCCTCGGGCGGGAAAGGCCAGCGGTCGGAGTTTCTTCGGCTGGTGCTTTTAAGCCAGTTCCATGGCGGCGGTCAGGGTGATGCTCCGCTGTAGCCGCATTCGTCAGAATGCGGCCCACCCCGCGATACCTGCTGCGTGATACGCCGCCCTCCAGCGCGGAGGATCGAGCGCCGCGGGAAGTTTCGTTCCGGCTTTGATTTTCTGTAGCGGTGGCCGACGACAACCACCCTTGTCCCGGCGACGTGCTCGGACGAGGCCGGAAGGTCGCTGCTACAGAAGCGCCGGTTCAGAGCCGCCCCGGCCTTCGATGTTGGATGTTCGGTGTTCGATGTTCACTTGCTGCGGCCTCGCTCGCCTTGCGCGGCCGGTCGTCGTGCCACTCCTGCGCCTCGATCAACCACTGCATATGCTCCGCACAGTCCGCCGCCCACACCGCCAACAACCGCTGCATCTTTCGGCCATATTAATGCATCGATTACTGCGATTTCTGGGCGCTGTAGAGCTGTTTCACTTCGCTGTCCGACAATGCTCTACGGTAGATCATCACATCATCTATCAGGCCCTTAAAGTGCATGGAGTAGCCACCATTTTCCCATTGTCCAACCCTGAAGAATGCATTGGGAAGGTTGGGGATCTTCGAAAATCCTGAACGCAAGAATACTCTTTCGCCATCCATATAGCCTGCAGCAGTGCCGTTCCGGGTGCCCACGCTCTTAAAGACAGCCGTAAGCTGACACCATTTGCCCGCTTCCATTTTTTTCCCGAAGGATAGCCGCTGATCCTTGCCGTCATTGAAGTGAACGCAGGGGATAAGATTTCCGAACAACCCAAGCTCCAGCCCGAAGCTTCCTGGAGTCTGATAAGTTGTTCGGCCATCCGTTCTGCCAACTAAGTGCCGTTGACCGCCAAAATCAGCACCTTTCAGCCACACGGCTAAAGTCAACTCCCTGTAAACAGAACCCGAGACGGTGTCCGCCTTGGAGTCTATGGACGTTCCTTCCCTGAACGCGCAAGCCGCGTTCCCCAACCCTCTGTTGTCGCTGACAACCACCGCGTCCTTTAATAGCCCGTGGTGCCCGGCGCCACTCAAATCGGTCACATCCTTCCCTTCACCACTATCAAAAGAATAATAGAGAACGCATTCCTTGAGAAGACCGGCCGGAAGAGTCGTCTTAACCTTAACAGTTCCCGCTCTTTCTTCCGAAACTCCCTTGGCTGCAGCCTTGTGCCCTGCTTGCACCGCCAACTTTGTTTGAATGTCCGCCAGCAAACGAACCGCTTGATCCTTCTCTATCTTGATAACCTTTGCTTCTGCTATGTGGCCTGCCACAACTTCTTTCTTGATGAGCTCGTCAAGCGCCTTTGCATGCGACCCCAGTAACATGACCATAGAGCGGAAATACAGTTCCGTTGCGGGCCGAAACAACTCTGGGGCCTCTGTCGGATTCAGAACGATCTTCTGCTCCTTTAATCGTTGTTTTTCAGCTTCAATGGCGAGGATGCCATCCAAGTCGCCCTTCGCTCTCAAACCTGCATTAATCGCGTCCAGCGCCGTGCCGTATTGAGCGCAAAGGGTCTGCTGTTGTTTTTCGTAGGCCTGCCGCAACGTATCCAGTGTATTTAGCTGCTGTGCGGAGACGGTTACAGCAAACGCTATCAGCATTGCTGTAATCATCGTTTTTATCGTGTGTCTCCTGCTCCAGTCGGTTTTAAACCCACCGGAGTACTATGCAGATTTCATGATATTCAGAAACTTAGCAGCAACTGCCAGATGTACATGTTGCCGAAGCCGTCCACCTGTTCCCAGATGTTCTTGGCGAGCGCGGCGTCGCCGGTGATCGGGGGGATGGTGGGGAGTTTCTCGGCCCACGGGAGGACGACGCCGGGGGCGACGCGCGGGGCGGGCTGGCCGCTCATGCCCCTCAGCTTCGCGCGGTCGGCGATGGAGGCGGGCGTCTGCGCGGGCGGCGTGGCGTTCATCACGGCGTGGCCATCGCCATAGACGCCGAACTCGCGCGCGGTGTCGGTGAGGGCGCGCATGTTCGCGATGCTCGCGTCGTTCTGCAGGATCGCGCCGGAATCGAGAATGTAGCCGCCCTGGGACGCGACTTCCGTGATGATGCGCCGGACCAGCGCGCTGACCTCGGCGGGCTTGCCAAAGCTCAGGAGCGTGTTGGGCACGCCGCCGCTGATCGCAAACTTGTGGTGCAGGCGGCGGTGCGCCTCGAAGACGTCGTCGCGGTCCACGTGGTAGACGATGCTGCGCTCGGGCAGTTCGAGGAACGAGTCATAGTGGTGGTGCCATTTGCCCTCGGCATAGAACAGCGTCTGGCGGCCCTGCTTCCAGAATTCCTCGATGATCGGCTTGAGCGTGGGCCAGTAGATTTCGTTGAACGTCCGCGGGTTGACGAACGGCACGCAGCCGCGGTGCATCCAGAAGCCGATGGGCACGGTGCCGCTCGGGTCGGAGCTGGTCAGGCCGACGTGGCACAGGTGCGGCATCAGTGCCTCGCACGCCTTGAGCACCTTCTCCGGCTGGGTCTGGAGATCGTCGAGCAGTCCGAGATAGCCGCGCATCTTGTCGGCGATGATGTCGAGCGGCGCCTTGAAGATGCCGGCGATGGCGCTGGGCATGCCGGTCTCGCTGCGCATGCGCGCGACCTGCGGGCCGAAGGCCGTGAAATAGGAGAGCATCGCCATCGAGCTTTTCACGAGCCCGACGCTCGCGCGCTTGCCGCCCGCGGCGACCTCCTCGGAGACGCGCGGCAGCCACTTCTCGTAGAGGAAGCCCGTCGGGTCGGCGATCAGCGCGTCGTATTCGGTGGGCAGCATGAACGCCTTTTCCTCGGCCGGCTCGACATAGTTGAAGCCGACGTCCGGCGGCAGGCCGATGCCGGGGATCGCGTAGTAGCGCAGCCCCGCCGCCTGGGTCAGACCTGTCCAGACATAGACCATGTTCGCGACCATCGCGTCCCAGTCAAAGTCGTGCGCGCACTTGATGACCGCCTCGAAGGCCTTGTTGTAGTCGTGCGTCACCTCCTGGCAGGTCATCCCCGCGACTTTCGCGGTGAACTCGGCAACGAACGGGCGGATCGGCACGCGGTCCGGCTTCTCGTTGCGCATCGCCGTCACATACCGCGCCAACCGGCGCTGATAGAGCTGCTCCATGTCCTGGCTCATGTTGTTCTCCTTCTCTTCCTAATCCTAACTCCTACTCGTAATCGTTCCCGCCCTCCGTCTCTGTAGCGGCGACCTGCGGTCGCCGGCGGCGGTCACAGACCGCCGCTACAGAAGACGGCTCGCCGGGAGGCTCGCCCTCCCGGTCGCTACGCAAAATCGTAGACCACGCACTTGCTGCAGTTGGGCTTGAACGCCTTCTCGACGAACTCCAGGTGCAGCGGGTGGCTTTGGTAGGCGTCCTGCGCCGCCTTGTCATCAAAGAGGATATTCAGCGCGACCTGATAGGATTGCTCCACCACCGGCCGCGCGCTCGGCACCATCCGGCCGACCTGGAAGCTGCGGGCGCCGGGCACGGCGGAGAGATATTTCCGGGCGCCGGCGAGCAGCGCATCGACCGCGCCGGGCACCTCGGGCTTCGTCCAAAAGATCACCACATGCGAGAACATGGCTGTCCCTTTCGTTTGACGCAGCACACCATAGCGGCCCGCGCGCCCGGCGGCAATCCTCCAAAACGATGCGGGATGAAAGAGGCGGGATGCGAGCCAAAGTACGGGATGGTGGCAGGAGCGCGGCCTGACTGGCTGGTAGCGGCGGCATTTCCGGCTTCGTCCAAGCACTGCGCCGGGACGAGCCTGCCGCCGAAATAGTTGGTCCGATTCATTTTGAATCTGAATGCGATTCTACGCGATGGGTGGTGTGGTCCGCCTGCGCCCCGCTTGACACGCCCGCGCCCCGCTCTTACGGTCTGCGCACATGATGAACACCAACCGGCCCATCCGCATCGGCATCGTCGGCGCAGGCGCCAACACGCGCGCCCGGCACATCCCCGGCCTGCGGGCCCAGCCGGACGTCACGCTCACCGGCGTGTGCAACCGCACGCGCGAGTCCGGCGCGGCCGTCGCGCGCGAATTCGACATCCCGCGCGTCCACGAACGCTGGGCCGACCTCGTCGCCGACCCGGCGGTGGATGCGGTGGTCATCGGGACCTGGCCCAACCTGCACGCACCGGTCACGCTGGCCGCGCTCGCCGCCGGCAAGCACGTGCTGACCGAGGCACGCCTGGCGCTGAACGCAACCGAAGCCCGCGCGATGCTCGAGGCCTCGCGCGCCCACCCGGAACTCATCACGCAGGTCGTGCCGTCGCCGTTCAGCCTCGGCGTGGATCAAACCATCCGTCGTCTGCTCGCGGAGAAATTTATTGGCGAGCTGCTGGCGATCGAGCATCGCGACGCGGGCGGCTGGCTCGACCGCCAGAGCCCGCTCACCTGGCGCCAGGACCGCGACAAGAGCGGACTGAACGTGATGCTGCTCGGCATCGTCTACGAAATGATCATGCGCTGGGCCGGCGAAGCGACACTCGTCACCGCGCTGGCGAAGACGTTTGTCCGGCAGCGCCGCAACGCCGCGGGCGAGCTGCAGGACGTGCTGATCCCCGACCATCTCGACGTGCTCGCCGACCTGGCCTGTGGCGCGCAGCTGCGCATCCGGCAGAGCGCCGTCACCGCGCTCGACGAAGGCGCCGGCACCTGGCTGTTCGGCAGCGAGGGCACGCTGCGCTTCCACGACGGGAAACTGTACGGCGCGCAGCGCGGCGAGACCGCGCTGGGACCCATCGAAATTTCGCCGTACGAGCGTGGCGCATGGCGCGTCGAGGCCGAATTCATCGGCGCGATCCGCGGCACGGAAAAAGTGCGGCTGACCACCTTTGCCGACGGCGTGAAGTACATGGAGTTCACCGAAGCCGTCGCCCGCAGCCTCGCCGAGCGCCGCGCCATCGCCCTGCCCCTGCCGTGACGCGGCGCCGATCCAACCACCAAAACAATTGACCGGGCTTGCTGGCCCGGCCTGCGGTTTTGCTGTGCCCCGGTTTGAGGTGTTCGGTGTGACAGGCGGCGTGGGGCGGGCTTCTAGGCGGCAGGGACGCGACCTACACAACCGTGCTCGTACCGCTCGCGTTTTCGGCCGGGTCTCCGACCCGGCGCACCCCAACCACACAAACACCGCAGCTCCGGCTCCTGTAGCGGCGCTCTGTGAGCGCCGACGGCGGCCACAGGCCGCCGCTACAGAGAAGCCACACCGCCTGCGCAGGCTCTCGGCGACGACTTGCAGACCATCCGCGGACGGGCATATTTAGCCAGGTGGCCGGACCGGGAGCACGAGACAGACCTCGGTGTGCGCCAGCGGGAAATAAACCACGACAAGCCAAGGCGTGACTATGACCGCGATCGAAACAACGGCTGCAAACCAGAGCAGGCCGGCGCAATACACGGGCCACGTGCTGCCCGCATGGCACGCCAGCCTCGCGCTCTACCGGGAACCAAGCCCCGGGAAGTCCCTCTGGCAGCTGTTGAACACACTGCTGCCTTACGGCGCCCTCTGGTTCCTGATGATCCGCTCGGTCCAGCTCGGCTATCCGTATGCGCTGACCCTGGCGCTGGCCGTGGTGGCCGCCGCGTTCCTCGTCCGGCTGTTCATCCTGTTCCACGACTGCGTACACGGCTCGCTCTTCAAACGGAAAGGCCTGAACACCTTCTGCGGCTATTTTCTGGGCATGCTGGTGTTCACGCCGTTCGAGGACTGGCGCTTCAGCCATCTGCGTCACCACGTCAGCTACGCAAATCTCGACACGCGCGGCTACGGCGACATCTGGACCATGACACGGCAGGAGTTTGAACGCGCCACAAAAGGGGGCCGTTTCGCTTACCGGCTCTACCGCAGTCCGCTGGTGTTGATCGGGCTGGGTGCGCTCTTCAACTTCCTGCTCCGCTTCCGGCTGCCGACCCGGAAAACCACACGCGTCGAGCGGGCCAGCGTGCTGTTCACCAACCTGCTCATCTGCGGCGTGGCGCTGCTGGCCGCCCGCTATATCGGCTGGCAGACGTACCTGCTCATCCAACTGCCGGTCATCTGGATCTCAGGCGCGGCGGGGATCTGGCTGTTCTATGTGCAGCACCAGTTCGCCGGCGTCTACTGGGCGCGCAAGCAGGACTGGGACGCCTTGCGCGCCGCCTTGGAAGGCAGTTCGTTCTACAGACTGCCAACGGTGCTGTGCTGGCTGTCCGGCAACATCGGCTACCACCACGTGCATCACCTCGGTCCCCGCATTCCGAATTACCGGCTCAAGGCGTGTTACGAAGCCATCCCCGCCCTGCAAGCCCAGCCGCCCCTCACGCTCCGCCAGAGTTGGGGCGCCATCCGGCTGAAAGTGTGGGACGAGGAGCGCCATGAACTGATCGGTTTCCCCGCCGCCGCCGCAGGCTGACCGCCCCGAGCACCGTATCGCGCAGCACGCCCCCGTCCCCTCTGCCCGCGCCCAAGGAAGACCCGCATCTGTGCGCAGTTTCCAAGCAGGGTTATACCCCATAGCTCCCGCACGCTGACTTAACGTATTTTTTTCGCCGTGAGAATCAGACCGTAAGAGGACAACTATGAAAACATCAAGGGTCATCCATGTCGCGCTGTTGCTCGGATTGTTGGGCACCGTGACGGCGTCGGCGCAGTACACGGGCAGTTACCAGACCAACAGCCTCAACAACTCGACCAACAACTGGGCGGGCGACTATGTCATTGGAACCGGTCCTTGGGCTCACGATGTCCTGATTATTCAAAATGCGGGCGTGTTGTCCAATGCCTCCGGCTATGCGGGCTACACGGGCAGCAGCAATAATACAGCCCTGATCACCGGCGCGGGCAGCGTCTGGGCGAACAGCGCCGATCTGACCGTGGGTTATCTGAGCGCGGGCAACCTGTTGACGATCGCCAACAGCGGCAGCGTGTCCAGCGCCAGCGGCTGGATTGGAACAATGGCGCCAGCAGCAACACCGTCCTCGTCACCGGTTCTGGCGCCCTCTGGAGCAACCGCAACGACCTGACCGTCGGCAGTTTTGGCGCCGGCAACACGCTGACCATCAGCAGCGGCGGTGCAGTTCACATCGTCATCGGCTGGATCGGTCCCAACGGCATGAACAACGCCGTCACCGTCAACGGCGCCAGTTCCGCCTGGAGCAGCAGCAGCAACCTCTTCGTCGGCGCTTTCGGCTCCGGCAACACGCTCACCATCGTCGGCGGCGGCACCGTGTCCAACGCCTATGGCTGGATCGGCTCCAGCGGTGTCAACAACGCCGTCACCGTCACCGGCAGCGGCTCCGTCTGGAGCAATCGCAACGACCTCGACCTCGGCAACCTCGGCGCCGGCAACACGCTGACCATCGCCAATGGCGGCACGGTCTTCAACGCCAGCGTCTGGATCGGCTCCAATGGCAACAACAACGCGGTCACCGTCACCGGCGCCGGTTCCCTCTGGAACAACAGCAGCAACCTCGTCGTCGGTCCTTTCGGTGCCGGCAACGCGTTGACCATCAGCGGCGGTGGCACCGTATCCAACTCCACCGGTTGGATCGGCCTCAACGGCAATAACAACAACGCCACGGTCACCGGCCCCGGCTCTGCATGGAACAGCAGCAGCAACCTTTTCGTCGGTTTTCAAAGTTCCGGCAACCTGCTGACCATCAGCAACGGCGGTGCGGTGAACGTCAGCGGCACGCTGGCCATCAGCGCCGAGGCGGGTTCCAGCAACAACCTGGTCAACATCACTGGGGGACAGTTGACCGTCACCAACGGCGCCATCAACCTGGGTGCCGGGGGTGCCGGGCAGCTCAACCTTTCCGGCGGCACCGTGCAGGCCAAACTGCTCCTCGCCACCAACGGCGCCAGCAGCGTCATCGCCCTCAACGGCGGCACCTTCATCGCGCAATCCACCACGTATAGCAACGGCCAGGATTTCCTCATCGGCAACACCGGCGGCGGCGCCACCTTCATCGCGCTCGGCGGCACCAACAACTTCCAGAACGATCTCATCCTGGGCAACACCACCGGCGGCAACGCGCTGGTCGTCACCAATGGCGGGGTGCTCTTCGACGCCAACGGCCGGATCGGCCCCGGCGGCAACAACAACCGCGCCACCGTCACCGGCCTGGGCTCCGGCTGGAACAACCGCGGCGACCTCTCCGTCGGCGGCGCCGGCAATACCCTGACCATCGCCAACCATGGCGCCGTGGTCGATGCCAACGGCTACCTCGGCTACAACCTCGCCACCAACAATGCCGTCACGGTCATCGGCCCCGGCTCCCTCTGGAGCAACCGCAACGATCTCTTTGTCGGCTACCAAGGTTCCGGCAACTCGCTGGCGCTCGCCAACAGCGGCAACGTGGATAACGCCAACGGCTACATCGGCTACCAAAGCGGGGCCAACAGCAACGCCGTCACCGTCAGCGATGCCTTCTCCGCCTGGCACAACAGCAGCAACCTCTTCGTCGGTTACCAAGGCGCCGGCAATGCGCTGACGCTGGCCAATAACGGCGTTGTGGATAATGCCAACGGCTACCTCGGCTACGCGAACGGCGCCAACAGCAACACCGTCACCGTCACAGGCGCCGTCTGGAGCAACCGCAACGACCTCTTCGTCGGCGTCTCCGGCGCCGGCAACACGCTGACCATCGCCGGCAGCGGCGGCGTCAACAACACCTTCGGCTATATCGGCTACAACCTGGGCAACAACAATGCCGTCACGGTCACCGGCGCCGGTTCCGCCTGGAACAACAGCAGCAACCTCTTCGTCGGCTTCCAAGGCGCCGGCAATACGCTGGCCATCGCCGGCAGCGGCACCGTGGCCAATGCCTACGGCTACCTCGGCTTCGCGAACGGCGCCAACAACAACACCGCCACCATCACCGGCTCCGGGGCGGTCTGGAGCAACCGGAACGATCTCTTGGTCGGCGCTGCCGGCTCCGGCAACCTGCTGACGGTCGCCAGCAGCGGCGCGGTGAACAACGGCATCGGTTTCATCGGCTATCAGGGCGGTGCCAACAGCAACGCGGTCACCGTCGCCGGCGCCAGCTCCCTCTGGAACAACAGCAGCAACCTTTTCGTCGGCTACCAGGGCGCGGCCAATGCGTTGACCGTCAGCGGCGGCGGCACCGTGTCCAACGGCATCGGATTCATCGGCTATCAGGGCGGCGCGAACAACAACGCCGTCACCGTCACCGGCGCCGGCTCCCTCTGGAACAACAGCAGCAACCTCTTCGTCGGCTACCAAGGCGCCGGCAATTCGCTGACCATCAGCGGTGGCGGCGTGGTGTCCGACGCCACCGGCTTCATCGGCTATCAGGCCGGCGCGAGCAACAATGCCGTCACCGTCACCGGCGCCGGCTCCGTCTGGAACACCACCAGCAGCAACCTCTTCGTCGGCTACCAGGGCTCCGGCAATGCTCTGACCATCAGCAGCGGCGGCGCGGTCCTGGCCAGGAACGTCATCGTGGCGGCCCTGCCCGGCGCCGGCGGCAGCCTCACCCTCGGCGGCGGCACGCTGACCACCAGCAACCTCCTCATCAACACCGGAGGCGTTTTCAACCACAACGGCGGCAACCTCCAGCTGTCCGGTGTCCTGCAACTCACCGGCGGCCGCCTGAACCTCGGCACGCTGCTGGCATTGGGCAGCGGGGGTTCTTCCACGAATCTCACACAGCTCCTCAGCGGCACCGTCTGCATCACGCCCACCGGCTCGCTGCGGCTGGGCGCCGACATCCCCGGCGTCAGCGTCGCCATCATCAACCAGGGCGTGCTCCAGGTGCAGGCCGGCCTGTTCAGCTTCGGCGCCGGCCTCAACAACCAATCGTACCTGAGCCTCAACGCCGGGCAGTACCTTTCGGTCCAGAACGGACTGGATAACAGCGGCGGGCTCGTGCTCCAGCCTGGCGCGGTGCTCTCCGCCGACACCATGCTCAACCAGAGCGGCAGCATCTATCTGCCGAACCCGTCGCAGCTGGCCGTGGGTGCGCCGTGGACCAACGCCGGCCCGATCAGCATGGCGGGCGGCGCCGTCACCGGCGGCACACTCTACAACGCCGACCTCATCGAGGGTTCGGGCTCGATCAACGCGCAGCTCAACAACCTGCCCGGCGGCACGCTGCGCGCGAGCGGCGGGCTGCTTGCGCTCAACGGCAGCAGCATCCAGAACCAGGCCGGCGCGGCGCTCGAGATCGAGAGCGGCGCCACGCTCCGCCTCGCCAAGCCGCTGGCCAATGCCGGCGTCGTGAACAACCTCGGCGGCATTTTGAGCATGGCCAGCAGCGCCCTCACCAACAACGGCGTGCTCACGGGCTTTGGCAGCTTCAAACCGCTGCGCACCGTCAACAACCGCCAGGCGCTGTTCCAAGGCGGACCGTCCGATGTCTATGGCCCCTATCTCAACAACGGCACCACCACCGTCAGCCACGCCACCGCCAACTTCTTCGGCGCGGTCACCAACCAGGGCGGTGCGCTGTTCAAAAACACCGCCGGCCAGGTCACCTTCTTCGCACCGTTCTATAACAACGGCATCTATCGGAGCGACCCGGCGACCAACACCTATTCCTTCGCCTACACGATGGGCCCGAGCGGTATCCTGGAAGGCGGTGTCGGCGATAAATTCGTGTTCGGGAGCGACCTGATCAGCGAGAACCCGACCGGCCTGATGCTGCAGGATTCGACGGTGATGTTCACCGATGGCGCGCACCTGCTGGGGCTGGCCGGCACAACCCGCTTCGGCACGCTCGAACTGACGAGCGAAGCCAGCCTGACGTTGGAAGGCGCGGATCTCTACGTCGGCCTGCTCGAAGCGGCGACGAACCAACTGCTGACCGCGCAGACCATCTTCTATGATCCGGCGCAAAACCCGGCCTTTGGCGGCCAGACCTTCAGCCTGACCGGCGGCGGCCTGCTGACGGCCATCCCTGAGCCGGGCACGGTCGGAGTGCTCGTCATGCTCGCGGGCGGCATCATCGGCTGGCGGCGCCTGCGCCGCTGGCGCGTCTGACGGCGCCCGTCGCCGGGCGCGTGACCTTCCAAGCCTTGACGGCACTGAGAAAAGGCGAAGAGGACGCGACGGAACGCGTCCCTCCACGAATAAACCCATATTTTGCCAAGCTTCCTGGAGGGCCATCCGACCACGGCGGAATCGTGGACGGGAACCCGCACTTTTGTCGGCCTCAGAGGTCTTGGAACCACACCGCCTCCGTGCGCAGCGCATTTCTCGTGCATGTCGCATGGTAGGCCGGATCCCCGACCCGGCGGCGCGCCCCGCCGCACCAACACCGCAGCCGGGCCTCAGCTTTTCCAAGCACTGGTGAAACCGACTGCTGGGGTTCCAAGCTGGATCAGGACCGTGGCTTGGTCGGCTTTGAGTGGGGTTGGAGCGCGGGCTTGTCGGTTTGTTTTGCGGAGCCGGGATCAACGATCCCGGCTACAGCCTTATGGCTTTGATTGTAGCCGGGACCGGCTGGAAAGGTTGCCCAGCATTCGAGGGTCCGACGGCAGCGGCGTCCCGCCGCTTCCAACGCAACGGGACGCCGACAGCTACGAACACCGGCGCGCGGCGCGCCTCACAGCCGGTAGTTCGGCGATTCCTTGGTGATCTTGATGTCGTGCGGGTGCGCCTCGACCTGGCCGGCGCTGCTGACGCGCACGAAGCGGCCGCGCTCGCGCAAATCCTTGAGCGTGCGGCAACCGCAGTAGCCGAGCGACGCCCGGACGCCGCCGATGAATTGCGTCAGCACCTGCTTGACCGTGCCGGAATAGGGGACGATGCCCTCGATGCCCTGCGGCACGAGTTCATCGTTGCGCACGTCGCTCTGGCCGTAGCGCTCGCGGCTGCCGGCCCCGGACTGCATGGCGCCGAGGCTGCCCATGCCGCGGTAGGAAACATATTGGCGGCCCTGGTAGATGATCTTCTCGCCGGGGCTCTCGTCGGTGCCGGCCATCACGCCGCCCATCATCACGGCGCTGGCGCCCGCGGCGAGCGCCTTGGCGACGTCGCCGGAGAAACGGATGCCGCCGTCGGCGATGACCGGGATGCTGCCCTCGAGCGCCTTGGCGGCGGCATAGATCGCGCTGATCTGCGGGATGCCGACGCCGGCGACCACGCGCGTGGTGCAGATCGAGCCGGGGCCGATGCCGACCTTGACGCCGTTGGCGCCGGCGTCGCGCAGCGCGACCGCGCCCTCGGCGGTGCCGATGTTGCCGGCGATGACGTCGAGCGCCGGGAAATTCTTTTTGACCCACCGGGTCATCTCGATGACGCCCTTGCTGTGGCCGTGCGCCGTGTCCACGACGACCACGTCCACCTCGGCGGCGGCGAGCACCTCGACGCGCGCGTGGTCGCCCGGCCCGATGGCCGCGGCGACGCGCAGGCGGTACTTCGCATCGCGGTTGTACATCGGCTCGACGTTCTGGATCAGCGTGCGCACGTCGGTGAAGCTGTAGAGGCCCGCGAGCTTGCCCTTGGCGTCGAGCACCGGCAGCTTGCCGATGCGGTGCTTGATCATCAGGTCATAGGCCTGCTTGAACGTCGTGCCCGGCGCGGTGGTGATGATCTGCTTGGTCATCACGTCGGAAATCTTCGCGTTGGCGTTCTTGGCGAACTTGATGTCGCGCGTGGTCAGGATGCCGACGACGCGGTCATCCTTGTCGAGGATCGGGAAGCCGCTGAAGGTATAGCCCTTCGCCTTGCGCGTGTCCTCGACCGTCCGGAGCGTCTCGTGGACGCGGAAGGTGATCGGGTTGTCGATCAGGCCGTTGAGGTGGCTCTTCACATCGCTGACCATCTCGGCCTGCCGTTCCGGGGACAGGTTCTTGTGGACGACGCCGATGCCGCCGAGCATGGCGAGCGCGATCGCCATGCGCGCCTCGGTCACCGTGTCCATCGCGGCGCTGACGAACGGGATGTTCAGCGTGATGTGGTCGGTCAGCGGGCTGGAGACATCGGCCTCAGGCGGCAGGAAGTCGGCGTACTGGGTGACCAGCGACACGTCATCGAAGGTCAGGCCTTCGTGGGGGAAGGTGGCCATGAACTCATCAAGATATTTGTTACGGCTCATAAGGGTGTCCTTTTGGCCGTTGGACTGTGGCCTTGATCGGCGCGCTTGTCAATGCCGCGCATCCTGAATTTTCGGACCTTGGAACCCGGTCAGAGCGCGGGCTCGGGGGTGAAGTCGGCCGGGAAATAGCGCGGCCGGCACTCCGGGCAGAGGCCGTGCGTAAAGGCCAGGTCGGCGTGCGTGGAGAGGTAGGCCTCGACCTGCTGCCAGTATCCGCCGTCGTCGCGGATCTTCTTGCACGAGGCGCAGATCGGGATCAGCCCGCGCAGGGTCTTGATCTTGGCGAGGGCGGCCTGCAGTTCGGCGATCAGGCGGGCCTGCTCCTCCTCCAGGCGCTTCTGCTCGGTGATGTCGCGCAGGACCCCGTCGGTGGCGATGAGTTGTCCGTTTTCGTGTACGGCCACCCAGTGGTCCTCGATGCATTTGAGCGTGCCGTCCTTGCAGCGCCACCAGGCGACGTGCCGGAAGCGTTCAACGAGTTTGCCCTGTTTGAGTTCCTCGAGAATTTTGTCCTGTTCGATGAATTTGCCGCCTTGGATCACGGCCTGCAGGAACTCGGGCCGGCCGCCCATCGCGTGAATGTCGTCCGCCGTGTAACCGAACAGGCGCTCGAAGGCGGGGCTGATGTAGGAGAATTTCTTGGTCTCCACGTCCACGCTATACACCACGTCCTGCAGATGCGCGATCAACAGCTGGAAATTTTCTATGCTCGGCATGCCGTGCCTTCCGGCCTCTTCCGCAGCGCCCGCCCCTTGGCCGCTGCAAGCTGGAGACCATGCGCATGATTTAAACAACCGGCTGCTTTTTTGTCAATGCGCGTAGGTGTCGAACAGACTGCGCACGCGCAACGCCTTTTGGAAGGCGGCCTTCGACAGCGGTTGGGCGGGCTGCACGCTAAGGGTCACGGGAGCGCCCTTCGTCACGTGGACAAAGTTGCCGGAGCAGCGCGCATCCACGCCGTCGAGTTCCAGCCACGCCCAGAGCGCGGGATGTTCCGCGGCCAGCGTCACGGTGAACGCGCCGTGGGCCTCGGCCACCGTCGCGGCGAGCTGCGGGTCGGCGAGGTTGAACTCGCGGGGGTAGACGAAGGTGACGAGGTTGTCGGAGACGGCCGCCCCGCCGACCTCCAGTTTCAGCCACACGAGCACGTTGTTTTTGCCGTGCTTCTGGATTTCGTCGGCGAGCTTCAGCGTCTCGACCTTCAGGCTCTTGTGCGCCGGGACGGCCACGTCCAGCGCGCCCTGCTTGATCGTCTGCCCGGCGACATCGGTCACGGTCCAGGTCAGCCTGCCCTGGCAGTCTTCCATGCGGTCGCTGGTGACGAACAGATCCACCGTGCCGGCCTTCATGTCCTCGGCGCCGGAGACGAGCACGGGCGCGTAGAAGTTCTTGGCCATGTAGTGCAGCGCCTTCCAGCGGCCGAAGTAGTCCATCGAGGACCACGACGAGCACGGCCACGTGTCGTTGTACTGCCAGTAGACGCAGCCCATGCTCTTGGGCATCTCGCGGCGCCAGCCCTCCGCGCCGTACTTGATGCCGTAGCCCTGCGTGATCTGGCTGAGCCACAGCGTGCTCTCGAAATCCTTCGGGTCGCGGAAGTACTGCTTCACCAGCTTCATGATCTTGTCGGTGCCGATCTTGCCGTCTTCCTTCACGTCCATGTACATCCGGTTCGAGCGCATGCGCCACATCATGATGCGCGAATAGACCGAGTTGCGGTCCGCCGGCTCGGAGAAGGTCGCCACGGTCTTCGGCTCCGGGAACGACTGGAAGCCGAACTCGCTGACGAAGCCGTGAATGTTGCGGTAGACCTCGAACGGCTTGCCGCCGTGCCACACTTCCCAGAAATGCACGTCGCCGCAGTCGGGCGAGCCGGTGACAAAATCGGTCTGCGGCGCCAGCTCGCGCGCCTGGTTGCCGAGCGTGTCGCGGAACAGCTTGTAATAATCGTCCTCGCTCATCTTCTTGTCCGACCACGTCTTGTCGCGGAAGAACATGATCTCGTTGTTGCCGCACCAGACGGCGATCGAGGGGTGGTGGCGCAGGCGCTTGAGGTTGTCGCGCGCCTCGGCGGTGACGTTGGCCAGGAACTGGTCGTCGAACGCCGGATAGGTGGTGCAGGAGAACTTGAAGTCGAGCCAGATGCAGAGGCCCAGCTCGTCACAGAGGTCGAAGAGCTCGTCCTCCTCGTAATAGCCGCCGCCCCAGAAGCGCAGGCTGTTCATGTTCGCGGCGACCGCGTCCTCCATGTAGCGGCGCAGGCGCTCCTTGGTCAGGCGCGTCGCGAACTGGTCGGCCGGGATCCAGTTGCCGCCCTTCGCGAAGAACGGCACGCCGTTGGCGACGAAGTGCATCGTGGTGTCCTTCGTCTGCTGGACCGCCTGCAGCGTGCGCAGGCCGATGCGCTGCGTGGAGCTATCCAGCGTTTTGTTGTCGGCGGTGAGCAGCGTCGTCTTGACCGTGTAGAGCGGCTGCTTGCCCATGCCGGCGGGCCACCAGAGCTGCGGCTTGGCTACCATAACCTTCGCGCTTGCCTTGCCCTTGCTGAACGCTGCCTTCTCCGTCCCTAGAATTTCGCCATGGGGGGCCACCACCTGGACTTGTGCCGCAGGCGCGTCGCCTTCAGCCGTCACCTGGATTTCCAGCCCGACCTGACCGGGCTGCTTGTGGTCCTGCAAAACCAGGACGCCGTCGAGCCGCGCGGTGTCGAACGCCACGAGCCCGATGTTCTTCCAGATGCCGCAGGTGATCAGCGTCGGGCCCCAATCCCAGCCGAAGTTGCAGGGCTCCTTGCGGAGGTAGGCCGCGCCCGGATAGGCCCAGGTCGGCAGCTTGCGGCGCTTTTCTTGCGCGCGGATGAACGGGAGGACGGGCTCGAACGTGATTTCGATTTCGTTGCTGCCGGACTTGAGCAGCTTCTTCACGTCGAATTCCCACGTGCGGAACATGTTGTCGGTGCGCGCCAGCTCCGCGCCGTTGAGCTTGAGGGTCGCCAGCGTGTCCAGCCCCTCGCAGCGCAGCAGCACATGCTCGCGCGCCAGCAGCGCCGGCGCGGCGAAGAACGAGCGGCGGTAGACCCAGGCCTTGTCGCTGACCCATTGCGACGAGGCCTCGTTGTCGCGCCAGAACGGGTCGGGCAGTTTATGGGCCGCCATGAGGTCGGTGTGGATGCAGCCCGGCACCGTGGCGGGAATGAACTCCGCGCTGCCGGCCTCCGCCACCTGCCACGCGCCGCCCAGGTCCACCTGCACCAGCTTGGCCGCAGCGGTTCCGCTGCCGCCGAACCACACGCCCGCCGCCAGCACCAGTCCGCACCACCGCATCGCAAGTTTCATTTGGAAGCTCCTTCGCGCGCGAAAACTAGCACGCCCCCGCCGCGCGCGTCGAGCCGGCTGCGCGCAGTTTTCAAAACGGATTTTGCAATAAATTTGACGGTGCCGATGGTGTGTTGCTAGGATGAGCACGTTGATGGGCGAAGCAGCCGGAGGCATCGCAAACAAACGAACGGACGGATGACGATGCGGGTGATGAAGAATTTCATCAGAGTGAGCGGAACGCCAGAGGTAGAAAGCTGGCGCGCGGCTTGTCACATTGCGCCACACACAGATTCGCGCTTCACCTTGGCAGATTTCCCGAACTTTTTTTGCAAGGCCTGGCACCCGGCTGGGCGACAGCTTTCAATTCATCCGGAGAATCAGAACTGAAGAACCTTTGACCACTGACAACTGAATATTTTCTGCGTCGCAGCAGAATCGTTTCACGTGAAATCCGCCAAGATTGAGTGTGTTGAAACGAGACTGCGAGGGACGCGCCCGGCTGGGCGCGCCTTCCAGTTTCCGTATTTCAACACAGGGCTTGGCGGCCCTCACGTGAGGTATGCGAAACGAAGAAGGTTAGCGCCCTTTTTCTTTTGGAGAGTATGCGAAATAACGTTGAGCAAGTTTCGCGGCCATGTCATGAGACGAAGTGTGGGTTTATCGTAAGGAAATGAAGGAAATAACAATGCCAAAATACAAGCCGCTTGAAGATTATCTAAAAGCAATACCAGCCCATATCAACGATGTCACCCTTGATTTTGGGGACATCGACAAACTATTGCCGAGTTCGTTACCGCGTTCTGCTTCTGATTATGACTGGTGGTGGGCGAATGAGTCGCCAACCCGCCATGTTCAGGCAGAGGCATGGATGGCAGCAGGGTTTATCGTAGGGGAATTCGATAGAACAAAAAAATGGGTTCAATTTCTAAGGGTTTCTATAACTGCTCAACCAAGAAGGGAGGTGAAAAAATGAAGAAGCAATACCGGAAGCCGAAACTGATTGCCAAGAATCAGCCCAAGGGCGCTTTTGTTGCTGGGTGCCCCTCACAAGGAACGTCGAATAAATCCTATTGCGTATCATGTTATCGAGCTAATTAGCGCGAGCGGGCGGCACAAGGCTTTCCCCTTGTGCCGCCTTTTTGTCGGAATTTTGTCTCTATGAAACGAGGTTTTATGTGGCTCAGACAATCGCGAGACACCTTTATACGCCAATTTGACGACATAGGCATAATCAGCAACCAATTGACCAAGCGTGATCGAATTTATGATGATGTCGGCGCGATTTATCTATCTAAAATTGGTCGTCAACCTCGCTGCGAGGCTGACATTGTCACTGAACTTGCCACCGAGTTTAGTGAGGTGGCAACAGAAACATTAGCGGCAGATTTAAGAGAATTTATCGAGAATTTAGAGGCAGATGGTTTTGTGCTCACCGGGGAATCACCGACAGAGATTGATGGCAAGGAGCCGGCATTTTCGTATCGCATGGAAAATCCTAAAACAATGCCAGTAACTAACTTCTGTGCGGAACGATCTTTGATAGGTGACACAACAGACTTTATGGAGGAGCACTTTCATCAGCATCCACATATTTTTTCGCTTCAGATGGAGGTCACGTCGCGCTGTAATGAACATTGTCGCCACTGCTATCTGCCGCCTAACCGGGCCATGTGTGATTTGGAAACCAGAATCGCGCTTGATATTCTAGACCAGCTTATGCCGTTGGGCACCCTTAGTTTGACAATCTCCGGCGGCGAGTGTTTTTTGCATAAAGACATTGATCAAATTCTGCGCCGGGCAAGGAAGAACGATTTGTCCATCAGCATCCTCAGCAATATCACCTTGTTGACTGACGACCATATTGCCCTGCTCAAAGAAGTCAACATCGCACAAGTCCAAGTATCGCTCTACAGCATGAAGGCGGATGAGCATGACTGGATTACTCAGCTCCCTGGTTCGCACGTCAAGACATTGCGATCCTTGGAAAGACTGGTCGCTGCCGATGTGCCGACGCAAATTAGTTGTCCAGTTTTGCAACTCAACCGGAATTCATACCGCGGCGTCATGGCGTGGGCGTACCAACACAGGATCAAGGCGTACACAGATTTCATCATGATGGCACGGACAGATTTTTCGTCATCCAATTTGAATCACCGCCTTAGTAGGTCAGAAGCCGAGGATTTCATGCGTGGGATGTTGGAGTATGACCAGGAGTATATGGCGAATTTAGAGGTCAAGCCTCAGCTTGAGGATGCGAAGTCCTTTGAAAATAAGCCCGTCTGTGGGATTGGAGTTGACAGCATCAATCTTGCAGCGAATGGGGCATTCTACCCGTGTTCAGGTTTTCAAGGGATCATCCTCGGGGATGCATATAAAGAATCTTTGAAAAGCATTTGGGATAATTCGCCGGCAATACGCAAGCTCCGACAAATTACGAACGCCAACTTGCCGGATTGCATTGGCTGTGCTGCGCGACAGTTCTGCTCGCGTTGCCTCGCGCGTAATTTCAACGAAAACGGCGGCGATATGTTCAAGGTCAGCAGCCACTTCTGCGATATTGCCTTTTTGAACAAGAAGATTGTGGATGAGTATTGGCAGCATCAAGCGGCGACCGCTAAGTGATGGTGAGGACAAGTATGCTCTGCGACGCTCACGTTCACGTCGGCTATTTTCAGGACCAGTATTTTAGCCCGGAGGATGTTGTACGTGGGCTCCGGCGGCTGGGCGTGGGCCGTTGGGCTGTTTCATCCACCTCCACCAGTGGCAAGCCTTGGGCCTTTGTGCGTAAAGAATACGAGCGCATCTGCGAACTGGCCGACAAGCAATCCGTTTTGCTTTTATGGCTCACGCCAGAGATGCTTATTCAATCTCGCGATCTGCGTAAATATGATGTACTGCCCTTTTGCGGCCTGAAAATCCACGGGGCAAATGGCTGGCGGGTGGGTGGGCAACCTCTGCGTCGCGCTTTTGCCCTCGCACGAGAGCGCAAATGGCCGGTGATCCTCCATACGGGTGGATTCCCCGAGTACGAAGCTGGCCGCTTCGGCCCGCTATGCAGAACATTCCCCGACGTTCCGGTTATCCTTGCGCATGGACGACCGATTGAGCAGGCTCTCAATGTAATGCAGCAATCTGACAATGCTTGGGCGGATACCGCATTTATGCCACTGCGAGATGTCCAGCGGCTCCTTGCTAGTGGAATGAGCCGGCGGGTCTTGTTTGGCTCGGATTATCCTGCACCGGCATGTTTCTACAAAGCCCCGCTGGCCTCCTATTATCGGCGTCGGGTATTGACGCTACAGCGCTCGTGTGGCGCCTCCTGGCCCCTGCTTGCGAGGAGGAATTTTATGGCTTTGTTTGACCGGCCAAGCCGAAAGGAAGAAAAATGAGCACATGCATGTATTGCGGATCGAAAAATTATGGCCTTGGTTGTCCGTACGCAGATGACCAAAAGCACGTTCATGCGGCGGAAAACAATGCCTGCCGATATTGCGGGTCTCACAATTACGGTTTGGGCTGTCCCTACAGCCCAGACCGTAAACATCTTCACGGCCAAGGCTCACGTTGCGTGTATTGCGGCAGCAGCAACGTAGGAGCGGGTTGTCCCTACAGTTCGGATGGTAAGCACAGCAAAGGATAATTACGTCGTGTGTGCGTGGGCTGGAGAAATGGCCGAGGATAATTCTAATTTTTATGGAAATTGAGAGAATAAACATGCGCACCGTACGCCTGCCGGACTCCTTGCACGCCACGGCAAAAACCTTGGCCAAGCAGGAGCACGTTTCGATCAACCAGTTGATTTCGACGGCGGTGGCGGAGAAGATTTCCGCCTTGATGACCGAGGATTATTTGGAGGCCCGCGCCAAGCGCGGCAAACGTCGCGACTTCATGGCGATACTGGCCAAGGTCCCCGATGCCGAACCGGTGGAACACGACAAGTTGTGAGCCTCCAGCGTGACGGCTTCCGCACAGTGGAGGCTGAAACCACCGGCTTTTCCAGGCTAGGGAAATTTCATCGCCATTCTCACTGGACCTTAAGAAAAGCCATTGCATACAGCGCCGGCGGTAGGGCGACGCCTCTGGCGGAGCCGCAACCTGCAGCGCGCCAACGGCGACCACAGGTCGCCGCTACAGGTCCCCACCACCCTCGTCAGCGGCAACGCGCCCCCACCCGGTCCGGCAGGTCTCACCACCCGCGGTTTTTCGGACAATTGAAGGTTTGGATAATATCGGCGGCTGCAGCACGTTCTCCCCATATCATTATGAACAAAAGCATGTTTGGAGTGTTATTGGCCCTCACGCTGACGGCGTGCGCGGACGAGGTTTCGCTGGCGACGGTGCGCCCAGGGCATCCGCGCCTGCTCTGGACGACGGAAGCCAAGGCGGCGGTGAAGGCGAAGGTGAAACAGGATCCGCGCAGCGCGGAACTCTTTGACGCCATCCGCATCACGGCGGACCACATGCTGGCCGAGCCGCCGGTCATCTACCAAAAAGAGGGTCGCCGCCTGCTCCACCGCTCGCGCGAAGCGTTGAGCCGGATCATGCACCTCGGGTGCGCGGCGCGCCTGACCGGCGACCCGCGCTATGTGGCCCGCGCCGTCGCGGAGATGAAGGCGGCGGCGGCGATGCCGGACTGGAACCCGTCGCACTTCCTCGACGTGGCAGAAATGACGCTCGCCATGGCGCTCGGCTATGACTGGCTGTACACGGAACTCTCCCCCGCCGACCGCGCGGAAATCCGTGAGGCCATCGAGAAGAAAGGGCTCGGCCCGTATTTGAAGCCCGGCGCCAAGCACGGCTGGGAACACGGTGGCAACAACTGGAACCAGGTCTGCCACGCCGGCATGGTCGCGGGCGCGCTCGCCTTGCAGGAAGATAATCCGGCGCGGGCCGCCGAGGTCATTTCGCGGGCGCTCGCGGGACTGCCTGCGGCGATGAAAGTCTATGAACCCGACGGCACCTATCCCGAAGGGCCCGGCTATTGGAACTACGGCACAACGTTCAACGTCACGCTCATTGCGATGCTGGAGTCCGCGCTTGGGACCGCCTGTGGGTTGACGCAACAGCCCGGCTTCCTCAAGACCGGCGAGTTCCCGCTGCACATGACCGGGCCCACCGGCCTGCCGTTCAGTTTCAGCGATGCCGGCACGCGCGCGGGCTTCTCGCCGGCGATGGTCTGGTTCGCCAACCGCACACACCGGCCGGAGTTGCTGTGGTGCGAAGAGCCTTTGTTGCAGCGCGAGATCAAATCCATCCGCGACAGCCATGGCGCCAATCAGTCGGACCGCTTCTTCCCGATGGCGCTGCTCTGGGCCGATGCGCAGCTGCAGCGCACCGAGCCCGCTGCGCTCAACTGGTATGGGCGCGGCCCGAATCCGCTGGCGGTCTTCCGCACCTCCTGGACCGATCCGAACGCCGTCTATCTGGCCATCAAGGCCGGCAGCCCCGGCGCGAGCCACGGGCACATGGACGTCGGTTCGTTTGTCATGGACGCCGACGGCGTCCGCTGGGCGCTCGATCTGGGCATGCAGAACTATCACCAGCTGGAAGCCCGCGGCTTCGGCTTGTGGGACGGAAAACAGGGCGGCGAGCGCTGGAAACTGTTCCGCTACCACAACCGCGGCCACAGCACGCTGCTGGTGGATGACCAGGAACAGGTGGTCACGAGCCAGGCGCCCATCGTGGAATTTTCTGCGAAGCCGGGGAAGCAGTTTGCCGTCTTGGACCTGACCGCGACCTACGCCGGGCAGCTCGCCGCAGCCAAGCGCCGTTTCAGCGTCGAGCCCGATCATCGTGTCGTCATTGAAGATCAACTGCAGGGCGGGGCCCAAGCCGCGCAAGTGCGCTGGGCGATGGTGACGCCCGGCACGCTGCAGCCCGGCGGCTGGTTGGAGAAAGATGGCCAGCGGCTGCGCATCGAAGTGCTTGCGCCGGCCGGCGCCCAACTCCAAAGCTGGCCCGCCCATCCGCCGCCGCACGATTTCGATGAACCCAACCCGGGCGTCAGCGTGGTCGGCTTCGTCACCCCCTTGGCCGCAGGGCAGGCGGCCGTGTTGAAAGTGCGCCTGACGCCGGGCTCGGTCGCGAAATAACCGGGCACCAAGCTCAGCACCGCGGCGAAATTTCGGCACGCACGCATGGGCGCAAGGCGGCTGGGATGGGAAGGAGGGGCGGCCTTCCCGGGTCGCACCGCAAGCCTTCCAAGCCTTGGAACTTTTGTCCGGTTATTTTCCAAGGCTTGGAAAATCGCGGCGGATACGGCACGTTCTCCGCACATCATTATGAATAAAATCATTGCCGGACTGTGGTTGGGCGTCACGCTGGCGGCGGGCGCGGACGAGGTCACGCTCGCGACGCTGCACCGCGAGCACCCGCGGCTGATACTGACGCGCACCGCCTGGGAGACGCTCCGCGCGCGCACCAGCAGCGACCCGGTCGCCAAGAAAATGCTGCAGGATTTGTGCGCGCAGGGCGACAAGGAGCTCAACTCGACGCCCATCACGCACGAGCTCATCGGCCCGCGCCTGCTCGACAAGAGCCGCACCTGCCTCCACCGCGTCACCACGCTGGCGACGCTCTACCGGCTGACCGGCAAGGCGGAGTATGCGGCGCGGGCGCGCAAGGAAATGCTGACCGCGGCGGCCTTCGCGGACTGGAACCCCTCGCACTTTCTCGACGTGGCGGAGATGACCACCGCGCTCGCGCTTGGCTATGACTGGCTCTATGACGTGCTGCCGCCGGACGAGCGCAAGGCGATCAAGACGGCGCTCGTCGAGAAAGGCCTCAAGCCCGGGCTCGGCGATACGCCCAGTTCGAGGAGCCGCTTCTGGCTCAAGGCCAACCACAACTGGAACCAGGTCTGCAATGGCGGCCTCGGCATCGGCGCGCTGGCCATCGCCGATGAGGAGCCGGAGCTCGCGCTGCGCGTGCTCAAGCAATCGCTCGCCGCGCTGCCGCTCGCGCTCGCCAGCTACGCGCCCGACGGCGGCTGGAACGAAGGCCCGGGCTACTGGGACTATGCCACCACCTACACCGCCTACATCATCGCCGCGCTCGAGTCCGCGCTCGACAAGGATTTCGGCTTGAAGCAGGCCGCCGGCCTCGACCGCACCGGCTTCTTCCATCTCTATTCCGTCGGCCCGCTGAACCGCACGTTCAATTTCGCCGACGCCGGCGACCGCGGCGGCCCGTCGTGGTCGATGTTCTGGCTCGCGCACGCCTACCGGCAGCCCGTCTTTGCCGCGGATAATTTCTTCTGCGATAAAAAATTGAAAGGCGCCAATTATCTGCTCTGGCTGCCCGCGCCCGTGCCAGACGCCACGCTCGTGGAAAAACTGCCGCCGAACGCTTTCTTCCGCGGCGTGGACGTGGCCTTCCTGCGCAGCGGCTGGGACAGCAAGGCGACTTTCGTCGGCTTCAAGGCCGGCGACAACAAGGCGAACCACAGCCACCTTGATCTCGGCACGTTCGTCCTCGACCTGCGCGGGCAACGCTGGTGCGAAGACCTCGGCAGCGATGAGTACAACCTGCCCGGCTACTTTGGCAAACAGCGCTGGACCTACTACCGCCTGATGAGCGCGGGCCACAACGTCTGCACGCTCGGCGGCGCGAACCAGGATCCAAAGGCGAAGGCCGCGATGGTCGCCTTCGACGGCACGCCCGGCAAAGCCTGCGCCGTCGCCGACCTCACCGCCGGCTACGCGCCCGCCGCCAAGAAGGCGCAGCGCGGCATCCTGCTGCTCGGCAGTGCCGGCGCCCTGGTGCAGGACGAAATCACGCTCGCCAAGCCGCAGGAAATCATCTGGGCCATCCATACGCAGGCGAAGATCACCCTGGCCGGGCGCGAGGCCAGGCTGATGCAAAAAGGCCAGACCCTTGTCGCGCGCATCCTCGAGCCCGCAGGCGCCAAGTTCGAGGAGATGACATTGCCGCCCACGCCGCCGACGGGCCACCCCCTGCACAGCAACAAGCTCGGCTTCCGCGTGCCTGCGACCGCGGCCGCGCGCCTGGTCGTCGTCTTCGCCCCCGCCGAGGACATGCCCAAGCTCGCCCCCGCCGTCCGCCCGCTGTCCCTGTGGGGCAAGCCGATCGCGGCAAACTAAGCCGTGTCGTCCTCGCCTGCCCGCCGTAGCGTCCTCGCGAAGGCGGGTCCGCGCTCCGCAGTGTCGCACGGTCGGCTGTTTGCCGGCGGTGTTGCAAAGTAACGCTGCCGCGGCGATCCCGCCGTAGTGGGATCGCCGACGGCGGCCACAGGCCGCCGCTACAGAAGAAAACGGCCACCCCGAAATTTTGCATGACGGAAACGTAGGGGCGCCGTCTTGCCTGCGGGGCGCTTGCCTGCCGTGAGCTGGTCGAACCGCTGCGCACCATGTGATTGATTTCGGTGGCACGGGTGCGGTGCGCGCCGGGTCGGAGACCCGGCCTACAAACCAACTGCAACGCAGCCCGGATCTTTGTGGGCGGGGCTTCCAGCCCCGCGAAATTCACCCCCGCAAAACCTGACACCAGACTCCCGACGCAGCCACGCAGCGACGGCAACCTCACGCGGCGCGTGAGGACTACTTTGCAACCGGCGCTGGTCGCGTGGCGGCGCGATTTGCTATACACGCCGCGCTTCCCCAACGTCTGAAAAACGGAGCCGCGACGTGAAAAATATCACAGGATGCTTCTGCGCCTCGTTATGGTCGGCGGTGCTTTTGGCGAGCGGCGCGTGGGCGGCCGAGGTGGCGGACCTCGACCGGACAACACTCGACGCGTGGTCGGCGCCGTACCGCGGCTGGCATTACTGGCCGGCGCACGTGGTGCCCGCCGTGCCGGCGATCGCGGGCGTCACCAACATCCTCGGGACCGATGTGCCGACGGTCTACCAGATCCCCGGCGACGAAAAGTTCTACATGAGCTTCGTCACCTTCGACGGCCACGGCTACCAATCCTATGTGGCGGAGAGCGCCGACCTGCTGCACTGGGACAATTACCAACGCGCGATGGGCTTCGGGCCCAAGGATGAATTCGACCATGGCGGCCGCGTCATCGGCGCATTCCTCTATGAGTCCTACGATATCAAGGCGCCGCGCACCTTGAAGAAGCGCGACGGGAAGTTCTGGACGCTCTACGGCGCGTATCCGCGACAGGGCGGCTACGAACTGCGCCCGGGCTCCGAAGGTGTCGCGTGCAGCGCCGATGGACTGCACTGGGAGCGCGCGAAGGACCAGCCGATCCTTTCCACGCACGAGGCGGACTGCGGCGCCTGGGAGAAGGATTGCGTCTATCAGCCCTGGCTCGTCGAGCATCAGGGCCGGTTCTTTAATTTCTACAATGCCGCCAACGGCCACGTCGAACAATCCGGGCTGGCGTTCTCGACCGACCTGCTGAACTGGACCCGCCACACGGCCAACCCGGTGCTGCGCAACCGCGCAGGCGGCTATGACGAAAAGTTCTGCTCCGACCCGAAGGTGTTCCGCGATGGCGATCACTGGACGATGTTCTACTTCGGCGTCGGCCGCGGCGGCGCACACATCATGATCGCGTTTTCGCGCGACCTGCTGCACTGGACCGCACACCCGGAGCCGCTCTACAAGGCCGGCGGCAACCCGAGCGGGCTCGACAAACAATACGCGCACAAAATTGCGCTCCTGTTCAACCCGCAGAACGAAACCTTCTACATGTTCTACAACGCCGTCCCCGGCCAGCGCGGCGCGACCGGCGGCCGCGGTATCGACCTGCTCACCAGCAAGCCGTTGGCCACCCCGGTGACGGAGAAAAAGTAAAATGAACCCGTCGTCCTGGACACGAGCGGCACCCACCGCAGCGTGGCCCTCCGGCAGAACAGCCAGACAGCTGGCCGGATCGAGCGCGAACAGGCTGCGCTGAACAGACGCCGGCCCGCCTTGGGCTGCGGCGCGCCCGTCGCACGCCCTGCCAGCGTCTTCGCCCCGCCACAGGCAAAAAACAGAGCTAAAGTCCCACACCAGCTACCTAGCCTTGCAAGCTACCTTGCGTTGCCAGGTAACTGAGTCCAAAGTTATCCTGCAGGCGCAAAGGGCAGAGGGCTGCTTGCCTTGTGCAAGGCCGTCGGCTGGCGCGCCGTCGGGCGCAGCCGTATCGCACAGTTGTACAACTGTGCGACCGGGTGCTCCACAGCGCTCCCACCGGCCCCGGCAGCTCGCCGCTGTATGCAAGGCGCGGCAGGCGGTCCAGCTTGCGGCCCCGGCGAGAGGCTGCGGCGCCTGCTGCACGAGGGGGCGCGTTGACGCGTCATGGACACCGGCCGGGGAATCGGCTACGTTGCCGGCGAAACGAGGAAGATACCCATGAAAGCTGGACTGATGTTGGTGGTGCTGGTGCTGGTCGTGATGCTGATCGCCGTCGGCCTGGTCGGCGTGGGCGGCTACAACAGCATGGTCTCGAAAGCGCAGGTGGTGGACCAGTCGTGGGCGCAGGTGCAGAACGTCTACCAGCGGCGCGCGGACCTGATCCCGAACCTGGTGGCGACCGTCTCCGGCGCCGCCAACTTCGAAAAGTCCACGCTCACGGAGATCACCACGGCGCGCGCCTCGGTCGGCCAGGTCAAGCTCGACCCCAACGCGGCGCCGAACGATCCCGCCAAGCTCGCCGAGTTCCAGAAGGCGCAGCAGCAGCTCTCCGGCGCGCTCTCACGGCTGCTGGTGGTCGCCGAACGCTATCCCGACCTGAAGGCGACCGCGAACTTCCGCGACCTGCAGGCGCAGCTCGAAGGCACGGAAAACCGCATCACGGTCGAGCGGCAGAAATTCAACGAGGCGGTGATGACCTATAACACCTCGGTGAAGACCTTCCCGAACGTGATGCTCGCGGGGATGTTCGGCTTCCAGACGAAACCCTATTTTGCAGCGGAAGCCGGCGCCGAGAAACCGCCGCGCGTGCAGTTCGACTTCGGCGGCAAGGTTTCGCCCGAAAAATGAAGGTCCTCCACCACCTCCGCTGCCTCGCCGCCGGGTTCGCGCTGACCTGCGCCGGCCGCGCCGCGGAAACGCTGCCGGCCAAGCCGGCGCATTACTTCAACGACTACGCCCGCGTCGTACCCGCGGCGACGGCCGCGCAGCTGAACGGGAAACTGGAAGAGTTCGAGCGGGCCACGTCCGCCCAGGTGGTCGTGGCCGTCTTCCCCAAGATGCAGAGCGACTCGTCGCTGGAGGACTTTTCGCAGCGCATTTTCCAGTCGTGGCAGATCGGGCAAAAAGACAAGAATAACGGCATCGCCCTGCTGGTTTTCGTCCAGGACCACAAGCTGCGCATCCAGACCGGCTACGGCATGGAAGGCGCCCTGCCGGACGCGCTCTGCAAGCGCATCATCGCCGACGAGATCGCACCCCACTTCAAGCGCGGCGACTTCGGCGCCGGCTTGAGCGCCGGGGTGGAAGCGATCCTGAAGGCGACACGCGGCGAATACAAAGGCACCGGGCGCACCGTCGCCGGCAAGCATCCGCGCAGCCGGGGGCTCGACAAGGTGCCCCTGGTCTTCATGGTCATCATGCTCGTGATCATCGTCATCAGCAAAGCCCGGCAACCGCGCGGCACGGTGTACCACCGCGGTGGCGGCGTCTACTGGGGCGGCAGTGGCTGGGGCGGCAGCAGCAGCAGTAGTAGCAGCTGGGGCGGCGGCGGAGATTTTTCCGGCGGTGGCGGCAGTTCCGGCGGCGGCGGCGCGAGCGGGAGTTGGTGAACATGCAGGTCAAGGAATTCATCAGCCAGTTGGACGAGGCCCGGATCGTCGCGGCCATCGCCGCGGCGGAGCAAAGAACCTCCGGCGAAATCCGCGTCTACATCTCGCACCACGCCCACGCCGACGCGCTCGCCTTCGCGCAGAAACGCTTCCAGCAACTCGGCATGACCCAGACGCGCCAGCGCAACGCCGTGCTGCTCTACCTCGCGCCGCGCACGCGCCAGTTCGCCATTGTCGGCGACAGCGGCGTCCACGCCACCTGCGGCGACGCCTTCTGGCAGGATGTCAGCGCGAAGCTCGGCGCGGCCCTGAAGCAGGGCGACTACACCGCCGCGCTCATCCAGGCCGTACAGCAGGTGGGCGAACTGCTCGCCGCGCACTTTCCGTACCTCGCCGACGACGTGAACGAGCTGCCCAACGCCATCATCCACTGAGCAACGCGGAGAACAAGCATGCCGACCAGCACCCATGCCAAACCGCCTGCCGGCTTGCCCGGCCAAAGCGCCCGATCTGCGGTCACTTCCGCCGGCCGGCCGCCAGCTTGCCGTGGAAACGGCTCCTCGCCGCGGAATACGCGGCGGGCCGCCGCGGCTACGCCGGGCGCTATGTTCCTAGCGGGCGGATTACTGGCGACGGTCTTGCTGGCGGGCGCCATGACTGCCCGCGCCGCCGACGCGCTCGAGACGATGGCGGCGTTCGGCAAGGACACGCGCGTCCTGTTCCAGGGCGATTCGATCACCGACGGCAACCGCGGGCGCAGCGCCGACCCGAACCACATCCTCGGCCACGGCTACGCCTTCATCATCGCCGCGAAATTCGGCGCCGGCCATGCCGAGCGCAACCTGACCTTCCTCAACCGCGGCATCAGCGGCAACACCGTGCTCGACCTGGAAAAGCGGTGGCAGAAGGACACGCTCGACCTCAAGCCCGACGTGCTCTCCGTGCTCATCGGCGTCAACGACAACAGCAAGGGCGTGCCGGTGGAGCAGTACGAGCAGGTCTATGACCGGCTGCTGACCGCAGCCAAGGCCGCCAATCCGAAGCTCAAACTGGTCCTCTGCGAGCCGTTCGGCCTGCCGATGGGCGCGAAGAAGGCCATCTTCGCGACGTGGAATCCCAGCCTCCAGCAGCGCCAGGCGATCGTCGCCAGGCTGGCCGCCAAGCACGGCGCGGCACTGGTCCGGCTCCAAAAAATCTTCACCGACGCCGGCAGCCGCCTCGCCCCTGAGCACTGGATCTGGGATGGCGTCCATCCGACCTACTCCGGCCACCAGCTCATGGCCGACGAATGGGTCCGCACCGTCAACGCCTTCTGGCCGGCGGCGAAGTAACACCTGCGCACCAGGTCGCGATGCTCTGTTCTTGTGGGTGGAAGCTCCAGCTCCCGCAAGATAGAACCACAGGCTGATGAACGCGGGAGCGGGAGCTCCCGCCCACCAAGCAGTGGATTCGGCTTGCGCGGCGACACGCGGGAGTGTCAAATCGCCGCGTCAACATCAGGAGTAACCATGAAAGCATTACGGATGGCATTGATCGCGGTCGCGCTGCTGTGGAGCGTGCCGCAGGGATTCGCCAAGGGGCCGGTGGCCGTCACCGACCTCGACAAGGCGCTGGAACAGGCCAAGACCGAAAAGAAAGAGCTGTTCATCCAGTTCGGCCGCGAGAAGTGCGGCAACTGTCAGGCGCTGCGCAGCTACGTGGCCAAGAACGAGGTCAAGCTGCCCAAGGACAAGTTCGTCTATGTGGACCTGAACTGCGACGACGCGGCGACCAGCGGCGCGTTCCGCAAACTCTTCAAGGTCGAGGGCAGCACGCTGCCGTTCGTCGTCGTCGCCGACGCCACCGGCAAGCAGCTCGCCGGGCGCTCCGGCTTCGGCTCCCCCGCCGATTACAAGAAGTTCCTCCAGCAAGCACAGGCGAAGAAGCCGGCGGACGCGGCCAAGGCCGCCGCGAAATAGCCCGCAGTCCAAGATTCGGAAAAATGCCCGCCGCCCAGACACAAGCCGTACGCCTGATCGAGTTGCTCGCCACGCTGGAACACGCCGTGCTCGCCGAACGCCGGCCCGCCGACCAGTGCTTTGCCGGGTGCTGCCGCGCGCACCACGAATGGGGCGCGCGCGACCGCCGCCTCTTTGGCGACGTGCTCTTCGCGTTTTTCCGCTGGCGCGGCTGGCTGGCCGGCCTGCCCCCGGCGCGCGCCCTGGCGCTGGCAGGCTGGCTCGACGGACTCACGCATCCGGCGCTGGCGGAACTGGCGGCGCAAGCGGAATTGAAACTGCCCGCTGTCACACCGGAAAATCTGCACGACAAAGCGCGCGAGCTGTCCGCGTTGATCGGGGCGCTCAAAGCACCTGCGGACTTGCTGCCCGACTGGGTGCTGCCACTGCTGTCCGAATCCGAAACCGCCACCCCGCAACACCTCGCAGCCTTTCAGCGCCGGCCGCCGGTCTGGCTGCGCGTCCCGCCGGAGCAGGTGGCGGCGGTGCTGGAGTTTTTCAATCAACCCAACCCGCGCGCCGCACCGCATCCGCGCCTGCCGGGTGCGATCAGCGTAAAGCCGCCGGCGAACCTGCAGGGGCTGCGCGCGGCGACCGGCGTCGCAGCGATCGTGCAGGACCTCGCGTCGCAATGCGTCGGCCGGTGGTGCGCGCCGCAACCGGGCGAACGTTGGTGGGATGTCTGCGCCGGCGCGGGCGGCAAAACGCTGCATCTGGCGGCGCTGATGCAGAACCGCGGCACGATCCTCGCGACCGATGTCCGCACCGGCGCGCTGCGCGAACTGGAGAAGCGGGCCGCGGAAGCCGGCGTGACGATCGTGCGCACGAGGCACATCACGGACGCGGGGCGAAACATTTATGATTTGCGATTTATGATTGATGATTTGAAGGAGAGGGGCTCATCGGTTGCTTCCGACGAAAGACACCCTGCGGGGCGGGGATCGCATCTTGGGCCCGGCGAACAAGGCCTGCCGGGCCGCCGCGAAGCACGCTCGACGAGAGACACGGGACGCGAGACCCGAGACGCGCGACCTGAGACCCGGGACGCGCAGCTCTTCGACGGCGTGCTGGTGGATGCACCGTGCAGCGGCATCGGCACGTGGAACCGCAACCCGGACATGCGCTGGCGCACCGAGGCCGACGACGTGGCGGCGAAAGCCGCTTTGCAGGGCGAGATTCTCGCCCGTGCGGCACAAAGCGTGCGGCCCGGCGGCAAGCTGGTCTTTGCGGTCTGCACCGTGACCACGCCCGAGACAACCGGAGTGACCGAAGCTTTTTCGCACGCGCACCCCGAGTTTCGGCCCGATGCGGTGGCGCATCCGCTGACCGGCGAAACCCAACAGGGCGCCTGCTGGATCTGGCCCTGGGCCGGACCGTGCGACGGCATGTTCATCGCGCGCTGGCGGCGGCTCGAGAAGCCGTGATGGGGTATCGGAGCCATGGTGTTGCTGGATGTGTCGGCACGCGTCTCGCGTGCCGGTGTAGGCGGCGTCCCGCCGCCTGTTGGGCCCGGCTTGCTGTGGTGGTGTCGAGTCGGGCGTGACGCCCGGCTCACCGGCGGGCGGAACGCCTGTGCCAGCACATGGATTGGGTTGCAGCGTCTGCCACGCCCGACGCAGCAGAAGACTATTTCACGCCGGCGTACTCCAACTCGCCCTGAAAGACGTATTCGGCCGGGCCGAGCAGCGTCACGTCGCGGGCGTCGTCGGCGGTGAGCGTGAAATTAACCTCCAACTCGTCGCCGCTGGCGGGCCGGATGCGCACGGGCGGCGCGACGCGGCCGAGGCGCGCGGCGATCAGCGCCGAGGCGACCATGCCCGTCCCGCAGGCCAGCGTCTCCGCCTCGACGCCGCGCTCGAAGGTGCGCACCTGCACCTCGCGTTCCGGCGTGACGGCGATAAAGTTCGCGTTCGTCCCGCGCGGCGCGAAGTCGGCGTGATGCCGGATGGCCGCGCCCAGCCGCGCGACGTCCACCGCGGCCAGCTCGGGCACCTCCACGACGGCGTGCGGCACGCCGGTGTTGACGAAATGATAGGTCCACGTCCGCCCCTCCGCCGTCAGCTGGGCGTGGAGCCGCCAGTCGCGCGGCGGCGTCATGCCCAGAAGCACGCGGGTGCCCAGGATCCCGGCGCGGACCTCGCCGGCGACGGTCTCGATGCGCATCTGGGCGGGAGCGATGCCCCGGTCGTGCGCGAAGCGGGCAATGCACCGCGCGCCATTCCCGCACATCTCGGCCTCGCCGCCGTCCGGGTTGAAGAACCGCATCCGGAAATCCGCCGACGCCGAGGGCTGCACCAGCATGACGCCGTCGGACCCGACGCCCGTACGCCGCGCCATGATCCGGGCCAGCCACGCGCGATCATCCGCCGGAAACACCCGCTGCCGGTCATCCACGACGATAAAGTCGTTGGCCGCGCCATGCATCTTCCAAAAAGCAATGTTCATGTTATGCCTCGAAAACGCCGGGACTTTACCACAGTTTTCGAGGTTTGGTAGCGGCCCGCGCACGAGGACGACGGCGACCAAGCAGCCCCACAGGGCGGAGTGCGCCCCGCTCTCCCGCCCGTCTGGAGTGGGCGGCGCGTCCAGGCCGGGCCGATGTTGGGACCGCGTTTGCGTGGGCTTGTGGCGCAGCCAACCGTGGCCAGATTACCAGCCAACAAGCCGCCGGGGCAGCTTCCCGCGCGGCGGCAGGCCTGTTTTAAATCCCCCTGTCAGGCCGGTCCACGCTTGCAGGGAGGCGGCAGTTTGCCTTAAACTACGCGCCATGAATGGTGTCGAGCATAAACCGGATGCAGAGCCTATGTCGGCGGAATCCGCAGCCATCCTCAGCGAGCGCTGGCGGCTGGCAACGCTGGATCGCGCACAGGTTATCCAGCTCGGCTTCATGTCGACGATCATCGGGCTGCTCTATGTGTTGTTCCATCTGCTGGGCAACACGGTCGAGCACAACGTGGCCAGCCGGTCGGCGTTCGCCTGGATGCTGTCTCGCTGGAACGACAGCATTTCCTACGGCGGCGCGGACTACTCGCACGGCCCGCTGATTCCGCTGGTGAGCCTGTCCGTGCTCTGGGTCAAGCGGCGCGAGCTGATTGCCGCGCCGAAGTCGGTCTGCCAGTGGGGGCTGGCCGTGATCGTGCTCGCGCTGCTGGTCCACTGGCTGGGCGCCAAGATCCAGCAAACCCGTCTCTCGCTGGCGGCGCTGGTCATGTTGCTGTGGGGCGTGCCGCTCTATTTTTACGGCTGGCGGGTGGGCAAGATGCTGATCTTTCCGTGCGCCTACCTGATCTTCTGCATCCCGCTGACCTTCCTCGACACGCTTTCGTTCCCGCTGCGCATCTTCGCCACCTCGTTCTCGACGCACATGGCCAACATCCTGGGCATCGGGGTCTACAGTTCCGGCTCGCGCATCCTCTCCGACACCTCGGCCGGCTTCCAGTTTGACGTGGCCGACCCGTGCAGCGGCCTGCGGTCGCTGTTGGCGATGACAGCGCTGACGGCGGTCTATGCGTTCTTCACCCAGAAAACGCAGGTCAAGAAATGGCTGTTGTTCCTCGCCTCCATCCCGCTGGCGCTGGCGGGCAACTGCGCGCGTATCCTGAGCATCATCATCGTCTCGGCGGCGTTCGGCGAGAAGGCGGCGTTGAAGATCTACCACGACTATTCGGGCTACATCATGTTCGTGGTGGCGGTCAGCCTGATGGTGGGCGTGAGCGTGCTGATGAACATGGAGTACCGGCAGCAGTTTCGTCGGATCAGAACCTGGCTGCTGACCCGGGAAGGCGCGGCCGAGGGTCGCTGACCAGGGAGCACTGTGAACTACCGCCCGTTTATCATCGTGGTCGTCCTGATGGCCGTGGCCGTGCTGGCGTTGCAATTCACCGCGAGTGTGACCGTGGCCGACCAGCCGGGCATCCGCGTGGTGCTGCCGACGCAACTGGGCGTATGGCACGGCTCTGAACTGCGGTTTTGCCACAACTCGGCCTGCCTGAAGGAATTCAACCTCGGCCACCTCGTGACCCCGGACAAGTGCCCCGCCTGCGGCTCCGAATTGCACACCATGAGCCTGGTGGAGTACGAAAGCCTGCCCAAGGACACCGGCTTCCTCAAGGGGCGATACACCAACTCCGTGCGCGATGAAGTCTTCGTCTCGATCGTGCTCAGCGGCCGCGAGCGGGAGAGCATCCATCGCCCGGAACGCTGCCTGGTGGGCCAAGGCAGCACCATCGAGGCCAGCCATGTGCTGAAAGTACCCCTGGCCGGACAGGAACCGTTCGGGGTGATGATCCTGGAGACCACACGGCCGCTCGACGTGCGCAGCGGCAAGCGCCTGCTCAACGGCTACTATGCCTATTGGTTTGCCGGTCACGGCCGCTCGACGCCGTATCACTGGGAACGCATGTTCTGGCTGGGCTGGGACCGCATCGTGCATAGCGTCGCCCACCGCTGGGCCTACATCGCCATCGCCGGCCGGCGCGACGCCGAATCGCAGAAGTATCAGGAACAGATCACGTCTTTCACCGCACAGCTCTATCCCGCCCTGCAGCTGTCCCGCGCTGCGCCCACCCCGGCGACCGGAGGCCCATGAACGGCGCGCCAGCAGCCCCCGCGCCGCAGGATCCGCTGGAGCGCACGCCCGCCACGCCCCTGGGTTTTCCCAGTGCCCCCCGGGGCGATGCCTTTGTCGAGGCGTTCCACATGTCGCGCCCGGCCGCGGACTATTCCTACTATCTGCGCGTTACCATGAACGCCGCTTTCCTGATGCTGGCTGACACGCTGGCGCTGCTGCTCGCGCTGATTCTGGGCGGCCTGATCCGGTTGGCCTGGCGCGGCGAGTTCCTCGTGGCCGACGTCGGTGAACTGCTGATCCCTGCGTGGTGGATCGGCTCCATGCTCCTGCGCCTGACGCCGGGCTGGGGCGTCAGCGCGGTCGAGTCGGTCCGGCGCATGGTCCTGCTCACGCTGGCCGTCATGGCTTTCTTGAGCTTTATGCTGTTCATCACCCACATGACGGACGTGGCCAGCCGCATTGCTTTGCTCAGCACCTGCCTGATCGCCACGCCGTTGGCGGGTCTGATGCGCAGCCTGTTCAAGGGGATGCTGATCCATTTCCATCGCTGGGGCATTCCGGTCGTGCTCTACGGCTGGGGCACGGTGCTCGAGCATGTGGCCAACGTCCTGCGCCAGGAGAGCGGTCTGGGTTACCGTGCCATCGGCGTCTTCGACGATGCGGCCCCGCGCGGCGCACACATCGCCGGCCTCCCGGTACTCGGCTCGATCCAGGAGAGCACCCTGCAGGCACCCTGCGCCATCCTGGCTGCCGGCGAAATGCGGCACGGCCAGGTCGCCGATCTCATCGAGGGACCCCTGGCCCATTACCGGCACGTCATCATCATCCCCGACCTGCTGGACGCCCCCTCGCTCTGGGTCCGGCCGCGCGAATTCATCGGCGTCATCGGGCTGGAAATCTCCAACAACCTCGTCAAGCCGGCGGACCGGATGCTCAAGCGCCTGTTCGAACTGGTGCTGGTGGCCTTGACGGCGCCGGTGTGGCTGCCGCTGCTGGCCGTGTTCGCCTTCCTCGTCTGGGTGGAAGATCGCGGCTCGCCCTTCTACGCCCAGGAACGCATCGGCTATAAAGGCGAACTCATCCGCACGTTCAAGCTGCGCACGATGGTGCGCAATGCCGAAGCGGTCCTCGCCCGCCATCTGGCCGACGACCCGGCGCTGCGCGCCGAATGGGAAAAGCACTGCAAGCTCAAGCATGATCCGCGGATCACCTGGATCGGTCGTTTTCTCCGCCGCACCTCCCTCGACGAAATCCCGCAGATTTTCAATGTGATCGCCGGGAGCATGGCGCTGGTCGGCCCGCGCCCGCTGCCGGCCTATCATGAGGAAAAGCTGCCCCAGCGCCTGCGCGAAGTCCGCCACCGCGTCCGCCCCGGGATCACCGGCCTCTGGCAGGTCTCCGGCCGCAGCGACTCCGGCAACGCCGGCCTTGAGCGTTGGGATCATTACTATGTCCGCAACTGGTCCCTGTGGCTGGACATCGTCATCCTCGTGCGCACCTTCCGGGCCGTCTGGCGGGCCGAAGGCGCCTACTGACGGGCACCGCTATGAAAATTAAAAACCCATGGATGCTGTGGCTGTTCGGACTGCTGGCGGGCCTGCCCGCGCCAGCCGTGATCATCGCCGGCGGTACGGGTCAGGGCAACACCAACGCGCCGGCGGACGATCCCGGCTGGGCGAACGTCGGCCGCATCCTCATGGCCGGCCGCGGCCCCACCTCCGTCACCTATCTCGGCAACGACTGGTTCATCACCGCCAACCATGTCTGGCAGCTGGACAATCCCACGGGCGTGCTCGTGAATGCCTCGTCCTACACCGTGGACACCTCGTCGTGGCACCGCCTGTCCTACGCCGGCACCGACGCCGACCTCGCCATGTTCCGCGTCACCACGCCCGTCGCCGCGCTGCCCACGCTCACCTTGAGTCCGAACCTGGTCACCAACGGAGCCTCCGTGACCATGATCGGCGATGGGTATGACCGGGCCGGCAGCCTCACGTATTGGAACAGCTCCTGGCAGGTCACCAACAGCACGGTTGGCGTCTATAGCGGTTTTTATTGGTCCGCCAGCGCAGGCACCAAGCGCTGGGGCCAAAACGTCACCGACGCGGCCGGCTGGTTGAACGATGGATATGGCATCACCTATTGCTTCGGCACCACCTTCGATGCCGGCGGCGACACCAACGAGGCGCAGGGTGCGATCTACGATTCCGGCGGCGGCGTCTTCTTCAAGGACGGGGCGACGTGGGAACTCTCCGGCATCATGCTGACCATAGATGAAGCGCCCGGCCAGCCGCTTGCTTCCGCCGTCTATGGCAATGCGACCTACATGGCCGACCTCGCACCCTATCGCGACCAGATCACCGCCCTCATGGCGATCCCGGAACCGGCCGGTGTCTTCCTGGCCGGCCTCGGTGTGCTCTGCGTCTACAGCAGGCTCCGCCGCTGGCGCACCTGACAAGGCCACTGGATGCATCGTTCACTGTTTCTCGCGTTCCTCCTGGCCCTCGGTCTGGCGCAACGCGCCGCCGCACTAGCACCGCACGAACTGCTCCTCGCGGTCAACCAGAACTCGCCCCGCTCGCTCGAACTGGCCAACCGGTACGCCGCGCTGCGCGGCGTGCCCCCGGAAAACATCGTTTACCTCGACCTGCCCGCGAGCGTCCTCGCGCCCGCCGCCGAAATTTCGTCCAACGACTTCGCACGCCTCATCTGGCAGCCGCTCGACGACGCCCTGCGCGGGCGCAACCTGCTCGGCCGCATCCTCGGCGTCGCCTACTCCTGCGACTTTCCCGTGCGCATCACCGCCACGCCCGCGCTCTCGCTGACCGGCGCCACGTTCGTCCGCGGCCGCTTCCCGGAACCCGGCCTCGTCGCCACCGGCCTCCTGGTCTCCGCCTTCTTCGCCGGCCCGGCGCGGCCCGATGGCGCCGTCGCCCCCAGCCGCTCGCTCGGCTGGTTCCGCGACGCCGTCCCGCCGCCGCGCCTGCTGCCGCTGCCCGCGATGCTGCTCGGCCACGCCGGCGCGCGCGGCCTCGAGCCGGACGAAATTTTCCAGGCCCTGGAAAAAGCGGGCCAGCCCTTTGCCCAACCGTGGAACGGCGCGTTCCTCCTGCACACCAACAGCGACCTGCGCAGCCGGATGCGCGACTGGCAGTTCGTCGCCGCGCGCGACGAGCTGGTCGCGCTCGGCGCGCCGGCCTGCATCACCAACGCGCCGCTCGCCGCCGGCGCCGCCGTGCTCGGCTTCCTGACCGGCACCGCCCGGCCGGCACCGCCGCAGTGCCGTTTCGCGCCCGGCGCCTATGCCGACCACTGCACCAGTTTCG
>CAITZM010000187.1 GCA_903896925.1 uncultured Lentisphaerota bacterium | reverse complement strand
TTGCTGCGCCCGCGCGCACCACCGCAAACACAAAGGGCGCAGCAAGCCTGCGCCCCTACGAAAACAGACTCTTCGTTGGTCAGCGGCCGGATTTCTTCGGCGGTTGGACCATCAGCTCGGCGAGCGTGTCGCGCAGTTCCTTTTCCGCACCGGGCTTGAGCGCCAGCAGGCGGTGGCTGCTTGGCGGGCCTTCGCGCTACTTGTTGCAGCCATTCGCGAAGATGTGGTTGTGGCCCGTGCCGCGGATTGTCCAGGTCTGTAGCCGGGATCGGTGATCCCGGCTCGCGGGGACGCTCGCCCTCCCGTTGCTTTAGCGGTTGGCTTCCTCGCGGATGGCGGTGCAGCGTTTTAGGCGGAGGGGTTGGGCTGTGGGGGCGAGGGCGCGGCCGAAGCGGTTGCTGGCGATGAGGGCGCCTTGTACGCCGTCGAGCGCGATGGCGGCGGCGCCGTACCGCTCGAAGCTGTTGCCGGTGATGACGAAGTTGCTGAACGGCGGGGCTTCGCGGCCGTAGGTGTGCGCATGCATCGCAATCGCCGCGCCGCCGGGCCGGGGATTGACATCAGTGAAGGTGTTGTCGGCGATGGTGAGGTCGCGCGCGACGCCGCCCTCGACGTACGGGAAGTCGCTGTTGATCTCCAGGCTGCTGCCGAGCCGCGTGAATTCGCAGTGGCGCACGACGCCGGGGCCGGACTGGATCAGCAAGCGCTGGTAGCAATCCTGAAACGTGCAGTGCTGGATCAGCCAGTTCGCGCATTCGTGATCGGTCCACTCGACGATAGCATTCGTGAAGTGCTCCACCGAACGATCCACGGCCGCCGTGTCGTTGGAGAAGGCGACGAGCGTAACGCTTCCAAGCTGCGCGCCGGAATTTTTGTCGCGGAACACCAGCTTGTCGCCTGGCGTCGCATCCTTCGCGACCGTCTGGCGGAATTCGCCGGGCATCTCGAACGTCACGTGCGCGCCGGCAATATTTTTGATGTGGCCCCAGTAGCCGTGGACGTTCGCGACATCGTCGGCGGTGTGGCGGATGACGACGCCATCGAGCGTCGTGCCCTGCCGCGTGGCGTTGAACATGAAGCCCTCGCCGCCCTGCCAGCGACTGGTGCCGGGGCGCGGCCCGAAATAGCAGTTCTTCCACAGGTGCCCGCCCACGCCACCGCGTTCGGCGCCCCAGCCCTTGGTGATGAAGATTTGGAGCCCGTCCATCGTGCAGTGTTCGCTGCCGACAAGTTCCACGCCGCACGCGACCGAGTAGACGCACGAGAGGCCATCGCCGACCTGCAGCGTGCCCAACTCGCCGTAGGTCTTTTGCCATTGTGGGTCGCGGAGCGTGTCGAGCAGCTTGGTGTCGCCCATGGTCACGAACACGCGGCCTACCGCGTTGCCGGGCGTGATGCTCTGGTATTTGAGATGCACACCGCCGGCTTGCAGTGCGTAGAGCGGCGCGCAGAAGCGGCCGTCGGACTTGAATGGCACGATGCGCTGCTCGGTCTTGTCGTTGAACTTCGCCGGCACGGTGATGCCCGGCGAAAGCTCCAGCTCGATGCGGTTATGGGCAGCGTCGAGCTGCGTGATGCGGCCCTCGATCTGGCCGCGCGTGCCGCGGTCGAGCGTCGCTCCGCGGAAGATGATGTTGCGGCAATCCTTGAAGCCGCAGGCGAAGTGCGCGTGCGGCGCCTGGTCGTCGGGCAGGTCGAACCAGAACGTCGCACCGGTCGCGTCGATCATGAATGGATGCGCGGCGTCGCGCTGGAGGCCGGAAAATTCCAAGGCGTAGTGGACCCCGTCGCGGCCCCAGCGCTCTGAGCCGAAGCGGTAGTCGCCCGGCGGAATTCGCGCCACCGCCGCGCCGTTGCTGTAGGCGGCAAGCACCAGCGGCAGAACGGTTTGGCCCGCCGCGCGCTGCGCCTGTTTCTGCTCGTCGGTGAACTGCGGTCCGGCGGGCAGCGCGAAGCTGAATTCCGCCGGAGGTGGCGTCATCACGGGCGACGCGAGAATCTGCTGCTGCACCGGCGTCAGTTCCGCGCGCGCAGAACAACACAGCACCGCGGCCAAGAGCGCGCAACCGAAGACGCCGGGTTGGTGACCCGGCCTGTAAATGGTTTTGTGGGCGGGAGCTCCTGCTCCCGCGATGGTGGCGTGAGTGCGTGGGTGGCGCGGGAGCGGGAGCTCCCGCCCACAAGAGGGATGCTGGAGTTTCCAAGGAGTGGAAACGGTTGGGGGTGGGTTTTCCAATCTTTGGAGGCTTTCGGCGCGATGCTGGCTCTCAGTTTTCACGGGGCGTGAGCATAACAGATTTCAGGCCGATGACTTTCCATTTCGGATCGGTCTGCGGCTTGACTGCGAAGGTGAGGCTTGTTTTTTCGAAGGACGGTTCGCCTTCCGCCAGATAGAGTTCGCGATGGTGGCCCGCCTCGGTTGAACAAAGGCTATTTAATCGAGCGCGTTCGCATGATCTCCACGTCATCGAACCAGAGGGCGCCGCTGTTGGCTTCGGTGTGGAGGATGGCCCGCAGCCAGCGGGCGTTGGAGGGCACGACTGTTTCCACCGAGATCTTTTTCCAGTCGCAGTCGGTTGTGACGACTGCGCTTTTCGCGACACTGACGGGTTCGTAGGCGGTGTCGCTGAATTGCAGGGCAAGCCACGTGGAGCCTGTGGCGGCGCGGGCCTTGACCCAGACGGCGGCGCGATAGGTTTCGCCAGCGTTCACCGGCACGGCCCGCCGCCAGGTCTGCCGCCACTCCAGACCTGCCGGCGGCGTCCAGAGGAGCAGCGCGGAACGCTGGCCGGTCCGCACCGGTTTGTCCCAGTGGGTGCCGGTGCGATACCATTCGGCGCGACCGGTGCGGTCGCGGAGGTCGAGCCAGCCGATGTACCAGCCTTCCGGCACGCGGTCGCCGTCGCCGATCTCGAAGGATGGGTTGAAGACCAGGTTGATGTCCGGGCGGTTCGCGGCGGGCGGAGGCCACGGTCGCGGAGCGAAGGCGAGCGCGGTGTGCAACGCATCGGCGCAGGCGCGGGCGCACTCGTTGGCGCAAGCGAGCGCGGCGGCCTCGTAGTCGGCAGGCTTCTCTGCGCGCAGCTTCGCCACCGCCTGTGTGACGGCGGCGGGAAGCTGTTCATTTAAGGTAAGCCGCTTGGCCTCGTCGAGGGATACGCCGGCTTCGGCGAGCAGCGGCGCGAGGCGTTGCTCGGTCCAGTCCACCAGCTTGCGGACCCGCGCCGTCAGCGCCGCGGCGGCTTCGGCGGGTGTGTTCCCGAGTTGCTGCGGCTCGTAGCCGACGATGCGGATGGCGTCGGAGTTCCTGACATGAAACGCGCGATGAATCGGCATGATGTGCGGGAAGGAGCCGCTGTCCTGGATGTAATGGAACATGACGCCGGCAAAACGCGCTCCGTCGGCGAGGCGGCCTGCCTGCAACGCCTCTACGGTCTTTCCGAAATGAACCGCGACGGCTTCCAAGGACTGGGGCGCTTGATGCGGATAGTGTTTACCTTTCTGCAAGGCCGGATCGCTACCGCAGTAGAACGAGACCTCCCACTCGCGACGCAGGTCGGGCAGACGCGGGAGGCTGGGATCGGCATTACCGCCACCCCATTCGCCGTAGCAGGCCCAGTTCACGTCGGGGAACCCGCAATAGACGCGGGCCATCACGGCCGCCTCGGGGGCGATGACAGCGCGCTGGACAGGCGGCAGCGCCTCGACGGCCATCGCGGTGATGCGACTGTGTTCGCCGCCCCAGCCGTGGGCAGAGTTGATGGCCAAGCTCGTCGCAACGACGGTGGCGAAAATGCGCAGGCGGTGGAGCGGCAAAGAGGGTCGGCTATCGGCGCAGCAACTGTGCTTGAACATGGTCTTTCCTTGCATGATCGAAACGGCCCGATAGTGCACGCTTCCCACCCGCCGTCAAGGGACTTGCTTGCCGGACATTGATGGCAGCACGGCCAGCGGCGCGATGAGCGCGCATGCAAACGACAACGTGAAGTTTCGTTTCATTCTGTTTCTCCACTCGTTTCCAAGCATTGAAATCTGCACAGCGAGAAGTTCCAAGGCTCCTGAAAACCGAAGTTGGACAGAACACATACGACAGGCAGCGCTTCCCCGCTGCATAGGCACCTGCGTTTGTCTGCTGGTACAACCTGTCCTATTGCGTGCGTCGCGCGAATCGACAGGGCTGGCTCGGAGCGGCGGCACTCCTGCCGCCGTGGATAGAACGCCAAGCGCGGGCCTTGCTCGTGTTGCGCGGGCAAGCTTGAAGAGTGTGTGTCTGTTTCGGCGGCAGGAGTGCCGCCGCTCCGAAGCAACCATGCCAGCAACCCAACTTCGGTTTTCAGGAGGCTTGGAAGCCGCGTCTATTCGGCAGGCTTGAGAGTAACCGCTTTAAGGCCGATGGAATTCCATTTCGGCGGCGACTTTGGTTTGACGGCGAGGGTGTAACTGCCGGGCTTGTCGAAGGTCAGCGTGCCGAGGTTGTCGGTGCGGTAGGTGGCCCACGAACCGGTGGAGGCGGATTTGCCGGCGAGCTTCTGAGCGCCGACCTCGACGGCGAAGGCGCTGCCGGGCGCGGCGCAGGAGTAGGTGACGGCAACGGCGAATGTGCCGGGCTTCGTCACCTTGAAATTCCACGAGACGTAATCCTTCGCATCGGCCCAGCAGCCGATCTGGTCCTTGCCGCCGCCGTGCTCGTACTTCGGCGTCGTACCATGAATTTCGGCGGCGTCCGCCGGGAGTGTGATCCGGCCGGCGGCGTCGGGCGTGATGCTGTTGTCATAAACCACCGGCACAGGTAGCAAATCGCCGGCGGTGATCTTGAAGGCATAGGCGAGGTCGCACGGCTTTTGTACCGGCAGCTTCACGACGAGGCCTTCGGCGGTCTGCTGCCAATCCAGTTTACCGGTGTGGCCGAGCAGCGCGACGTCGGAGATTTGCCCGGCGGCAGACGCGAGCGATTTCACGACGAGTTGGTTGTCTTCCGGCCAACCGAGCGCGATGGCATAGAGCGTACCGCCTTGGTGGGCCTGCCCTGAGCCCTGTCGATGGGTGAAGCGGATGTCGCGGGCGGTGTATTTGAGTTTGCCCTCGTTGAAGTGGCCACCTTTCTGCGCCCGCGAGGGGCCTTCGCCAAAAATCTTCCACGGACGCGTGCCGTAGATTGCTTCGCCGTTGACGGCCATCCAGGCGGCCATCGCGTTGAGGATGTTCAGCTCGTCGTCGTCGAGCGTGCCGTCGGGCCGCGGCGGGAAATTCAGCAGCAGGTTGCCGTTCTTGCTGACGATGTCGCAAAGCATGTGGATGACCATCGCGGGCGTCTTGTAGCCGTGGCGCTCCAGCACCTTCTCGTCGTAATACCAGCCGCCGACGCACGTGTCGGTCTGCCACGGATGCGGGTTGATGCCTTCCATGACGCCGCGTTCGAGATCCTGCACCCAGCGGCCTTCGGAGACCTGTTTGCAGTTATAGACCGCCTCGTTCTTCCCGCCGTGGCGCTGCGCGTTGTCGTTGTAGTAATGCGCGAGCACCTGCCGGCCGACTTCATCGGGATAGGGCAGCGGGCTGTCGGAATAGAGCAGGTCAGGGTGATAGCGATCGATCATGTCGGTGATCCGGTTGGACCACGTCTGCTTGAAGGCCGGTGGCACGTTCGTGCCGTAATAATGGAAGTCGGTCTTGTCGTTGTCGCTCCAATAGAGGTCCGCAAACTTCGGGTCCTGGCCATCGTAGGGCACGCTCGCGAGCGGGCCGTTGGTGTCGGCGCGTTTTGCCGCGCCATAGAACCACCAGCTCGCGGCGAGGTGCTCGGTCATGCCGAAGCGCAGACCGTTCTTCGCCGCCGCCTGCTGCCACTCGCCCGCGATGTCGCGCTTCGGCCCCATGTTCACCGAGTTCCACTGCTGGAATTTCGAGTTCCAGCAATCGAAGTTGTCGTGATGCTCGGCGATCATGCAGAAATATTTCGCGCCGGCCTTCCGGTAGAGCGCCATCAGTTGCTCCGGCTCCCATTTTTCCGCCTTCCAGAGCGGGATGATGTCCTTGAAGCCGACCTTCGACGGATGCCCGTAGTGTTCGAGGTGCCACTTGTTGTGCCGGCTGCCTTCCTCGTAGAGATGCCGCGCATACCAGTCGCCCTGCATCGGCACCGACTCCGGTCCCCACACCGCCCAGATGCCGAGCTTCGCGTCACGGAACCAGTCGGGACATTGGTATTGCTTGAGCGACTCATCCGTCGGCGCGAACGGCTCCGCCGCCCATGCCGCGCCGCCGCCGCAGAGCAGCAGCAGTCCCAAACACAGTTGCTGATGAGGTTTCATATTTATTCCTCTATAAATGCATCGCGCTGCGGGGCAGCGCTCCTACAAACGCACCGAGACGGCGCCCCTGTAGGAGGCCTGCCCCGCAGGCCGATGACGTGGCCCAACGCTTCGTGTGCGGTTGAAATTGTGGGCGGGAGCTCCTGCTCCCGCTTCCGGGCGCTGTGGGCGCGGGTTGCGCGGGAGCTGGAGCTCCCGCCCACAAGAGAGCCACAACTCCGTCTTCCAAGCCTTGGAAAACTCCACCATGACTTTTTCCAATACTTGGAAAAGTTGCGCGCACCGGTTCATTTTGTTTCCAGACACAGCACGGGCGCCAACGAATCGGGCGCTTTTCCCGGCAGTGTCACGCTGACCTTGTCGCCGTCCTGCGTGAAGGGTAGCGGCTGGTGTGTGGCGAGGAGCGTCGCGCTGGTGATTTTTTCTTTCACGCCGGCGAGTTCGAATTTCCCGGCGGGCCATTTGAAAAGGTGAATGAAAAGTTTTCCAGGCTTGATGGTGCAGCGCCAATCGGTTTTGGCGTTGAAGGCGGGGCGGCCTTTCTTGTCCTTTTTGACCGTGTCGTAGCTGCCGAGTTCGTCGCCGAACGGCGTGCGACCCGCACCATAGATGGCCTCGCCGTTACGCTTGAGCCACGCGCCGACCTTACGGAGGATGTCTTGGCTCGGCTGTGGAATCGCGCCCTCGCCGTCGGGGCCGACGTTGAGCAAATAGTTGCCGCCCTTGCTGACGATGTCCACGAGCTTGAAGCAGATGTCCTCGGGCGATTTCCAGTTGTGGTCGTCCTTCTTGTAGCCCCACGTGTCGTTGATCGTCGCGGCGGTTTCCCACGCGCCGGGCGTGACGGTGTGCGGGATTTCGTTGTCGCCGCGCGACTGATAGTCCTGCAAACCGCCGGGGCCCAGCCGGCTGTTGATCAGCGTGTCGGGCTGCAGCGTGCGGACGAGCTCCACGAGCTGCTGGCAACGCGCGGGCGTCATCAGGGTCGGCACGTCGAACCAGATCAGGCCGATGGGCCCGTAGTTGGTCAGCAGTTCCTTGACCTGCGGCATGGACTTGTCGCGGAAGTACTGGTCGAAATCCTTCTGCGGGTTCGGCGGAAAATCCCAGTTGTTGTTGGCGCCGTTCGGTTCGTGCCAGTCGGTCGCTTGGGAATAGTAGAAGCAGAATTTCAGGCCGCGCTTGGCGCACGCCGCCTGCAGCTCTTTGAACGGGTCGCGTTTCCATGGCGTGGCGTCGAAGCAGTTGTACTTGCTCACGGCCGAGCGATAGAGCGCGAAACCGTCGTGGTGCTTGCAGTCAAACACGACGTACTTCATGCCGGCGTCGGCCGCGAGCTGCGCCCACTCGTCGGCGTTGAATTTCACCGGGTTGAACTGCTGCGCGAGCTGCTCGTATTCCTGTACCGGGATGCGCGCGTTGTGCATGATCCACTCGCCGATGCCGCCGATCTTCTGGCCCTTCCACTCGCCGGCGGGGATGGCATAGAGTCCCCAGTTGATGAAGAAGCCGTACTTCGCCTCGTGGAACCATTGCAGCCGCGCGGCGCGCTTGGCTTCGTCCTGCTTCGCTTTCTCCAGCGCCTCCGGCAATTTCGCGCCGGGCGTGAGCAACTGGAACTCCTCGATGGTCGGCACCTCGTTCGCCTTCAAGATATGCAGCCGAAAGACGCGCGCCTTCGCCGGCGCGAAGTCATAGATCCGTCGCCCGGCGATCGTCGTGCCGGTGGCGAGTGGCTTCCACGCGTTGCCGGTTTTGCATTCGATGGCGAACTGCTGAGTGCGCGGATACCCGATTTCCATCACCACCGCGCGGGCGATTTCTTTTTCCGCGCCGAAGTCCACCTCGAGCCAGCCGTTGCGCGACTCCGGCGCCGCGCCCCAGCGCGTCGTCTCGTCGCCGTCGAACGCCTTGTCCGCTTCGTAGCCCGCACTCCACACGCTCGATGCACGTACCTTCGTGCCCGAGGGCAAAACGGCGGAGCTGGCGGCTGGCGGCAGCGGCTGGCCGTTGAAGAGCCGCGCGAGCACGGCGATGTTGCGGTCGTCACCCTTGAACGACTCGATAGGCTGACTCAAGCAGGTTTCAATGGAGAGCGGCAGCGAGTTGGAATGCGGTTTAACGAAGCCATAGACGCCGATACCTTCTTGCAAAGCGGCGGGGACGATCTGCAGCGGGTCCTGCTTGTTCCAGTTGGCGAGACAGGTGATCAGCCGCGTGTGCGGGCCGATCATTTTCTTCGCCGCCGCGGTCCGCTCCAGGTCGCCGGCTTCGTTCAAGAGCCAATCGGTCTCCTGTAACGCCCGTGAATTCATGATGTGTGGGTCGTTGACGTCGCAGCACGTCAGCCAGACGATGCACTTCGGATTGGTTTCCTTTGCGGCGCGTCGGATGGTTGTCCAACAACGCTCAACCGCACGCCGGCCATACTCGGTCATTTGGGCTGGCGTCAACTGCTGCTCGCCGGGAAACGGGGCGCCCATCAATTGCGCGTAGAGTTTCTTCTCGCAGTCCAACCAACGATTGGCGTTGCTGGCGCGCGTCGTAGGCATACGCAGCCAGTCCACCATGAAGCCATCCATCTCCGTCTTGCCGACGGCATCGCGGATGGAAGCGTCGAGATATTTGAGATACTCGTCGGTGTAGGGAATGTGCGGCGCGCTGGGGGTTCCATAACTAAGGTCGGGATGTTCCCGGCCCCATTTCGTGTTGGACCCGGCGCAGAAATAGCCGAGCACGAGCATCTTCTCCCGGTGCGCCAGCCGTGTGATCTCGCGGAGGAAATCGTGCTTCAAGCCGGGCTGTTCAGGCACGACACCGTTCTTATACCAGGCGTAGCCGTTGCAGGAGACGCAGAACGTCTGAATGACGTTCACGCCCAGCGCCTTGTACCAGGCGAGGTGTTGGGCGGGGTCGGCATCCGCCCACAGGCCCGGCGGCGCAAAGCCGTTCGGCCCGCCGGGCCCCCAGTTGAAGTCCACGTCGTAGGCGCGAATTGGTTCCAGCGGGGCAACGTTGTTGCGGACCATTTCACCCACTTTGCGGAGCGTCCGCACGTCAATATCGCGGAGCCTGCCGCGGTAGTCGGGGCCGACATCGAGCGCGAAGACATTGCCGAATTTTTTCGCGCCGAGATAGTCCGCGTAGATTTTCTCCGTGCTCATGCAGAGGCCGTCGTGCTCCGGCAGCGAGTAGAACCACATCGCGCCACCCTTGTGCTTGGGCAAAATCGGATAGGTAAACTCGGCGAGGCGGTAGTTTTTCCCCGCCGGATCCTTCATGTGCGGGCCGGCGGCACTGTGGTCGCCGAGCGGGCCGGGCCGGCCCATCTCGCCGAGGCGTATATCGGCCGCGCTCTGCTCGCCGTGGTTGAAGCCGATGAAGCAGCCGGGCTGGAACTGCTTGCACCATGCGACGGTCTCGGCGTGGCTCAAGCCGCCATCGCCCACCGCGTGATCGAACCAGATGTATTCAATCGGGCCGTACTGCGTCAGCAACTCCTTGAGCTGCGCCTTTTTCAATTCTGCATTGAGGCCGCCCTGGTTGCGCTTTTTCGGTTCGGGCGTATTGGGATCGTCCAAACCGCCCGGCTGACGCCACTCGCCCTCGGAAAAATAAAGCGCCAGTTTGATGCCGTATTTGTCGCAGGATTTTTTCAACTCGGCGAGCACATCGCGGCCGAGCGGCGCCTTGGTGCTTTTGCGGTCGGTGGTCTTGGTGTCCCAGAGGCAGAAGCCGTCGTGATGTTTCGTCAGGAAGAGGATGTAGCCCATACCGGCTTCCTTGGCGGTACGCGCCCACTGCTCGGTGTCGCACTCCGTCGCGCGGAAGAAATCGAGGTTGGTGACGCCCGGCGTCCACTCCTTGCCGGAGAAGGTACTGAAGCTCCAGCAGATGAACATGCCGAAGCGCTGGTTCTGGAGCTCATCCGTGCGTTTGGCCATGTCAACCGGCGCGGCGGCGCTACAGGTAAGGGCGAGCAGGGCGAGGAGACTGAACAGGCGTTGCATGGTTTTCATTTTTCCTCACTTTTCGAACAGCTGAAAGTCCCAAAGCGATGGGGCACCATCATTGGACGCCAGAATATTCAGGCGTACATAACGCGCTATGACGGGCGGGAAGGCGATCGTCTTCTTCGCGCCGATCATATTTCCCGTGGCCACGGCCTTCCAGCTTTCACCATTCTTGATTTCCAGCGCCCACGAAGCAATGCGTTGCTCGAATTCGTACACGTCCGCCCGCGCCACGGTCGCTTCCTTCAGCAGATCCACCTCCAGCCAGCCGGTAGGTTTGCCGCCCGCCAGACTCCAGCGGGTCGCCGGCTTGCCGTCGGTCGCCAGGCGGGCGGCGTAACCGGCGCTCCACTCGGTCGAGGCCTTGGCCGGCTTGTTCAGCGACAGCGAACCGGTGGTGTCCAGCGCAGCCGGCGCAACCGGTCCCGCAAGAACGGCCTCCTTCAAGCCCCACGCATTCGGCTGCTGCCCGCCCAGGTCGCACGGCTGCACGGCCTGCTCGCGCCGGCCTTGGTACAACACCGCCGCCTCGCCTTTTTTCAGGGCCAGCTCATAGACACCGTTCCCCAGCTCCTTGAGCTTGTCCGGCCGGTCGCAGGCGAAAGCACCCGTGAAATTCGGCTTCACCCGGCACGGTTCGCCCGCCAGACTTTCAATCCGCACCCACGACGTGTTTCCGTCGCGGCGGATCGCGCTGACCAGGAACGCTCCCTCCGCCCGCAGGTTCTGAAAGGCCGTCTGCTTCCATTCGTTCGGCACAGCCGGGAAAACGCGGACGATGCCGCCCCAACTCTGCAGCAGCATGTATTGCAAGGAAGAGGCCGCCACCAGCGAACACTCATAGACCGGGCTGCCTTCGATGTACTGCGTGTTGGGCATGACGAAGCGTTTGTTGTTGTGATGCGAGCGGAGTTGCTCGATCGCCTTTTCGCCGTCGCCGAGCGTCGCATAAAGATGCGCCGCCGCCGCGGCGGACCAGCCGTAGACCTGCCTGCCATTGTCCACCGTCAGCCAATGCTGCAGCGTCTTTTCCACCACTTCCTTGTGCTCGGGCTGTTCGCAGGAAAGCGTGTGCAGCGGCCACACCATGAGCATGTGCGACCAGTGTCGGTGCGAATGCGCAAACGGCATGCCCGCCCCGATCATGAAACCATGGGCGTCGGTGGGATAAGGAGTGACGTCTTTCAGCACCCGCTTCCAGTCGGAAATTTGCGGGTCGTTCAGGCGATACCGCTCGTTCAGCGCCAACAGCGTCTCGCAGGCCCAGCGCAACAGCGAGAGGTTGTAGTTGTTGTCCGGAGCATTCCCGTATTCCGGCGAGTGCATGGTGGGCAGATGCAGTTTCCCGTCATCGCCCGGCTTGAGCAGATGCAGATAGAGGTTCACGCTGCCCTTGAGCAGCGGGTAGAACGCATGCGCGCTCTGGTCCGTCACCAGCGCTTCATCCATCGAGTAGCGGTACTGCTGCCAGTAGAGCCACAACGCCCAGGTGAAATCGCCGGGGTTGATGTAGTGGCCCCAGTTCTTCGCGGCAAACCCGTCACCGTTCTTGCCGTCGTAGCTTGTCGTATGCGGAACGGTGGCGCATTGCTCGAAGCCCCAGATTTCTTTTGCGTTGGACACGAAGGCCGCACGCCGTGCGTCCATGAAGCGCGTGAAGGACTGGCCCAATTCCAGCCGGTTGGCGGCATACACCGGTGAATACGCAATTTGGATGTTCAAATTCCACCAGATGCGCGGCCATCCTGTTGATCGGTTCCACGGTCCCTGTAGATCCATCACGGCACCATCGGGGCGCATGGCGCTGGCCAGTTTGTACATCTGAATCCAGTAGAAGCCCTCGATCTGCGCGTCGGGCACGCTCACGAAACTTGCGGGATAATACGCGTGCCACCACGCGCGGTGGTTTTGCGCCAACACCTCCGTGGTCTGTACCGAAGCGCGCTTGACCGTTTCGAGGGCAACCTGCTTCGACTCGTCCAAGGGAAACGTATCGGCGAGCGTGAAGACAAGACGGGAGACCGCGCCCCGGCTCTGCCTCCACGCCGCAGTGTAGCTGCCTCCTGCCTTGCGTTGCTGCTCGCACCACTCCACGCCGTCCGTCTGGCCGGAGACCCACGCGGGATTGGCCATGTCCTCAAAATCATAGCGGCCTCCCGTCACCGCCTTTTCCGGCATCCAGGACCAGGCGCAGTCCGTCTCGCCGCCGGAACCGGAATGCTCGATGATGATGAGGTTCTGCTGCGCATGGACAAAGGCCGTGAACGTCACGGCGCCCACCGCTGTCGTGACGGTGCCGCCGATTTCCGCATTCCACAGATCGGTACGCAACTCGCCGCCGGTGATTCCCCCCTTGGTCGTCAGGCGCAGGCCCCCCATCAACAGGCGGGTATTGTCCCGGGCGCGCGAGGTTACATCATTCCGCCCCATCGCAAAGCGCATCGTCTGCGCTTCTTCCTGATAGACCGTCAGCCCGAGCGTGCCATTCCCGGCAAACGCACCATGATCGAACCGCTGCGGCAGCGCGACCCATACCGGATCCTGCCGGTGGAGGAAGGCAGGCCAGTCAACCTTGGGCGTCGCTGTTCCGACCGCAGCCCGCTGGGTGGTGGCGCGCTCCGAGACGCAACCCACACACACCAGGGTCAGGACCACACCGAGAAATTTTTTCATCACGTGCTCGTTTGGGGTGATCATCACATGGCCAGCATAGAAAAGCGGCGCGCGGCTGTCCATGCATGGAGCGGGCGGCGGCATGGATGAAAATGACCGCCCGCTCACGGCGAACGGATCAGCTCGCGGTAGCGGGCGGGCGCGAGGCCGGTGATTTTCTTGAAGACGCGCGAGAAATGGAACGCGTCGCCGAAGCCGAGGCTGGTGCCGATCGCCTCCAGCTTGTCGTCGCCCTGCGCCAGCGCGAGCTGCGCGGCCTCGATGCGCCGCCGGAGCTGGTACTGGTGCGGCGCGACGCCGAGCGCGGCCTTGAAAGCGCGCGTGAAGGTCGCGGGATGCCGGTGCAGGAGGCGCGCGAGGTCGCTGATGGCGACGGGCTCGTGCAGCCGACGCTCGATTTCCGCCAGCGCCGGCGCGAAGGTGGCGGCGCGCGCGTGCCAACGATTCCACGCGGCCATGTCGGCCTGCTCCAGGAACAACGCCAGCAGTTGCAGCAGCAGGCCGGACCGGCGCAGCACCGCGCCGAGCGAGTCGTCGCGATAGAGCCGGACCATTTCGGTGAAGAGGTCCGGCGCGCGCGCCGCCGCGGCGGGCCGCAGCCCGAACGGCACCTGCATCCGCGCAAAGAGATCGAGGCCCGTGTGCAGCGTCGCCGCGAAATGACACCAGGAAAGATCGAGCCGGCGCAGGCAGCGGTGATCGTGCGGCGTGCCGGCGGGGATCAGGTAAAGGCCGCCGGGGCGCAGGTGGAAGACATCGTCGTGATGGCGCAGCTCGCCCGCGCCGCCGTGGACAAAATAGAGGCGCGACCGCGAGTCGCACGAGCGCTGGCAGGCCCAGTCCGGTCCGAGGCGCGAGCGGTAGGCGCAGAAGACGTGGACATGCAGCGTCGCCAGCAGGTCGTCGCGCTCGAACTCCTGCCACGAACTCACCGTATCGGTTTTGGTCGCCCGCGCCCACATCGTGGCGGCACCGTAACCGCCCGCCCGCGCCGCGGCAATCCCTTTTGCAGCGGGCGGCGCCGAACGGCACCCCTCAGCACCGCTATACGGCCCTGACTCCGGGTTGGAAAACGGCGTTGACTGTGGAGCGGGAGGTTTTATGCTGCGCGATGGTCACACCTAACAAGGAGGTGGGGTATGGCCGGCCAAGCTTGGAGGAGGGGTTTGCTCATGGTCATCGCGGGCCTGGCGGTGCAGGCGGCGCCGGAACAGCCGCGCCCGACCGCCGGGGAATTTGTCGAGTCGCTGAAGTTCCAGCAGGGCGCCATTGTGCTGCCAGGCGGATTGGCGACGCTGAACCTGCCCTCCGGCTTCCGCTACCTCGGCCCACAGGATGCGGAGCGCGTGCTGGTGCAGGCGTGGGGCAACCCGCAGGGGCACGACACGCTGGGCATGCTGTTCCCGGCCGACATCAGCCCGGTCGCAGACAACGCGTGGGGCGTCGTCATCACCTTCGACGAGGATGGCTACGTCTCCGACAAGGACGCCGACGCCATCAATTACGACAAGCTGCTCGGCGAGATGCGGGCCGGCATCGCCGCGGGCGCCGCGGAGCGCAAGCAAAAGGGCTATCCGGGCCTCGCGCTCGTGGGCTGGGCCGCGGCACCGCGCTACGACCAGTCCGCGCACAAGCTCTACTGGGCCAAGGAGCTCGCCTTCAGCGACCAGCCGGAACACACGCTCAACTATAACGTCCGCGTGCTCGGCCGGCGCGGGGTGCTGGTGCTCAATGCCGTATCCGGCATGAGCCAGCTGCCGCAGATCGAACAGGCCATGCCGGAGATCATCGCCTTCACCGGTTTCAACCCGGGGCACCGCTATGCCGACTTTCAGGCGGGTACGGACCGTGTGGCGGCCTATGGCCTGGCCGCGCTGATCGCCGGCGGTGTCGCCGCGAAGGCCGGCCTGTTCGCCAAAGCGTTTGCGGTGCTCCTCGCCGGGAAGAAGGTATTCCTGATGGCGGCGCTGGCGCTCTGCGCGCTGCTCGGCAAGTGGTTTAAACGCCGCAAACCGGCCGTGTGAGGCGGCGCCTGCGGCCCGCCGGCGCGGGGCCGGAACGGACGCCGTTTTTTCCAAACCCGGGCAGAAAGGACGGGTCCGTTTTCCAAAGTTTGGAAGCACAATGCCGTGCGGTCGGGGGAAAAGCCTTGCGCCCCGGCGGGTGGCACGCTATGTTCCCCGCGCTTTGCGCTCGGGTGGTGGAATGGCAGACACGTATGTTTGAGGTGCATATGGCGCAAGCCGTGGGGGTTCAAGTCCCCCCCCGAGCACCAGAATCCAGCCGGATTTCCTCGCATATCCCGGCGGAAAACAGGAGTACACATGAGTTGGTTAAGTAAGTTGTTCGGCGGTGGCCCGGGCGCCGCCGTGGCGAACCGTATGATCGTGGACGGCACGCGCTGGGCCGAAGGCCGCGGCGGCGACCGCCAGTCGCCGCGCGAGCAGGTGATGGTGTTGCAGTCCATCGCGCGTTTCGCCAAGCAGGAAAAAATCGAAACCCAGGTCGTGTTCGAAGGCCGTCCGCTGCGCGAAGTCTCCGACGACGGCGATTTCAGCGGCATCAAGGTGTTTTTCACCGAGAAACAGGGCAGCGCCGGCGACCTCGTGATGTCGCGTGCGCGCGGCGCCGGGTCGCGCGGTTTGATGGTTTTCACGGCCGATCCGGCTGTGGAGCAGCAGGTTGTGTCGATGGGTTGCAGCGTGATGCATATCTCGACGCTGCGCAAGGCGACCGAGGGCGGTGGCCAGCAGTTCGAGCCGAATGGCGCCCCGATGATGCGTGGTGGCGACCGTGGTGACCGCGGTGATCGCGGTGACCGTGGCGGTCGCGGTGGACGTCGCCCGATGGGTAGCGGCCGTCCCCCGCAGCAACAGCGTTCCCCGCAGCGCCAGCCGCAGCAGTCGGCGGATGGTTCCGCTCCGGCCCCTGCCTCGGCCAACCAGTCGGTGCGCAATTTGATCGACCTCGTCGAGACGCCCGCGCGTCCGGCCGCTCCGGCCCCTGTGGCTGCTGCACCGGCGCCCGTCGAGTTCGCGCCCCCGCCCCCCCCGCCGCCGCCTCCGGCTGCGGCTGTGGAGCCGAGTGCGCCGCCGACGGCCCAAGGCTGAGCAACAGCCGTTTAGAAACAGAAGGGCGCAGAGCAAACTCTGCGCCCTTCGTGTTTTCAGCCGGCGGAGGTCAGCCCGCAAAGGTGACGCAGGCAATATGCGGGACTTCGCGATACCGGCCGTCATAGTCGAGGCCGTAGCCGACCACGAAGCGGTCCTCAATGGTGAAACCGACGTAGTCCGCCTGAAAGGGCACGCTGCGGCGCGCGGGCTTGTCGAGCAGCGCGCAGGTGCGGACGGTGCGCGCCCCGAGCGCGAGCAGATGCTGCCGGGCGAAGCTCAACGTGCGGCCGGTGTCGAGAATGTCGTCCACCACGAGCACATCGGTGCCGGCCACCTCCATGCCCACGTCCTTGGCCACGCGCACGGTGCCGGAGGATTCGGTGCCTGAGCCGTAACTTTCCAGGGTCATGAAGTCGATGCGCGGGTGCACGTCCTGCCGGTACAGTTCGCGCACCAGATCGGCCAGAAAAATGAAACTGCCGCGCAGGACGCCGATCAGCACCAGGTTCTCGCTGCGACAGCCCTCGGCCATGTCATGGACGAGCGCGCGGACGCGCGCTTCGATCTGGTCGGCGGAAAACAACACCTCTTCGATGTGGTGGGCTTTCATCCGGGATGGCCCCCGAGAAACGCGCGGGGCGGCCGGCGTGGGGCCGGATGCGGACGCGGTTGCGCCGGTCGCGGCACGGCCGCGCCGAGCGGCGGCGCGGTGACCTCGCGCTGGCCCAGCGAGCTGGCGCAGACGGTGCAGCGGTATTCGTAGAGTTCCGCGTGCGGCAGGATCAGCAGCAGCCGCTCGCGCACGGGCTGTGCTTTCCGGCATTTCGGACAATAGAGTTCGCTCGCCCTGAACTGGTCGAATTGTTGCATCGGGGCGACGATAGCGGGCTGCGCCGCGCGGCGCAAGGATGCAGACGGCGGACCCCTGTTCCCTTACTATCTCACACCTGTACAAGTGTGAGATAGTAAGGCTGCGCGTAACCTTCTCTGGCAAGGTGATTTTCGCCTTATTTTATGGTGGTCGAAAGCGGGTCTGTGTCGGTCTTGAGCTGGGCGCGCAGGTTCCACATAAGAAGGCGTAAGCTCACACCTGCGCCAGTGTGAGACTGGGTCACGCGTCGGCCTGGTGGTCGCAGGTCACCAGGTCGTGCTGATTTGTTGGACGGCTTCCCCGGGGGGCAGGACGGCCAGGATTTGGGCAACGGTACGGGTGTTGCCGGGCAGCACCAGGTCGGGCCGCACGTCGGCGAGCGGTTGGAGCACGAAGCGCCGCTGCTGCCACCGCGGGTGCGGGAGGATCAGGCCACCCTCGTCCACGCAGTGGTCCCCGACGTACAACAGATCGATATCCAGGGTGCGGGGCGCAAATTTGTCGTCGCTGCGGACACGGCCGAGTTCATCCTCGATCTGCGCGGTGGCACGGCGCCAGGCGGCGGGCGACCAATCGCCCTCCAGGATCAGCACGGTATTGAGGAAGGCCAAGTGCCGGAATTCCGGCCGTACGCCGACGGGGTCGGTTTCGTAGACCGGCGCGGCCGCCAGCAGGCGGATACCCGTCAGGGCGAGCAGTTCCTGGCGTGCGGCGCGCAAATGCGCCAGCCGGTCGCCGAGGTTCGAGCCGAGACTGAGGCCGGTTTCCATCGCGTCAGGCCATCCACGGGCGGGCGCGGTTGACCTTGGCGAGCACCTCACGGGCGATCTGCACGTCCTCGGCGATCTGGAAATCGAAGATGCCGGCGAGGATGAAGTCGGCGCCCTTGTCGAAAGCGTACTGGAACGCGGGCCGCGGCCGGATGGCGCCGGCCGCCATCACCTTGTAGGCCACCCAGGGCCGCTTGACGCCGCCCATGTATTTGACGACCTCATCGGAATCCTTGCACCAGTAGTTGTCCACGTTGTAGTTGTCGATGATGTCCTTGTCCTGATCGGGCCGGCGGGTGGACCAGTATTGCGTGCTGTGCAGCGTCTTCACGTAGTAATCCGGCGCGAGGCCGGACTGTTCGACGAACTGGGGCGTGCGCAACTCGTGGCCCGCAATGCCGGCGGGGAGGCCGTTCGACTTGATGCACTCGAGCGCCTTGCCGATCAGGTCGGCGTTGCGGTCGCGCGAGAGCGTGTCGCCGGAGTTGCCCTGGATGTAGATCGTATCGGCGCCCGCATCCACCAGCGCCTTGAGGCTGGCGAAGTTGTCCTTGGCGTTCGGGGACCCCTGCACCATCCACTTGATCTTGCCGCCGCGTTCCTTCTGGTAGCGCTGGATGATCCGCGCGCCCTCGGGGTTCGTGTTGACGCAGTTGATGCCGTGCTGTTCGGCCAGTTCCAGCGTCTCCAGGATCTTTTCCGGCGTGAAGTAGTGCTTGAGCAGGTGCGAGACGTACATCAGGTCGCGGCTGTGGGCGAAGCCGCCGATCAGGTTGCCCCCGAGGATCAGGCGCGAGATCTCCAGGTCGCCGATCTTGCCCGTCGGCAGCGTGCCCTGCGGTCCGGTCTTGGCCGGCGCGGCGACCGACGGCTCGGTCGGCTTCGCCTGCAGATGCCGGTCCTCGAGGCTCAGCGCGGCGGCGGTGCCCAGCAGCACCCGGCGCGAAAAATCACGGCGTGAAATTTTGCTGCAACTCATGGTCGTTTCCCTTCCTGCTTGGACGGCGCGCGGATGCGGGAAACCATACCCGCCTCGCGGACCAAGTCAACGCACAATCCGCCGCCGCCTCAGCGGCCCTCCGGCAGGCTGCCGAACCAGATTTCGAAGCCGATCATGAGGGACGGTGTGAATGTGTAGTCGCGCTCGCGCGGGAACTCGATCTGCGGCGCGATCTCGAAAATCAACCACGGCCGGTAAAAGCAGGTGCGGTAGGTGAGGTTGACGCGGTAATTATCCATCAGGAACGTGCCGTTCTTGTGCGCAAAGACGCTCGCGTTGGGGATCAGGTTGCGGCACCGTCCGCCGGACAGGGGTATGTCCAGGGAAATCGACTGCTCGAACTCCATACCGGAGGTATCCTCGGTATAATTGGCGGCCGTCGTGCTGCGGAACACCGACTTGTCGCGGAACGTGCGCTCGAAGTCCACCTCCGTCAATTCGCCGCCGCGCTCCTTCGCGTAATAAAACACCGCCTGCGTGAAGCGGCCCGTCCAGCCATCCAGCTTGCGCTCGTATTCAAACTCCAGCTGCGTAAAGGGATCGGGGATGCCGCGAAACCGGATGCCGCCCTGCAAATGCAGGTACGAGCGGAACGAGTCCCACAGCGACAACTGTGCGCCGATCTGCATGGCGTGGTCCTCGAGAGTCGGCGTCTCCTCGCCCGGCAGCGCGCCGCGCTTGATGTTGTCCACGAACAGGTGCATCCGCTCCTCGGCGTAGGGCAGCGCCAGTTTGCCCTTGAAGGCCGCATTGGGCGTCAGCCCCTCCGTGTCCAGCAGCTTCAGTGTCAGGCGGACGCGCGCCGTGGAACGGTCGGTGGATTCGAGATCGTCGGCGCGCTTGAAAAAGGAGTCCAGCTTGCGGGCCACCCCTTGATAGTGGGCATTTAGCACAGCGTGGAAATCGTCGAGGCACTGCTCCATATACGTCGGCGGCAATTCCGCCGGCGCAATCAGATCAGCCCGGCTGGAAACCGCACCACAGACTCCAACGAACAAGGCCAACACCATAGCATGACAACAACTCATGTGGCCGTGAGTATAGCAGATTCTACGCCAGACGCGAAAAACACGTCCGGACCATGGCGCGACGGTCATTGTTTGGTGGCGGACCAGATGCCGGTGTGCTGAGCGCCGCCGGCCTGCGTGGCGGTGTAGGAACCACCCATGGTCGCGCCCTCCACGGTGCCGTCGGCCACCAGCAAGGGGCCGCCGGAAAACCCCGTCGAGATCGCAATGCTGTTGCCGTTCACGCTGCCGGTCAGCGGCACGCCCTGGACGGAGCCGGTCAAGGTGTCGCCGTTCTGGTGCAACGTCATGGTCGAGGTTTCGCCATCGGCGCTCAAGCTCCACGTGCCGGACACATCGACGCCCGTCGCGGTGCCGCTGCCCTGGCTGTCGCTGGTGCAGCCCGGCAGCAGGCCCGCCAGCAGGCACAGCAGGGTTGCGCATAGCATGGTGAATTTCTTCATTATGGTTTTCCTCGGGTTCCGCGACGGTGGCTTCAGGGCTGGGCGAAAGCGGCGAGCAGCGCCTGCTCGGCGCGCCGGGTCCAAAGGCCGTTTTCCAGGGCTTGGAAGACCGCCGGGTGGGTTTTTTCAAGGCTGGGCAGCGTTGTGACCCCGAGGCCCTTGCACGCCGGGTAAACCAGGATTTTCCCGGGAATCTGCTGCTTCTCCACCGCGCGGATGCCCTCGATCGCGCCGGCGAGGCCGCTGACGGCGGCGACCGAGACGTTGGTGTCGAGCTGGCCGTTCTCGACCTTGCGCTTGAGCGCGAGCATGTCGTCGAGCGTCGAGCCGCTGGTGCCGATGAAGTAGCAGCTCTTGGCGCAGTAGGCGTCGAGGTCGATCGGCCCGCTGACCGTAGCCGCGATGCCGGCGAAGATGTTGATGATGCCGCGCTTTGCCGCCTGCGCGACGGCCACGGCGACGAGCGCGGGCACCGGCGCCATGACGGCGGCATAGTCGAACGCCACGCCGGCCGGCGCGCTGGTCTTCGCGTTGTAGGGGTGGTACCCGAGGGCGTTTTTCTGCGCGATCGGCCCCGCGATGGCGGTGAGCGCGGCGAGGCGCTCGTCGCTGAGGTCGCCGGCATAGACGCTGACGCCCGGTATGCCCTGGCAGAGGTTGCGCACCACGTGCATCACGCCCATCGGGCCGCCGGCGCCGATGACGTTGATCTTGTCGCCCTTGCGGATTTCGCCGGTCGCCGGGATGCAGCGCAACGCATCGCCCGGCTCGCTGCCCGGCGTGCCGATGATGCGGATGCCGCCGTAGTGGACGCGGCCGACGGCGGTCGTCACCGGCCGGCCGAACTTGAGCCCGCACTGGCAGATGACGAGCAGGCCGTGCGTGGCGAGCTTGGCAAACAGCTTTTCCACGGTCTCCGGATTGGCGCCAAAGTAGATCACGTCGTCGAACGTGTTATCCGGGGCGGCGGCGAGGTCGGCGCATTTTTCCGGCTGCATCGAGAGCGCGGGCGGCGGCGGGAACGCGCTGACGCACATGAACTGCGCCGGCACGGCCTGCTTGAGCAGCTTGTCCACCACGCACGCGTCGGGCTTGGCGTCGGCGACGACCAGCAGCCGTCCGCCGGGCTTGAGCGTCGTGCGCTCGACCACCACGTAGGCATCCTCGACGCACGCCCACGGCTCACAGAGCGCGAGCGCGGAGGAGGGCTTGTCGCTGGTGATCTCGATCATCATGGACTGGCCGTCGGGCGCCACATAGACGCGCTCGTCGAGCAGCACGTACTCCTGGAGCGCGCCCTCGAAGTTGTAGCCGAACGCCGCGTTGGAGCTGGCGGTGCGCAGCCAGCGGTAGTCGGTCTGCACGAGGTAGCGCGCGCCGACCTTGCAGTGCTGCACGCCGGCGCCGACGGCAACGACGGTGACGACGGCCTCGTGGCCCGGCACGGTCGGCGCCTCGTTCGGGACGTAGGCGGCGATCTGCGCAAGAGCGGCCGGGTCGATGCCGGCCAGCACCGGCGTCTTGCGCGCGTGGCCGGAAAACTGTTTGAGCAGCTTGAGGTCGGAGAAGCACAGGCCGCAAACCTCGACGCGGCACAGGATCTGGTGCGGCCCGGGCTGATGCACCGCCTTGGCCTCGTTCAACCGCAGTTGATCCGGCCCGACCAATTGTACCGCCTGCTGCGTCGCTGGAATGTGCATTGCGTTCCCTTTCAAAGTCCGATTTTGGTGCCGCGGACTATAGCCGCGCCCCCCGCTCTGCGCAAGACAGGCCTCAGCCACCGCACAAACGCTCCCCCATGATTTTGTAATCATGATTTTGTGAAGCTCCGCTCCGCTTGCAGAGGTAAATATTCAGAAAGCTGGTTGGCGACGCATATTTCGCGCAAAGGACACGAAGCCCGCAAAGTTACTACGCCTTGGCGTCGTTGGCAGCCAAGGGTTGCCCGTCTCGCAAGGCTCGGCTGGCGTGCTTGGCGCGAACCCTTCTGTTGGATTGCGGCGTAGCCGGTTAGAAGCTTTCGCAGCTAGGCCTCTTTTCCCCTCTGTGAAAGCGGTGCAATCTGTGGATGAACTGCTTCCGTTCCTTCCGCTCCGTATGGCAAATCATCAGAATTTTGTTTTCTCATCACAAGTCACTCGGATTTCGACAGAATCATTGATGGCAGAATCATTAGGCGGCGAAGGGCAGATGGGGCTGCTCGGTCGCTGCCGAGCATAGCGCTCACGCCTTCTTGAAATGGTTCTGCTATCAATGATTCTGTCGTCTCTTACGCTTCGGACGGCGGCTTCGACCTAAGGGTCTTCCAACTCCACCTGAGGCGGACAAGTCAGCGTGAGATTTGGTTGCGGCGTAGCAGCGGTAGGCTCTGTTGCGGCTATTCTTCTGCCGCTCTGCTGAGCTACAGCGTGGCGAGGGCCATGGCGACCTCTGCGAGCGGCAGGCCGACGACGTTGGTGTAGGAGCCGCGGATTTCGGTGACCATGTGCGCGGCGTGGCCCTGGATGCCATAGGCGCCGGCCTTGTCGAAAGGCTCGCCGGTGGCGAGGTAGGCCTCGATCTCGCCATCGGTCAGGGGGCGGAACTCCACCGCGGTGCGGATGGCCCGGCACTCCTCCCCTGTGCCCGTGAGCAGTGCGAGGCCGGTGATCACCTCGTGCCGCTGGCCGGCCAGTGCGCGCAGCATGGCGTGCGCATCCGCCGCGTCGCGCGGCTTTTCGAGAATGCGCTCGCCGAGCACGACGATGGTGTCGGCGCCGATGACGAGAAACGGGCCCGTCGCCGCATGGTGCCGGACCGAGCGCGCCTTCTCCCGCGCATTGCGCACGGCGTAGTCGCCCGGATGCTCGCCCGGCAGCCGCTGCTCCTCGTGCTCCGGTTCGATGACGCGGAAGGGTCGCCCGAGCAGCGCGAGCAGGTCGCGCCGCCGCGGCGAGCGGCTGGCCAGGATGATGTCGAGGGCGGGCATCGGCGCGAAGATAGCCGGAACGGAATGGTTTGTCAGTCGTCTTCGCGGGCGTACGGCTGCGCGCCGAGATGGCGCGCGCCGTGCCGCCAGGCCGTGATGCGGAAGGAGACCTCGGCGATCAGGCGGTAGAGCCACACCGGCATCATCGGGCGCGCGAGCGCCTGGATGGTGGCCGCGGAGAGGGGGCCGTCCGCGGCCAGCTCGTCCGCGGCGCGGTGCAAGGTCACCGCGACCGTGTGCGTCCGGCCGCGTTCCGTGATGGCTTGGCCGGAGAGAGCGCCGCCCATGCCCAGCGCCAGGCCGCCGTCCCAGCGGAAACCCGCGCGGTGCGCGAAGCAGCGGCAGATGGCGAGCGCCGTATCATTTTGGTGGGCTTCCGGAAAACCGCTGTTCACCACGGCGATCAACCGTTGCGCCTTTGGCGGTGCCGCGGTGTGGCGCAACGCATGCAAGCGTTCGAAGGTTTCGATCAGCGGCGCCGGCAGGCTGTCCACATACAGCGGCGTCGCCACGATGACCAGGTCCGCCGCTGCTGTGGCGCGTTCCAATTCCGACCAGGCGGGCGGGTTGGCGATGGCCGTGCGCGCGATGTGGGTGGTCGCGGTCCAGCCGTGTTTTTTCAGGCCGGCGACCAGCACGTCGCCGAGCTGCGCCGATGTGCTGCGTCCGCCGCGCGGACTGCCGATCAACAGTACCACCTGTCCGGGCGTGCTCATGGCCACCCCGCTGTATTGAAGGCGGCTTGCAGCGCCGCGCGCGTCGCGGTTTCGTCGGCGTCCGCGCGCACGAGCGCCACGGCCGGGCGCGGCTCGTGCCAGTTGAGCGCGTTACGCGCAGCCAGGGTGCGGAACGTCTGCGCCTCTTCAGCATCGTCATCGCCCAGCAAGCCCAGCGCGCCGAAGCGCGGTTGCCGCGCGTAGCGCAGGCGATGATGCGTTTCGCCGTTCACCGTGGAGAAGAAGGGGGAGATCATCGGGATGATGCGGTCCAGCGCGCGCTTGAGCAGCGCCGAGTAGCCGCCGAACGTCACCGGTGTCAGCAGGATGACGCCATCGCTCTGCACCAGCTGCCTGAGCACGGCGCGGCCGTCGTCGTCCGTCACGCAGATGCCCGGCGTGCGCAACCAGCAACCGAAGCAACCGGTACACGGCGCGATGGTCAGCGTCCTCAAGCTCAACGTCGCAGGCGTCCAGCCGCGTGCGCGGGCCAGCGCGTCCAGCCAGACGCCGTGCCGCATCGTCGTCGCTTGTTCCGCCGTCAAACCGTCGAGGATCAAAAGCTTCATAGGTGCCGCCGCGGCGCTGATAACATGCCCGCGCTAAAAATCAATCCGAAACCGGGCCGCCCAAGGGTATGCATTGCACTTGACAGGAAATAATCTCTAATTAAACATAGGTTCACTATGAAAAACGCGCTTTATGCCAAGGGACGGCGCAGTGCGGTGTCGGGCTGGTGCATGGTGCTGGGCGGCATTCTGTCGGTGTGCGTTCAAGCAGAACTGACGACTTCCTTTCAAGGGTTGACCTTGGACCCCAATCTGCACCTGGACGTTCCCGACCCTGACGTTGGAACGATCAACCTGGATACGGTCAACCACAACCTCCGGTTTACCGGCCCGGGCGCCGATTTGTGGGATTGGCGCAACGGCCTGCCCTATGCCTGGACGGACATTCCGCAGGTCGGGGTGGGCGGCACATGGCGGGCCGAAACCGAAGTGCAATTTTATGACACATCGCCTTGGGGTCGCATTGTCGGCCTGACGACCTACTCGGGCCCTGACGGTTCCGGCGGCGCCGCGATGGGACAACAGTTCACCTTTGGCCTCGACCACTGGGACGGACCCAACGGCGTCTGGGTGCAGGGGCTGGGCAACAACCATCCCGGCGATTCCGAGAATCTGGTCCAGGGCATAGATGCAGATCTGATGGATTTGCGGATGGACGTGACCGTCGGTGATTCGAATTACAACACCTACGAATTCTATTACAAGCAGCCGGTCGATGCAGCGTGGAGCAGCTTGGGAACCATCCACGATCTCAATGACAACGATCGCGTCGCGTTGTTTTTCAAGGGCAGCGACATGAATGTCTCGTTCAATTACTTCAACGTCACGGCCGTGCCCGAACCCGGCTCCCTCGCGTTGCTCGGGTTGGGAGCGGCCGGCTTGTGGCTGCTGCGCCTGAAACGAAGGCTTCGGGCCTGAAGCGCGCCGCCTGCGGCGGATTGGTCCTGTGGGCGGGAGCTCCGGCTCCCGCGATCATCAGCTTGTGGGTTTGTTCCGCCTGAGCTGGAACTCCCACCCATAAGAAATGTTGCTCCACCAACGGGAGGGCGCACGTATTCGCGAGCCGTTCTACCAAAATAAAAACTAGGCACGCCCAGCGGAGAGTGTGCTGATGGCGCGTGGTTATGGGCAGGATTAACAGGGTGCACAGGATTTCCGAAGACCCGTGAACCAAGCCGGATCCGGTATTCACCTTGCCCAGCTTGTCAATCCCGTCCAAAAGGCCACGGCGCAGGTCACAATGCTCTGCGTTTTCCGCTCGAAAACACGCTGTCCGGGGGCTAGCATCCGGCGCAACGAATAGGAATCACGATCATGGCCAAGAAAAAAGACGTTTTCATCACCGAGGACTTTTTGCTGTCCACCAAGGCGGCGCGGCGGCTGTATCACGACTACGCGGCGGACCTGCCGATCATTGACTACCACTGCCACCTGCCGCCGGCGGAGGTCGCCACCGACCACCGCTGGAAAAACCTGACGCAGATCTGGCTCGCCGGCGACCACTACAAGTGGCGCGCGCTGCGGTCCAACGGCGTCGCGGAGCGGTTCTGCACCGGCGACGCGACCGACCGGGAAAAGTTCCAGCAGTGGGCCCAGACCGTGCCGCAGACGCTCGGCAATCCGCTCTACCACTGGACGCACCTCGAGCTCAAGCGGCCGTTCGGCATCAGCGACCGCCTGCTCGGGCCGGAGACCGCCAAGGGCATCTGGGACGAGTGCAATGCCAAGCTCGCGCAGCCGGCCTTTTCCGCGCGCGGCATCATGCAGCAGATGAACGTCGTGCTCGTCTGCACGACCGACGACCCGGCGGACTCGCTGGAACACCACCAGGCCGTGGCGAAGGACCCGAAGTTCAAGATCCAGATGCTGCCGACCTTCCGGCCCGACAAGGCGATGGCGGTCGAGTCGCCGGAGAACTTCAACGCGTGGACCGACAAGCTCGCGGCGGCCGCGGGCGTGAAGATCGCCACGCACGACGACTTCCTCGGCGCACTGAAGAAGCGCCACGATTTCTTCCACCAGGTCGGCTGCCGCCTCTCCGACCACGGGCTGGAGACCGTCTATGCCGGCGCCTACACCGACGCGGGCGTCGCCGCCTCGTTCCGCAGGCTGCGCGGCGGCGAGACGCTGGGCGCGGAGGAGATCCTCGCGTTCAAGTCCGCCATGCTGCACTTCTTCGGCCTGCTGAACGCGGAGAAAAACTGGACGATGCAGCTGCACCTGGGCGTGCTGCGCAACAACAACAGCCGCATCTTCACCACGCTCGGGGCCGACAAGGGCTGCGACTCCATCGGCGACTTCCACCACGGCCGTGCGCTCTCGGACTTCCTCGACGGCCTCGACCGCCTCGGCAAGCTGCCGCGGACGATCCTCTACAACATCAATCCCGCCGACAACGCGATCATGGCGACCATGATCGGCAACTTCCAGGACGGCATTACGCCCGGCAAGGTCCAGTTCGGCAGCGGCTGGTGGTTCCTCGACCAGAAGGACGGGATGGAGCAGCAGATGACGGCGCTCGGCAACCTCGGCCTGCTCAGCCGGTTCGTCGGGATGCTGACGGACTCGCGGTCGTTCCTCTCCTACACGCGGCACGAATATTTCCGGCGCATTCTGTGCGCCAAACTCGGCGCGGAGATGAAGGCCGGCCTGCTGCCCCACGATTTCAAGCTCGTCGGCCACATGGTGCAGGACATCTGCTACCACAACGCCCGCCGCTACTTCGGCTTCGCCGGCCTGCCGGAAAAAGTCTGACCTCGCGCCAGCGCCCCGTGGAGGCAGGCGTTCCGCCTGCCGGTGAACCGGGCGTCCCGCCCGGTTTTTCTTGCGTCAAACTGGCGGCGGGCCTGTCCCGTGAAGCGCTGGGGCGAAACGGGGACGCCGCCTGTGGAGGGTGGCCCGCGGGTGTGCATCTGGAAGCGTAAATCAGATCTGGGTGTATTTTACGGCTTCCGGCACGAGGTTGGGCGAATGCGAAGCCAGAGCAATGCTTTGGATGGCGGCGGCGGGACGCCGCCTGTACCGGCACGCGGGACGCGTGCCTCCACGCGAAAATCTGTTGGTGGATCTTCCCAGGAAACAGATCCTGTCTGGTCGGACGCGCTCAGGATGTCCCGCAGGTGCCTCCACTGTGGCGAGTATGCGATCAACCACCGGATCGGTTGCTTTGTGCGCTTTTGTTCCGGTCGGGCGCCAGTTAGGATGCGGGCCATGAAAACACAGGTGCAAAGACTCGTGGGCTTGGGCGGGGTGGCGTTGACGCTGCTGCTGGTGCAGGGTGGCTGGGCGGCGGAGGCCGGGCAGGCGGAGTTCCACGGCTGCTATGCGCGCTGGAGCGCGGCCGAGCTCGTCATTGGCAATACGCACATCGAGCGGGCGTGGAAAATCTCCAACGGCCTGCTGCTGGCGACCTCGTTCCGCGACAAGGATGCGAACTGCGAATGGCTGGCCAAGCCCGCAGGGCGCCCCGCGCCCAGTCCGGGCGAAAACCTGCCCAAGGAAACCCGCGCGGTCACCATCGCCGCGCAGAGCGGACGCTTGGGTCCCGTCGAGGAGGGTTCCCTGCGCGTCAGCGTGAGCGCGCCGGGCCGCGCGAGCTTCGCGCACCAGCTCCAGATCTTCCCGGCCGCACGCGGTATCGGCATCAGCTTCTCCGCGAGCGGCGAGCTCGGGCCTGCCGCCAGCGCCCAGAAAACCGCCGCTGTCACGGCCTCCGGCATCGAGGGCGCGGGCGATGACAAGACCGCGCCGGACGCCGGCGACGCGCTGGAGCTGTTCGAACTCGCGCCACAGCACCTGCGCTTCGTGCAGGCGACGCTGATGGACCAGACCGACAACCATAACGAGCTGGCCTTTGAGACCGAGTGGCTGCTGATGCCGAACGAGGCGCCCATGAAGCTGGCGGGCAATGTCTTTGCGGTCGAGGATCCGCTGACCGGCGCCGGGCTGGTGGTCCTCAAGCAGGCGCCGCTGCCGCACGCGCGGCCGGTGAAGACCGGCGCCGACGCGGTCGTCACGCCGGCGAAGCGCGAGGTGCGCTTCGCGGGGCAGGGCTACCCGTTCGTCGTGCTCGCCTACGCGGGCGGCGAACCGGGCCGCATCGCGGCGCTGCAAAACTGGCAGCGGCAGCTGCGCCGCTTCGATCCGGCCCGCGACGGGCTGTTCCTGTCCAACACGTGGGGCGATCGCTCGCGCGATGCGCGCATCAACGAGGAGTTCATTCTCAAGGAAGTCGCCGCCGGCGCCAAGCTCGGCGTGGACATCGTGCAGGTGGACGACGGCTGGCAGAAGGGCCGCACGGCCAACTCCGCGGCCGCGCGCGGCAAGGGCGTCTGGAACGGCTACTGGGCCGCCGACCCGGATTTCTGGCAGCCCGATCCGCAGCGGTTCCCGCGCGGCCTCGCGCCGGTGGTGCAGGCGGCGCGCGCGCACGGCATGAAGTTCGGGCTGTGGTTCGGTCCGGATTCCAGCGACGGCATGGCCAACTGGCAGCGCGATGCCGCCCGCCTGGTGGAGTTGCACCAGAAGGACGGCATCGACTACTTCAAGATCGATTCCGTCAAGGCCACCGTGCCGGCCACGGAGTTGAACCTGCGCCGGTTCTTCGACCGCGTGCTGGAGCAGTCCGGCGGCCAGGTCGTGTTCGATCTCGACGTGACCGCGGAAATCCGTCCCGGCTACTTCGGCCAGCCGCACGTCGGCCCGCTCTTCGTCGAGAACCGCTACACCGATTTCCATCGCTACTGGCCGCACCAGACGCTGCGCAACCTGTGGAAGCTGGCGCACTACGTGGATCCCCTGCGCCTGCGCATGGAACTGCTCAACAACCGGCGCAACGATGCCAAATATGCCAACGATCCGCTGGCGCCCGCGCGCTACCGCGCCGACACGCTCTTCGCCATCACCATGATGGCCAATCCGCTCGGCTGGTTCGAGGTCTCGAATCTGCCGGAGGATTACCTGGCCGAACTCGCGCCGCTCGTCCCCGTGTGGAAGCGCGAACGCGCGCGGATGCTTGGCGGCACGCTGCTGCCGATCGGCGCTGCGCCGGACGGCGTCGCCTGGACCGGCTTCGCCTCGGTCGCCGCCGACCGGCGCAGCGGCTACCTGCTGCTGTTCCGCGAGAACAACGCACACGCCGACTGGCGGATCGAGCTGCCGCTCTTCGCGGCCGGAAAGTATCGTCTCACGCCGCTCGCCGGCGAAGGCGCCGCTGAATTAAAGGGGAATATCCTCACCGCGCAGATTCCCGCGCAGTTGCGCCACCTCTGGCTCCGCGTCGAACGCACCGGGGAGTGAGTCGGAGAAACGACAAGCGTCCAAGGATGGATGGAATCGACAAAAGTCCGAGCAACTGCGGCACCCTGCGAAAATAGCCCAGCGCTTCAGCGCTGGGTAAACTGAAAACTCTCCTTCTCAGGTCCCGACAGGGACGACAGAGGCGCAAAAGGTTCTTTCGTCCCTACGGGACTCGCTTGCCAGCTGACCCGCTATTCCCGGCGCTAAAGCGCCGGGCTACTATCAGCAGAGGACAAGCCAACCACCAACAAAAGTCGCTTTCTCCACGTTTTGGAAGAATTGAACCGCCAAGGCGCCAAGTCCGCCAAGTTTGGATGGAAGTTCTCCGACCTTGGCGCTCTTGGTGTCTTGGCGGTTAGTTTTTTTCTGCGGTAGGCAGGGCGGCGAGGAAGGCCTGCGGATCCTCCGGCGAGATCATGACCTTGCAGGTGTCGGTCGTGACCAGGATGGTATCCTGCAGGCGGGCGCTGGTGAGGTAGGCGTGGAAGAGGCCGCAGGGTTTGTTCCAGTAGATGCCGGTGCCGGCGAACAGGCCACCATTACCGAATAGCCGGACGGTAAAGGGCCAGCGCCCGGGAAGCGGCGCGGCGCCGGTGATCGGCCCGAAGGATTTCTTGCCGGCCCGTAACAGCACCGTGAGCTGGGCGCCGGTGGTGTCGTAGGCAACGGGCGTGAGGAGGTAGCAGACGAGCGCGACCAGGCCCACGCCGAGGCCGGCGAGCGGCAGGTGTTTTTCGAGCAGGCCCCCGGCGACGAAGGCGAGGGCCAGCGCCAGCACGCCTGCCGTCACGACCTTGATGGCGCGGCTCATCGGGGCGGCTTTGAAGATCATGCTGTTCTCCTGACCGTTGCGGCGGATTCTCGCGCTTTCTGCCGGTGGGTCAAGGGGAATCAGGCCGGTGGTTCACGTCTCGAATTTCGACTGCATGAACTCGACGGCGGGCGTCAGGATGCGCCGCCAAGCCTCCAGCACGTGCTCGTTACAGTCGGGATCGTGCACCTGGACGGCCTGCAACACGCTCTCCATCCAGAACCGGTAGAGGTGCGGCTCGATGCCGAGATGGCGGTGGCTGTGCAGTTCAGCGAATTTCAGCAGCAGATGATCCGGCTTGCGGTTGAAATAGTACGAGGCGGCGAGGGTGACCGAAGCCCGGAGCATCTGCATGGGCTTGTCCGGATCGCCCTGCGCGAATTTGGCGGCGATCTCAGGGTGGCTCAAAAACCGCCCGTACATCGTTTCCGCGGCCGGCTTCTCGTCCACAATGGTGCCAAACACACGCCAGTAGCTCAGGTTGAATATTTCTTCGTAATCCATCTAACACCTAATCTTTAGCTGCGTACCTACTCTGCAACGGTCGACCACAGCAGTCGGAGCGGAGCCAACCGCAGGAAACTAAGCCTATTCCCTTCCCAATACAAGGAGGCGCGTGACAGGTCGCCAGGGCCAGCTGGAAAGGGTGTGGCACGAGGGCTGCTCACTACAGGCGGCGACGGGTTGGTTAACCGGCGAGCATGCGGTAGAGTACGCCAATGCGGGTGCACGCAGCAATGAGCGGAGACGTCAGATGAAGTCTGGGCAGCGCAAAGGATGTCTGCGGTGGCTGGTGCTGGCGGTGGCCGTGGGGCTGCCGGCGGCGGCGCAGTTGCAGGACAGGGACATCCAAGATCTGCAGGACCGCGGGAAACGTGAAGGCTGGACCTTCCGTGTGGCGCATAGCGAGGCGACGAAGCACCATATCTCGACGCTGTGCAATCTCCAGGAGCCGCCCAACTGGAGGGCGCACGCGCGGTTCATGACGCCGCCGGCGATGCGGAGCGTGGCGAGCGTTGCGGGCGGTGGCACCACGCTGAGCACCGTCGGCGCGGTGTCCACCGGCAGCTTGGCGGCCGTGTTGACGGGTACCCTGCCGGGCACCTTCGACTGGCGCACGAGCACGGGCCTGCCGCCGATCCGCAACCAAGGCGGCTGCGGGAGCTGCTGGGCATTTGCCACGGTCGGCGCGCTGGAATGCGCCATCAAGCTCAAGGATGGTGTCACGGCGGATCTCTCGGAGCAGTGGCTGGTCAGCGGCAACGCGGAAGGCTGGGGCTGCAACGGCGGCTTTTTTGCCCACGATTATCATCTGCGCGGCTCGGCCAAGCATGATCCCTATGGTGGCAACGGCGCGGTGGCGGAGTCGGCTTTTCCGTATGTGGCCGCGGATGTCGCCTGCAACGGGCCCTATCCACACTCCTACTGGCTGGACAACTGGGCCTACATCGGCACCGGCTCGACCGTGCCGACGGTGGACCAGATCAAGAGCGCGCTCGTGAACTATGGCCCGGTCGCGGTCGGCATCTATGTGAACAACGCCTTCCAGGCCTATGGCGGCGGCGTCTTCAACAACAACGACGACAAGACGATCAACCACGCGGTGGTGCTGGTGGGCTGGGATGATACGCAGGGCACGGGCGGTGTCTGGCTCCTGCGCAACTCCTGGGGCACGAGCTGGGGCGAGAGCGGTTATATGCGGATCGAATACGGCTGCTGCCGCGTGGGCTACGCGGCAAACTACGTGGATTACCGCTCTGCCAGCGGGATGCAGATCAATCCGAGCACGGGCTTGGGCGCGAGCGGCGCGCAGGGAGGCCCCTTCACGCCCGCCACGGCCGCCTACACGCTGCGCAACAGCGCCGCGCACACCATCAACTGGTCGAGCGTGCATACGCAGCCGTGGGTCACCGTGACACCGGCCGCCGGCCAGCTGGGCGCGGGCGCGCAGGTGAGCGTGGCCATCAGCCTCAACAGTGCGGCCGCGGCGCTGGGCATCGGCAGCTATGCCGACACGGTGGTGTTCACGAACCTGACGGACCACGATTTCCAGACGCGGCCGGTTACGCTGAAGGTGGGTCAGACCGACTATTTCACCGAGAATTTCGACACGCAGATGAATGACCTCGCCTGGAAGATGCTGACCTTCACACCGGCGAACAACACCAACGGGTATACGGCCACCTGCCTGTCGGTGGACGCTTTCATGACCGACCCGACCGGCGGCACGCGGCTGACCTTGAGCGACGACGGCTACAGCAACCTCAGGCTGACCGGCGGCCTGCGGGTTCCGTTCTTCGGCACGTTCTACACCTCGTTCTATGCCTGCGCCAACGGCAGCCTCACCTTCAAGTCGGGCGACTCGGCCTATGCGCCGACGCTGGCCAACCACTTCCGTCGCGCGCGCATCTCCGCGCTGTTCGAGGATCTGAATCCGGCCGCCGCCGGCACCGTGTCGTGGAAACAGGCGGGCGACCACGTGGCGGTCACCTACCAGAACATCCCTGAATACAACACGACGACGACCAACAATTTCCAGGTCGAGTTGTTCACCAACGGCGTCATCCGCATCACCTACCTCAGGTTGGATACGATGCGAGGCCTGGCCGGCCTCTCGCGCGGCACCGGCGTGCCGGCCGATTTCCTGCCCAGCAACCTGGACGCTTATGCCATCGATCCGACGCAAGGCGGCACGCTGCTGGTGTCCGCCAACCCAACGTGGGGCGGCACGGTGACCGGCAGCGGGCAGTATCCGACCGGCGTCGTGCGCCTGGTGACCGCCCTGCCCAACAGCGGCTGGTCCTTCGGGGGCTGGAGCGATGGCAGCAGCGCGAGCAACCGCACTATCACCGTGATCGCCGGCACCAACAGCTACACTGCCACCTTCCTGCCCAGCCTCGACCTCGCGCTCGGCGCCAGCAACCTGACGTGGAGCACCGGCGGCGACGCGGGCTGGTCCGGCCAGGCCGCCCTCTCGCACGACGGCACGGCCGCCGCCCGCTCCGGACCGCTCGGCAACGGCCAGCAGGCGTGGCTCCAGACGAGCGTCACCGGCCCCGGTTCGATCCTCTACTGGTGGGAGGTTTCCGCCGCGCCCGGCGACTACCTCGAATTCACGGTGGACGGCCTGGTCAAGGAGCGGATCACCGGGGTGGTCCCCTGGCTCTACCGCGCATGGTTCATCGGCGAGGGTGCGCACACCCTGCAATGGCGCTACAGCAAGGACGCCAGCGCCAGCAACGGCCTCGACGCCGGCCTGGTGGACCAGGTCCAGTGGCTGCCGTGCCCGGCCGCGACCAACGCCCCGCAGCTCTTTTTCCAGGAGCCCGGCGGCCTGCTCGCCAGCTGGGTCCTCGACAGCAATGCCGCGTTCCGTTTTACGCGCGTCCTCGCCAGCGCCGATAACTGGCAGCTCAAGGCCGTCGGCGACCTGGATGGCGATGGCACCGGCGACCTCGTCCTCCAGACCCTCGGTGGCGAACTTGCCGGATGGTTCCTCAAGTCCGACGGCTCCACCCGCAGCACCATCAACTGGGGTAACACGGGCACCTGGGAACTGCGCGCCTGCGCCGACTACTATGGCGAAGGCCACGCCCAGCTGTTCTTCCAGTCCCCGGGCGGTGTTGTCGCCGTCTGGCACATCGCGACCAACGGCTTGTTCCAGCGGGCGGAAGTCCTCTCCAGTGCGGGCGTCTGGCGGCTGCGTGCGGCGATCCCGCACGCCAAGGCTGGCCGGGCCGATCTGTACTGGCAGAACGCGGCGGGACTGGTGGCGGTCTGGCGGCAGCAACCCGGCGGCGGCATCGCCGCGCAGGTACTCGGCAGCACCAGCGTATGGGCCCTGTGCGCGGCGCTGGATGTGGACGGCGATGGCGTCGGCGACCTCGTCTGGCAGACGTCCGACGGCGCCACGGCTGGCTGGCTCATGCAAGCCAACGCCGCCCCGCGCGAGGCCCGCTTCTGGTGGAACACTGGCGTCTGGCGGCTCAAGGCCGCCGGCCGCTGACGTGCCGGTTTCAATCCTCGCTGACACCGAGCGCTGCTTTCCAAGCTCTGGAGGAAGGCGGCTTATTGCTTCCAAGCCTTGGAAAAACTGGTGTGGCGGTGGCGCGGATGCTAAAACCACCGTCCTATGAAGCACCTGTTCCTGCTCACTGCGCTCCTGGGCGCGCTCGCCGCGCCGGCCGCCACCTCCCCCGTGCGCCAACTCATCGGCGCCTACGAAGCCGACGCGGGCAGCGTGGGCAGTTTCTACAACGTGCCGTGGTCCGCCCTGTGCTTCGAGCAGCGCGAGAAATTGAACGGCGACTGGCTGGCGCGGCTGGAGCAGCTGGATTACGCGGCGCTCGAGGCTGCGGACCAGATCGATTACGCGCTGCTGCGCCTCACCTGCCAGACGGAACTCGCGCACCTGGCCCGCGACCGCCAGCGGCTGGTGGAAATGGAGCCGTTGCTCGCCTTCCGCGGCGCCATCGAGCGGCTTGAGCTGGCGCGCTGGCGCGAGGGCCGGCTGGACGGCGCGGCGGCGGCGACGGCCGTCAGCGACCTGGCCAAGCAGGTCAAGCAGCTGCGCGAGCGCGTCGAAAAGGGCAAGGGCGAGACGAAGGACAAGAAAGACGAGAAAAAGCCGGAAGGGAAGAAGGCCGACGAGGTGTTGCCGCTCAAGGTCGCGCCTGCGCTGGCGCTGCGCACCGCCGGCGCCGTCGGTCAGCTGCGCGAGACGCTGAAGGGCTGGTTCAAATATTATGACGGCTTCAAGCCCGAGGCTTCGTGGTGGCTCAAGAAGCCGTGCGAGGATGCGGACAAGGAGCTGGAGGACTACGCCAAGCTGCTGAAGGAGGAGATCGCCGGGCAGAAGGGCAAGGACGAGGATCCGCTCGTCGGCGAAAGCATCGGTGCGGCGGCGCTCGCCGAGGAGATCCGCGGCGAATACCTGCCCTACACTGCGGCCGAGCTGATCGCCATCGGCGAGCGCGAATTCGCCTGGTGCGAGGCCGAGATGAAGAAGGCCGCGCGTAAAATGGGCTGCGGCGACGACTGGAAGGCAGCGCTCGCCAAGGTGAAGACCAACAGCGTGTCGCCGGGCGCACAGGACGAACTCGTTGCGCAATACGGCCGCGAGGCCACGACGTTCGTCGAGAAAAACAACTTCGTCACCGTGCCGCCGCTGTGCAAGGAAACGTGGCGCGTGACGATGCTGTCGCCGGAGGCGCTCAAGCACATCCCCTACGCGGCCTATAGCGGGCAGCACATGCTGGTGGCCTATGCGAACCAGGTGATGAAGCAGGAGGACAAGCTGATGGTGATGCGCGGCAACAACCGCGCCTTCACGCACCTGACCGTGCCGCACGAGCTGATTCCCGGGCATCACCTGCAACTGTTCGTCGGGTCGCGCAACAACCAGCACCGTCGGCTGTTCGGCACGCCCTTTTATATCGAGGGCTGGGCGCTCTACTGCGAGCTGCGCCTGTGGGACCTCGGCTGGGCGCGCACGCCGGAGGAAAAGCTGGGCATGCTGTTCTGGCGGATGCACCGGGCCGAGCGCATCGTCGTCTCGCTCAAGTTCCACCTCGGCCAGCTGACGCCCGACGAGATGGTGACCTTCCTGGTCGAGCGCGCCGGCCACGAGAAATTCGGCGCAACCAGCGAGGTGCGCCGCTTCATCAGCTCGCCGCCGCTCTACCAGGCCGGCTACATGATCGGCGGCCGGCAGCTGCTCGCGCTGCACGACGAGATGGTCGGCCGCGGGAAGCTCACCGAGCGGCGGTTCAACGACGCCGTGCTCGCGGAGAACACCATGCCCATCGAACTGCTCCGCGCCGCTCTGGAAAAATTGCCGCTGGCCCGCGCCGCGCAGCCGGTCTGGAAATTCGCGGGGGAAAATCCCGCGGATGGGAAGGCGAAGTGAACCGCCAAGCGTACCGGGAAGCAGCAACCACGGAGGTCACTGAGGTAAGCAGAGGTTCACGGAGATTTTCTCTGTGTCCTCCTCAGTCCTCTGAGTCCTCTGTGGTTGCTTCTTCTTCGGCGTGGCGCTCTTGGCGGTGAAAAAGCTTTCGTGAAATAAAAGGCGGCAGGGTTCGTTTTCAACGTGATCATCAACAAGAAAGGTTGGCAAACATGAAACGCAGAGAGTTCATCATGACGGCGGGGCTGGCGGCGATGGCGGGCACGGCGGTGCGTGGCGCGCGCGCGGCCGAGGCGGGTGGCGCACAGCAGCTGCTCCAGCTGCGGACCTTCTCGTTTGCGAACGAGGAGAAGCTCAAGATCTTTGCCGAGTTCACCGAAAAGAGCATGATCCCGGGGCTGAACCGCGCGGGCGTCACGCCGGTCGGCGCGTTCCGCGTCCTGAAGGCCGACAACCCGAAGCTCGAGGCCGATGAGCTCATCGTCCGCGTCCTGCTGCCCTTCGCCGACGCCGCGGGCATGCTGACGCTCTCGAAGCGGCTCATGGCCGACGCGACCTTTGCCGAGGCCCAGAAGGCCGTGCTCGGCACGCCGATGAAGGACCCGGTCTATCAGCGCTTCGAGACGCAGCTCATGCTCGCGTTCACGCAGTGCCCGAAGGTCGAGGTGCCGACCACAGCCGCCGACCGCGTGCTCCAGCTCCGCATCTACGAAAGCCACAACTGCGAGCGCGCCGCGCGCAAGATGCAGATGTTCAATGAGGGCGGTGAGATCGCGCTCTTCCGCCGGCTCGGCATGAACCCGGTCTTCTTCGGCTCCTCCATCGCCGGCACCAAGCTGCCGAATCTGCACTACATGCTCGGCTTCGAAAGCCCCGCCGCGCTCGACGCCGGCTGGAAGAAATTCCGCGCCGATCCCGACTGGGCCAAGCTCAGCAAGGATCCGCAGTACAAGGATACCGTCTCGAACATCACCAACCTGATCCTGCGGCCCCTGCCCGGCTCGCAGATCTGAACGAACATCGAAGGATGCTGTCACTGCACACAACCTCTCTCCGAACTTCGATGTTCGGTGTTCAATGTTCGCTGCGGCTCGCGCGGACGCTCGCCCTCCCGTTCTGGCTGCTGCTGGGGGGCGGTCTTTCTGCACGGGCCGAGGCGCCCGATTTTCCCGCGGCGATGCTGGCGGGACGGGAGAAAGTGCTGGCGCTGCAAAAGGCCAGCCCGGGCCCGGCTTTGCGCGACGAGGTCAAGGCGCGCTATCCCGATCAGCTCGCCACGTTCGAGGCGTGCGCCGGCGTGCCGTGGCTGGCGTGGGCGACGGCGACCAACGGCGCCGCCGCGGAGGCGCAGGCGCTCAAACAGCTGGCGCCGCTTGCGGCGCCAGCTGGCGAGCGCGCTGAACGGCTGCGGCAGTTCGCCGCCGCCTACGGGCAGCAACAGCTGGCGCAAACCGGCCAGCTGCCGCGCCTCGCGTTCATCCGCCGCCGCTCGCACGGGCTGCGCGGCACGAACGCGACCATGTTCTCGCACCGCACCGACCGCGGCTCGGCGCTGATGGTCTTCGATCCCGCGCACCCCGAGCAGCCGCCGCAGGTGATCTTCGAAACCACGGACGGGTTCATCTGGGATTTGAGCCCCTCGTGGGATGGCACGAAGCTGCTGATGAGCTACAAGGAAACGAACGACAAGCCCTTTCATGTCTGGGAGATCAAGACCGACGGCACCGGGCTGCGGCAGGTGACGAGCGGCCCCTGCCACGATTTCAATCCGGTCTATTATCCCGACGGCCGGATCGTGTTCTGCTCATCGCGCGTGGAGTCCTATTCCCTGTGCCAGGACTTCCTCGCCGCGGCGCTGCACATCTGCGACGCCGACGGCGGCAACCTGCGGCGGATCGACTTCACCACGCTGTGCACCTCCACGCCGGCCGTGCTGCCGGATGGCACCATCCTCTGCTCGCGCTGGGAATACAACGACAAGAACATCTTCTCCTGGCAGGGCCTCTGGACGATCCACCCGGACGGCCGCAACCTGAAGCTCTATTTCGGCAACACGATCACCATCCCGAACTCGCGCTATGGCGGCCGGCCCGTGCCCGGCACAGACCAGGTGCTGATCACCATGGCAGGCCACCACCTGACGCCGATCGCCGACATCGCGCTCGTGGACCGCAGCGCGGGCCTGGAAAACTTGGCGGGCCTCCGCAAGGTGACGTTCGAAACCCCGGTCCAGTTTGCGCAGGGCCGGACGTGGCGCGACACCAACTGGGGGCCGGGCGATGTGTTCTATCCGCAGGCCGCCACCGACCCCTGGCCGCTGGCCGACGGGCTCTTTCTCGCCGCGATCGGCAACGATGCGCGGCCCGCGGCGGGCTTCCGCATCTGCCTCTGCCGCTACGACGGCATGCGTTTCCCCGTCTGGGCGCGCGAGGGCGAAAACTTCTTTGCGCCGGTGGCGCTCGCGCCGCGCGAGCTGCCGCGCGTCGTCATCGGCGGGCAGTGTCCCACCGACGCGGGCACGGGCACCTTCTTCGTGCAGGACGTCTACCAGGGCCTGCTGCAGCAGGGCGTGGCGCGCGGCGCGGTCAAGGCGCTGCGCGTGCTGCGCCAGACGCCGAAAAAGTGGAACACCGAGGGCCCGCGCTTCCACGACCACTATCCGCTCATCGGCTACGGCAGCTACTATGTGAAGGAAATTCTCGGCGAGGTGCCGGTGGACGCCAACGGCTCGGCCTACTTCACCGCGCCCGCGAACTGCGAGCTCTATTTCATCGCGCTCGACGCGCGCGGCAAGGAAATCCAGCGCATGGGCTCGGTGACGCAGATCACGACCGGCGAGAAGGTCTCGTGCGTCGGTTGCCATGAAGACCGGCTCCAGGCGCCGCCGGTGGCGACCAAGAGCGCCGCGCGGCTGACGCGGGCGCCGGACACGCCCGCGCCGCCGCCGTGGGGTGCGGGGCCGGTGGACTATGTCCGCCAGGTCCAGCCCGTCTGGGACCGCCACTGCATCACCTGCCATTCCGGCCGCACCCCCAAGGCCGACCTCGATCTGTCCGGCGACAAGACCCGCTTCTTCAACATGTCCTATGACCACCTGCTCGCGCGCCGGATGGTGGACTACTATTTCATCAATCCCGGCCCGACCGGCGTCTTTCCCGCGCTGGGCAGCGGCTCGTGGATCAGCCCGCTGACGACGCTGATCGAGACGAATCATCACGAGGTGAAACTCACCGACCTTGAACGCCGGAGCGTCTTTGCGTGGATCGACGCGAACGCGCCGTATTACGGCACGTGGGACATGAGCCGGCCGCATACGCAGGGTGGGCGCGACCCGTGGCATTTCGTGCCCGGCAACCAGCGCGTGCCCCCGCAGCCGGAGCCGTGGTTTGCCGAATTCACCAAAACTTATGGCGCGAACTGCGCCTCCTGTCATGGTGAATTTGGCGCCGGCACACGCCGCGCGCGCCACGGCCTCTACCCGCACAACCGCTGGCTCAACCTGACGCGGCCGGAGTTCAGCCGCGCTCTCAACGCACACCTCGCCCGAGCAGCCGGCGGGCTGGAGCTCACGACGCCGGACGAAGGCCGCCTGCCACCGGTGTTCCGCGACACGAACGATCCGGTGTATCGGGCCATGCTCCAGGCGCTCGAAAAAGGTAAAGCCGCGTTGCAGGCGCGCCCGCGCATGGACATGCCCGGCGGCGTCGCCGTGCCGCAGGAGCGCGACTTCGGGAAAGTATTTTAAACGAAAAGGAACTCCATGATGAAAAATATACGGCGGATAGGGCTCGTGGGCGCTTTCGTGCTGGCGGGTATGCTGGCGGTACAGGCTGCAGCGGCGCGAGCGTTGGTGGTGGGCACGGGCGCCTCGACGCTGGCCGATGCCAAGGCGGCGGGCACGGAAGCGGCCGGGCTGGCGAAGGCCGCTCTGGGCGGCGAGTCGCCGAAGCTGGTCGCGGTTTTCGCGGCGCGGAAGCAGTTGACTCCGGAACTGGTCAGCGGCGTGGCGGAAGTTTTCGAGAAGGCGCTGATCTCCGGCTGTGAGGGCTATGCGCCGCTCACGGCGGCCGGTAATTTTGCGGACCAGGGCCACGAGATCAAAAACGGCGTAACCGTACTGGCGCTTGGTGGCCAGGCAGACGTGAAGCTGGTCGCGGATGTCGTGCGCAAGGAGGACGGCAAGGATGGCTTCACCGCATGCGGCCAGCGTATCGGCGACCAATTGAAGGCGGCGGTGACCGCTGCCTCCGGCAGCAAGTTGATCTTCACCTTTGGCAATCAGCATGTGGGTTCCAATCAACCGTATGTAGAGGGCCTGCTCAAGGCGCTGGGCAGCAACGTGCCCGTCGTCGGCGCGGCAGCGGGTGGCGGCAACGCCAAGGAAATCGTCAAGGGCGAACTGGTGACCGGCGCGAACGTGGCGGTGTTGATCTGCGGCGGTTTCAAGCTGGGGCTCGGCTTGAGTGGCGGCAATGGCGACCTAGTGGCCAAGGCCGATGAGTCGCTGTCGAAAGCCGTCAAAGCGCAACCCGGCAAGCCGGCGTTGCTCCTTGTCTTCGATTGCGGCGGACGGCGCGGCGAGTTGTTCAAACAGAAGAAGCTTGCCGACGAGTTCGTCAGGATGCGGGCCATCGCGCCGGAGACGCCGCTATTCGGTTTCTACGGCGGCGGCGAAATCGGAACGGCTGCCTTGGCCGAACCGGCCAAGGGTGTGGGCTTTTCCGTGGCGAGCGCGGCTTTGTTTGCGGAATGAAAAAAGGAGATCAACATGCAGAACTTCAGCTATAAGAATCCGACGGAGATCCTGTTCGGCAAGGGCATGATCGCGGAACTGGCCACCCGCGTGCCGCGCAAGACGCCCGTGCTGCTGCTCTACGGCGGCGGCTCGATCCTGCGCAACGGGGTTCATGAGCAGGTCAAGGCGGCCTTGTGCCAGCATCGCGTCATCGAATTTGGCGGCATCGAGGCCAATCCGCTGCTGGAGACCTGCCTCCAGGCCGTCGCGGTGGTGAAGAAGGCGAAGATCCAGTTCATCCTCGCGGTCGGTGGCGGCTCGGTGCTGGATGCGGCGAAGTTCATCGCCGCGGCGGCGCTGTTCAAGGGCCGCGACCCCTGGGCCATCCTGGAGACGCACGGCGCGAACGTCACGGCCGCGCTGCCGGTCGGCACCGTGCTCACGCTGCCCGCGACGGGTTCGGAGTCCAACGGCAATGCCGTCATTTCGCGCGCCGCGACGCAGGAGAAACTGCACTTCACGTCGGCGCTGGTCTTCCCGGTGTTTTCCGTGCTCGATCCGACCACGACGTACTCGCTGCCCAAGAAGTTCGTGCGCAACGGCCTCGTGGATGCCTTCGTCCACACGATGGAGCAATACCTGACGTTCCCCGCGGCAGCGCCGCTGCAGGACCGCTTTTCCGAGGCGGTGCTGCAGACGCTGGTCGAGGTCGCGCCGGTGACGCTGGCCAAGCCGCGCAACTACGACGCGCGCGCCAGCTTCATGTGGAGCGCCACGCTTGCGCTGAACACGCAGCTCGGCTGCGGCGTGCCGCAGGACTGGGCGACGCACATGATCGGCCATGAGCTGACCGCGTTCTACGGCCTCGACCACGCCGAGACGCTCGCCATCGTCATGCCCGGCGTCTGGAAATACAAACTGGAAGCCAAGCGCGCCAAGCTGGAGCAATACGGCCGGCGCGTCTGGGGTGTGAAGACCGCCGCGGCCGCCTGCGCGAAGACGGAGCAGTTCTTCCACGCCATCGGCATGCCGACGCGCCTCGGGGACTACAAGATCAACGCCGCCGAAGCCGCCGCCAAGGTGGCGGAGCGCTTTGCGGCGCGCGGCGACGCCTTCGGCGAGCACGGCGACATCGACGCCAAGGCCGCCGCGGCGATCTTGCGGGACCGCAAATGAAGTCGCCGTGTTCGACTAGCTGGGAGCGGCGGCTTTCCAGCCGCCGCAGTATCGACTTTTGACGGGCGGTGAGACACCGCCCCTCCCAGCTAGCCGGAGGCACTTGGTAGGGACGCCGCGCCGCGGTGTCCGTGGTCGGTTCAGGTGGAAGTTGGTTGGCGGACGGCGCGGCGCGCCGTCCCTACCTCGTCACCATGTGTGCCCTTGCCGTAATTCGCGGCGATGCGCTTGGCTCGGTAACAATTTTGCGCTTCGCTTTTCCGGTGCGTTGCCTAGAATCGCCGCGCACATCGGGGATTCATCATGAAAATTCTTGTCATCGGCAGCGGCGGACGCGAGCACGCGCTCGCGTGGAAGCTCAAGGGCGACAGCCGCCGCCCGGAGATCTTTTGTGCGCCGGGCAACGCCGGCACCGCCACCGTCGGCACGAACCTGCCGCTCCAGTCCGACGATCTCCCCGGTCTGCTCGCGTGGGCCAAGCAGCACAAGCCCGACCTGACCGTGGTCGGCCCGGAAGCGCCGCTCTGCGCGGGTATCACGGACCTTTTCCAGGCGGCGGGCCTGCGCGTCTTCGGCCCGTGCCAGGCGGGCGCGCGGCTCGAGGGCAGCAAACAGTTCTCCAAGGAAGTGATGGCCGCCGCCGGCGTGCCGACCGCGCGCGCGGCGACGTTCACCGATGTCGCGTCGGCGAAAGCCTATCTCCGCAAGGAAGGCGCGCCGATCGTCGTCAAGGCCGACGGGCTGGCCGCCGGCAAGGGCGTGACGGTGGCCATGACGCTCGCCGAGGCGGAGGCCGCGGTCGACGAGGCGCTCGTGACGCGCGCGTTCGGCGATGCCGGCAACACGGTGCTGATCGAGGAGTTTCTGGACGGCGAAGAGGCTTCGATCCTCGCGCTGCTCGATGGTGAGCACGTCGTGCTGCTGGCCTCGTCGCAGGACCACAAGCGCGTCGGCGATGGCGACACCGGCCCGAACACCGGCGGCATGGGCGCCTACTCGCCCGCGCCGGTGGTCACCGCCGACCTGCTGCCGTTCATCCGCGAGGAAGTGTTTGGCCGGATGCTGCGCGAACTGCGCCGGCGCGGCATCACCTACCAGGGTTTGCTCTACGCGGGCCTGATGCTGACGAAGGCCGGCCCGAAGGTCTTGGAGTTCAACTGCCGCTTCGGCGATCCCGAGACGCAGGCCGTGCTGGCGCGCTGGGATGGCGACATGGTGCCCGCGCTCGAAGCGTGCATCGACGGCAACCTGGGCGAGAGCCTCGTGCGCTGGCGGCCGGAGCCGAGCGTCTGCATCGTCGTCGCCGCGGGCGGCTATCCCGGCAGCTACCGCAAGGGCGATGTGATCACCGGCCTCGCCGCCGCGAACGCGGTGCCGGGCGCGACCGTCTTCCACGCCGGCACCACGCAAAAAGAGGGCGCCGTGGTCACCGCCGGTGGACGCGTCCTCGGCGTCACCGCGCTTGGCGCCGACCTGGGCACGGCGATCCGGCGCGCCTACGAGGCGACCGGGCAGATCCATTTTGCGGGCATGCAGTTCCGTAAAGATATCGCCTGGCGCGCGCTGCAGCGCGAAAAGAAGTGAGCTGGGACGAGTGGCGAGGGTCGCGGGAAGAAATGGTGGATGGTGCATGGTTGATGGCGGATGGAAGCGGTGATGCAAAACTTGATCGGACAATTCAACGACGTGGTGCGGGTGCTGCAGCGCTCGAAGGTGCGCTATGCCGTGGTCGGCGGCGTGGCCGTGGCGATCCACGGCGGCGTGCGTACCACCAAGGATATTGATTTGCTGGTGCACCCCGATGACGTGGAGAAGTTGGTGGTGCTGCTGAAGGCCGACGGTTACGTTGCGAACCCGCGCAGCATCGTGTTCCGCAGTTCCGGTATGACGATGCGCCGCCTCTGGAAACGTGTGCAGGATCAGGAAGATCTTCTGATGCTTGATCTCCTGCCGGCCGAACAACCCATGCATCGCCGCATGCTGCAAAAAGCGGTGCAGTTGCCGTGGGGCGGCGGTCAGCTGCCCGTCGTCCGCCCGGCCGATTTGATCACCATGAAACAGGCGCGTCTTTCCAAGACCGATCAGGTGGATATTCAGGTGCTGAAACGTGAAACGAAGCCAACAGCCAACGCGCGCCGAACGCGCCGTGCAACAGGTCAGTGACCTGAACGATTTTGCCTGGGCGCTGAACCGTGCGGGTTATCGCGCCGGGCTGCATCACACCCATCCGGCGGCGGAGTGGTTGGCGGAGTGTGGTGTGGATCTTGCCAGCGTATTGCGAGGAGCCAAGCCAAGCCGCCGCGTGGGCGGGAGCTCCCGCTCCCGCGCAACCCAACACAACGGGCAGGAATCGCGGGAGCTGGAGCTCCCGCCCACAAGAACGGGTGTGCCCCTTTCCAAGGTTTTGAAAAAAGAACAGGCAGAACTTACCAGGGTTGGAAATCGCAAACGGAGACAAACATGAACCAGCAGCAACAGTGGTCGCGGCGGGATTTCTTGCAGCGCATGGCGGTGGCGGGTGCGGGAGTCGCGCTGCTGCGGACGGCGTCGGCGGCGGACGGGTTCAAGCCGCTGGTCGGTGTCTGTCGCGGCAACAAGGACGCGGCGGATATGAAGACCGCGGGCTATGAATTTCTCGAAGGCAACGTCGGCGGCCTGTTCGTGCCGGACAAACCCGAGGCGGAGTTCGAGAAGAACCTCGCGCAGCTCAAGGGCCTCGTCATCCCGGTCCTCGCGGTCAACGGCTTCCTGCCGGGCGGCATGAAGATCGTCGGGCCGGACGCGAACCACGACGCGGCGGCCAAGTATGCCGAGAACGCGCTGCGCCGTGCGGGCGTCGCCAACATCAAGACCATCGTCTTCGGCAGCGGCGGCGCGCGCCGGATTCCCGAGGGCTTCGATGCGGCCAAGGCGCGCGACCAGTTCATCGCCTTCGGCAAGCGCATCGCGCCGGCCGCGGAGAAGGCGGGCGTCACGCTGGCGCTCGAGCCGCTCAACCGCAAGGAAACCAACTTCATCAACTCCGTCACCGAGGGCGCGGCGATCGTGGACGCGATCGCGCACCCCGCGTTCCGCCTGCACGCGGACATCTATCACATGCTGCAGGAAGATGAGCAGCCGGACGCGATCACCCAGGCCGGCGCGCGCATCGTCCACGTCCACGTGGCCCAGAAGGGCTCGCGCATCGCGCCCATGCCCGGCGGCACGGACTTCCGGCCCTACTTCAAGGCCCTCAAGGGCATTGCCTACCGCGGGAAAGTTTCGCTGGAGTGCGGCTGGAAGAAGGGCGAGACCGACCCGGCGAAAGCCTGCGCGTTCATCCGCGAGCAGTGGGCCACGGCCTGAACGCACGCGTTCGTCCCGTAGAAAATTCAACGCAAAGACGCTAAGTTCGGCGGAAGGCGCAAAGGAAGCAGACCCTTTGCGCCTTCTGTCTATGCTTTGCGGCTTTGCGGTAAAATCTTCCGGGGTCGATGACCTAGGCGGGGAAGGTTCTTGGTGAAATCTTCCTGCGCGGGTGGGGTTGTCGTGCTATGTTCCGCGCATGAATAATTTCTCGCTCACTAATGAGGTCGCCGTCATCACGGGCGGCGGGACGGGGTTGGGCCTGGGGATGGCGCGGGCGTTCGTCGAGGCGGGCGCGCGCGTCGTGCTCGTCGGCCGGCGTGTGGAGCCGCTGCAGGTGGCCTGCGCCGAGCTGGGCGCGGCGGCGACCTTCCGCGCGCACGACGTCGCCGACTTTGCCGCGGCACCCGCCCTGCTGGCCGATGTCGAGTCGCAGGTCGGCCCGGTCACCATCCTCGTCAACAACGCCGGCGTCCACCTGAAGAAGCCGGTGGCGGAGGTGACCGAGAAGGAAATCAGCTGCCAGATGGACATCCACGTCCTCGGCGCGCACGCGCTCAGCCGCGCGGCCTACGCGCTGATGAAGCCGCGCGGCAAGGGCAGCATCATCTTCATCGCCTCGATGGCCTCGCTGTTCGGCGTGCCGCTGGTGGGCGCCTACGCGGCGGCCAAGACGGCCATGCTCGGCCTGATGCGGACGATGGCGGTGGAGTGGGCGCCGCACGGCGTGCGCGTCAACGCCATCGCGCCGGGCTGGATCGAAACCGACATCACGCGCGGCGCGGTCCTGGGCGATCCCGCCCGCCTGCAGCGCATCCTCCAGCGCACGCCGATGGGCCGGATGGGCCAGCCCGACGACGTCGCCGGCGCCGCGGTGTTCCTCTGCGCGCCCGCCGCCAAGTTCATCACCGGCGTCGTGCTGCCCGTGGATGGCGGCGTGAGCATGGGGTTCTGAGGAAGTGCCGATGAGCGGAAAGAATCAACCACAGAGGTCACGGAGGCAAGCGGAGGATCACAGAGGCTTTCCTCTGTGCCCTCATCCGACCTCTGTGTCCTCTGTGGTGAAAAATAAAATATGAAACTAGGACTCGGGCTTTATAAGCACATGCTGAACGACGAGTATTACCGCTTCGCGCGGCAGTGCGGGTGCACGCACGTGGTGGTGCACCTGGTGGACTACTTCAACCGCGGGCAGGACAACCGGCCGGTGGACCAGCCGCTCGGCGGGCTGGGCGGCTGGGGCGTCGCGGGCGATCCCAACAAGCTGTGGAGCTACGAGGAGCTTGCCGCGCTCAAGGCGGAGATCAACGCCGCGGGGCTCGAGCTGGAGGCGATCGAGAACTTCGACCCGGCGCATTGGCACGACGTGTTGCTCGACGGCCCGCAGAAGGCGCGGCACCTGGAGAACTGCAAGACGATCATCCGCAACATCGGCCGCGCGGGCATCCCGATCATGGCCTACAACTTCTCCATCGCCGGCGTCGCCGGCCGCATCAAGGGCCCGTGGGGACGCGGCGGCGCGGAGGTCGTCGGCATCGAGGGCGCGGAGAACGATCCGCTGCCGCAGGGCATGGCCTGGAACATGGTGGTGGACGAACACGCGCGCGGCGGGATCGTGCCGCCGGCGACGCCGGAGCAGCTCTGGCAGCGCGCGAAGGATTTTCTCGATGCGGTGGTGCCGGTGGCGGAGGAGGCGGGCGTCACGCTCGCCGCGCATCCCGACGACCCGCCGACGCCGACCATGCGCGGCCAGCCGCGGCTGGTCCATCAGCCGCGCCTCTACCAGAAGCTGCTCGACCTGCATCCGAGCCCGAACAATGCGCTGGAGTTCTGCATCGGCACGCTCGCGGAGATGAGCGAGGGCGGCGTGCTGGAGGCGGTGGACCAGTACAGCAAGCAGGGACGCGTGGCTTACGTCCACCTGCGCAACGTGCGCGGCCACGTGCCGAGCTACCGCGAGACCTTCATCGATGAGGGCGATCTGGACGTGCTGCGCGTCCTGCGCATCCTGAAGGACAACAAGTTCGACGGTGTGATCATCCCCGACCACGCGCCGCAGATGGCCTGCGCCGCCCCGTGGCACGCCGGCATGGCCTTTGCACTGGGTTATCTGCGTGCGGCTTTGCAATCCGTGGGCGCAGCGGAATAGGAGTAAGTCTGAAGGCGATTACTCAATGGCTGGTTCTTGGTGTGTTGGTCCTCTTGGTGGGACTGCTTATCGTCTATGTAGCTCGCCCCGTGCCTGCCAAACTTCACGGTCCTGCTCATGCCCTTATGCTGCGCACAGCCGATGTAATGGGGAAACTGCATAAATGCATCTGGGCGCATACGAATGACACAGTGACTATTCTGTTCGCCAAACAGAAAGGGTTTTTGACCGATGAGGACATGGCTTTCATCAAGTCTGCACAGTGTGTCTTTACTCCATTCACGGTAAACACGTCTACGAATGTCGTGATTTTAGAATTGCCCTTCATCTATGAGGGTCAGCGACGAGGCCAAATCGTTTGGAAGGCGGATTTCAGCGGGCAGATGGTTTGGAACAACGATGGGAAGCAGTAATTTTCAAGTGAGGCAAGCATGACGATAAACTATTCGCGGCGGGAGTTTCTGGGGGCGGCGGGCGCATTGACGCTCGGCGCGGTGGCGGGGCGGGCGGCGAGCGAGGCCCGGCCGGTGGAGTTTACCGCCAATGTGCCGGTGCGCGCGATCACGCGCGGGCCGAAGTTCCATTGGTTCGGCTACTACGACAAGCTGGAGTTCGATCCCGCCGGCCGGCGCGTGCTGGGCATGGAGGTGGATTTCGAGGGCCATTCGCCGCGCGCGGACGATGTGATCCGCGTCGGCATGGTGGATTTGCAGGATGGCGACAAGTGGATCGAGCTGGGCACGTCGCGCGCGTGGAACTGGCAGCAGGGCTGCATGTTGCAATGGCTGCCGGGTTCCAAAAGCACCGTCATTTGGAACGACCGGCAGGACGATCACTTCGTCTGCCATCTCCTCGATGTGGAGAGCGGCAAGCAGCGCACGCTGCCTGCGCCGATCTATGCGCTCAGCCCGGACGGCAAGTGGGCCGTCGCGCCGGATTTCCGCCGGCTCAACGACTGCCGGCCCGGCTACGGCTACGCGGGCCTGCCCGACCCGAACGCGGCCGTGCTTGCGCCGGAGGATGCGGGCCTCTGGAAGATGGATCTGGAGACGGGGAAGCAGTCGCTGCTGCTCTCGTTCGCCGACGTCGCCAGGTTTCCGCAGACCGGCGGGTACTCGAAGAACGCCAAGCACTGGTTCAATCATCTGCTCGTCTCGCCCGACGGCACGCGCTTCGAGTTCCTGCACCGCTGGCGTGGCGAGGCGGAGGGCAAGGGCTGGAAGACGCGCATGTTCACCGTTGGCGCGGACGGCAAGGATTTGTTCCTGCTCAACGCGAGCGGCCTCGTTTCGCATTTCATCTGGCGCGATCCGACCCACATCCTCGCCTATGCCGGCTGGAACAACACCAAGGAATGGCGCTGCCAGCTGTTCGAGGACCACACGGGCAAGGCCGAACTCATCGAGGGCATGCTGCCGGTGGATGGCCACTGCACCTACCTGCCCGGCAACCAGTGGATCTTGTGCGACACCTACGCCGGCAGCAAGAACCGCAACCAGAATCCGTATTTGCTGAACGTCGCGGCGAAAAAAATCGTCGAGCTCGGTCACTTCCGTTCGCCGCCGGAATACACCGGTGAATGGCGGTGCGACACGCATCCGCGCTGCAGCCGCGACGGCCAGTGGGTCGCCATCGATTCGCCGCATCACGGCGGCCGGCAGATCTACCTGCTCGACCTGCGCGGTGTGGTCTGACGCGGCAATCGAAGCGAACATCGAACACCGAACATTTAACATCGAACATCGAAGTACGGAGACTGCGCGGTGGAACTGCTGCAGTAATGACGATGGTGGCTCCACGTTGAGGCGGCGGATTTGCTAGCTGGGAGCGGCGGCTTTCCAGCCGCCGAAATGGGGTGACGCTACCTTGTTATTCAGAGCCGGTTCAGCGGTGTGATAAACACCAGGAAAAGTTCATGTGCGGGCGGCAAGGAATAGCTCCCTCACTTTACGGACAACCTGTTCCTCGGTCCAGTCGGGATGAAACGCACGTAAAGCGCTGGCTTTCAATTCACGGGCGGCCACCGCCATCTGCTGGGCGATGGCCAGCTTTTCGGAGGGCGTCTTGCCCTGCAGGATTTTTTTCTGTTCTGCATTCATGGTCGCTGCCATCCACGGGCACCATAGCGCGCACTTATCGGAACGCAAGTGTGGAAAAACGGCCGTTTGCCTTGTAGATGTCCATGGCCCAGAAAAAACGCTGGCATCTTTCTCCAAACCTTGGAGAATCCGGCGCACGCGTCCGTGGTGTAATAAATCTGAAGAGGTGAGCGATGACCCAGCAACAATGGAACGAACTGCTCGCGGTGGTACGCGGCGACAAGCTGCCGCAACTGCCGGTGGGCTTCATCATAGACAGCCCGTGGCTGCCCGCCTGGGCCGGCCTCGAGATCGCCGACTATCTGGCCAGCGAAACGCTCTGGTTCGAGGCCAACCGCAAGGCGATCGAGGCGTTCCCGGAGGCGACCTTCCTGCCCGGCTTCTGGTCGGAGTTCGGGATGTGCACGGAACCCTCGGCCTTCGGCTCGCGCTGCACGTTCCCCGCCAATGAGTTCCCCTATGCGGAGAAGATCATCACCGACCCCGCGCAGGTCGCCGACCTCAAGCTGCCGAACCCCGCCAGCGACGGCCTGCTGCCGTTCATGCTGCGGCGCCTGCTCTGGGCGCGGCCGCGGATCGAGGACCTCGGCCACCAGATCCGGTTCTCCGTCTCGCGCGGCCCGCTCAACGTCGCCAGCTTCCTGATGGGCACGACGGAATTCCTGATGGCGATCAAGACCGACCCGGAGCCCATGCACCAGCTGCTGCGGCTCATCACCGACTTCCTCAAGCAATGGCACGCGCTGCAGCGCGAGAAGATCCCGACCATCGACGGCCTGATGATGCTCGACGACATTGTCGGCTTCATCGGTGAGGAGGACTTCCTCGAGTTCGGCAAGCCTTACCTGCAGGAGCTTTACGCCACGGATGTCAGCGTGAAGTTCTTCCACAACGACGCGCCGTGCGCCGCGAGCCTGCGGCACTACGCCGACCTCGGCATCAACTTCTACAACCCCGGCATCCAGCTCAGCCTCACCGAAATGCAGGCCCTGTCGGGCGGCAAGCTCGCGCTGCTGGGCAACATCCCGCCGCGCGACGTGCTCGCGGCCGGCACGCCCGGCGACGTGCGCGCGGCGGTGCGCAAGCTCCGCGCCGAGGTCACCACGCAGACGCGGTGGATGCTTTCCTGCGGCGGCGGCATGCCGCCGAACGTCAGCACCGCCAACATCCGCGCCTTCCTCGACGCCGCGCGGGAGTGATTTTCCCCCGTGGGGCAAGCCGCCTCACCGGTCTGCACGTCCTGCGCCGGAGCCGCCGGCACCGGCAGCGAAAAACTTGGGACCCGCGCAGGTTATGGTGGTTGCAGTCATCTAGGTTTCTGCTAGAGTCCCGCGGTATTTTTTAGGAAGAAAACAACGTGAACCCGGCGGATCATTTTTGGCCTTACATCGCGTTCGGCGCGATGCTGATAGCGGCGATCGGCTTCTCGATCATCGCCGTCACGTTGCCGGGCCTTCTCGGCCCCCGCCGGACCCACAATGCGATCAAGGACAGCGCCTACGAGTGCGGGCTGCCGGCCGAGGCGGGCAGCCCGGCGCGGTTCAGCGTCAAATTCTACGTGGTCGCGATGCTGTTCATCCTGTTCGACATCGAGGTCGTCTTCCTCGTGGCGTGGGGCGTCCTCTACCGCAAGCTGGTCCGGCCCGTGGACGCGGGCGGCCTGGGCTGGAAGGCGTTGTTCATCGCGGTGATTTTCCTACTGATCCTGGAAGCCGGCCACATCTATGCGTGGCGCAGCGGCGCGCTCGACTGGGCGTCGTGGCGCAGCCGCCCGCAGAAGGAGCCGCGCGCATGAACCCCCAGGCACCGGCCGCCGGTGATGCGCGGCTCGAGCAGACCGACGTGGTCGTCACGCGGCTCGACGCGGCGATCGACTGGATCCGCAAGAACTCCTGCTGGCCGCAGCCGATGGGCCTGGCCTGCTGCGCGATCGAGCTGATGGCGTCGGGCGCGGCGCGGTTCGACATCGCGCGGTTCGGCGCCGAGGTGATGCGGTTCTCGCCGCGGCAGTCCGACGTGATGATCGTCGCCGGCACCTGCACCTACAAGATGGCCGGCCTGACGCGGCGCATCTGGGACCAGATGCCCTCGCCCAAGTGGTGCATTGCGATGGGCGCCTGCGCCTGCTCCGGCGGCATGTACCGCAGCTACGCCGTGGCGCAGGGCGTGGACACGTTCATGCCGGTGGATGTCTATATCTCCGGCTGCCCGCCGCGCCCGGAAGCGCTGCTGGAAGGCTTCATCACGCTCCAGAAGAAGCTGGCGGCCTCGAAGCAGTTCAAGGGCTTGTGGTCGCCCGACCCCGCGGCGGTGGATGAGCGGATGCTGAATGGTCCCATCATTATCAGGGGCGAATGATGATGGTTGAGCGGCTAGAAACAAATTTATGATGTAAGATTTCCGATTTAAGATTTGAGGCAGGATAAATTTCTGTAAGCCGGGTCACCCATGGCCGCCGCAGCTTGGGGCGAAGGCGGCGACCCGGCGGGACACGAGACCAGAGACGCGAGACTTGATCAGTGAACGAGACGATTGAAAAACTGAAGACGCAGTTCGGCGCGGACATCGGAGAAATACCGGAGTTTCGCGGCGAATGGGGCGTCACGGTGCCGCGCGCGCGGCTGCTGGAGGTCTGCCGTTTCCTGAAGACCGGCTGCGGCTTCGACATGCTGACCGATCTCTCCGGCGTGGACAACCTGGGCGAGGAGCCGCGGTACGCCGTGCACTATCTCGTATACTCGCTGGCCGGGCACGCGCGGCTGCGTCTCAAGGTGGGGGTGCCGGCGGGCGAGGCCGCGGTGGACTCCGTGGTTTCCGTCTGGGGCACGGCCGACTGGTACGAGCGCGAGGCGTTCGACATGTTCGGCATCACGTTCCGCGGCCATCCCAACCTCAAGCGCCTCATCATGTGGGAAGGTTATCCGCATTTCCCGCTGCGCAAGGACTTCCCGCTCGCCGGCCTGCCGGCGGAGCTGCCGGCGACGGCGTGCAACGCGGGCGCGGCGGAGCCCGCGCCGATGAATGGCGGGCCGTTCGTCGCCGGGATCGGCGCCCTGGGCGCCCAACGGCGCGAGCCCCGGTCGAACGACACGATGGCGGAGCGCGACGAGAAGACGGCGCACCCCGGCCATCTGGAGGAGATCTGACCATGGTTGACGTGCGCACCATGGCCTGGATCGATTCCGCCGCGCGGGCGCAGGCGGCGCTGCCGCCGGCCGACGGCGCCGAGCGCATGGTCATCAACATGGGCCCGCAGCATCCGAGCACGCACGGCGTGCTGCGCGTCATCCTCGAGCTGGACGGCGAGGAGATCACCAACTGCTGGCCGGACATCGGCTATCTGCACCGCGGCGACGAGAAGATCGCCGAGAACATGACCTACGCGCAGTTCCTGCCCTATACCGACCGGCTCGACTACCTGTCGCCGCTGGCGAACAACGTGGCCTACGCCTACGCGGTGGAGAAGCTGCTCGGCGTGGACGTGCCGCGGCGCTGCCAGTACATCCGCGTGCTCTGCTGCGAACTGGCGCGCATCAGCTCGCACCTGCTGGGCATCGGCTGCTACGCGATGGACGTGGGCGCGATGACGGTGTTCTTCTACGCGATGCGCCAGCGCGAGCTGATCCACGACCTGTGCGAGACGCTCAGCGGCGCGCGCTTCACCACCTCGTTCACGCGCATCGGCGGGCTGCTGAACGACCTGCCGCCGGAATTTATCCCGCTGCTGCGGACGTTCCTGAAGGGCTTGCCCAAGACCGTGGACGAGATCGACGGGCTGCTGACGCGCAACCGGATCTTTGTGGACCGCACCAAGGACATCGGCACGCTCTCCGCGGCGGACGCCATCGACCTCGGCCTGACCGGCCCGAACCTGCGCGCGTCCGGCGTGGAGTGGGACCTGCGCAAGGCGCATCCCTACAGCGCCTATGAGGACTTCGATTTCGAGGTGCCGGTGGGCACCACCGGCGACTGCTACGACCGCTACCTCGTGCGCATGGAGGAAATCCGGCAGAGCGTCCGCATCCTGCACCAGGCCGCCGACAACCTGCCCGACGGGCCGTGGCACGTGGATGACCCGAAGATCTTTTTGCCGCGCAAGGACGCGGTGTTGACGAAGATGGAAGAGCTGATCCACCAGTTCATGATCGTCACCGAGGGCATCAACGCGCCGCCGGGCGAGGTCTATTTCTCGGCGGAGAACCCGAAGGGCGAGCTGGGCTTCCTGATCATCAGCCGCGGCGGCGGCGTGCCGCACCGGCTGAAGATCCGCGGGCCGTCGTTCGCCAACCTGCAGGCGCTGCCGAAGCTGTGCATCGGGCACATGGTCAGCGACATGACTGCGATCCTCGGCAGCCTGGATTTCGTCATGGGCGAATGCGACCGATGAGAAGACATTGAAGATTGCCGATTGATGATTGAAGATTTGATGACTTTGCAGATTCCAGCGACGTTAGAACAGCGGATGGACGAGCTCATCACGCACTATCCGCCCGAACAGAGGCGGGCGGCGGTGCTGTGGTTGCTCCATCTGCTGCAGGAGCATTGCGGCTGCCTCGGCAGCGAGCAGGTGGAGTGGATCGCGGCCAAGCTCGGCCTGCAGCCGATCAACGTCTGGGAGCTGGTCCGGTTCTACCCGATGTTCTCGGAGGCGCCGCGCGGGCGGTTCCACATCACGGTCTGCCGGACGCTCTCGTGCGCGCAGTGCGGCTGCGGCGCCATTTTCAAGGCCCTGGAAAAGAAGCTCGGCGTGCCGCTGGATACCGTCACGGCGGACGGGCTCTTCACGCTCTCGGCGGTCGAGTGTCTCGCGGCGTGCGGCTCCGGCCCCGCGCTGATGATCAACGACCTGCTGTTCGGGCCGGTGACGCCGGACCAGGCCGTGGCGCTGGTGGACCAGATCCGCGCGACGGGTGAGCTGCCGCCGCAGGCGCTCGCGCCGCTGCGTCCGGCGCACGCGCTGGAGCGCCGGCTGCTGATGGCGAACATGAGCCGGCCGGGCTACACCGGCTCGCTCCCGGAGTATGTCGCGGCCGGCGGTTACGAGGCGCTGAAGAAGGCGCTCGCGCTGAAGCCGGAAGTGGTCACCGCCGAGGTCGCCGACAGCGAGCTGCGCGGACGCGGCGGCGCGGGCTTCCCGTGCGGCATGAAGTGGCGCTTCCTTGACCGCAAATCCGGCAAGCCGGTTTATCTCATCTGCAACGGCGACGAGAGCGAGCCGGGCACGTTCAAGGACCGGCAGCTCATCTATCGCGACCCGCACCAGCTCCTGGAGGGCATCCTGATCACCTGCTACGCGATCGGCGCGAAGGTGGCCTATGTCTACCTGCGCGGCGAGTTCCCCGACGGCGCGGCGCTGCTGGAGCGCGAAATTGCCGTGGCGCGCGAGCAGCATTTCGTCGGCAAAAACATTCTCGGCACCGATTTCGAGTGCGACATCTATTTGCACCGCGGCGCGGGCGCCTACATCTGCGGCGAGGAAACCGGCCTGATCGAATCGCTCGAGGGCAAGCGCGCCAATCCGCGCATCAAGCCGCCGTTCCCCGCCGTGCGCGGGCTGTTCGGCTGCCCGACGGTCGTCAACAACATCGAGACGCTCTGCAACATCCCGCTGATCGTGAAGCACGGCGCGAAGTGGTTTCATGATCTCGGTGTGGCGCGCTCCACCGGCACGCGGCTGATCTCGTTGAGCGGTTCGGTCAAGCGGCCCGGCGTCTATGAGATCGAGAGCGGCAAGGTCACGCTGTGGCAGCTCATCCACGATCTCGGTGGCGGCACGCTCCACGAGCGCACGGTCAAGGGCGTCATCCCCGGCGGCAGCTCCATGCCGGTCCTGCCCGGCGACAAGCTGGACATCCCGATCGATTTCGAATCCATCCGGCAGGCGGGCTCCTCCGCCGGCTCCGGCGCGGTGATCGTGCTGGAAGAAGGCGAGGATATCGTCGGGCACGCGCTGAATCTCGCGCAGTTCTATGCGCACGAATCCTGCGGCCAGTGCACGCCGTGCCGCGAGGGTACGCTCTGGATGGAGAAGCTGCTGCACCGGATGCACGCCGGCGGCGGCCGCCCCGGGGACGTGGACCTGCTGCAGGATGTCGCCGACAACATCGACGGCCAGACCATCTGCGCCCTCGGCGAAGCCGCCGCCTGGCCCATCAAGGCCTTCCTGAAGAATTTCCGCGGAGAATTTGAGAAGGGTTGCAACGCCAGCGGGGTGAAAAATGAGCACTGACCTCATTCCTCTGGAACGCATTGCTTGCCGGATTTTCCAGCTGCGCGGGCGGCGCATCATCCTCGATGCCGACCTCGCCGGGATCTACGGCGTGACTACCAAGCGCCTCAACGAAGCCGTCAAGCGGAACCAGGAAAGGTTCCCGGATGACTTTGTCTTCCAGCTTGAGCGCCAAGAGGTTGCAAATCTAAGGTCGCAAATTGCGACCTTTGTTTCCGCCACGCAATATGACCTGCGGTCGCAACCTGCGACCGCATCCAAACGTATTTTTCGGCATGCGCCCTTCGCCTTCACCGAGCACGGCGCGATCATGGCGGCGGCGCTGTTGAATAGTCCGCGGGCGGTACAGATGAGCCTGTTCGTTGTCCGCGCGTTTGTGCAGATGCGCGAAGCATTGGCAGGTCATCAGGAACTGGCGCAAAAACTGGCTGAACTGGAGCGCAAGCTGACCGAGCGGCTGGATGGACACGAACGAACGCTTTTGCATCTGCTGGACGAGATGAAGCAGTTGGTCGCGCCGCCGGAGCCGCCGCGCAAGCGCATCGGCTTCGGCGTGGCGGAGTCGCGCGGCGTTTATCGCGTAAAGCGTGGTCAGGGTTCGCCGAACAGGAGGCGCCTGTCATGACCATCCGCTATGACATCCTGCCGCCCGAGCGGATTCAGCAGTCCATTCTGTTGTTGCGTGGACAGAAGGTCATGCTCGGAACCGATCTTGCCGATCTCTATGGCGTTCCCGTCAAAGTGTTGAACCAAGCCGTGAAGCGCAACGCCGAACGGTTCCCTGGCGACTTTGTTTTTCAGCTTACACGGCAAGAGGTTAAAAACTTGAAGTCACAGTTTGTGACTTCAAGTTGGGGCGGCATGCGGCGCGCGTTGCCCTATGCCTTCACCGAACAGGGTGTGGCGATGTTGTCGAGCGTATTACACAGCCCGCGGGCCGTGCGGGTGAACGTGGAAATCATGCGGACGTTTGTCCGGCTGCGGCAGATGCTCGCCTCGCATGTGGAACTGGCGCGCAAACTGGCCGAGTTGGAGAAGAAATACGACGATCAGTTCCGCGCGGTCTTCGAGGCCATCCAGGAACTCATGCAGCCGCCCGAGCCGCCGCGCAAGCGCATCGGCTTCGGCGTGGCGGAGTCGCGCGGCGTCTATCGTGTGAAAAGAAGCAGGGTGCGACGTTGATGAGCGTGGAAACTGTCAATCTGATGATCGACGGGCGCGCCGTGCAGGCCGTGCCGGGGACGAACCTCATCGAGGCCGCGCGGCTGGCGGGAATCGAGATCCCGCACTTCTGCTACCACCCGCAGCTCCCGATTGCCGGCAACTGCCGCATGTGTCTCGTCGAGGTCGGCCTGCCGCAGCTCGGCCCGGACCGCAAGCCGGTGCTCGCCGCCGACGGCCGGCCGCGGGTCAACTTCGGCCCGAAGCTGACCATCGCGTGCAACACCACCGTCAGTGAGGGCATGGTCGTGCTGACCCGCACGCCGCGCGTCATCAAGGCGCGCCGCGGCGTGATGGAATTCCTGCTCATCAACCACCCGCTCGACTGCCCGATCTGCGACCAGGCCGGCGAATGCCGCCTGCAGGAGCTTGCGGTGGACTACGGCCAGGGCTGCAGCCGCTTCGTCGAGGAGAAGGAGCACAAGCCCAAGCACGTCGTGCTCAACGCGAAGGTCACGCTGGATGACGAGCGCTGCGTCCTCTGCTCGCGCTGCGTCCGCTTCATGCGCGAGGTCGCGGGGCAGGACTGCCTCGGCTTCGTCAAGCGCGGCAGCCGCTCCACGCTCACCTGCTATCCCGGCCAGGAGCCGAACACGAACTACGATCTCAACATCGTGGACCTCTGCCCGGTCGGCGCGCTGACCTCGACCGACTTCCGTTTCCGCCAGCGGGTCTGGTTCCTCAAGGAGACGCGGAGCCTTTGCCCGCACTGCGCCACCGGCTGCAACACGCTCATCGGCTCGCGCGAGGACGTGGTCTACCGCCAGACGCCGCGCGACAACCCCGCCGTCAACCAGTGCTGGCTGTGCGACTTCGGCCGGCTGAACTACAAATTCATCGGCGATCCCGCGCGGCTGACCACGCCGCTGATCGGTGGCGCCGGAGTGGAATGGCCCGCCGCCATCGCCCATGTCGCGGAGCGGCTCGCCGCCATCCGCACCGCGGGTGGCCAGATCGCCGGCATCGGCTCGGCGCGCGCGACGACCGAGGAGCTGTTCCTCTTCGCCAAACTGTGCCAAGGCCTGGACAGCACGCTGCTCGACAGCGTCCCGCGCAGCGGCGCGGCCGATAAACTCTTGCTCGACACCGACCGCAACCCGAACATGCGCGGAGCGCAGCTCACCGGCGTTGCCTCAGGCACACCGGGCAGCCGCCTTGCGGAGATCGCCGCCGGCATCGCGCGCGGCGAAATCAAGGCGCTGCTCGTGCTCGGCGAGGACGTGACCGCCGCCGGTATCGGCGCCGACCTGCTGGCCAAGCTGGAATTGCTCGTCGTGCTTGCTATCCTGCCCGGCGCGACGACACAGGCGGCGCATGTCGTGTTACCCGGCGCAGCGTTTGCGGAAAAAGGCGGAACGTTCGTCAATGCCAAGGGCCGGATGCAGCAGTTCCATCCAGCGGTCGCCGCGCCGGGCGCGGCCCGCGCCGAGTGGCAGGTCTTGAGCGGGTTGCTCGCGGCGGTGGCCAAGGACGGGAAGAAACCGTCCCCCGAGTCTCCAAGCCTGGGAACAGTCTTCGCCACCATGGCGGCGGAAATCCCCGCGCTGGCAGGCTGGACCCTGGAAAGCATCGGCGAGCAGGGCAGAAATTTATGATTTATGATTTCAGATTTATGATTTGCGGAATAGCGCCGAACAACCGACAACGGACGAATGACCAATGACAAAGGACAAAGGACGTGCGGGGTGCGGCAGGGCTTTACGATTTGTGGACGACAACTGACAACGAACGACTGACAACTGACCAGCATGCATTTAGACGCCGTCATATGGGAGTGGATCTTCGTGGGAATCCGCATTCTCGCGATCTTCGTGATCACGTTCGCGATCGTGCCCTACACGGTCATGGCGGAGCGCTGGGTCTGCGCGTGGATCCAGGACCGCATCGGCCCGAACCGCACGGGCTGGTTCGGCCTCATGCAGCCGTGGGCCGACGCGCTCAAGCTGTTCCTCAAGGAAGACATCATCCCCAACCATGTCCACAAGGTCTATTTCGTCCTGGCGCCGACGCTGGTTTTCCTGCCGGCGCTGCTGACGATGGCGCTGATGCCGTGGGGCAGCAACCTCGGCCCGATGAGCTGCGTGCTGGCGGACATCGGCCCGGGCATGCTCGTCGTGTTCGCGGTCGGCGCCTTCAGCGTCTACGGCATCGTCCTCGCGGGCTGGTCGAGCAACTCGAAGTTTCCGTTCCTCGGGGGCGTCCGCTCGGCGGCGCAGCTGATCTCCTACGAGGTCTGCATCGGCCTGAGCCTCGTCGCGATCTTCATGCAGACGCAGACGCTGAACCTGACGCAGACCGTGCTCTACCAGGCCGCCAACGGCTGGCTCGTCTGGCAGCAGCCGCTCGCCGCGTTCCTGTTCCTCATCTGCATGTTCGCCGAGACCAACCGCGCGCCGTTCGACTTCCCGGAGGCGGAGCAGGAGCTGGTCAGCGGCTATAACATCGAATACAGCTCGCTCAAGTTCGGCCTGTTCTTCCTCGGCGAATACGCGAACATGATGGTCGCCTCGATGCTGCTGGTGACGCTGTTCTTCGGCGGCTGGTCGCTGCCCTTCGCGCCGTTCAACGCGCCCGCGCTGGTCTGGTGGGTCGGCGCGGCGCACGTCGCGATCTTCGTCGCCAAGACCGCCTGCATCCTGTTCCTCTTCATCTGGGTGCGCTGGACCGTGCCGCGCCTGCGCTACGACCAGCTCATGGGGCTCGGCTGGAAGGTGCTCTTCCCGCTCGCGCTGCTCAACATCCTCATTACGGCCATCGTCCTCGGCCTGCGGGGTGGCGCATGAAGGTCCGGCGCCCCAAGCTGACGTTCCTGGACCGGCTCTACCTGCCGCAGATCCTCGCGGGCATGTGGACCACGCTCAAGCACATGCCGCGCAAGAAATTCACGCGGCAATATCCCGAGGAGAAGTTCAAGCTGCTCGGCAAGTACCGCGGCGCCCCGACGCTCGTCCGCAACCAGGACGGGCAGGTCAAGTGCGTCTCGTGCCAGCTCTGCGAATTCGTCTGCCCGCCCAAGGCCATCCGCGTCATCCCGGGCCAGCGCGACGCGGGCGCGCCCGCCGAGGCCAGGATCGAGAAGGAGCCGGCGGACTTCATCATCGACATGACCCGCTGCATCTATTGCGGCCAGTGCGAGGAAGTCTGCCCCGAGCAGGCGATCTTCCTGAAGAAGGATTTCGCGGTCACCGGCTACAAGCGCGCCGAACTGCAGTTCCATAAGGACAAGCTCCTCGAACTCGGCGGCGTCCACGAAGACCCGATCTGCAAGTGGAAGAAGAAATGACCACGCGCGACGACATTTTTTGTTTTGTAGGGGCGTCGCTTGCGACACCCGCGGGCGGCGTTCGGTCAAGCTGCTTCTGTAGCGGCGGTCTGCGACCGCCGACGGCGACCACAGGTCGCCGCTACAGCCAGGCCGCAACCCAACCCGCCCACAGCAGCGGTAGAAAGTTTGGGTTTTCGCCATGACCGCCTACGACGCCATCTTCTGGTTCTTCAGCCTCGCGCTGCTGCTGTGCGGCGTGCTGGTGCTGATCAGCCCCAACGCCGTCGCCAGCGGGCTCTATCTCGTACTCTCGTTCTTCTTCCTCGCCGGGCTCTATGTGCTGCTGCAGGCGTTCTTCCTCGCGATGATCCAGGTCCTCGTCTATGCCGGTGCGATCATGGTGCTGTTCCTGTTCGTCATCATGCTGCTCGACTACCGCGAGAGCCGCCACTGGTGGCATGGCAATCTGCTCGGCCTGGCCGGCGCTCCGCTTGCCGTCGCCGCGCTGGCCGCCGCGCTCCTGCCGGTGCTCAAACGCAGCGGTGCGCTCGCCGCCGCCCCGGAGCAGTGGTTCGAGGGCACGCTCGAAAACGTCATGACGCCGGTTTTCACCCGCTACCTGCTGCCCGTGGAGATCACCGCGCTCATCCTGCTGGCTGCGACCATCGGCGTCGTCGTGCTCGGCCGCAAGGAGAAGCAGCCATGATGCACGTCGGCCTCATCCACTATCTCGCCGTCAGCGGCGCGCTCTTCGCGCTCGGCCTCGCCTGCATCGTCCTGCGCCGGAATGCGCTGCTCGTGTTCATGGGCTTGGAGATGAACCTGAACGCCGCGAATCTCGCGCTCGTCGCGTTTTCGCGCTACGGAGGACACGCCGAGGGCCAGGTGCTCGCCACCTTCATCATCGCCATCGCCGCCGCCGAGGTCGCCATCGGCCTCGCCATCATCGTCGCCCTCTTCCGCCAACGCTCAAGCATGGTCACCGATCTCCTGCGGAGCCTGAAAGGATGACCATGCTGACCAACGGACATCTTGTTTGGCTGATCCTGTTCGCGCCGCTGCTGGCGGCGGGGGCGATCATGCTCTTCACGCGGCGGCTGCCGCGGGTGAGCGCGGCGCTTTCGATCGGCGCGGTGGTGCTGGGCTTTGCGCTGTCGCTGAAGCTGTTTGTCGCGGTGCTGCAGGGGCAACCGGTGGTCGCGCCGAGCGTGGTCTGGCTCGACCTCGGCGTGCTGCAGCTGACGTGGGCCGCCACGGTGGACCGCCTGAGCGCGCTGATGCTGCTGGTGGTCACCGGCGTCGGTGCGACGATCCACGTCTATTCGCTCGGCTATATGCGCGGCGACGCCGGCTTCGCGCGCTTCTTCGGCTGCCTCTCGCTGTTCATGTTCTCGATGCTCGGCATCGTGCTGGCGGCCAACTTCATCCAGATGTTTATTTTCTGGGAGCTGGTCGGCGTCTCTTCCTACCTGCTGATCGGCTTCTGGTTCGAGCGGCCGAGCGCCGCGGAGGCGGGCAAGAAGGCGTTCAACGTCAACCGCATCGGCGACTTCGGCTTCCTGCTGGGCATCCTGCTGGTCGGTTCGGTGGCGGGCACGTTCAACTTCGCCGAGTTGGCCGCCAAGTGGCCGACGCTTGGCCTCTCCGCCGGCACGCTCGCGCTCGCGGCCGGGCTGATCTTCTGCGGCGCGGTCGGCAAGAGCGCGCAGTTCCCGCTGCACGTCTGGCTGCCGGACGCGATGGAAGGCCCGACGCCGGTCAGCGCGCTGATCCATGCCGCGACGATGGTCGCCGCGGGCGTCTACATGCTCTGCCGCGTGGAGTGGCTGCTCGTCGCCAGCCCGGAGATCATGAACCTGATCGCCTGGACCGGCGGCCTCACCGCGCTGATGGCCGCGTCCATCGCCGTCACGCAGCGCGACATCAAGCGCATCCTCGCCTACTCGACGCTCTCGCAGCTCGGCTACATGGTCATGGCGGTCGGTCTCGGTGCGACCACGGAGGCGATGTTCCACCTGACCACGCACGCGTTCTTCAAGGCGCTGCTGTTCCTCGGCGCCGGCAGCGTGATCATCGCGCTGCACCACGAGCAGGACATCTTCAAGATGGGCGGCCTCGCGCGCAAGATGCCGGTGACGTTCGCCACGTTCCTGATCGGCACGCTGGCGCTCGGCGGCGTCTGGCCGCTCTCCGGCTTCTACAGCAAGGACGCGATCCTGCTGGCGGAGATGGATAAAAACCTCCCGCTGCTGGTGCTGGCGCTTGTCACCGCCGGCCTGACCGGCTTCTACATGGCGCGTGCCTTGATCGTCGCGTTCCTCGGCCAGGCGCGCGACGAAAAGGTTGCCGGCCACGCGCACGAGTCGCCGCTGGTCGTCACGCTGCCGCTGGTCCTGCTGGCGGTGCTGGCGGTGGTCGCCGGCTGGCACGACGAGATCCCGCACTTCCTTAAGCCGGAATTCCACGAGCACGACCACGGCTCGCTGGTGCTGCTCGGCTTCCTCGCGATCCCGCTGACCGGTTTCGCGGTCGCCGCGCTGCTCTACGGTCGTGGCGCGAAAGACGACGCCGTCCTGCGCCGCCTGCTCGGCCCGCTCTATACGCTGCTCGAAAACAAATTCTACGTGGATGAGTTCTATCTGTTCCTCGTCGACCGGGTGCAGGGCGGCCTCGCCGCGGTCTGCGAAGGCGTTGATTTCATCGTCGTGCGCGGTCTGGGCGTCGGCGGCGTCTCCGGCCTCGCGCAGTTCGCCGGCTGGTGCGTCCGCCAGCTCCAGGGCGGCTATCTCCGTTTCTATCTGCTGTTCACCATCCTCGGCATCGCCGCGGTTTTGATCTGGGTGGGAAGATGAAATTCCTTGAACAATTCCTCTGTAGCGGCGGCCTGTGGCCGCCGTCGGCGACCGCAGGTCGCCGCTACAGCCTGCTCCTTGTAGGGGCGCAGTCTCGCTGCGCCCGTTCGTGGCGCTACCGACACACATTGGGCGCAGCAAGACTGCGCCCCTACGGGCTAACGGCTCCGGCTGGCTGGGAGCGGCGGCCGCCGCTGCTGGCTTCAATCGCAAATCTGAAATCTTAAATCATAAATATTAAATCCCATGTCTGATTTACTGGTCATAACGGTGCTCCTGCCGCTGGCGATGGCGCTGATCGGCGTGACCGTGCCGCATTTTTCCGGCCGGCTGTTCCGGCTCATCGCGCAGGTGACGACGGGGCTGACGCTCGTCGCCAGCCTCGTGCTGTTCGCGCACCTGGACCGCGCGCAGGCCGGCGTACAGTTCGCCTCGATCCACCCCTGGCTCGGGCAGAAGCTCCAGTTCACGCTCGGCCTCGACGGCGTCAGCGCGCTCGGCTTCGTGCTGGCCGCGCTGGTCGGCTTCGCGGGCACGCTGCTCGGCCGCGACGTGCGGACAAGGGAGAAGCAGTTCCACCTGCTCTATCTCGTCCTCGTCGCCGGCGCGCTCGGCGCGTTCGCGGTGCGGAACCTGTTCTTCTTCTATTTCTTCATGGAGTTCGAGGTGCTCGTGGCCTACGTCCTGATCGCGGGCTGGGGCCGCGCCGGGCAGCCTGACGACTCCGTGCAGCGCGAGCGCGCCGCGCTGCAGCTGAGCCTTTTCGCCTCCGCCGGCGCGCTGCTGGCCCTGCTCGGCATCCTCGTGCTCTTCAGTTTCGCGCCGGACGCGCTCGACCTCGACGCGCAGGCCGCCGCCCTGCGGCAGACGCCCCTGCCCGCGGCCGCCGCGAACGCGATCGTGCTGCTGCTCGCGGTCGGCTTCGGCGTGCTGCTCTCCGCGTGGCCGCTGCACATCTGGGCGCCGCCCGCCTACGCCGCCGCGCCGACCGCGCTGGCGATGTTCAGCGCCGGCGTGCTCAAGCAGCTCGCCGCCTACGGCCTGCTGCGCCTGGCCCTGCCGCTGCTGCCGGCCGCCAGCGCGCCGCTCGCCGCCCGGCTGCTCGCCGCGGCCGCGGTCATGAACATCCTCTACCTCGGCTGGATCACGCTGCGGCAGACCGATGGCAAGAAGCTGATCGCCTGGGCCTCGGTCAGCCACGCGGGCTACCTGCTGCTCGGCCTCGCCGCGCTCAACAGCATCGGGGCGCAGGGCGTCGCGCTGATGCTCTTCGCCAGCGGCGTCAGCGCCGCGCTGCTGTTCGGCCTGTGGGGGTTGCTGGAGACGCAGACCGGCCGGCGCGAGCTGGCCGCGTACGGTGGCCTCGCGCGCCGCGCGCCGTTCCTCGGCGTCGTCTTCACCATGGCCGTGCTGGCCGCGCTCGGCCTGCCGGGCTTCGCGAACTTCGTCAGCGAGATCCTCGTGCTGCTCGGCGCCTGGCTGCACGGCGCGCTCTGGATGCGGCTGGCGGTTGCCGCCGGCGTCTGGGGCCTGGTGCTGACCGCGACCTATTTCCTGCGCGCCGTCCGCACGGTCTGCTTCGGTCCCGTCTCGAACGTCACGGCAAAGGTGGTCGAGCCGCACGCCGTTGAAAAGTTCGCCCTCGTGCTGCTGCTCATCGGCCTGTTCGCCGCCGGGGTCTGGCCGCGCCTTGCCACCGATCTGACGAAACACAGTTTTCCAAGCTTTGGAAACTTGCCCGCCTCAGGCGGGAACACCCGTGCCGGAATTTTCCAGGCCTTGGATAACGAAGGCGGCGTGACACGCCGCCCTCCACTTGGAGGGCGTAGCGTCGCCCCTGCGGGCACGAGGGAGACACACTCCGCTGTGGGCGGGGCTTCCAGCCCCGCGAACCCAAGCCAGCCGGAACCTAACTTGGCAGGGAAACGCTGATGGAATTTTACGCGCTCCAGATGGAAATCGCGACGGTCGTGCTGGCGGTGATCGGGCTGCTGGCCGGCGCGTTCTGGCCGAAGCACGTCAGCCTGATCCGGCGCGGCCTGGCCGAGGGCGCGCTGCTCGTGGTGCTCGCCAGCCTTTTCCTCGCCTTCCCGCAGCACCACGCGTTCTTTGGTGACACGTTTGTGCTCGACCGCTTCGCGATCTTCTTCAAGCAGATCCTGCTCGGCACGGCGGCGCTGGTGCTGCTGCTGGCCGATGCCCACGGGCCGCTGCGGCGCCAGGGCGGCGCCGAGTTCTCCGCGCTCGTGCTGCTGGCGGCGGCGGGCATGATGCTGCTGGCCTCGGCCAACGACTTCATCTTCCTGTTCGTCGCCCTGGAACTGGTGACCATCACTTTCTACGTCCTCAACAGCTTCCTCCGCGGCGAGGCGCGGGCGCTGGAGGCGGGCCTGAAGTACCTCGTGCTCGGCGCTCTCTCCGCGGGCTTCATGGCCTACGGCCTCGCCTACATCTTCGGCGCGACCGGCAGCCTCAACTTCGACGCCATCCACCACGCGCTGCACGGCGACAAGCTGCCGCAGGGCGTCTACGCCTTCGGCTTCGGCATGGTGCTGCTCGGGCTCGGCTTCAAGATGGCGATGGTGCCGATGCAGATCTGGGCGCCGGACGTCTACCAGGGCGCGCCGACGCCGGCCGCGGCGTTCCTCGCCAGCGGCAGCAAGATCGCTGGCTTCGCGGTGCTGCTGCGCCTCATCTTCGCCGACCTGTTGCCCACCGCGTGGGAGGCGCAGCCGGTGTTGCTGATGGCGCTCGCCGCCATCACCCTGCTCTACGGTGCGGTGGGCGGCCTGGCGCAGACCGATCTCAAGCGGCTGCTCGGCTATTCCTCGATCACCAACGCCGGCTTTCTGCTGCTCGGCATCGCCGCCGGCGGCGATGTGGGCCATGCCGCGGTGATCTACTACCTCGTGCAGTATCTCTTCGCCGTCCTCGCCGTGTTCGCCGTGCTGACGGTCGTCGCGAACGCGAGCGACACCGCGGATCGCGCCACGCTCGCCGGCCTCCATCGCCGCTCGCCGTTGCTGGCGCTGGCGCTGCTGCTGGCGATGCTCTCGCTGGCGGGCATCCCTCCGCTCGGCGGCGCGCTGGGCAAGTTCTTCCTGCTGCTGGCGGTGTTGCTGCGAGCCCGGGTCGATCCGGCGTTCTACGCGCTGGCCGGCGTCGCCGTGGCCGGCGCGGTCATCGCGCTGTGCTACTATCTGCGCGTGCTGCGCGGCGCCTGGGCCGATCCCGCGCCGGACGCCGCCACGCGGATCGTCGTGCCGTGGACCGTGCGCGTCGTGCTCTTCATCTGCATGGCCGGCATGCTGGTGCTCGGCGTCTGGCCGCAGCCGCTGCTGAACTGGGCGCTGCACTGCCTGCATTAATTGATGATTTTTGATTTATGATTTGCGATTGAAGCGGGAGCGAATGGCCGCGAAAGCATGAAGATCGTCGAAGAGCGCCAGGTTTCCTTATGCGATGCGCCACGGTTCGGCAAATGATGTTTGAATAGGTCCACGGCGACAACTGACAAAGGACAACTGACCAATGACAAAATTACTTTCAAGCTTTGTGGCTGCGTTGCTGCTGTCGGTGGTTGCAATGGCAGAGGATGCGCCGCTGGCGGTGATCAACAAGGTCGCCCAGGAAGAGCGGGCCAGCACCACCAATCCCCTGCCGCAGGCCGGCGCGCAGCTCCCGAAGTTTTTCGAGGACGACGCGCGGCGCGGCGCGACGTTTGTCGTCTACTGGACCGCCACCGGACACGGCCTGCCGCCGGGCGCGACGGTGATGTTCGAGTACGTGCTGGAGGATGCGCCGGAGATCCACGCCCTGCACGTCCAGTATGACTTCAAGACCGAGGGCGCGCGCAAGGCGGCGTTCACCATTCCCGAGAAGGATTTTCGCGACGGCGGGAAGGTCAAAGCCTGGCGCGTGCGCATCCTGCGCGGCCGCCTGCTGGCCTCGCAAACCTCTCCGAATTGGAAAGACACAGCGGGCGGCAAATAGCCGCAGGCACGATGGTGACGGCAGCCGGGGTGAGCCCGCGCGCGGGCCCGTCGCTTTTTTGTTGCCGGACAGGGTGGCAGTTGCTAACACGTCCCCGGTTTTTATGGAGTTTCATGAAAGATAAAAAGCACACCAAGCCGTCCTCGACGGAACCGGCCGCGGCAGCGCCCGCGGCGGAGCCGGTTGCGACCCCCGCGGCCCCCGTGCCGCCTTCGCCGGAGGCGCAGCTCAAGGACCAGCTGCTCCGGCTGCAGGCGGACTTCGATAATTTCCGCAAGCGCGTCCAGCGCGACCGGGTGGAATCGCAGCAGCAGGCGGCGGCGCAGCTGATCTCGGCGCTGCTGCCGGCGCTCGACCATTTCCAGCTGGGCCTGAAGAACGCGCAGATCCACGCCAAGGACGCGAACATCGTCACCGGCTTCCAGATGATCTACACGCAGCTGCTGGAGGCGTTTACGCAGGCGGGGCTCGCGCCGCTGCCCGTCGAGGGCCAGCCGTTCGACCCGAATATGCATGAGGCCGTGACGAGCATCGCGTCGGAGGAGCATCCCGAAGGCACGGTGATCACCGAGCTGCGGCGGGGCTACACCCTGGGCGGCAAGCTGCTGCGCCCGGCGCAGGTCATCGTTTCGCGCGGACCGGCCGAGGCCGCGACCGTGCCCGTCGCCCCCGCCACGGAGCCGGCGGCGGACACCAAGGCGTTGCCGGAAGAGGGCGTGGTCTGATGGCCTCCGCGAAGCGAGATTTCTACGAGGTGCTCTCGGTGGCGCGCACGGCGACGGCCGATGACATCAAGAAGGCCTACCGCAAGCTCGCGCTGCAGTTCCACCCCGACCGCAATCCGGGCAACATCCAGGCCGAGGAGCAGTTCAAGGAGGCCACCGAGGCCTACGAGGTCCTGAGCGATACGGAGAAGCGGCAGCTCTTCGATCAATACGGCATGGCGGCGTTCACGCCCGGCGGTGGCATGGGCCGCGGGGGCGGAGCCGGGTTTGGCGGCATGGGCATTGACCTGGAAGAGGCCCTGCGCACGTTCATGGGCACGGTCGGCGGCGGCGGCGGGAGCATTTTCGATAATTTCTTCGGCGGCGCGCAGGAGGAAGGCGGCGCGGCGCGCGGCACCGACTTGCGCTTCGACCTCGAGATCGAGTTCGAGGAGGCGGTCTTCGGCTCGCAGCGCGAGATCGAGCTGAACATCCACGACCAGTGCGGCACGTGCAAGGGCACCGGCGCGGAGCCGGGCAGCGGCTCGGAAAAATGCCGGCGCTGCGCCGGTCGGGGCTTTTCCGCCATCAACACCATTTTGGGCCAGATGCGCCAGACCTGCCCGGCGTGCGGCGGCGCGGGCGAGGTCATCGCCAAGCCCTGCCGCGCCTGCCGCGGCGAGGGCCGTGTGCGCGGCCGACGCAAGATCCAGCTCAACATCCCGGCGGGCGTCGAGACCGGTTCGCGGCTGCGGCTCGCGGGCCAGGGCGAGGGCGGCCTGCGCGGCGGCCCCAACGGCGACCTGTTCACCGTGCTGCACGTCAAGCCCCACGCGCTGTTCCAGCGGCGCGACGAGGACATCCTGATCGAGTGGCCCGTGCCCCTGCACGTCGCCGCGCTCGGCGGCGAGATCGAGGTGCCCACCATCCACGGCTGGCGCACGCTCAAGGTCCCCGCCGGCACCGTCAGCGGCACCGTCATCCGCATGCGCAACGAGGGCCTGAACGGCATCCGCGGTCTGCACGACGGCGACCAGCATGTCCGGGTCACCATTGAGGTGCCGGTCAAGCTCGACGGCAAGCAGCGCGACCTGTTGCGCGACTTCGGCGCGTTGTGCGTGGAAGGCAACCACCCGCTGCTCCGCCAGCAGCGCGAGCGCTTCGCCGAGTTTTTGGAGCACAAGAAGGCCGTGAAGAAGTAACGGTTGCGCGGAGACGACATGCGCTGCGAAGTCAACATGGGGACGGGGCGGCGGGGTTCGTTTTTCGGCTTGTTGTTCTTCGCCGTCTTCTGGTGTTCCATCACCGGCGTCTTCGTCGGCTTCATCGTGCACAGCTTCTGGCGCGCGGCCGATGCGCAGCTGCGCTATGCCCGCGCCACCGCCACGGTCCTTTCCAGCGAGGTCACCTCCAGTTCCGACAGCGATGGCACGACCTATGGCTTCGGTATCCGCTACCGCTATACCGTGGGCGGCCAGACGTTTGAAAGCGACCGCTTCGCCTTTGGCTCCGGCAAATCGAGCGGTGGCCATGCGCGTGCCAGCGCCCTGGTCCGCCAGCACCCGGTCGGCTCCAAGCTGGAGGTCTATTACGACCCGGCCAAACCGCAGGAGGCGGTGGTCGAGTGCAAGGTGGACCCGACGATGTTCTTCCTGCTGCTGTTCATGCAGCCGTTCGTCCTGGTCGCCTTGGGCCTGATCAGCGGGCTCGTCGTATATCCCTTTAACCGGCGGCGCCTGCGGCTTTTCTCGGAACGGTCGGCCGATGTGCCTTGGAAGATACCTGGCTGGGGAACGCTCGAGCGCGGTTTCGCGGGCTTCACGCTGTGGCCCAAGCCAACGCTATCCGGCATGCTGATGGCGTTAGCGCTCGGTTACGGCCTCACCAGTTTCGCGAGTATTTTTGTGGTCGGCTTCCTCTTCGGCGGTTTCAGCGGTGGCAGCCCCAAGGCCATTATCGGCGCGTTCATCGCCTGCGTGCTCGGCGGCATCCTCGGCGTCGTGCTCTACCGGAACCGGCAGCGCAGCCGCGCGCAGTTCGTCATCGATCCCAGCAGCGGACTCATCAAGCTGACCAGCCCGCTGCGCCAGGTCGAGATCGCCTTCGGCGAGGTCGCCGGCTGGAGCCTGAAGAAGATCCTCAATCCGCGCAATGTGAAGCAGGAAGGCCAGAGTGCCTACGTCCCCATGCTCTCCGTTCACACGACGAAAGGCGAGGACGTGCCGGTCCACGTTTTCGGGGCCGACGACGACGCGCCCGCCGTGGCGCAGAAAGTCGCCGAGACCCTTGCCACCTGGACCAACAAGCCGCTCTTCGAGGAGCCGCCCCCGAGCAGCGGCGACCTGCTCAAGCTGATGAGCCTCAGCGGCGTGCTCGCCGCCTCGCGCGAGCTCCAGTCCGCCGCCGCGCGGTTCAAAGACCTCTGCTGAGCCCGGGTTGTCTGCGTCTTGGACATCGTCAGAACCGGGAAACTGCACTGTGTCTAAAGCCTGCCCCCCTGCACCTGTAGCACACACAGCCCAAAGGGCCTGATTGCATAGTTGTACAACTGTGCGATCAAGGGCTGGAGCGGGTTGGAATCTGCTGACGCCAAAGGGCCGTCGGGCGACCGCCAAACTTCTCATCCCAACCCTTGGTGCCAGGTTGATAATAGACCATGACGTGGTCGGCGCCGTTGAATATATTCGGATCAACGTCGGGCGCGTTACCTTCGAAGCAAACCACTGTCAGGTTGGTACAGCCCCAGAAAGCGTAACTCTCGATGTGGGTGACGGTGGCGGGGATCGTGACCTTAGTCAGGTTGGTGTACTCCGCACCCGAGCAATACACGAACGCCTCGGATTCGATGGTGGTTACGCCGTCAGGCATGGTGAAGCCCCCTCCCAAATTTTCCTTCCGGGTAATGAATAAGCTTGGTCTTGGCTTTGTTGTACAAGACGCCCTCCAGGCTACAGAAGAAGTTGTTGGCTGCATCCACGTTGATCGCTTTCAGGCTGCGAGGGTCTCCGTCTGGCCGCGCAGGGTGCGCATCGCGCGGTTCAGCAGCATGTTACCGGTCATCGTCGGGATGAGGGCGAGCGCTCTCAAGGAACCATCGCCCTAGCACCTCCCGCCCTGCTGCCAAGCCGTTACCGGCGTTTGGCGCGCGCCCGGTAGCGGGTCGGGCTGCAGCGGTAGACGCGGCGGAAGAGGCGGTTGAAAAACGAGACCTGCGAAAAACCGCAGGCGAGGGCGATCTCCAGGACGGCCTCGTCGGTCTCCGCCAGCGCGCGGCAGGCGGCCTGCAGGCGGAGCTGATTGACGAAGTCGCTGAACGTCTTGCCGGAGTGCTGTTTGAACTGCCGGGAGAAGGTCGGCTTGCTCATGCCGGTCAGCCGCAGCACTTCGTCCAGGCGGACGACGTCGCGGAAATTGGCGAGCAGGTGGCGCACGGCGGCGCCGATGGCCTGCTGGTGGACCGACGCGGTGGGGAAGGTGAAGGCGCGCGAGGACAGTGCCGTCACGTCGCCCGCCGGCGCCGCCGCCATCTGCGCGAACAGGTGAAGGAGGTGGCCGAGCCGCCCGGGTCCGCCGCTCTGCGCGAGGGCCTGCATGGCTGTGGCGAGCGCGGTGGCGGTCGGCCCGGCATAGCGCAGCCCGCGCGCGGCGTTCTTGAACAGGCCGGACAGCGCGGCCGTCTCGGGAAAGCTCCAGAAGGGATGGCCGTGAGGGAAATGCCACTGCACGGCCAGGCCGGCGGTCCGGCCGGGCGCATGCCAGTAGTGCGGCAGCTTCCCGCCGAGCAGCACCAGGTCGCCGGCGGCAAAGGGCGCGATGTGGTCGCCGACGAAGCGCGTGCCCTCGCCGACGGTGAAGCAGGCGAGCTCCATCGCGGGATGGTAGTGCCAGTGGTCGCCCTCGCCCTTGAGCCGCACCGCGCTGCCGGGCGCCAGCAGCACCTCGACCTCGCGCACGCCCTGCGCCCAGCGGAGCACCCTGAAGGACTGTCCGCCGAGCAGATGGATCTGTTCCCGCCGTCCGCGCATGGCAGCATCGTAGCACCCGCCGCCGCGCGGCGGCAAGATTGGTGAGACGATAGTCGCAGGCGGTGAGACTTTCGGCCTAGCGCGTTGCGCCGCCGCCTGCCAAAGTGCATCCATGAAAACAAAAGCACCGACCACCTATCGGTTCTCGTTCGGTCCCTGGAATGTCAGCGAGGGGGGCGACCCCTTCGGGCCGGACAGCCGTGCGATCTTCCCGCACGAACAGAAGTTCGCCCTCTACCGGCAGCTGGGCTTCGAGGGCATGCAGTTCCACGACGATGACGTGGTGCCGGGCCTCGACAGCCTGACCGCGAAGCAGATCCTCGCCAAGGCCGGCGAGGTGAAGAAGATTCTGGCCGGCGAGGGGCTGACGCCGGAGTTCGTCGCGCCGCGCCTGTGGTTTGCCGAGCAGACGGTGGACGGCGGCTACACGGCGAACAGTGCCGCCGACCGGGCCTACGCGTGGGAACGCACCAAGAAGTGCATCGACATCGCGCGCACCATCAAGAGCAAGGCAATCGTGCTCTGGCTCGCACGCGAGGGCAGCTACATCCGCGAGGCCAAGGACGCGAAGCTCGCCTACGACCGCCTGCTCGAGGCGATCAACAAGATGCTCGCCTACGACCCCAAGATCGAAATCTGGATCGAGCCGAAGCCGAACGAGCCGACCGACCAGGCCTACGTGCCGACCATCGGCCACGCCCTCGCGCTCTCCTATGCGTCGAAGGACCACCAGCGGGTCAAGGGCCTGATCGAGTCCGCGCACGCGATCCTCGCCGGCCTCGACCCGAGCGACGAGATGGCGTTTGCCCTCGCGCACGGCAAGCTCGGCAGCGTCCACCTCAACGACCAGAACGGCCTGAAGTTCGACGAGGACAAGAACTTCGGCGCCGTCAACCTGCGCGCGGCGTTCAACGTCGTGCGCGTGCTCGAGGACAACGGCTACTGCACGCACGGCGAGTTCGTCGGCCTCGACGTGAAGACCATGCGCCCGCAGCGCGGCTGCCCGGTGACGGACCACCTCAAGAACAGCCGCGCCTTCTTCCTGATGCTGCTGGAGAAGGTCCGCACGCTCGACCGCAAGCTGGTCCAGCAGTACCGCGACGCGCGCGACTACGAGGCGCTGGAGTGCTACACGCTGAAGCACCTCATGGGCGTGAAGTGAACCGTCGGCGGTGTCCGGCGCATTTCGTAGCAGCGACCCCCGGTCGCTTCTCCGGATGCGTCCGGAGGCCGCATCTACAAAGCGACTGGAGCCGGGTATTGATTGCGGAAAAGCTTTAGCGCCATGAAAAAATATGCCTCATCAACCGTCGTGGTCGCGGGGCACATCTGCCTCGACATCATCCCGACCTTCAAGACGCGGCTCGGCAAGGCGCAGGACTTCTTTGTGCCGGGCGACCTGCTCAAGATCGGGGCGCCGGTCGTCGCGACGGGCGGCGCGGTCTCCAACACCGGCCTCGCGCTGCACCGGCTCGGCGTGCCGACGCGCCTGATGGGCAAGGTGGGCGACGACCTGTTCGGCCGCGCGATCGTGGACATCGTGCGTAGTGTCGCGCCCGAACTGGCGGCGGGGATGATCGTCGCCAAGGGCGAACCCAGCTCCTACTCCGTCGTGCTCAATCCGATCGGGATCGACCGGATGTTCCTGCACTGCCCCGGCACCAACGACACGTTCGGCGCCGCCGATGTCTCCGCGCAGAAACTGGCGGGCGCGCAGCTGTTCCATTTCGGCTATCCGCCGCTGATGCGCCAGATGTATCTCGACGACGGCGCCGAGCTCGTCCGGCTGTTCCGCCGCGTCAAGCGCTGCGGCCTGACGACCTCGCTCGATATGTCCATGCCCGATCCGCGCTCGGAGGCGGGCAAGGTGAACTGGGCCAAGGTGCTGCGCGGCGTCCTGCCCTTCGTGGATCTGTTTCTGCCGAGTCGCGACGAGATCGAATTGATGCTCGGCCGCAAAATGTCGTTGAGCGCGCTGGCGGACCAGCTCCGCGCCTGGGGCGCGGGTACAGTCGGCCTAAAGCTCGGCGACCAAGGGCTCTATGTTCGCACCGGTGAGCGCGAGCTGCTCGCGCCCTGCTATGCGGTGGACGTCGCGGGCACGACCGGCGCGGGCGATTGCACCATCGCCGGCTTCCTCGCCGGCTGGCTCCGCGGCCTGCCGCTGGAGCAGACGCTGGCGACCGCCGTCGCCGTCGGCGCCTGCTGCTGCGAAGCACCCGACGCCGGCAGCGGCATACAGTCGTGGCGCGCGACGCAAAAACGGATCGCGCGCGGCTGGCGCCGGCGTCCCGTCACGCTGCCGCTGCCCGGCTGGCGCTGGGCTGCAAAACAGCAGCTGTGGATCGGGCCGAACGATCAAAATTAGAAGTTTCTCTGGATTGATGGCACGGGCCATGGTCCGTTTCGCCGGGTCGGTGACCCGGCCTACAACTAAAAGTGGCGGGTTGCTGGGTCTTTTGCAGACTGCGTGACCTTACGCGGCGTCTGGTGTGACTTTTGCTGGTGTCAGCAGCGATTGAAAAAGGAAACCTTGAGGTGTTCCAAGTCATGGAATATCGGAAATACGGAGCAGATAAATGAATACAAATCGCAGGCAATTTCTGACGCTCGCGGCCGCCGGCGGTCTCGGCCTCGTCACGGGCTGCGCCACCGCGCCGCGCCGCATCGTCTCGCTGAACTCCAAGCTCCAGCACGCCTGCATCGGCGTCGGCGGCATGGGCCATGTGGACCTGACCAACTTCCAGTCGCACGAGAAGCTGGAGATCGTCGCGCTCTGCGATGTGGACAAGAACAACCTCGACAAGGCCGCGAAGCTGGTGCCCGGCGCGCGGCTCTACCGCGACTGGCGCGAGCTGCTCGCCAAGGAAGGCAGCCGGGTGGATTCCGTCAACGTCGCGGTGCCCGATCACATGCACGCCTCCATCGAGTTGAGCGCCATCCGCGCGGGCAAACACGTTTACGGCCAGAAGCCGCTCGCGCACGATGTGAGCGAGTGCCGCGTGCTGGCGCAGGCCGCGCACGATGCGGGCGTGGTGACGCAGCTCGGTACGCAGCACGCCTCCGGCATCGGCGACCGGCTCGCCGTGCATCTGCTGCGGCAGGGCGTGATCGGAAAAGTCAAACGCGTCATCCTCTGCTCGAACCGCTCGGGCGTCATCGACAAATATCGCCTCAAAGGTCCGCGCCCCGCGCAGGGCGTGCCGCCGCCGGAAACGCTGGACTGGAATTTGTGGACCGGCACCGCGCCCGAGCGGCCCTATGCGCCGGAGATCTATCACCCGGCGAAATGGCGCACCTGGCAGGATTTCGGCACCGGCTGGTCGGGCGATATCGGCTGCCATATTTTCGATGCGCCGTGGAAAGGGCTGGGCCTCACAACGCCCAAGACCGTCGTGGCCGAGGTGCAGCAGTCGTGGCGCGACTCCGCCGAGCGGCGTGGCGACACGTGGCCGCAGAGCGACCACATCACGTGGATCTTCCCCGGCAACCAGATGACGGAAGGCAGCGAACTGCCCGTCGAATGGTTCGACGGCGAAATTTTCCCGCCGGCGGAAGCGCAGGCCATAGCGACGGCGCTGAAGATGGACAAATATCCCGAGGAAGCCGCGCTGGTGCTCGGCACCGAGGGCGCGCTGCTGTTGCCGCATACCTCCGGCCCGCGCCTCTTCCCGCACGATAAATTCAAGGACCTGGTGAAGCCGAACATGAAAGGGCCGAGTCACTATCACCGCTTCGTCAATGCGTGCCTCGGCGGCGAGATGACCGAGTCGCACTTCGGGCAGACCGGCCCGATGGCCGAGACGATCCTGCTCGGCACCGTCGCGATCCGTACGCCCGGCACCGTGCTCGAATGGGACGCGCGCCACATGCGCTTCCCCAACGCGCCGCAGGCCGATCATCTGCTGCGCCGCACCTACCGCGCAGGTTGGCAGATCGCCGGGCTGTAACCGGTGGAAGGTTCCCCTCACGAGGTTGCGGCATGAGATACGGCAGGGCTCTGTTGGCGGCGCTATGTCTTGGTGGCGGCGCACTTGCTACGCCGGCCGCGCCGGCGGCGCGCCCGAACATCGTGCTCATCCTCGCCGACGATCTCGGCTGCGGCGATCTCGGCTGCTACGGACATCCGAAATTCAAGACGCCGAACCTCGACCGGCTGGCGGCCGAGGGCGCCCGGCTGACGCAGTTCAACTGCGCCGCGGCGTTCTGCGCGCCGACGCGCGCGACGCTGATGACCGGGCGCTATCCGTTCCGCTGCGGCATGTCGCAGAACCCGACGCCCGACGCCGGGCCGGCGGCCGATGCGCTGCATCTGCCGGAGAGCGAGGTCACGCTTGCGCAGCTGCTCAAGCAGGCGGGTTATGCGACGGGCATGGTCGGCAAGTGGCATCTGGGCCACGCCCAGCCCGAGTGGCTGCCGACGCAGCGCGGCTTCGATGAGTATCTGGGCATCCCGTACTCGAACGACATGCGCCCCGTGCAGGTGCTCGAAGGCGAACGGCGCGTGGAATATCCAGTCGTGCAGGCGACGCTGACGCAGCGCTACACGGCGCGCGCGATGGATTTTGTCGAGCGCAGCCATCGGCAGTCGCGGCCGTTTTTCCTCTACTTCGCGCAGATGCTCGTCCACAAGCCGCTCGCGATCTCAGAGGAGTGTTATCAGAAAAGTGGCGACGGGCTTTATGGCGATGCCATGCGCGAGTTGGACTGGAGCGTGGGCCAGGTGCTCGCCAGGCTGAAGGCTCTCGGCATCGAGGAGCAGACGCTCGTGCTGTTCACCAGCGACAACGGGCCGTGGTTCGGCGGCAGCACCGGCGGCCTGCGGGGCATGAAGGGCAGTACCTATGAAGGCGGCTACCGCGTGCCCTGCCTCGCGCGCTGGCCGGGTAAAATTCCCGCCGGCCACGTGAGCAGCCAGCCGGCGGTGATGATGGATTTATTTTCCACCGTGTTGAAAGCCGCGCAGGTCGAGCCACCGGCCGGGCTCGTGCTCGATGGCTGCGACATCCTGCCACTGTTCTGTTCCGAAGCGAAGAGCCCGCACGCCGTCATCTTCGGCGTGCGCGGGCCGCAGCTGGCCACCGCGCGCGACGAGCGCTGGAAGCTGCACGTGCTCGCGCCGCAGGATCAATTTCTCAAACTCGGCACGAAGCCCGGCCAGACGTGGACCGATCCGCGCGGGCCCGATGGCGTGACCATCCTCGCGCCCTATGAGCAGTACCGGCCGGCGGATCATCCCGGCGTACGCACCGGCGATGCGCCCGCTCCGATGCAGCTGTTCGATCTGCAGGCCGATCCCGCCGAGCAGCACGACGTGGCCGCGCAGCATCCCGACATGGTTGCGCGTCTCAAGCAGGCTTTCGACGAGATAAACGCGCAGCCGCGTCCGCATCCTGAACAATCCTCCGCGCGCGATAAGTCGAAACAGAAAAAGGCCCGCTGAAAGCGGCGCGCCTCTCTCTCCGGTCGTGCCGGCTGGTCGCAGCGCCGCGTTGCCATGGCCGAACAGCGTCCTGACAACCACCGACGGCGCCGGCGAGCGCCCAGCGTCAACAAATAAGTTGCATTAGTAAAACCATGTTTGATATGGGATACCACCATGAAACGTGATGAACGACCACGGCCACGCGGAGCGGCGAGTTATCCGGTGCCAGCCCTTGAGCGCGGGCTGGCCGTCTTGGAGTATCTGGACCAACATCCGGCGGGCCGCACGATGATCGAAACCGCGCGGGACTTGCGGCTGCCCAAGAATGCGGTATTCCGCATCACGTTGACGCTGCTTAGCCTCGGTTATCTGGAACGCGACGGTGGCAAGCGACTCCGCCTCGGGCACAAGACGCTCACATTGGGCTACGGCGCTCTGGGCGAGGGACGCAGCCTCGTCGAGCAAGCGCTGGAACAGATGCGCGCGTTGCGCGACGCGACTGGGGAGACGGTTTGCCTGAGCGTGCTGGCGGATCGAGAAGGTTTTGTGCTGGAAAGTGTGCCGGGGACACACCTGTTCCGATGTATGGTTGATCCCGGGATGCGGCAGCCCCTGCATGCTTCGGCATCCGGGAAGGCAATTCTCGCCCACTTGCCGCAGAGTGAGCTGGATACAATGCTGCCGCAACTGCAGTTGGTCCGCCTGACACCGAATACGATCACAACGAAGGCACAATTGAGAGAGGAACTGCGAAGTGTGCGGGATCACGGTTACGCGCTGGATCGGTGCGAACACGTTGACGGCGCAATGTGTGTGGCTGCGCCGATCTTTGATCGGCGCGGCCACGCGGTGGCCTCGCTGACTGTGACAGCGCCGGTCGGTCGAATGCCCAGTGAAAAGTTGTCGGGCTTGGGCCGTATGGTTCGGCAACATGCAGACGGTATCTCTGTCCGACTGGGCGGTTCGAGGCCAGGAGCAGCGCGATGAAATCGAAGGCAACACAAACGTGCCACACCAGCGATACACTCGAGGGACAACGCAAGGCGGTAAGGGTTGCCTGGGAACTTGCCGGGGTCTTGACGTTGGCTGGTTTCGCGATGGCGGCTGCCATCAGCCCGATCCCAAAGGCATCGCAACCGCGCGAAGAGCGAGTTTCGGCGTCGGCATCACGCCAGCAGATTGAAGCGGACTGGCTGAAGGCGCTGGCGCAGCCGTTGACCACGCAGAGCGACGCGGCAGGGGCGGTGGACGGCGTCAAGAACGGCAAGTATGCGTTCCATACAGATCACAAACCGAACCCGTGGTGGCAGGTGGATCTCGGCCGCGTCACGCCGATTACACGCATTGTGGTGTTCAACCGGCTCGACTATGCGCCCGGCCTGCACAACGCCGACAATGTCCGCATCCTCACGTCCGACGACGGGACGAACTGGACGCTGCGCCACGACAACAAAGGCCGGCACTTTGGCGGCATCTCCGGTGCGAAACCGTTGGAAGTGGTTTTTAAGGAAGCAGAGGTGAAGGCCCGCTTCGTCCGGCTGCAAGTGCCAAGCGCAAAACCGATCTTCCTCCATCTCGACGAAGTCGAAATTTACGGATCGGGGTCGTACACGCGGAACCTCGCGCTGCATCAGCCGGCGGACCAGTCGAGCCTAAGCCAGTGGTCAACGGCGAAAACAGCGAAGTCGGAAGACTTCCCGACCACGGCGTGCATCGAGCGCGCGCGGAAACTGGCCGGATATCTCGGCAAGTCCGGCGTGGATGTTGGCCCTCATCTGCGCGAGTTGGAGGCCGCAGAGCAACGGTTGCGCGCACTGCCGGCCGGCACTCCGGAAAGTGAGCGCCGCCAGCTTTATCTCGACACGCGCTGGATCATCCGGCGACTCGTGTTCGCCAACCCGCTGCTCAACTTCGATCAGTTGCTGTTCGTGAAGCGCTTCACGCAAGAGACGTATCCCGACGTTTGTCTCAACCACATGCCGTGGGTCTCACGGCCCGGCGGCGACCTCTGCGTCTTGAAGAACCCGTTCTCGTCCGACGGCTCCGACCAGAGCGTGCACCACATCCTCAATGGCGCGCTCGGTCCGGGGCACGTTCACGGCATGGACCTGTGGTGGGACAGCAGCCGCATCGTCTTCGGCTATGCGCGCACCAAGAGCGGCGAGCCACCTGTGGGCTGGCGCGACCGCCGCACCAACTTTGACCTGCGCCATAGCGAGGAGCCCACCCACCTCTTCGAGGTCGGCGCGGATGGGCGCGGTTTGCGCCAGCTCACGAGTGGCGAGTGGAGCGATCTCGATCCGACCTACGCACCCAACGGTGATATCACGTTCGTCTCGGAACGGTGCGGCACATCGCTCCAGTGCAACGAATATGACAAGGACGAGACGAGCTGCAACCTCTACGTCATGAAGCCTGATGGCGGCGGCATCCGGCGCATGAGCGTGAACAAGGATGGCGACTATCTGCCGCACACCCTCGACGACGGCACCATCGGCTACACGCGCTGGGAATATCACGAGCGCAGCTTCGCGTTCATCCAGTCGCTATGGTTCATCCGGCCGGACGGCACCGGCGCGGACGCCATCTTCAAGCAGCACTTTGCTAATCCGTGGGCTTTGGAGGATGTGCGCTCGATCCCCCGCAGCCGCAAACTCGTGGCCATCGCCACCGGCCATCACACGCTCGCAGTCGGCCCGCTGGTGATCGTGGACGCCGCGCCGGGCATGAACGAGCCGCGCGGTCTTGGCATCGTCACGCCGGGCGTGAAGCCGCCTGAAGGCGGCATGGATGGCGTGCCCGTGCCGGATGGCGGCGTAGCGGACCACGGCGGTTTCTACTCCACCCCGTGGCCGCTCTCAGAAAAGTTCTTTTTTGTCGCCTACAACTACGGAAAGGAAACCGACGCCACCGGCTACGCCCTGTACCTCGTGGACGTGTTCGGCAACAAGGAGCTTATCTTCCGCGACCCGGCGATCTCGTGCTTCGTCCCGATGCCGTTGCGCACGCGGCCGCGTCCGCCGGTGCTGCCCGACACGACCGACCTGACGAAAAATTACGCGACCTGTGCGATCAGCGACGCGAGCTTCGGCAGCGAAGCCATCGCCGGCCGCATCCGCTACCTCCGCATCGCCGAGCCGATGGGCTGGCCCTACGACAACCAGAACGGCGGCCTGCGCTACGTGGAGGATCACCAATGCCAGAAGCCGAGTGGCGAAAAGCGCATCCTCGACAACTGGACGCCTGTGCGCATCCTCGGCGACGTGCCGGTCGAGCGCGATGGCAGCGCACATTTTCGCGTACCGCCGGACACGGCCGTCTATTTCCAGTTGCTCGACGAAAACCGGAGGGAACTGCGGCGGATGCGCAGCTTCATCAGTTTCCAGCCCGGTGAGCAGCGCGCGTGCGCCGGCTGTCACGAGTCGCGCAGCGTGGTGCCGCGCGTGACGCCGGTGTCGCTCGCTGCGCAGCGCCCGCCGTCGGCGCTGCTGCCGCCGCCGTGGGGCGACCGGCCGGTGAACTTCCTGCGCGATGTGCAGCCCGTGCTCGACCGCCAGTGTGTGCGCTGCCACAGCGGACTGAAACCCGCGGGCGGTCTCGATTTCTGCGGCGGGCTGACCAGCTTCGACCTCGCCGTTCCCGGCTACGGTTATAACCGCGCCTACGCGACCATCATGGCGCACGGTCTCGTGTCCTGCTCGCCGGCGCGCGCGCAGGACGCCAGCATCACACCGCCGCTGGCCTACGGTTGGCACAAGAGTAAGCTGGTCGCGGTGCTGGAGAAGGAGCCACATGCCCAGCGCGTGCGCCTGACGGCGGAGGAACAGTTGCGGCTGGCCATGTGGATTGACGCCAACGCGCCCTACCACGACCTGTTCATCAACAAGCGCGCGACGCCGCCCGCCTATGACCTGGCCGCCGACCGCGAATTGCACGGCAAGCTCAAGGCCATCCACGAGCGCCGCTGCGCTGGTTGCCACCGCGCCGACGAAGTCACGCGGCTCGACTGGATCAACCTCCACGACGCGCCGCAAAGCCTTTTCCTGAAAGCCCCGCTGGCCAAGTGCAGCGGTGGCGCGGGCAAATGCGACGGCGGCGTCTATGCCGATATCCACGACGCCGACTACCAAGCCGCCGCCGGCCTGGTAAACGCCGCCGTCAAACGCGCCTGGGCGCAACCCCGCCGCGATCTCGTTTATACGCGACGGGAGGGCAAAGACCTACGTGCCAAGCAGGCTGATCCGTGAAAAAGGAGGTCTGTTTTCCGCGCGGAATTCGCGGGGTTATACCTGTCAGGCGTGAAGTGATGCAGATATGAAAACAAACCTGAGGCTGCTGGGCCTACTTTACATGCTGGTGGCCGCCCATTATCCGGCGGCCGGTGCCGAGTCCAACATCTTCCGGCGGGCGAACCTGGTCGCGTGGTGCATCGTGCCGTTCGATGCACAGCAGCGCGGGCCGGAGGCGCGCGCTGCGATGCTGGAGCGGCTCGGCCTTAAGCGGTTCGCTTATGATTGGCGACCCGTGCACGTGCCCACCTTCGAGGCCGAAATCCTCGCGATGAAAAAGCGCGGCATCGAGTTCACCGCGTTCTGGGGGCAGCACGAGCAGGCGTTCCAACTCTTCGAAAAATACAATCTGAAGCCGCAGATCTGGGTGATGCTGTCGGAGACCAATCTCGCCCAGACGGCGCATGTGCAACTGGCCGTGGAGCGCCTACTGCCGTTGGTGGAGCGGATGCGCAAGCTCGGCTGCCAGGTCGGCCTCTATAATCACGGCGGCTGGGGCGGCGAGCCGGAGAACATGATTGCCGTGGCGCAACAGTTGCGTACGCAGCACGGCGCGACGCACGTTGGCATCGTCTATAACCTTCATCACGGCCACGGCCATCTCGACCGCTTTCCCGCCGCGCTCGCGGCCATGAAGCCCTATCTGCTCTGCCTCAACCTCAATGGCATGACGAAGGACGGCGATAAACGCGGCCGGAAAATTCTTCCGCTCGGACAGGGCGATCTCGATCTGCAGTTGCTGAAAACCATCCGCGACAACGGCTATAGTGGTCCCATCGGTATTCTCAATCATACCGAAGCCGACACCGAGGCGCGGCTCAAGGACAACCTCGAAGGACTCGACTGGCTAGTGGCCCAACTCGACGGCCAGCCAGCCGGCCCGAAACCCCAGCCACGCTCGTGGCAGCCGCCAACACCACAGCAACCGAAATAACCATGCCGCTTGCAAAAGAATGAAAATGAGGCGAACCATGAAGTCGTTATGGCGCTACTGGTTGTTGTTCCTGTTGACGATGTCAGTGGGACTGGCTGCGCCGCAAGGCAGACAGGAGGGTGCGTCGGCGGTAGACGACCTAGCCTTGTACATCAAGCAAAGGGTGCAGGGTCGAAAAACTCTCGTCATACCGCCAGGGGTGTATTGGCTAAAGTCACCGGAGGGCGTCGCGATTCCACTGGCCAGCTTGCAAGGAAAGACCCTGATCTTCGATGACGTGAAAATCATCATGAAGGATCAGAGTTGCTGCTTACAACTGGCGTACTGCAAGGATGTCGTCATCCGCGGGCTGACGGTGGATTACGACCCGCCGCCCTTTTCACAGGGGCGCATCGTCAAGATTGATCCCGCGACGCTGGCGTGGGATGTGGCTTTGTACCCTGACTATTCTGCGGAAAATATGTTGCCCAACTGGACGCAGGTCTTCGACGAGAAAGGCACGCTGGTGTGCCCGCACTATAGCGACTGCAAGTTGGAAGTGCTGCCCGGCCGGGTGGTGCGGGTGACGCCGGATAGCAAGGAGAGCCCCAACGCTAAACTGGGGGTGGTGGGCCATACGGTGGTCTTCACCGTGATCAGCGCCCCGCGCGGTCCCGCCGCCACCATCCATAGCGTGTCGAGTTCTAACGTGAAGTTCGAGAACGTTACCATCTACAGCGGGCACACTACGGCTTTTCATGAGGATACCTGCAAGCAACTCACCTACCAAGGCTGCCGCGTGCTCCCTTGTCCTCCTGAGAGTGATTATGTCAATCGTACGCCGCCACGCCTCCGCTCGACGTTGGGGTCTGCTTTTATCAGCAGTGATGCTTCGCAAGGGCCACGCATGATCGGATGTACCGTGGCGGATACGTTCAGCGACATGGTTTCGATCACCGGCCCTTGTATGCTGGTGGTGGGTGCAGAGCGCAAGAAATTGCGGATACTGGCTGCGGATCAGCAAGTTCGGGCGGCGAAAGGCGATGTCGTGGAGTTACTGGCCTTTGATGGTGCCAAGCCGGTAACGGCCAAGTTGTTGGAGATCAAGGAGGATGGTAACATCACGGACGAGGAGGTTGCCTATACCCGCACCCTGCCTCTAAACCCCGGGTTTTTCGCAATTCCCAAGGTGGAACGCTTCAGCCGCGCCCTGACCTTCAAACTGGATCGCGAGGTGAAACTGGCGCGAGGGAGTTTGATGCTCTCCACCGCCCACGCCGGGAATGGTTTTCTCATCAAGAACTGTAAGTTTGGACCGGGGCGCGGCGGTGGCTTGGATATTCGGGCTTCCAAGGGACTTATCAGCAGCAATCAATTCTCCGGTTTGCTGGGACATGCGGTTGTCAGCATGCCGGATTATTCCTTGCTCGCGGGCGGCCTCAGCAGCAGCCTGACTATTGAAAACAACCGGTTGGCCGATCTGCCGGCCACGGCCATCCGTATCGAGGCCCCCTGCGCCGCAGGAAGTGCCGCTGCCCCCGGTGCGCATCAGAACATTCGTATCCTGAACAACACCTTCACGAATGTCGCCGCCCCGGCGATCGTGCTCAGCTCGGCGAGTGATGCGCGGATCAGCAACAACATGATCGTACTCGCGCCCAGAACCAACGCGCAAATGGTGATCCGGATCTCCGACTCAGAAAGAACCGTCACGAATAACAACGAAATCTTGGTCGTGACAAAATCGGCAGCTGAAGAGGTCGCGCCGCCGCCGTTCCAATCGCCCCAACAATTACCCCTCACCAAGTGACATCCTTCGGACACCCAAGGCTTTGAAAACGAGGAACGTACGATGAAGAAATATCTGTGGATTGCGTGGTGTGCACTGGTGGTGAGCGCGTGCGGCGCGCCGCTGTGGCAGATCGGCGGCGAGGGGGAGGGATTCGCGCTCGCGCCGAATCATTATGAAAACTATGGTAACGACGGCTATTTCGTCGTGGGCCTGTCGGACGCGAAAGTAGATTGGCCCTATGTCCATCCCGGTCCGGTTGACGGTTGGGCCGGCGGCGGCGAGCACACGTTTACGATGGTCTTCGGCCTCGCAGCGGATGGCGCGGGCGGCGACTGCCAACTGACGCTTGATCTGTTGGACACGCACTACAAGGCGCCACCGCGCCTGCGCATCGAAATCAATGGACAGCCGTTCGATCACCAAACGCCCGTCGGGGCCAGCGACGAGTCCATTCGCGGTCAACCGGCCAAGGGCAAGCCGCACAAGGTCGGAATCACTTTTCCGGCGGCGCTGCTCAAGGCTGGCACGAACCAGATCAACATCACCACGCTCGCCGGGAGCTGGATGCTGTATCGCCGCGTCGCGCTGGAAGCGCCGGCGGGGCTCAGGCTGGCACCGGTCGCCAACGCCGCGACGCTGCTGGCAAAGGCGCGCGGCAAGCCCACCCAGGTCGAGCAGATCATCGTGGTGTTCAAGACGCACTTCGACATCGGCTACACGGACATGGCGAGCAACATCGTCACGAAATATCGGACGACGATGATTGACCAGGCGTTGGCGGTGGTGGACCAAAACCGCGACCTGCCGGCGGCGCAGCAGTTCGTCTGGACCATCCCCGGCTGGCCGATGCACAGGGTCCTGGAGGATTGGCCCGGCCAGACGCCCGAGCGGAAGCGGCGGATCGAGGAGGCGTTCAAGCAGGGCCGGTTCGTCGTCCACGGCCTGCCCTTCACCACGCACACGGAGACGCTGGAGCCGGAAGACCTCGTGCGCAGCCTCGGTTACTCGGCGCGCCTGACGCGCGCGTTCAGCCTGCCGCTGCCGCGCGACGGCAAGATGACCGACGTTCCGGAACACACGCGGGTGCTTGCGACGATCCTCAAGCACGCGGGCATTTCGTTCATGCACATCGGCTGCAACGGCATGAGCGCCTCGCCGCGGGTTCCGCCGCTCTACTGGTGGGAAGGGCCCGACGGCTCGCGCGTGCTCGTGCTGTACTCGCCGAACTACGGCACCGGCCTGTTCCCGCCGAAAGGCTGGCCTCACAAGACCTGGCTCGCGCTGCTGCACACGGGCGACAACCACGGCCCGCCGCGGCCCGACGAGGTGAAAAAAGTGCTCGACCAGGTCGCCAAGCGCCTGCCCGGCGTCAAGGTTCGCATCGGCCGTCTCTCCGATTTTGCCGACGCCCTCCTGGCTGAGCAGCCCGACCTGCCGGTTGTGCGCGGCGATACGCCCGACACGTGGATTCACGGCCCGATGTCCGATCCCGCTGGCATGAAGCTCGCGCGCAACACGCGCCCGCTGATCGCCACCACCGAGGCGCTCAACACGTGCCTGAAGGCTTGGGGCGTCAAGGTGCCCGATGCCACACCCGTCATCGCCGCCGCCTACGAGCAGAGCCTGCTCTACGGCGAGCACACCTGGGGCGGCTCGATCGGCTGGTTGAAAGGCCAGTTTGGTTTCGGCGCCGACTTCCTTCGCGAGCGCGTCACCGGCCGGTATGAGCGCATCGAGAGTTCGTGGAACGAGCACACGGCCTACATCGAAAAGGCGCGCGACCTCATCGCGCCCGCGCTGCACACGAATCTGCAGGCGCTGGCCGACGCGGTCGGCGGCGGGCGTGTGGTGGTCTTCAATGCACTGCCTTGGAAGCGCGACGGCATGGTGCGCGTCGGCGATAAAGATTTTATGGTCCGTGCTGTGCCGGCCGGCGGCTACCGCGCTTACCGTCCCGAGGAACTCGAACCGGTGGGCGCCGTTCTTGAAAACGAATGTTTCAAAATCACCCTCGATCCGGCCGGCGGCAGCATCCGCTCGCTCATGGACAAGCGCACCGGACGGGAGTTGGTCGAGCCGGGCTTTGGTCGCTATCTCTACGAGCGGTTTGATCACCAGCAGGTCGAAGCCTATGCCGATGCCTACATCAAGGTGCAGCACGGCTGGCGGGTCGACTTCGTGAAGCCCGGCCTGCCGACCAATGTGCCGTATCAAGCGGCGTGGCCGACGAATTATGCCCTGCGCGTCACCGCGCCGCAGGGCATGCCCTATGTCGAACTGGAAATCACGATTCATAACAAGCCGTTCGACTCGTGGCCCGAGGCCGGCTGGCTCTGCCTGCCGTTCAAGGTGGACACGCCGCATTTCCGCTTGGGACGCCCCGGCAGCATCATGGATCCGGCCACCGATATTGTGACCAATGCGAATCACGATCTCTTCACCCTCAACACCGGACTCGCGCTGACCGACCCGCAGGGCCACGGGGTCGCCCTCTGTCCGCTCGATCACCCCATGGTCAGCCTGGAACGGCCCGGTTGCTGGAAATTCTCCAAGGCTTTTGTGCCACAGAAACCGGCCGTTTTCATCAATCTGTTCAACAACCAGTGGAACACCAACTTCCGCCTCTGGAACGGTGGCACGTGGACCTCGCGTGTGCGCATCTGGGCGGTGGAGCGTGCCGACGCTGATTTCGTCACGCCGGCGCTGGAGGCGCGCTATCCGCTGCAGGCTGCGTTCGCCGCTGGCGCGGCTGGAAAACTTCCTGCGGAGCAGTCGGGAGTGGCGCTGTCCCGGCAAGGTGTGCGCGTCACCGCGTTTGGAGCGAACCCCGACGGCGTTGGCACCTTGCTCCGGATCTGGGAAGAGGCGGGCCTATCCGGCGACTGCGTGGTACAGCTGCCTGCCGGCTGCCATGCAACAAGTGCCGCGCCCGTGAATCTGCGCGGCGAACCTACGGGCGCGCCGCTGCCGGTCCGCAACAACGCCTTCACCGTCAGCCTGCCCGCGTTCGCACCCGCGAGCTTCGTGCTGGATGGCCTGCGCGCAACAGCAGCTGCGCCCCGGTAAGAACCAGTCTTCGTGGGCGGGGTTTTCCAACCCCGCGAACCGCAGCTGCAAACCCAGCCGAATGTAAAACCGCAGGACTGACTTTTGACGGCAACAGGCTTGCCCCGGCGGAATGCCCGGACGAAGCCGGGCATTCCGCCGCTCCCGGTCAGCTGGAAGGCTCTTGCTGTGCGCAGGTTGGATCGGTTGCCTGGCGCGGGCTGCAATAGCCGGCGGCGAATTGCGTTGAATGGACTGGGGGCCGCGCGTAGCCTGCGCGCCCGCAAAGATGACCACGGCCGACACAACCGTTCCCGGTCCGTCCGGCAGCGTCCTGACCGGCGCGAGCCGGCCGGATTTCTTGCGCGATGAGCTGCTGCACGAGCTGTTCGCCGCCACGGCACAGCGGCGGCCGCAGCATCCGGCGCTCCGCTGCCGCGGCGAGACGCTGGCCTACGGCGACCTGCTGCGCCGCGCCACGCGCACCGCGCGCTACCTGCGCGCCCGCGGCGTGGGCCGCGGCGAACGCGTCGCCATCTGGATGGCGCGCGGGCGGGACATGTACGACGCCGTGCTCGGCACGCTGCTCGCCGGCGCCGCCTACGTGCCGCTCGACCCCGGCTATCCCCTCGACCGCGTGGCCTACGTGGTGCGCGACAGCGGTGCGCGCTGTCTGATTGCCGACCAGGCGCTGGCGCCGCCGCCGGGCGCGTTGCCGTGCCACGTCGTCGTGTTCGAGGACGAGGAGGCCGCGATGGCCGCCTGCCCGCCCGAGCCGCTGACGCGCGCCGAGACGGGCCTGACGCCGGACGACTGCGCCTACATCATCTACACCTCCGGCTCCACCGGGCGGCCCAAGGGCGTGATGATCTCGCACCGCTCGATCTGCCACCTCGTGCGGTCGGAAGGCTCGGTGCTGGACCTGTGCGAGGACGATGTGGTGTTCCAGGGCTTCTCGCTCTCGTTCGACATGTCGCTCGAGGAGATCTGGCCGGCTTGGGCGGCGGGCGCGACGCTGCTGGTGGGCACGGCGGAGTTGCTGCGCGCGGGCGGCGACCTGACGGCGATCCTGGCGCGCGAGGGCGTGACGGCCTGGACCTGCGTGCCGACACTGCTGGCGATGCAGGAGACGGCGGTGCCGGGCCTGCGCGTGCTCAACCTTGGCGGCGAGGCCTGTCCGCCGGAACTGGTGCGCCGCTTCGCGCGGTCGGGCCTGCGCATCCTGAACACCTACGGCCCTACGGAGACGACGATCACGGCGACCGTCGCGGAAGTGTTTCCCGACCGGTCGGTGACCATCGGCGCGCCACTGCCGAACTACACGTGCCATATCCTGGGCGAGGCGCTGGCCCCGGTCGCGCCCGGCACGGCGGGGGAGCTGTGCATCGGCGGGCCGGGCCTCGCGCTCGGTTATGTGGGCCGGCCGGACCTGACGGCGGAAAAATTCATCCCGAACCCGCATTTCACGCACGGTGCCCGCGACCCGGTGCTCTACCGCACCGGCGATCTCGTGCGCCTCAACGCCGCCGGCGAGCTGGAGTATCTCGGGCGCATGGATACGCAGGTGAAGATCCGCGGCTACCGCGTCGAGCTGGCGGAGATCGAAGCCGTCATCATGACGGTGGCTGATGTGCGCCAGGCCGTGGTGGCGTTGCAGCAGGAAACGCTCGTCGCCTACCTCGTGCCGGGCGCCGGTGCCCCCGACCTGGCGGTGCTGCGCGCGCGGCTCAAGGAGCGGCTGCCGCCCTACATGGTGCCCGCATTGTTCGAGCTCATCGCCGCGCTGCCGGTGCTGCCGAGCGGGAAAGTGGATCGCAAAAACCTGCCGCCGCCGACCAGCGCCGTCGCCGCGAGCGAAGAGCGCCCGCTCGTCGCGCCTGCGACGCCGACGGAGATCGCGCTGCACACCGCGTGGGCCGCGGTCTTCGCGCCGCAACCCGTCTCGGTGGAAGACGATTTCTTCCTCGAGCTGGGCGGGCACTCGCTGCGCGCGGCGCAGATGGTCTCGCGTGTGCGCCGGCTGCCGGGCCTCGCGCACATCTCGATGGTGGACATCTATAATCAGCCGACGATCCGCCAACTTGCGGCGCATCTCGACGCCTCGTGCCCGGCGGCCACGGCGGCGGGCGCCGCTCCGGCTGCGCCGCAGGAAGCCTTTTTGCCGGTGCCCCGCTGGCGCTACCTCGCCTGCGCGATGGCGCAGGCGCTCAGCTTGGTTTTCATCTACACGCTTATCGGCCTGGAATGGCTCGTGCCCTATCTCGCCTACGCCGTGCTCTCGAACTGGGAGGAGAGCACGCTAGTCGTGATCGGCGTGCCGCTGCTGCTCTACCTGGCGGCGATTCCGCTCATGCTGATGATCGGCATCGCAACCAAGTGGCTGGTGCTCGGCCGCGCGCGGCCCGGTGTCTATCCCCTGTGGGGCGCCTATTATTTCCGCTGGTGGTTCGTCAACCGCGTGCTGGACACCGTGCCAACGCACTTTCTCGGCGGCACGCCGCTGATGGCGCTCTACAACCGGCTGCTCGGCGCGCGCATCGGTCGCAACGTCCATCTGCGCGACGACACGATCGACGATCCCGACTGCACCGAGATCGGCGACGACTCCAGCTTCAGCCCCGGCGCGACGCTCTCGACCTCGAAGATCGAGAACGGCCGCTTCAAGCTCGCGCGCATCCGCATCGGGCGCGGCTGCTATGTGGGCGCGAACAGCGCCGTCGCCACCGGCGCGGTGCTCAAAGACGGCGCGGAGATCGAGGATCTCTCGATGGTGCCGCCGGGCGTGACCGTGCCTGCGGGCGAGGTCTGGGCCGGCTCGCCCGCGCGCTACGTGCGCCGCGCCGAGCCGATGACGGCGGAGCGCGCGCCCGCCGCCAAGCGGTTCGGCTACGGCGTGCTCTTCGCCCTCCAGCTGTTCGTCTTTCCGATCTTCGCCATCACGCCGATCTTCGTCGGCATGATTTTGATGGCGGAGCTGGACCAGGCGACCGATGCCTACCACTTCCTGATGCTCGCGCCCCTGCTGGCGGTCGTGTTCGTCGTGGGCATGTGCCTGCAGATCGCCCTGCTGAAATGGATTTTCGTCGGCCGCGTGCGACCCGCCCGCTTCAAGGTGTTCAGCGTCGCCTACCTGCGGCACTGGCTCGTGGACAAGCTGATGGAGTTGAGCCTCGACATCCTCTCGCCGCTCTACGCGACGATCTTTTTGAATCCCTGGTATCGCCTGCTCGGCGTCAAGCTCGGCCGGCGCGCCGAGGTCTCCACCGCGTCGTCCATCGGCTTTGACGTGGTGAGCATCGGCGAGGAAAGCTTCGTCGCCGACGGCGTCGGCCTCGGCGTACCGCGCGTCCACGGCGGCGAGTTCGAGATCGCGGCGACCACGGTCGGCCGCCGCGCGTTCCTCGGCAACAGCGCCGTGCTGCCCGCGGGCGCGGAGATCGGCGATGGCGTCCTGATCGGCGTGCTCTCCGTCCCGCCGCGCCGCCGCGAGGATGCGCTCAAGGCGGAGACGTCGTGGTTCGGCACGCCCGCGGTCTTCCTGCCGCAGCGCCAGACCGCGACGCAGTTCGACGAAGGCAGCACGTTCCGTCCGCCGCTGCATCTCAAGATCCAGCGCGCGCTGATCGAGTTCGTGCGCGTGATCTTGCCGATGACCTGCATGATCGCGCTGACCTCGTGCCTGATGTCGCTGGTCGTCACCCTGGAGGACGAGCATGACTGGACGATCGCCGCGCTGGTCGCGGCGTTCCCGCTGTTCTACCTCGCCTACGGCGCGCTCGCGGCGCTCTTTGTCCTCATCCTGAAATGGGTCGTCATTGGCCGCTACCGGCCGGTCGAGAAGCCGCTGTGGAACCGCTACGTCTGGCGCAGCGAACTGGTCACCGCGACCTACGAGAACCTGGCCGTGCCGCTCTTTGCCGGCCCGCTCGCGGGGACGCCTTTCCTCGCGGCCTACCTGCGGCTGCTGGGCGCGCACATCGGTCATCGCGTCTATATGGACACCACCGACGTGACCGAGTTCGACGTCGTCACCATCGGCGACGACGCCGCGCTCAACAGCGACTGCGGCCCGCAGACGCACCTGTTCGAGGACCGCGTGATGAAAATTTCCACGGTGGACATCGGCGCGCGCTGCACCATCGGCGGCGGCTCGATCGTGCTCTACGACGCGACGATGGAAAACGACAGCGCGCTCGGCGAACTCTCGCTCCTGATGAAGGGCGAGACGCTCCCCGCCGGCACCCGCTGGGAAGGCAGCCCCGCCCGGCCGGTGGCGCAACCTCACGCTCAACAAGCGGAGACGCCGTGCTGATGAGCAAGGTCAACAAAAGTAGGGGCGCAGTCTTGCTGCGCCCTCTGCTGCCCATCCAATACACATTGGGCGCAGCAAGACTGCGCCCCTACAAAGCCAGTAGGGTATGGCGTGTCCGACCTAGGCTCGGGAGCAGACGCGTGCCGGTTAGCCGGGAGCGGCGGCATTCCTGCCGCCGCAGTGGAAGCGGCGGATGTGGCCCTTGCTTGCTTGTCTGCGCTGGATGCTTTGGGGTAGCCCAACACGGGGCGGCAGGAGTTGGTTGCCGCGAGTTTCAGTTCCTGCGTCGTGCGTTGCGACCGCAGATGGGTTGTTTGGGTGCGCGGGAGCGGGAGCTCCCGCCCACAAGCATTTTGCCATGCATAGCGGCTGGTAAATGTACGCCTGGGCCGGCGGTGTACCCGAGGTCATTCTGCGGCGGCAAGAGTGCCGCCGCTCCGAAAGGGTGCCAGGGGTAAATGTGTCTGTGCGAAAATCACCGCCCGTGCAGCAGCCGAACCTTTATGCGGCGACGGGCAGGCGCGCATCGCCTCGCAGGCACCGATACACTATTTATATTTCGTGAGTTTTGTTTGGTCCGCAGACGGAAACGAATCGGCTATAATTGCCGCCAGACATGAAAACAATCGTGTATTTGTTCGTGGTCGTGTGGGTGCTGGGGGCTGCGGTCGCCGTGGCGGGGCCGGGCGGCAAGCATCGCTTGAGCGTGGCCGACGGCCCCGCGCCGGCAGCCGACAAGTTGCCGCCGCTGCTGCCGATCGTCCGGCAGGCAATTCTGGCCGAAGCCGCCGGCGCGACGATTGAAGACTGCCAGCGCTCCACCGAGGAAGGCGAGTTCGTCTATGAGGTGGAGATCACGCGCAAGGGTGTCGAGCGCTCGTTCAGCGTTGGGCTCGATGGCGGCTTGCGCAGTCGCCAGTATTTCCTCGCCGAGCTGCCCGCCGCCGTGCAGCAGACCATCGCGGCGCTGAAGACGCGCGGCGAGTTGGGCAACATCTACTGGTGCAACGAGGCCGGCGACCTGGTCTATGAAGTCGAGATCGGCAGCGGCGCGGACAAGCGCTTCTGCACCGTGGCGCCCGACGGCACGCATCTGGCCACGCAGCGCCAGTTCAGCGAACTGCCGCCGCCGGCGCAAAAGACCATCACCGAGCAGGCCCGGGCCGACACGATTTCCTCTGTCTCGCGCGACGAGACCGAGGTTGGCGAGGTGTTCGACGCGGTCCTGCTGCGCGACGGGCGGCGACGTATCGTGAGCGTTAACGCCGCGGGTGCGGTCACGGCGACGCAGGTCTTGAGCGTGCAGACGCCGATCGCGGTGCAGGCCCTGCTTCCCAGGCTGCTCGGCGAGGCGAAGCTGATTTACCTCGGCGAATGTAACGAGGAGGGCGCGACGGTCTATGCGGTCATCGCCATGCGCGGTGGGCAGCGCGAGGAATGCGTCGTGGATGCCGAGGGCAAGCTGCTCGCCCGCGTGGTGTCGCTGGCCTCACTGCCGGAGCCGGCGCAAAAATATCTGCGCGAGCAGGCTGCCGGCGCGCGGATTGTGCGCATCGAAAAACTGGCCGACGGCACTTTTTCCGCCGACCTCGACCGCAACGGCAGGAAGCAGGTCGTCACGTTCACCGCGGCCGGCGCGGCGCATTGAGCGGCAGAATTTCTGCTTGCGCAGGGCGCTCGTTGGGCGCAGGAATAGCGGCCGGCAGCAAGCGAAGGAGCCTAATGAAATTACAGATGACGCAGGTATTGGCGGCGCTCGCCTTGGCGGGCGGGTGGGGCGGGGCGGCGGAGAAGACGCCGGTGGACTGGGTCGAGCCGCGCAGCGGCACCTGCTCCTCGCGTTGGATATTTTTCAGCTCCGCGTGCCGGCCGTTCGGCCTGGTCAACCTGAGCCCGGACACGAAGACCGGCGGCGATTGGGGCTGCGGCTACCTCTATAACGAGACGAAAATCCGCGGCTTCAGCCATCTCCACGGCTGGCAGCTCTACGGTCTCGCGACGATGCCGTTCACCGGCGAGAGCAAGGGCCACCTCGGCATGGATGCCTATCAATCGGACTATTCGCACGACGACGAGGTCGTTCATCCGGGCTATCACAAGGTCGTGCTGAAAACCTACGGCGTGACCGCGGAGCTGACCTCGACGATGCGCGTCGGCCTGCACCGCTACACGTTCCCGAAGGACGCGCCCGCCGGCGTGCTCCTCGATACCGGCGCGGTGCTGATGGACAAGATCGCGTCGAGCGCCGTGCGGAAGGTCAGCGCGACAGAACTCGAAGGCCGCGCGGAGATGGCACCGACCTCGCGCCGGCCCAAGCCGTGCACGGTCTATTTCGTCGCGCAGTTCAATCGCCCGATACAGAGCTTCGGCATGTGGCTCGGAGGCAAGCCGGTGCCCGTCGATCCGCTGCCCGTAGAGGTTGAGCGGGTTGAGGGCAAAGATGCGGGCGCGTGGGTCAAGTTCGCGCCGGACGCGGCGCCGCTGCTGATGAAGGTCGCCGTCTCCTTTACCAGCCTCGACGGTGCGCGCCGCAACCTCGCGGCGGAACTGCCGCACTGGGATTTCGACCGCGTCGTCGCCGACTCGCGCGACGAGTGGAACCGCTGGCTCGGCAAGATCGAGGTCGCCGGCGGCACGCCGCAGGATTTCACGCGCTTCTACACCGACCTCTGGCACTCGCTGCTCGGCCGCCGCGTGATCAGCGATGCGGATGGCGCCTATCCCGACAACACCGGTGACGCGACGCGCGTCTGCAAGGTCCGCGCCGGCGCCGACGGCCAGCCGCTCTTTCCGCACCACAACTTCGACGCCTTCTGGGGCGCGCACTGGTCCATCAACCTGCTCTGGTCGCTCGCCTATCCCGAGGTCATGGACGCGTTCTGCAACACGATGCTCGACATGTATCGCAACGGCGGGCTGATCCCGCGCGGCCCGAGCGGCGGCAACTACACCTTCGTCATGATCGGCGACCCGGCCGTCTCGCTCTTCGCCGCCGCGTGGCACAAGAACGTGCGCAACTACGACATCGCCACCGCCTACGAGGGCCTGCGCAAGAATGCCTTCCCCGGCGGCATCCGCGATCACGCCGGCTATGAGCACGACCGCAAGAACGCGGCGGGCGGCGGTACGAAATATTATGTCGAGCGCGGCTACGTGCCCGAAGGCATCGAGGGCAAGGGCGGTCACAAGGATGGCGCCTCGATGACGCTCGAATACGCCTACCAGGACTGGTGCCTCGCCGAACTCGCCGCGACGCTTGGCAAGGCCGACGACGCAAAGTTGTTCGCCGCGCGCGCACAGAACTACACCAATCTCTGGGATGGCGCGGTCGGCTGGATGCACCCGCGCAACAAGGACGGTTCGTTCATCAAGAACTTCGCGCCCGTCGGCGAGAAGGGCAAGAGCTTCACGTCGAAAGGTTTTTGCGAAGCCACCGGCGCGATCTACACGCACAGCGTCCAGCAGGACCCGCGCGGCCTTATGCGCCTGTTCGGCGGGCAGGATAAATATGCCGCTGCGCTCGACGCCCAGTTCCAGCGCGCCGCGCCGCAGCACTTCATCATCCCGCACGGCGAGCACGGCGGCGCGTGGATCGACTACGAGAACCAGCCCTCGACCGGCATGGCGCACATGTTTAACTACGCCGGCGCGCCGTGGCTCGCGCAGAAGTGGGCGCGCGAGGTGCGGAAGGTCGTCTTTAGCGACATCACGCCGCAGGATGGCTATCACGGCGACGAAGACCAGGGCCAGATGGGCGCGCTCGCCGCGCTGCTCTCGCTGGGCCTGTTTGATGAGCAGGGCGGCTGCGCACAGAAACCCACGTGGCAGCTCACCGCGCCGGTCTTCGAACGCGCCACGATCCACTTGAACAGCGCCTACTGCCCCGGCCAGACCTTCACCATCATCGCGCACAACCAGAAGCCGGAGAACATCTACATCCAGTCGGCCAAGCTCAACGGCCAGCCGCTGACCGCCTGCTGGTTCTACCACGCAGACTTCGCCAAGGGCGGCACCCTCGAGCTCGACCTCGGCCCGCAGCCGAACAAAAACTGGGGCGTCACCCCGCCGCTGCCGTGATGGGATGAATAATGGACAGGCCGTGCCAGTACGCTGGCGCGGTTTTCCAGATGCTTGGAAAAACCTGTGGTTGGCTTTCCAATCCTTGGAAACCTGACTGGGAGCGGCGGCTTTCCAGACGCCGCAAATAAGGGCGACGAGACGTCGCCCCTCCCAGTCAGGCACATGCTGAATAAATACTTTTATGTGAACAACAGGCGAGGTGAACTATGAAGATGATCCGAAAGTTATTGCTGGCGGCGGTTTTGCTTTCCTTCTCTGCGCGGGCGGGGTTTACGCCGCTGGTGCTGCTCGAAACGCCGCAGATCATCGCGGGTTCGCCGGCGTTCGGCGGCGGCTGGGAGCCGCGCAATCTTTTCGACGGCAACCTGCGCACCGCCTACGCCTCGGCCGGTAAGGGCGCGGCAACCTTCCTGGATTTCGACTTCGGCAAGCCGGTGGCACTGGCGGCGTTCAAGCATGTCGACCGCGACGATCCGGCGACCGTCAAGGCGGCGCAGCTGCTCTTCAGTGATAAGCCGGATTTCAGCGCGCCGCTCGCGACGGTGCCGGTCGCGCACGTGGACCAGCGGGGTGGGATCACGCTCGCCAGCTTCCCGCCTGTCACCGCGCGCTACGTGCGCTGGCAGGTGACGGCGATCAACGCCAGGAACTACTCGGCGATCGGTGGAGCGGAAATTGTTTTCTTTGCCGCCACCACACCCGACGCCGTGCCGGTGCGCGATCAGCTCCGCATCCGTCCTGCACAGGTGGTGCTGGCGCAGGAGGGCCGGCAGCTCCAGCCGCTCGAAATCGCCGTGCAGCACGACTACGCCGAGGCGGCCGAGGCTTCGCTCGAGATCGCGGGCGCGACGCCGGTCGCGCTGCAGCTCAAGCCCGGCGGCGCGACACACGAGCTTATGCTGCCTGCCGTACAGCATGACGAGAAGCTGTCGGTGACGCTGAAGGTGCAAGGGCAGGTCATCGCACACACGAATTTCATACGCCACCCGGTGCGGCAGTTCACGGTCTATCTGCTGCCGCACTCGCACCACGACCTCGGCTACACGGCGCTGCAGCCGGAGATCCAGGCGAAGCAGATGAGCAATCTCGTCGCCGCAGTCGCACTGGCGAAGGCGACGCAGAGCAATGCGCCCGGCGCCCGGTACCGCTGGAACGCCGAGGTGCTCTGGAGCCTCGACGATCTCGAGCGCACGCAGCCGGCGCAGGCGAAGGAAGTGTTCGCCGCGATCAGCAACGGGTGGATCGAGCCCCAGGCGCTATACGACAACCTGCTGACGGGGCTGGCGACACCGGAGGAATTGCTGCGGCATCTGCGCTACGCGAAGCTCGTCGAGGCGAAGACCGGCGTCGGCATCGAGAGCGCGATGATCAGCGATGTGCCGGGCCTGACGTGGGGCACGGCGTCGGCGCTCGTGGCTGCGGGTGTGAAATATATGTCCGATGGCGTGAACTACTGCGACCGCATCGGCAGCGCGCTGGTGGCGTGGCAGGACAAGCCGTTCTGGTGGGAGCCGGCGTCGGGACGTGGCCGCGTGCTGGTGTGGACGCCCTATCTTGGCTACGCCGCATCGCACGTGTGGGGCACGCTCACCGCGCCCAAGGCGCAGCAACGGCTGCTCGACCGGCTGCGCGAAATGGAGGAGCAAAATTATCCCTATGACATCGTGCAGATGCGCTGGAGCGGCTTCGGCGACAACGCCGTGCCGGATCCGACGCTGATCGACGCCGTGCAGGACTGGAACAAGAAGTACGTCTGGCCGCGCCTCCAGATCGCCACGGCCGGCGAAATGTTCCGTGCGTTCGAGCACCGCTATGGGGACAAGCTGCCGGTCTATCGCGGCGACTTCACACCCTACTGGGAGGACGGCGCCGGCTCGACGGCGCACGAGACCGCGCTGAGCCGCAACGCCGCCGAACGGCTGGTGCAGGCGGAGACGATCTTCGCGCTCGCGCCCGAAGCGCAGTTCCCGGCCGGCGAGTTCCGCTCTGCCTGGCGTAATGTGCTGATGTACACCGAGCACACGTGGGGCGCGCATTGCAGCGTCACCAAGCCGGACACCGACTTCACCAAGGGCCAGTGGAAGATCAAGCAGGCGTTCGCGCTCGACGCCGATGCGCAATCGCAGAAGCTGCTCGCCAAGGCCGCCGCCGCGCGCGGCGCGGTCAGCAACTGCGCCGTGGATGTCTTCAATACGGCCAACTGGCCGCGCACCGACGTGGTCATCCTCCCGAAGAAACTGTTCGCCGATGGCGACTATGTCGTGGATGCGGCCGGCCGTGCCGCACCATCGCAGCGGCTCGCGTCTGGGGAATTGGCGCTGTTGGTGGAAAGCCTGCCGCCCTTTTCCGCGCGCCGCTATTTCGTCGGACCCGCCGCCGGCGTCAAACAGGGCGCGGCCGGTGCGGGTGTCACCGGTTTGACCAACGAATTCCTGACAGCACTGATCGACCCGCGCACCGGTGGCGTCTGCGACCTGCGCTTCAAGGGTCACGCGGAAAACCTGGTGGATACCGCCAGCGGTACGGCGCTGAACGACTATTTCTATCTGCCGGGTGCCGACCTGAAGGATCTCCAGCGCAGCGGCGAACCGCGCATCACGGTGGTGGATGCCGGCCCGCTGGTCGCGACGCTGCGCATCGTGTCTGACGCGCCCGGCTGCAAGCAGCTCGTGCGCGATGTGCGCGTCGTCAGCGGTCAGCCACGGGTGGAGTTCATCGATCGTCTCGACAAGCTTGCCGTGCGCGAGGTTGAGGGCGCACATATCGGCTTCGGCTTCCGCGTGCCGGGGGGGCGGGTGCGGCTCGACACGCAGTTCTCGGTGACGCGGCCCGAACTCGACCAGATCCCCGGCGCGTGCAAGAACTGGTTCAGCGTCAGCCGCTGGGCCGATGTGTCCAGCAGGAAGCTCGGCGTGACGCTGGCCACCTTGGATGCGCCGCTGCTCGAGGTCGGTGGCATCACCGCCAACGCGCCGCGCCACCAGCCCGAGCCGTGGAAGCCGTGGCTGCAAAAAATCGGGCCGACGCAGACGCTCTACTCGTGGATCCTCAACAACCACTGGCACACCAACTACAAGGCCGACCAGGCTGGCTGGCTGGAATTTCGGTACGCCGTGCAGCCGCATGCCGGCGGCTTCGACGCGCTCGCGGCCGCGCGCTTTGGCGCGGAGCGCTGCCAGCCTTTGGTGGTCATGCCCGCACACGGACCGCTGCCGGCCGCCGTGCCGCGCTTGAGCGTGGAGCCGGATGAAGTTGTCGTCACCGCGTTCAAGCCCGCCGACGACGGCCGCGGCTGGGTGGTGCGGCTCTACGGCGCGTCCGGCCGCGACCAGACTGTGAGGCTGCAGTGGAGCGAACCCGTGCCGGCGCAGGTTTTCCTGAGCAATCTCAGCGAGCTGCCGCTTGTGCCTGCGAAGGAAAAAATCCTTGTTCCTGCCTGGGGGCTTGTCACGTTGCGTGTGGAGTGAGGGCGCAATCCGGGCGAGCGTCCTCGCGAGCCGTGCGCGGCAGCGACGCCAAGGCAGTGAGCTGCATGCCGCCTCGACCGGCAATATCCGCGCCTAAGGCATGGCGGCTGCCCCATGCGGGGCGGTGAGGACACCGCCCCTCCCAGCTAGACGGACAGATCAACCTATTTCCTGTGAATGGGACTCCATCACGCCCATAAGCAGGGCTGCCTGTAGCCGCACTCGTGAGAGTGCGGCAATCAATGGAGACCGCGTTCGCACGAACGCGGCTACACGGCGGAAAACGATCCGGCTGCAGGACGCCATCGTTTGCGCCTGCCGGGATCACCGATCCCGGCTACAACGAACCTGCCCCGCTGTGGCCGGTACAGCTCACAAGGACGCTCGCCCTTCCCGCTCTTGTAGGGGCGCAGTCTTGCTGCGCCCAATGTGCGCTGCTTTCACGAAGAGGGGCGCAGCAAGACTGCGCCCCTACATTTCCTCTTCAGATGAGCCCGAGGGCGTGCAGCACCGCGGCGGTATCGGCGAGGGTGGGGAAGACGGCATCGGCGCCGGCGGCGTGCAGTTCGGGAATAGTGGAGCGGCCGGTGGCGACCGCGAGGCAGCGGGCGCCGACGGCATGGGCGGCGGCGATGTCGGAGGGCGTATCGCCGATGAGCCACACGGCGGAAAAATCCGTGCCCGGCGGCAGGTCGGCACGCAGCCGGCCGAGCGCCTGGCGTGCGATGTCGGCGCGGTCGGCATGTTCGTCGGAGTAGCCGCCGTGGCGGAAGAAGTGACGCAGGCCGGCGCGGTGCAGCTTGATGTGTGCGGTGGACTCGATGTTGCCGGTGACAATGCCGAGCGCAACGCGTGGGTCGGCCGCGAGGGCTTGGAGCAGACCGGCGACCCCTGGATGGCAGGTCGAAGGCGCCTCGGCCGCCAACTGGTTCAATTCCATCGCCAGCGCTGCAAAAAAGTCCCGCTGCTTCGCCGCCGTCAGCTCCGCGCCGTGCGCGGCGAAAATCTGCCGCAGGACGTTGAGGTCGGTGTTGCCGTGGAAGTGGATGTAGGTGATCTCGTCGCGCCAGCCGAACATCTGTTCCAAGGCTTGGACGAACGACTTGCGCCCCGCGCCGTGGAAATCCAGCAGCGTGCCGTCGATGTCGAAGAGGACCGCCGTGCGGGGAAGCATGGCGGATGGTGAAGGGGAAATGGTGGATGGAGGATGGTGCATGGTGGATGAGTCATGGGCTAGCAGCGGGCCTTCTGATTTTGTTCAGCCAAACGATCCCGCCGACGAGCATCGCGATGCCAATCGGACAAAGAAAGCCACCGGCCACGATGGCCCACAGCGCCATGCTACTATCCGATGCAAGTTGCCCCGGAGTAGCAGCGGAAGATTGACCCAGAGATCGAAAGGCACAGATCATGCCGATCATGCTACCCAGCACTCCCCACACCGGGCCGAGAGCGCACAGCGAGCCAACAACGATCAGAGCAACAGGTCCTTTTTGGGGTTGCTTCACATCAGTTCCATTTTCCATCCACCATGCACCATCATCCCTCCACCATGCTTCAGTACGCATTCTGCCGCGCGAAGAAGGTCTTGGCGATGATCTTGAAGTCGAGGGCGACCGACCAGTTTTCGAGGTAGTAGAGGTCGTACTGGATGCGGTCGCGGATGCTGGTGTTGCCCCGCAGGCCGTTGACCTGCGCCCAGCCGGTGATGCCGGGCTTGGAGGAGTGGCGCCACATGTAGCGGCTGATGTCGTCCTTGAACTGCTCGACGAAGTGCGGGCGCTCGGGCCGCGGGCCGACGAGGCTCATCTCGCCCTTGAGTACGTTCCAGAACTGGGGCAGCTCGTCGAGGTTGTGCGCGCGCAGCCAGGCGCCGGTGCGCGTGCGGCGCGGGTCGTCGGGCCGCGCCCAGACGGGGCCGCTCGCCTCCTCGGCGTCGGCGCGCATGGTGCGCAGCTTGAGGATCGGGAAGCTCTTGCCGCCCTCGCCGCAGCGCTCCTGCCGGTAGAAGGCCGGGCCGGGCGACTCGCGCTTGATCAGCGCGGCGGCGACGGCGATGACCGGCGCGGCGAGGACCAGCCCGATGGCGCCGCCGACGATGTCCTCGGCGCGCTTGAGGCCGCGGTTGACGACGTAGTCCAGCGGCCACTTGTCGAGGCCGAGCAACGGGACATCGCCCAGCATCTCGATATGCACCTTCTGGGTCAGCATCCCGAACATGTCCGGCACGGTGTGGAAACTGACGAGGTGGCGCTCGCTCAGCAGCAGCAACTCCGACATGCGGTCGTTGGAGAGCGAGAAGTCGGCGCAGATCACCTGGTCCACCTCGCCGCGCTCGACCATGCCGGCGAGGTCGGCGAGCGAGCCGCGGACCAGCTCCGGCGGCAGGGCCGGGTCCGGCGCCTCGCCGTCGGTGCGCAGGAAGGCGGTGATGCGCGAGCGCAGCGTCGGCGTGCCCTTGAGCGCGTCCCGGATGTGCGCCGCCAGCTTGTTGGTGCCGATGACGACGACGCGCTTGACCTCCGCCTTGTGCTTGGCGAGGTGCCACTCGATCTTGAACAGCAGCCAGCGCTCGAGCAGGACGAGGAAGAGGACGGTGAAGAACGAAAGGCCGGTGACCACGCGCGAGAGCGGCGGCTCGGTGCGGATGGCGAAGGCCAGCGCGGTCGCCAGCAGGATGCCCCAGCCGGTGGCGCGCACGAGCCGCGGGATCTTGAAGCTGAACGCGCCCGTCTGCGGCCGCACGTAGAGGCCCAGCGAGCGGAAGATCAGGAGGAACAGGACCGCGCCGACGCCCGCGCCATAGAGGTAGAGGCTGCGTGACATCGGCGCCTCGTGGAACATCGGGATCCAGCCGGTGTCGAACCGGATCCAGACCGCCAGCCAGAAGCCGGCAAACACGGCGAGCGCGTCGGCGGTGACCGCCGCCGCGCTGCAGGCGACATCAAAGGTATCTTCTTGCCTCACGCGCCCATCATACGCATGGCCGGAGCGCGGCTCAAACTCAAATCCGGGTTCCCTTGCCAGGCCTTGCCCCCCTGTCGCAGCTGTTTCCAGCACATGAAAACTTTCCAAAATTTCTGCTTGCCGGTTTTGAGGTCCCTCATTATCCTCCCGCCCCCACGGGGCGTATATGCTTGGTGGCGCCACGGGAAAACGAGGACGTCATGACGAAAAATGCGAAGCTGCTGAACTGGGTGAACGAGGTCGCCGCGCTGTGCCAGCCGGACAAGATCCACTGGTGTGACGGCTCGCAAGCGGAGTCCGACGCGCTCTGCGCGCAGATGGTCACGAACGGCACGTTCACGCCGATCCCCGCGCGCCCGGGCAGTTTCTGGTGCCGCTCGAACCCCGGCGACGTCGCGCGCGTCGAGGACCGCACCTTCATCTGTTCGCAGAGCAAGGACGACGCCGGCCCGACGAACAACTGGTTCGACCCGGCGGAGATGAAGTCCAAGCTGCTCGGCCTGTTCAAGGGCGCGATGAAGGGCCGCACGCTCTACGTCATCCCCTTCAGCATGGGCCCGATCGGCTCGCACATCGCGCACATCGGCGTCGAGCTGTCCGATTCGCCCTACGTCGTGGTCAACATGCGCATCATGACCCGCATGGGCGCCAAGGTGCTGGAAGCCCTCGGCCCCACCGGCGAGTTCGTCCCGTGCCTGCACTCCGTCGGCGCGCCGCTGGCGGCGGGCCAAAAGGATGTCGCCTGGCCGTGCAACCAGGACCACAAGTACATTGTCCACTTCCCGGAGGAGCGCGCGATCTGGTCGTTCGGCAGCGGCTACGGCGGCAATGCTCTGCTCGGCAAGAAGTGCTTCTCGCTGCGCATCGCCTCGACCATGGCCCGCGACGGCGGCTGGCTGGCGGAGCACATGCTGATCCTCGGCCTGACCAATCCGCAGGGCCAGAAGATCTACGTCGCCGCCGCGTTCCCCAGCGCCTGCGGCAAGACCAACCTCGCCATGCTCACGCCGACGATTCCCGGCTGGAAGGCCGAGTGCATCGGTGACGACATCGCCTGGATGAAGTTCCACTCCGACGGCCGCCTCTACGCGATCAACCCCGAGGCCGGCTTCTTCGGCGTCGCGCCGGGCACCTCCCTGCACTCGAACCCGAACGCGATGCAGACCGTGACGCACAACAGCATCTTCACCAACGTCGGGTTCGACGAGGCGAAGGGCGACGTCTGGTGGGAGGACATGACCGACCAGCCGCCGGCGAAGCTGACGAGCTGGCTTGGCGAGGAGTGGACGCCCGGCTGTGGCAAGAAGGTCGCGCATCCGAACGCGCGCTACACCGCGCCCGCCGCGCAGTGCCCGGTGATCGACGCGGCGTGGCAGGATCCCCAGGGCGTGCCGATCTCCGCGATCCTCTTCGGCGGCCGCCGCCCGACCACCGTCCCGCTCGTCTTTGAGGCCCTGAGCTGGCAGCACGGCACCTTCCTCGGCGCGCAGCAGTCATCGGAAACCACGGCGGCGCAGGCCGGCGCGGTCGGCGTCGCGCGGCGCGACCCGATGGCGATGCTGCCCTTCTGCGGCTACCACATGGGCGACTACTTCGCCCACTGGCTCAAGGTCGGCGCGACCGCCGGCGCGAAGTTGCCCAAGATCTTTTACGTGAACTGGTTCCGTAAGTCGGCGGACGGCCGCTGGCTCTGGCCGGGCTTCGGCGAAAACGCCCGCGTGCTCCGCTGGATCTTCGAGCGCTGCGCCGGCACCGCCCCGGCCGTGGCGTCCCCGATCGGCCACCTGCCCACGCCCGAAGCGATCGACGTCAGCGGGCTGGACGTGTCGCGTGCGGATATCGAGGAACTGCTGCGCGTGGACAAGGGCCTGTGGCTGGCCGAAATCCCCGCGATCCGCGAGTACTTCGCCAAGTTCGGCGCGCGCCTGCCCCAGGGCATCACCGACGAGCTCAATGCCTTGGAGCAGCGGCTGAAGGCCTGAAGTTGAAGAGCAGAGACTGAAGGCTGAAGGCAGCAGCGGCCGGATTTCCAATCCTTGGAAACTCCGGCCGCGCTCTTTTCCAGGGCTTGGATGGCAGGGGAAAGCTCTTCGCAGCTTGGGCTTACGCAAGGGCACAGCTTCCGCTCAAACCGGGCACGTCATGGCGGGCACACGCAGGATCAGGACCCTGTGCGTGAGGCATTGGGAGCCGATGTTTCCGGCGGCAGCCAGCACAGGCCAAAAGATTTTCTTGGCGTTCGGAGCTGCTTGGCGGTTAACTCTCCGCGTGAACCAATTCCTACGGACAGAGATGCTGCTCGGGGCGGCGGCGATGGCCCGCCTGCAGGCTGCGCGCGTGGTGATCGTCGGGCTGGGCGCGGTCGGCTCCTATGCGGCGGAGGCGCTGGCCCGCGCGGGGGTCGGCCATCTGCGGCTGGTGGACTTCGACGAGATCCGGCCGACCAACCTCAACCGCCAGCTGCTGGCGCTGCACTCGACGCTCGGCCGGGCCAAGGTGGCGGTCGCCCGCGAGCGCCTGCTCGACATCAATCCGCGGTGCGACGTCGAGGCGCTGCAAATCTTTGGCGACCAGCAGACGCGCCCGCAGATCCTCGCCGGCGCCGATGCCCTCGTGGATGCGATCGACTCCGTCGGCCCGAAGTTTGGCCTGCTGCGCGACGCCGCGGCCGCCGGCCTGCCGCTCATCGTCTCCAGCATGGGCGCGGCGGAGCGCACCGATCCCACGCAGCTGCGCGTGGCCGATCTCGCCCGGACCGACCGCTGCCCGCTCGCCCGCTTCATGCGCAAGCGCCTGCGCGCGGCCGGCATCACCAGCGGTATCACCTGCGTCTTCTCCGCCGAGCTGCCGCGCAAGACGCCGCGCGCCCTGCAGGCCGAGGCGCTGGAGAACCCGGCGGAAAAAGATGTCCTGGCGCGCGGCCGCCAGCGCAAACCGCTCGGCAGCCTGCCGACCCTGACCGGCATTTTTGGCTTGGTCGCCGCCAATATCGTGATTATGAAACTCGCCGGAGAACCATGAAACCAGCCCGTGAACATCTGCGGTGCTTCGTCGTGCCGGAAGCGTGGCGGGGCGCCATGCTGGGCGTGGACGAAACCGAGGCGCATCATCTCGTCAACGTCCTGCGCGCCCGCCTCGGCGAGCGCGTCGAGGTCTTCGACGGCGCGGGCCGCACCGGTCTGGCCGAGGTGGCCGTCATCGCCAAGCGCGGGGCGGAGCTGCGGCTGCTGGAGGAGCAGACCCGGCCGCGACCAGCGCCGGAACTCATCCTGGTGCAGGCGCTGACGCGCGAGGCCACGATGGATTTCATCGTCCAGAAGGCGGTCGAGCTGGGTGCCGGCACGCTGTATCCCGTGCTCACCGAGCGGAGCATTGTGCGCCTGACGCCGGACCAGTTCGCCGAGAAGAGCGCGCGCTGGCAACGGATCGCACTCAACGCCGCGCGCCAGAGCCACGCCGCGTGGCTGATGCAGATCGCAGCCGTCCAGCCCTTGGGCCACCTGCTCCAGACCTGGGCGCAACCGGACTTCTGGTTCGTCGGGTCGCTGGCGGCGGACGCGCGTCCGATGCGCGCCGCGCTGGCCGCGGCCCGGGAGCAGCAGCCGCGCCGCGTCGCCGCATTGATCGGGCCGGAGGGCGATCTGACGCCTGAGGAATACCGCGCCGCCGCCAACGCCGGCGCCGTGCCGGTCAGCTTCGGCGCCAACGTCCTGCGGGCGGACACGGCCGCCTTCTACGCCTTGAGCGCATTGAAGTTTGCGCTGACAGACTGAGAGCATTCACCGATTGCAGCGCTGAACCACTGACAACCAACCACTGACGACTGACCTACATGGAAGTTCTTGCCCAAAAACTGATCTCCGAAATCCGCGCCGCCGGTTTGAAGGCGCCGGCCAAAATCGTTTTCGGCGCGGGCGTTTTCGCCCGGCTTGAAGGGCTGGCGCGGGAGCTGGCGGGTGATCGTCCGGTGTTCATCGTCACCTCGCCCTTTCTCGCGCCACAGGCGGAGGCGCTGCGGCGCGCGCTGCCGGGGGAAGTCTTTGCGCAGGTGCGGGGCGAGCCGACGGTCCGGCTGGCCGACGAAGCGGCCGCGCAGGCGCGGCGGCTCCGTCCGGGCCTGGTCATCAGCCTGGGCGGCGGCAGCGTGATGGATACCGCCAAGGCCGTCGCCGCGCTGGCGGTGAACCCCGGCTCGGTCCGCGACTATCTCGAGGGCCTCGGGCATCGTACACAGCTTGAGACCCCGCCGCTGCCCCACATCGCGGTGCCGACCACCGCCGGCACCGGCGCCGAGGCGACGCGCAACGCGGTCATCGCCGCGCCCGACGCCGGCGTGAAGCGGAGCATGCGGTTCGACGGCATGCTGCCCGCGGTCGCGCTGCTCGACCCGGCGCTGACGCTGTCCGTGCCCCGCGCGGCGACCGCGGCGGGCGGGCTCGATACCCTGACGCAGCTGATCGAGGTCTGCATCTCCGCGAAGCGCAAGCCGGCGGTGACGGCACTGGCGCTGCAGGCGCTGACCCTCGTGCGCACCGCGCTGCCCACGTGCTGCGCCGATCCGCATGGCCAGGAAGCGCGCGCGGCGATGTTGCTGGCGAGCTTCATCAGCGGCGTGGGCCTGGCGAATGCCGGGCTGGCGATGGCGCACGGCATTTCCGCGGCGCTCGGCGCGCTGCACAACGTGCCGCACGGTCTCGCGTGCGGCATCCTGCTCCCCGCGACGCTGCGCTACAACCGGTGCGCCTGCGAACCTGAATTGTCGGCGGCACTGGCGGCTTTTCTGAATGGGAGTACTGCAGCGGCGGCCGGCGGCCGCCGTCGGCGGTCACAGACCGCCGCTACAGAAGCGGATGATGTGATTGAAACCGGCCTGGCGGAGATCGAAAAGCTGCAGCGGCAGATCGGTGTGCCGGGCGACCTGCGGCACCTGCGGCTCGATACGGCCGCGCTGCAAAAGATCGCCGCCGGCTCGATGGGCAGCAGCATGAGCGGAAATCCGATAGCGATGAACCCAGACAATACGTTGGCTTTTTTACAGACGATAAGTTGAAAGAGGAACGTCCGTAGTCAGTTGTCGGTGGTCAGTTGTGCATGGATTTTCCTGCAACTGACCACTGACAACCAACCACTGACAACTGACATGAAGACTTTGATCCACGGCCTGCTTTTTGAAGAAATCGTGGCTGCGGTGCAGGAGCTGGGCGCGCCGGCGTTCCGCGGCAAGCAGCTCTGGCAGTGGCTCTACGGCCAGCGCGTGAACGCGTGGGCCGCGATGAAAAACCTGCCGGCGGACCTGCGGCTGAAGCTGGAGGAAAACTTCGAGCTGGCCGCGGTGAAGCAGCTGGAAATCACCGGGGAGGAAGGCGAGACGCGCAAGCTGCTCGCGGGCCTCGGCGACGGCGAATGCATCGAGGAGGTGCTGCTGGCCTCCGGCGAGCGGCGCACGCTCTGTCTCTCCAGCCAGGTGGGCTGCAAGTTTGCCTGCGCGTTTTGCGCCAGCGGACAGGCGGGTTTCCGGCGCAACCTGGCGGCCGGCGAAATCGTCGGCGAGGTGCTGCTGGCGGCGGCCATCTGGGGCGACCGGCCGGGCAATGTCGTGTTCATGGGCGTCGGCGAGCCGTTCGACAACTACGACGAGGTGCTGCGCGCGATCCATATCCTGAACCACGGCGAGGGGCTCGCCATCGGCGCGCGGCGCATCACGATCTCGACCTGCGGCGTCATCCCCGGCATCCAGCGGCTGGCCGGCGAAGGCCTGCAGATCGAGCTGTCCGTGTCCCTTCATGCGCCCGACGACGCGACGCGCTCGCGCCTGATGCCCGTGAACCACCGTTATCCGCTGGCCGAGGTGCTCGCCGCGTGCAAGGTTTACGCGGAGCAGACCAAGCGCCTCATCACATTCGAATACACGCTCGTCCGCGGCCTCAACGACAGCGCCGCACAGGCCGAGCAGCTCGCGCGGCTGCTCGCGCCGCTGCCGGCGCGCGTGAACCTCATTCCCCTGAGCCCGGTCGAGGGGTTTGCGGGCGAGACCTCCGCGCCGGACGTGTCGCGGCAGTTCATCCGCGTGCTTGAGCGCGCCGGCCTCAACGCCACGCTGCGCGACTCGCAGGGCAGCCGGATCAAGGCCGCCTGCGGCCAGCTCCGCATCCGCCGGCTCAATGCGTGAGGCGGGGAGGGTGGAGTGATGGAGTATTGGTGTGGTGGCGAACTGGGGCGGCGACCACAGGTCGCCGCTACAGAAGACAGCTCGGCGCGACACGCTCACCGCGGGCACCTCGCCCTACCTTGTACTATTTCAACACCCTGGCGCGCACTGGGGAATGTAAACGAGCACAACAGCAGTCTTTGTGGGCGGGGTTTTCCAACCCCGCGATACGTGGTCATAAATCCAACCGGAGTGAAAAAATCCAGCAGCGACTTCTGACGGCGGCAGGAATGCCGCCGCTCCCAGCCAGCCGGAACACGCGGGCTTTGACCTCATCGATCCCTTTGAGCCGTGCCGGGGCTGTTCGGGACGGAAAGCATCGTCGGATAACCGCCTGTCCGCCGCCCTTTTCCTGGGCGGGGAAAGTTCGCGACCGGCATTTCCAAGCCTTGGATAACTTTCGCGCTTGGCGGCGGCGGCGCGCTTGTGTAGCGTGCCCACGGAACGAACGAAATATGGCACACGTATTTCATGCATTGGGGTTGCACTTTCACCAGCCGCCGGGAAATCTGGTGGCCTTGCACAGCTCCGGCGAGGCCTGGGAGGCCAAGCAGATTCTCTGGTGCTATGACCGGACGACGCGGATGCTCGAGGGCTGGTCCGACGTCGCGCGGCTGCACCTGAGTTTCTCCGGCACGCTGCTCAAGCAGCTCGAGGACCCCGGCGTCCGCGAGACCTTCCGCGAGGCCGCCGACATCGAGGACTTCATGCGGCGTTTCCAGCGCTCCAACATCGAGTTCGTCGGGAGCGGCCTCTATCACCCGGTTTATCCGCTGACGCCGCCGGCCGACTGGGACGCGCAGACCGAGTGGTGGCAGGGCCTCGGCCGCCACCTGCTGGGCCGCGAAACCTTCCCCGGTTTCTGGCCGCCGGAGATGGGCTTCTGCATGGAGATGATCCCGATGCTGAAGCGGCACGGCTACGAGTACGTGCTCGTGGACTCGCTCTTCATCAAGCCCAAGCGCGAGATGCGCTGGGAGGAGCAGCGCTACCGGCCGTATCTCGCGCGCCACGGCGGCGCGGAGATCGTCGTCATCCCGCGCGACCGCGACCTCTCCAATGCGCAGCTGTCCGGCCTCGATCCCGGCTGGTTCGCGCACGAGGTGGCCGAGCGCACGAAGTGGTGCGACTTCCCGGCGCTGGTGACCACCTGGACCGACGGCGAGAACGGCGGCTGGTTCCGCATGCCGGAGGTCGCGAGCGGCTTCTGGGGCTTCTTCTACCAGCCGCTGCTCGAGCGCGCCCGCGCCGGCACGCTCGGCTTCGCGCCGATCCACATCAGCGAGTTTCTGAAGCAATTCCCCCCGACCGAGGAGGTCGAGGTGCACCGCGGCGCGTGGAACACCGAGCATCACTGGGGCGGGGACTTCACGCAGTGGACCGGCTCGCTGCTCCAGAAAAAAGGCTGGGACGAGGTGCGGCACACCAGCGACTATTACTGGCAGGTGAAGAAGACCTTCGACGGGTGCGCCGCCGGGCTGGGCGATGCCGAGGAGGTCCGGCAGCTGATCTTCAAGGCCTATGACCACCTGCTGGCCGCCGAGACGAGCTGCAATTTCTACTGGGGCAGCCGGTGGGTCCACCGTTCGTTCGATGACCTGGAACAGGCCTATTACCTGCTCGATGCGGCGATGGAAAAACTCAAAAAGGTTGAATGAGGCGCGCATGACAACACCCAACGGCAATGACGCAGGCGCAAAGAAAAAGCCGGTGTCCCCGCCCCAGAAAGCACCCCTCAGCGGCATACCGCTGGGCGCGCTGTGGCCCAAGGTGGAAGAAAGCAGAGATCAGAAGACAGAGGTCAGAGGTCAGGGGGCAGCGGTCAGCGTGACGAAACCTGCGCCGGTGCCGGCGCCGATGCCTGTGCTGCAAAAGAAGGCCGAAACTCCAGTGCCGACCAGTGCGCCGGCGGCAGCGAGCACGCCCAGCGTGGCGCCTGTGGCCCCGCCAACGGCAGCGCCTGCCACCACGCCCACGTTTCCTGCCTTCTCAACGACCGTGGCGCCTGTGGAGAAAAAAATGGCGGCAGAAATGCCCGCGCCGAAAACGCCGGTCGTCGTGACGCCTGCTCCGGTGGTCGCGCCGCCGCCGGAAAGCAAGGTGCCGGTCGCCACACCGCCCAAGCCTGTTCCCGCCGTTGTGCCGCCGCCCGTCGCACCCCAGCCCGTGGTGAGCGCGGTCAGCCAGCCCAAGCCCCCGACCCCGCCAGCCGCTGTCGTGGCAGCACCCCAACCGGCCTCAGCGCCGCTGGCCATGCCGCCGCCGGTCGCCAGCAGCCCGAAAACAGAGGGCAGCGTACAGAAACCGGCCGCGAGCGCCCAGAAGGCCGAAGTCAGCGCGCCCAAAACATCCGCCCTTCACCCTTTACCATCTTCCCGTTCTTCTTCTTCGACGCCGGCCAGGAAGGCCGAGAAGCCGCGGCCGCCGCGCAAGCCGGCCGCCCCGGCGAAGACAGAGGTCAAAGAGCAGAAGTCAGAGGTCGGAGTCGATAAGCCAGTCAGCGTTGCGGCAGAGGCAGCGACGGTGTCCGCGGCCTCTTCAACAGCACTCCAAGACTCCACCCCACCTGTACTCCAGCCGTCTGTGGCGCCGGTCGCCAGCGCGCCCGCACCGGAACAGGTCGCCGAACCGGCTCCGTCGCAACCGGCACGGCCCGCGCGCGCGCCGCTCTACATCGCGATGGTCGCCTCGGAATGCGCGCCGGTTGCCAAGGTCGGCGGGCTGGGCGATGTCGTCTTCGGCCTGAGCCGCGAGCTGGAAATCCGCGGCAACAGCGTCGAGATCTTCCTGCCTAAATACGATTGCCTGCGCTATGACCAGATCTTCGAGCTGACGCTGACGTACAAGGACCTCTGGGTGCCGTGGTTCGCCGGCGCGATCCATTGCAGCGTCTATTTCGGGTTCGTCCACGGCCGCAAATGCTTCTTCATCGAACCGCACTCGGCGGACAATTTCTTCAACCGGAAGATGTTTTACGGGCAGAAGGACGACGACCTGCGCTTCGCGTTCTTCTGCCGCGCCGTGCTGGAGTACATGCTCAAGAGCGGCAAGAACCCCGACGTGATCCACTGCCACGACTGGCAGACCGCGCTCATCCCGGTGCTGCTCTTCGAGATGTACAAGTTCCTCGGCATGGGCCATCCGCGCGCCTGCTTCACGCTCCACAACCTCCAGCACCAGGGCGTCACCGGGGCGCACATCCTGCAGGCGACCGGCCTGAACCGGCCGGAGTATTTCTTCCATCAGGACCGGCTGCAGGACAACGCCAACCGCGCGGCGCTCAACCTGATGAAGGGCGGCATCGTCTATTCCAACTTCGTCACCACGGTCTCGCCGCATTATGCGTGGGAGATCATGAACACGAACCAGGATTACGGACTCGGCCGCACCTTGCACACGCACGCCGGCAAGATCGGCGGCATCCTCAACGGCCTCGACTACGAGGCGTGGAATCCGGAGCTCGACCGGCACATCCCGCAGGTCTACGGCCCCGCCACGGCCGACAAGAAGTATGCGGACAAGCAAGCGCTGCGGCAGCGATTCTGGCTGCAGGACGTGTTCAAGCCCATCGTCAGCTACATCGGCCGGCTCGACCACCAGAAGGGCGTGCCGCTGATCACGCACGCGATCAACTACTGCCTGCAGCACGGCTGCCAGTTCGTCCTGCTTGGCACCAGCCCCGACGCGAAGATCGCGCAGCACTTCTGGGCCCTCAAGCAGCAGTTCAACGACAACCCCGACTGCCACATCGAGATCGGCTTCAACGAGGATCTCTCGCACCTGATCTACGCCGGCGCCGACATGATCATCGTGCCCAGCCTCTTCGAGCCGTGCGGCCTGACGCAGCTCATCGGCCTCAAGTACGGCACCGTGCCCATCGTCCGCGCCGTCGGCGGCCTGGCGGACACGGTCTTCGACGCGAACTACTCGTCCAAGCCCTATCCGGAACGGAACGGCTATGTCTTCAACGATTTCAATGCCGCCGGGATCGAGTCCGCGCTCAGCCGCGCCATCGGCCTGTGGTACAACTACCCGCAGCATTTCCGCGAACTGATGCTCAACGGCATGCGCTCCGACTATTCGTGGAACCACTCCGGCGAGGACTACCTGAACGTCTACGACCTCATCCGCGACAAGTGACGCCCGCGCCGCGCCCAGGGCGGCGAACATCGAACATCGAACATCGAACATCCAACATCGAAGGGCAGCCCTCGTCCTTCACAGTTCGAAGTGGGCTGTGCGATGTTGGTCGACCGGCCAACCGGCTCCGCTGGCAGTGACGCCGTGTTTGATTCGCGCGCCGACACCTTGGAATGTGCCCTGCCTCGTTCAGGATTGCTGTTATTGTTCCACGCGGGGACGCCGCGGAGAATCCTCAGGACTTCGATGTTCGAAGTTGGATGTTCGTTGTTCGATGTTCGTCTGCCGCGTCACTTCCGCGAGGTGACGAGCACGATGCCCTGGCCGGGGCGCAGGGCGTAGTGGAACGGCTGGTGGATATACTCAAGCTGGAATTCCGGCGACACGTCCTCGAGGGGCTTGCCGGCCTGGATGAACTGGCGGAGGTTTTCAGCGTAAAACTCCTGCTGGTTCCACGGATCCTTGTTGAGGATCAGCAGCGCCTCGTCGTGGTGCTTGGTCGAGGCCTTCCACATCAACAGGACGTTCGGGTTGCTGCTGGGCAGGATGTTCAGCGGGCTCTCCTCGTGGAACACCGGGAAGCATTTCTTCAGCACGTTGACCTGCTGGATGAACGAGGTGAGGTCGATCCCGGTCGACTCCCAGTCGGCGGGCGTGGTCGTGACCACGTGCAGGCTCTTGCGGAAGCCGTACTCGTAGCCCATCGGCAGCATCACGCCCGCGGAGAACAGCGCCGCGAACAGGTAGCGCTGCTTCAGGCCCGCGACGTTGCCGTTGAGCTCCGCCGCCAGCCGCGGCGTGTCGTGGCTTTCCGGGAAGCCGATCGAAGGCGCGGTCTCGCGGGTCAGGTTGTACTGCTCGATCAGCCACCAGTCGTTGAAGTTCCACCACTTCGAGCTGTTGAACACGAAGTCGAACCCCGCCCGCGCCGTCTCCTTCGTCTGGTCCGCCGTGCAGCCGAGCGTCTCGGCGACGAACGTGGTGTGCTGGCCGCGCGCCTTGATCTCCTGGATCAGCCGCCGCCAGACGTGTTGGGGTATCTGGTAGGCGGCGTCGCACCGGAAACCGTCGAAACCGAGGCCGAGCAGGTGCTCCACTACGTGCAGGCAGTACCGGTAGAGCCCTTCCGGGTCGCGCGTGTGCTCGAAGTCGAACTGCGCGAGATCCTGCCAGACGACCCGCTCGCCGTTCTGGTCGCACGCCGCGTTGGCCACGCGGCCGTCCGGTCCGCGCTTGAACCATTCCGGGTGCGCGCCCGTCAGCGCCGCATCCACCGCGCAGTGGTTGATCACGAGGTCGGTCATGATCTTCAACCCGGCCGCATGGACCTGCGCGGTCATCGCCCGCACCTGGTCGTCCGGCTTCACCGTGCCGGCCGTGTCGAGAAACGCCGGGTTGACGGCAAAATAGTCCGCCACCGAATAGAGGCTGCCCGAGGCGCCCGTCTTCTGGATCGGGTTGACATAAATCCAGTCGAAGCCCAGCTCCGCTGCGCGCCCGATGTGGTCGCCCCACTGCGAGAGCGCCCCTGCCAGCCGCGGGAATATGTTGTAGATGATCATGGTCCCAACCTGGTTTGCATTTTGGCCCACCACGGGCCGGTTACGGGATAACCATCGCACAGCTGCCGGCGCTCTTCCACTAATCTTTCCGTGGTTGGGCCTTCGGCGCCGTGCCGGCCGGACCGGGAAATAGCGCGGCGACACCGGGCGCTCTTTAGGGTAGAAAGGGGCGGAACGGGAGCACCATCGATGAACTATCGCGCGTTGGGCCGGACGGGCCTGCAGGTTTCGGAAATCGGCGTCGGGGCGTGGCAGCTCGGCGGGCCGCTGCGGCTCGACGGCCAGGCCGACGGCCATCCCGACCTCGGCCGCGACTTCTGCATCGACCTCATCCGCCAGTGCGGCGAGCTCGGCATCAACTTCGTGGATACGGCGGAGCAGTATGGTGGCGGTGAGAGCGAGCGGCGGGTCGGCGCGGCGCTCCGCGGGCAGCGCGACCGCTGGATCCTGAGCACCAAATTCGGCGGACTGGTGGGGCCGCACGGCGAGCGCCTGCAGGACGCCTCGCCGGCGCGCATCCCGGTCTCGCTGGCCGGCTCGCTGCGGCGCCTGCAGACCGATTATCTCGATGTCTATCTCTGGCATGTGCCGCCCCTGCCCGGCGAGGCCGAGGAAGCCGCCCGGTATTTGCTGGAGGCCAAGCGCAAGGGCCAGGTGCGCGCCATCGGCATCTCGACGGCCGATGTGCGGCAGGCGGAAGCCGTCCTCAAGCTTGGCTGTCTCGACGTCGTGCAGTTCCCGCACAGCATGGTCAGCCCTCCGGAGCCGCTGGTCACGCTGCTGGCCGCGTGCGGCGCGGGCGGCGTGGTGCGCGGTGCGTTCGCGGGCGGGCGCCTGAGCGGCAGGTATTTCCACCAGGCGCCGCAGTTTGCGGCCGACGACATCCGCAGCCGGCGGCTGGGCAACTCGGCGGCGGTCGCGCAGGAGTTCGCGCGGTACGCGGCGTTCGAGGAGCTGCTGACGCCGGCGCGCGGCATGGTCCAGCTGGCGCTGCGCTGGCTGCTCGACGAACCGACGACCAGCACCATCATCCCCGGCGGCAAGAGCCTGGACGATTACCGGCAGGCCCTCCGCGCCGCGGAGCTGCCGCCGCTGACGCCGGCGGACCGCGTGCGCATCGCGCAGCTCACGGCCGGCCTCCTCGCCGGGCGCATCTGACCGCCGCGCGGCAGGGTGTGGCCGCGGCAATCTGCTCGGCAGCTTGGAAAAAGGTTGCGCCCGTTTTCCAAACCTTGGAAACTCCCGCGCGTCGTTTTCCGCACCTTGGAAACCGGGGCGGTCGCCTTGTCCCGGCGTGGTGCGTGGACGCAGCCGGCAGACCGCCGCTACAGAACAGGAGACCTGACATGAGCCGTGGAAAAATGGTGGACGCCGTGAAGGCCGGTCGGATTTTGGTTTCCGACGGCGCGTGGGGCACGTTCCTGCAAAAGAAGGGCCTCCAGCCTGGCGCGTGCCCGGAATTGTGGTGTGTCGACCGTCCCGCCGACGTGCTCGACATCGCCCGGAGCTACATCGCCGCCGGCGCCGACATGATCGAGACCGACTCCTTCGGCGGCACGCGCTACAAGCTCCAGCACTACGGCCTCGCCGACCGCGTCGCCGAGATCAACCGCGCCGCCGCCGCGCTCTCCCGCGAGGCCGCCGGGCCGGACCGCTGGGTCATCGCCTCGGTCGGGCCGACCGGCCAGATGACCTTGATGGGCGACGTGACCGAGGCTGAACTGCAGGACGCGTTCAAGGAGCAGGCCGTGGCGCTCGCCGCCGGCGGGGCCGATGGCCTGTGCATCGAGACCATGACCGCGCTCGACGAAGCCGCCGCCGCCGTCCGCGCCGCGCGCGAGAACACCGCCTGCGAGGTCATCTGCACCTTCACCTTCGACCGCAGTGTGACGGGCACGTACCGCACGATGATGGGTGTCTCGCCGACCGCCGCCGCCCAGGTTGCGCTCGCCGCCGGCGCGCACATCATCGGCACGAACTGCGGCAACGGCATGGAGCGGATGGTCGAGATCGTCCGCGAACTGCGTGCGGCCGCGCCGCAGACGCCGATCCTGGTGCACGCCAACGCCGGCCTGCCGAAGAACGTCGGCGGCGTGGACATCTTCCCGGAGTCGCCGGCCGACATGGCCGCGCGCGTCCCCGCGCTGGTGGCCGCCGGCGCCAACATCATCGGCGGCTGCTGCGGCACCACGCCCGCGCACATCGCCGCCCTCCGCGCCGCGGTGGCCGCGCTGGGGAAAGCATGAAGCTGCTCGTCGCCACGCGGAACAAGCACAAGCTGGAGGAGATCCACGCGATCCTCGCCGGGCTGGACGTGGAACTGCACAGCGCGCTGGATTTCCCGGAGATCCCCGACGTGGTCGAGGATGGCGACACCTTCGAGGCCAACGCCATCAAAAAGGCCGTCACCCTGGCCCGTGCCACCGGCTGCTGGGCGCTGGCCGACGACTCCGGGCTGGAGGTCGAGGCGCTGGGCAATGCGCCGGGCGTGTATTCCGCGCGCTACGCCGGCGAGCCGGTCAGTTATGCCGCGAACAACGAAAAGCTGCTGCGCGAACTGGCGGGCCAGACCGACCGCCGCGCGCGCTTCCGTTGCGTCATGGCCTTGAGCGATCCCGCGGGCCGCGCCGAAACCGTCGCGGGCCGCTGCGAGGGTCACATCCTCGAGGCGTTGCGCGGCGCGGCGGGTTTCGGCTACGATCCGCTGTTCGTGCCGGAAGGCTTCGAGCAAACGTTTGCCGAGATGCCCGCCGAGGAGAAAAACGCCATCAGCCACCGCGGCCGGGCGCTGGCCGCCGCGCAAGAAAAGTGGAAACAGCTGCTGGGCGGAGCCTGAACCGGAGCGCGGGGCTGGAAGCCTTCGAAGAGTGGTGTAACCTCCTGCCTGCAGGCACAAATGACACATGACAAAGGACGGCTGACCTCTTTATGAAAATCGCCACGTTCAACGCCAACAGCATCCGCTCGCGGATGGAGCCGGTCCTCGCGTGGCTGGCGCAGCACCAGCCCGATGCGCTCTGCATCCAGGAGACCAAGGTGCAGGATGCGGAGTTTCCGCGTGCGCCGCTGGAGGCCGCGGGCTGGCATGTCGCGTTCTGCGGCGAGAAGTCCTACAACGGCGTCGCGCTGATCACCAAGCAGCCGGCCACCGACGTGCGCTTCGGCTTCGACGATGGCGCGCAGGCCGACCCCACGCGGCTGGTCTGCGCTCAGGTCGGCGGCGTGACGATCATCAACACCTATGTGCCGCAAGGACGGGAGCTTACGCACCCGATGTTTGCCTACAAGCTGGAGTGGTTCCGTCGGCTGCGCAAATTCTTTGACCGGCAGTTCAAGCCGACGGGAAAGGTGCTCTGGTGCGGTGACCTGAACGTGGCGGCGACGCCACAGGACGTGCACTCGCCGGAGTTGTACGAGGACCACGTCTGCTTCCACCCCGATGTCCGCCGCGCATTCGCCGCGACCTGCGAGTGGGGTTTTACGGATGTTTTCCGCAAGTTCCACCCCGAGCCGGGCCGCTACAGCTTTTTCGATTACCGCACGATCAACGCCGTGAAGCGGAATATCGGCTGGCGCATTGATTATTTGCTCGCCAGCCCCGCCCTCGCTGCGAGCGCTACGGCCTCGGACATCGACCTTGGGCCGCGCCAGCAGCTGAAAGCCTCCGACCACACGCCGGTGTGGGCGGAGTTCAAACTGGATTAACGGATTCTTCCTTGCTGCTGAAGCGAACCACAGGGGACACCGGGTCAGAGGAGGTCACAGAGGCTGAACGGACCGGCTCTGTGAACCTCTGCCTGCCTTTGTGACCTCTGTGGTTTTTCTTACGCCAGCTGCGCCGTGGCGAACGACCAGTTGGCCAGGTGGTCCACGAACGTCTCGACGAAATCCTTGCGGCGGTTCTGGTAGTCGAGGTAGTAGGCGTGCTCCCAGACGTCGCAGGTCAGCAGCGGCTTCTGCCCGTGGACCAGAGGGGTATCGGCGTTGGCGGTCTTGACCACCTTGAGGGTGTCGCCTTCGGTGACCAGCCAGACCCAGCCGCTGCCGAACTGCGCGAGACCGGTCTCGACGAACACTTTCTTGAAGGCCTCAAAGCTCCCGAACGCCTTGTCGAGCTGGGCCGCCAGCTTCCCGCCCGGCTGGCCGCCGCCGCCCGGCTTCATGCCCTTCCAGAAAAAGGTGTGGTTCCAGACCTGCGCGGCATTGTTGAACACCGCGGCCTTTTCCAGCACGCCGGCGGTCTTCTCGATGACGGCTTCGAGCGGTTGCGCGGCCAGCTCCGTGCCGGCGGTGAACTTGTTGAGGTTGTCCACGTAGGTCTTGTGGTGCTTGCCATAGTGGAAGCTGATGGTGCGCGCGGAGATGTAGGGCTCCAGCGCATGTTCGGCGTAGGGCAGCGGCGGCAGCGCAAAGGCGCCGGCCGCGGCCGGTGCCGTCGGATTAGGCGGCGGGGCGACCTGCGCCCGCGCCAGCAAGACCCCTGCAGAACCCGCAGCCGCCACCGTCAGGAACTCGCGACGTTTCATAATGCTTCTCCCGTGTTGGTGTGCACTTATCGCACCGGAAGGACGGCGGCGCAAGTGCGCCGGCGCAGTTTCCTGCGGCCCGGCCACCGTCCGGCTAGCGGGCGGGCAGGTCGCGGCGGCGCATGAAGGAGATCTGAATCGGCGTCGGATAGCTGTAGAAATCCATCATGTCTGCGAGCCGGGCAAACATCCAGGGGTGGCCGAGCGACCCGCCGTTTTTCGTGAAGACGATGCCGTCGGCGATGTAGTTGCAGGTGTGGATGATCTCGCCGGGGCCGCGCTTGAAGAGGATGAGGTCGCCCAGTTGCGGCGGGGTGGTCACGGTGAAGTAGTCCCGCTGGATCACGCTGGTGGCGTAGGTGTCGTTGGTGCAACCCTCGTCGGGGGTGTCGGAGAAGAAGTTCAACGAGGTGAAGTGGCAATGCGGCCACGAGGGATCGCCGGCGCGCCAGTAGCGGTGGACGCGGTCGCGCGCGAAGCGCGGCAGGAGCATGGAGATGGGGATCGGCCGGTCGAAGCCGCTGCGCTGCGTGGCGTGCAAGAGGGTGCGCACGGCATCCTGCCGGTCGGGGTAGCCCCAGTAGCTGGCGAGTTGATCGAGGTTGTCGTCGGGGCCGACCAGCAGGTAGGCGATGACCGTGGTTTCGCGCGAGAACACGCAGGCCAGGCGCCGCATGGTTTCCGGATCCTTGATGTTGCGCTGTAACAGCGACATGTCGGCCATCAGCTGCAGGTCGTCGTGCTTGTAGATCAGCCGCTGGGCGAGGGCCAGAGCCTGCTGATCCACCTCCGCGTCCTGCAACCAGCCGATCGGGGTCTTTTGCCAGAACCGCAGCGGATAGTCGTAATCGGGATTGTCGGTCTCGATGGCCAGCAAGGCATACCAGTTGCGGCGCACATCCGGTGCCATGGCCAGGATGAAAGCATCGCTGGGATGCAGGGCGTAGCCGCCCGCCAGCGGCGTGAGCGTGGCCATCAGCGTCTGCGCCTGCTCCGGGGTGAAGCCGGCGGCCAACAGCTGCTGGCACACCGCCTCCGGGTTGGAAACGTGCAGCTTCCATGCGACCGCGGGGGGCGCCTGCTGGACGTGTTGCCAGAGGGCGGGCGCCATCTCGATCATCGAATAGTCATAGACGATGCGGCCCCACGGCCCGGGTTCGGACCGCTTCTGCATCTGCACGGAATGACTGAGCGGCACGACGCTTCTCGCACCGTGCATATGCCAGCCCAGTTCCCAGCCGCCCACCACCAGGAGGCCGGCGCAAATAAACACAATCCACTTCTTCATGGCTATTCCACTGATGGCAGCAGGATACATGCCCGCCGCTGCAAAGTTCTCGCGTTACGCACCACCCATGCGTTGATCCAAGCTGGTAAACTTGCACGCCCCGACCGCCGAAGCAGGCCCCGCCAGACATCCGGACGCGCGGACAATACTAATTTCCGGTGGCTTTGCAACTGAAACATCGCCCGCGTCCCGGGCTTGGAAAATGCCGCGGCGTCTGCTACCGTCCGCGCCGGTCAACCGAAGGGAAACGACGATGATTCCGCGCTATACCCGGCCCGTGATGGCCGCCATCTGGAAAGATGAAAACCGGTTCCGTATCTGGCTCGATATCGAGCTGGCGGCCTGCCGGGCGCAGCACAAACTGGGCAAGATCCCGGCCAAGGATCTCAAGCAGATCCTGCGCACGGCCGATTTTAACGTCAAGAAAATCGACAAGCTCGAGGCCCAGCTCAACCATGATGTCATCGCGTTCCTGACGAACGTGGCGGAATACGTCGGGCCCTCCTCGCGCTTCATCCACATGGGCCTGACCAGCTCCGACATCCTCGACACCGCGCTCGCGATCCAGATGGTGCAGGCGGCGGACCTCCTGATCGACGGGGTCAAGGCGGTCCGCAAGGCCGCCGCGGCGCAGGCGCGCAAACACAAGTTCACGCCGATGATGGGACGTTCGCACGGCGTTCATGCCGAGCCGATCACGTTCGGCCTGAAGATGGCGCTGATGTACGACGAGTTCGGCCGCGGGCTCAAGCGGCTGGAGGCGGCGCGTGAAATCGTCCGCGTCGGCCAGCTGTCCGGGGCGGTTGGCACGCATGCGCACTGCGATCCGCTGATCGAAAAAATCGTCTGCCAGCAGCTCAACCTCCAGCCGGCGGCGATCTCGACGCAGGTGCTGCAGCGCGACCGGCATGCGGAATTCCTGACCGCGCTCGCGCTCGTCGGCTGCTCGGTGGAGCGCTGGGCGCAGGAGTTCCGGCACCTGCAGCGCACCGAGGTGCGCGAGGTCGAGGAGTTTTTCGCCGAGGGCCAGAAGGGCTCCTCCGCGATGCCGCACAAGCGCAACCCGATCGTCGGCGAGCGGCTCTGCGGCATGGCGCGCCTGCTGCGCGGCTACGCGCTGGTCGGCATGGAGAACGTCCCGCTCTGGCACGAGCGCGACATCTCCCACTCCAGCGCCGAACGCGTCGTCATGCCCGATGCGACCATCGCGCTCGACTACATGCTCGACAAGCTCGAGTGGCTGGTGCGGACCCTGCGCGTGCTGCCGGAGAACATGGCGCAGAACCTCCAGAAGACCCACGGCCTGATCCATTCGCAGCAGGTGCTGCTCGCGCTGATCAACGCCGGCATCACCCGCGAGACCGCCTACAAGACCGTCCAGGACAACGCCATGAAGGCCTGGGAGACGCAGCAGGACCTGCGCGGCCTGATCGAGGCCGACCCGCGCGCCGCCCAGCTCAAGAAGGCCGACCTCGACGCGGCCTTCGACCTCCAGCCGCATTTCAAAGACGTGAACCGGACGTTCAAGGCGGTGGGACTGTGAACAAGTCCGCTGTCAGTTGTCCGTGGTCAGTTGTGAGTTGTAGAGGGTGAACCATGAGCGCGTCCAATTTTGAAAAACTGCGCGTCTACCAGTTGTCCGAGAAATTAGCCGATGACGTCTGGGACATCGTGATGACCTGGAAACCCTTTGCCAAAGACACCGTTGGCAAGCAGCTCGTGCGCGCCTCGGACAGTGTCGATGCGAACATCGCGGAAGGTGTCGGACGTGGCACCTACCCTGACACGCGCCGATTTATTCGCATTGCGCGTGGCTCGCTTCATGAGACACAGCACTGGCTGCGCCGGGCTTGGCGCCGCAAGCTGTTGAACGATGAACAAGTCCAAGCCCTGAAGCCGCTTGTGGATGAACTTGCACCCAAGCTGAACGCTTTTCTGAATTCGATCGGTAAAGCGGGAGTTCGCGCTCCTGTTGCAACTGACCACTGACAACGGACTACTGACTACTTGCAAAGGACAAATGACCAATGACCAATGACAATGAGAGCGCTTATTCGAAATCGGGTGTCGATATTGATGCGAAGATGGAATTGCTCCGCCGCGCCAAGAAGAAGATCGCCAGCACCCGCACCGCCGGTTCCGCGGGCGAATGGGGCCTGTTCGGCGGGCTGTTCCAGGCGCCGGGCAAGGACCATCTGCTGGTCAGCAGCACCGATGGCGTCGGCACCAAGCTCAAGGTGGCGCATCTGGTCGGCCGCCACGACACGGTGGGGCAGGACATCGTCAACCACTGCGTCAACGACATCCTCGCGCAGGGCGCCGAGCCGCTGTTTTTCCTCGACTATATTGGCGCTCAGAAGCTCGATCCCGGCATCTTCGCCGAGGTGATCGAGGGATTGTGCAAGGCGTGCCGCGAGAACAACTGCGCGCTGGTCGGCGGCGAAACCGCCGAGATGCCGGGCCTCTACCCGGCGGGCGAATACGACCTCGTCGGCACGATCGTCGGCGCGGTGCCCAAGAAGCGGCTCATCACCGGCACGGGCGTGAAGACCGGCGACATCCTGATCGGCCTGCCGTCCTCCGGCCTGCACACCAACGGCTACTCGCTCGCCCGCCGCGCGATCTTCGAGACCGCCGGCCGGAAGGTCGGCGACCTCCTGCCCGGCACGAAGAAGACCTTCGGCGAGGCGCTGCTCGCCGTGCACCGCAGCTACCTCAAGCCCGTCCGCAGGCTGATGGATGCGGTGAAAATCCACGCCCTCGCGCACATCACCGGCGGCGGCTTCGTCGACAACATTGACCGCTTCCTGCCCAAGGGCCTGTGCGCCGTGGTGGACCGCTCCACGTGGACGCCGCTGCCGATCTTCCAGTTCATCCAGGAAGCCGGCCAGGTGGACCGCGAGGAGATGTACAAGGTCTTCAACATGGGCATCGGGATGGTTCTCTTCGTCGCCCGCGCCGATGCCGAAAAGACCGTCAAACTCCTCCGCGCCGCCGGCGAAAAACCCGTCGCGGTCGGCTTCGTCGAAAAAGGCCCCGCACCGGTGCGACTGATCGGCTGAGACCAGTGCTGCGTACGGCGCGGGTTAGGGTGGGTTTTTGGGCGCTGTATTTTTTGTGGGCGGGAGCTCCTGCTCCCGCTCTTGAGGGTGTTGCTTGGCTGCGTGGCGCGGGAGCGGGAGCTCCCGCCCACCAGGGCAGGGAAGCGTTGTATGGAACAGCGACCTCCGCATTCTGCTGACTTGCGCAAGTACCGGTTCGATGAGTCCAACCGGATTTATTTTATCACCAAGCGTGTGGCGCAGGGCAACCGGGTTGATCTGGCACAAGCACCGGTTGCGGGCCTTATCGTTCAAACGCTGTTCTGGTTGCTGGAAAATCAGCGCATCTGGTTGTTGGGCTTTGTGGTCATGCCTGACCACCTGCATTTGGTCCTGGCCCCTCGCGCACCACACGAACTGCATACCGTGACGCAGAACCTGTTCAGCTATACGGCCCGCCAGATCAACACACATCTGCGACGCCAAGGCGCGCTATGGGCCGAGGAATACTATGAGCACTTGCTGGCCAGTCGCGAGAAAGTCCAACCTTGCTTGGATTATATCTATCTGAATCCGGTGCGGAAGAAGTTGGTCGCTCAAGCGGCTGATTGGCCCTTTTCCAGCCTGCGGCCCGAATACCACGAGCGCCTGAGTTGGCGCTGGCTGCAGGGACTAGAGCCATGATTCGAGACGGGACCCGCCCTGCGTGCTGCTCTGCCGGTTTTGTGGGCGGGAGCTCCTGCTCCCGCTCTTGAGGGTGTTGCTGGGCTGCGTGGCGCGGGAGCGGGAGCTCCCGCCCACCAGGGCAGGGAAGCGTTGTATGGAACAGCGACCTCCGCATTCTGCTGACTTGCGCAAGTACCGGTTCGATGAGTCCAACCTTGCTTGGCTGCGCGGGTGCGGGAGTTCTCCCCGCCAGCAGCAGGCTCAAGACGCGCTGGCGCCGGGGGGCGGGGGTGCGGCGTCACTTGCGTCCTGTCTGGCGGCCAGCCCCATGAGCACCAGCAGGAGCAGGAGTGCGATGAACTCCGCCGGCGAGTGATGCAGAAAACGCGGCAGCACGACGAAGCACACCAGAAACGCGGCCACCAGCGACAGCCTGGTCTTGGATCTCCACGACGGGTCACCGTAGAGCTTCAAGCCGATGAGCGCGCAGGGCGGGATGATCAGCACCATGTGATGTTTTTCCGGCATCGGCGAGATCAGCAACGCTCCGACCAGGTAGGCGCCAAAGGCCCAGATTTCGCGCGCAGGGGACGCCATCCGGGCGGTGGCCAGTTCCACCCCGATGATGGCGGCGAGCGCAAACAGCATGCTGATGATTTTCGTCCCCCCGGCCAACCCCAGCGCGGGGCTGAAGCAAGCCACGACGCCCTGCAAACTCAAGAGCGGCCGGGCGTGGTCCACCTCGGTCCCCAACAACTTGGCCGATAGGAAGGAGTGCACATAGGACAGGTTGAAATCGAGCAGTTTGTCGCCCACCACGAGGCCCGGGAGGAGGAGGAAGAGCACCGCGAAGGCGCCGGTATAGATGATCATGCGATACTGCTTCCTGATCAGCAGGAACAGCACCAGCATGATGGGCAGCAGCTTGATCATGATCGCGGTCGCCAGCCAGAACGCGCTGAGCACCGGTCGGTTTTTGACGAAGTAATGCAGGAACAAAACGCAGCAGGCCACCACCATCAGGTTGATCTGGCCGTTCACGAAATTATTCTGCAGCGGCGAGAACAACACCAGGACCAGCAGCAAGGCGGGCAGCGCGAAGGGCACCAGGCCGGCAGCCTTGGGCAGGCCCTCCAGCAGGCCCAGCAGCAGGCGCCAGATGAGCAGCAGGCTTGCCGCGCTGATGACGAACCACAGCACATTGGTCAGTGCATAGGGCAACAGCGTCAGTGGCAGAAACAGCAAGGCGGCGAACAAGGGGTAGATAAAGGCATGCGGCGTAATCTCCAGCCCCTCGATGGCGTGGGGTAATTCGTGTCCCGTATAAGGATCCTGCCCGTGTAGCATATCCTGCGCGGCCACCAGGTAGCCCGACAAATCGTAGCCGCCCGTGTCATAGGCCGCCCGCATAACCTGCACCAGCAGGAACCCGAAAATAAGACCCAGCAGTGCCAGGGCAATTTTCGGGCTCCAGTTTGAACTGCTCTTATTCATCGCCCATCTTTCTCCGTTCCGCCGTCTAGGCTGGCTTGCCTGCCCCGCCCGCTAACTGCGTGCCGCGGCACACAGAACTTGGGTGGGGTAAACCCGTGTGTGTGGCGATGGCCCTGCGGCTTGTCTGTTCTTTCGCCTGTCGGCGCCACCGCGACTTGAGTTCGTACAGCCGACATTACCGCAGCACATACACCGAAACTTCTGACCGTCGCAAGCCGATTCTTCCCTTTTACGGCGTACGGCCTGTCGTCGCTTTCCATCCCGGGGCCCGCTGGTTTACAATCGGCGCGATGCACCAGCTCACCAACAGCGGGAAAATCCGCCGGCAGGCGTTGGCCCTGGGTTTCGACCTCGTCGGCCTGGCGCCGGCCCGGCGCGCCGAGCACGCCGACGCGCTGATCCCCTGGCTGGAACAGGGTTGCCATGCCGGCATGGGCTGGCTGGCGCGCGACCCGGAAACCCGCGCCGAGCCCGCGCGCCTGCTCGCCGGCGCCAGGTCCATCGTGTGCGTTGGGCTCGCCTATGGCGCGGAACTGCCGCCCGCCAAGTATTGGGACGATCCGCTCCGGGGGCGCGTGGCGCGCTTTGCGTGGGGGCCGGACTATCACGACCTGCTCGCCCCGCGGCTGGAGGAGCTCGCGCGCTACATCGGGCGCGACCTCGGCCGGCCGCTCGCCTGGAAGGCCGGGGTGGACTCCGCGCCGCTCCTCGAACGCGACCACGCCGCGCGCGCCGGGCTGGGCTTTATAGGCAAAAGCGCCATGCTGATCGCGCCGCGCTTCGGTCCGCTGCTCTTGCTCGGCGAACTGCTGCTGGACGTCGAACTGGATGACTACGACCAGCCGCAGCCGCAGGCCTGCTGTGCGGAAAACCGCTGCGCCGCCGCCTGCCCGACCGGCGCGCTGTTCGCACCCTACCGGCTGGACGCCCGCCGCTGCCTCTCCTGGCTGACGATCGAGAACAAGGGCGACATCCCCGCCGATGTGCGGACCCGGCTGGGTCACTGGATTTTCGGCTGCGACGAATGCCAGACCAGTTGCCCCTGGCCGGTGCTTCAACCCCAGGCGAGCTTTGCCCTGGAAGCAGAACATGGTGGGCGGGGCTTCCAGCCCAGCGAGAACAACCCTAACCCAACCGCGGGGCTGGAAGCCCCGCCCACAAGAGAGCAAGCTGTCGCAGCTTTGCACGCGGTGTTCCGCTTTCAGCCGGAAATTTCCGCGCCGCGCCTGGATGAGCTGCTCGCGCTGGATGAGCGCGCCTTCCGCGAGCGTTTCACCGGCACCCCGCTGCTGCGCACCAAGCGCCGCGGCCTGCTGCGCAATGCGGCGGTCGCGCTCGGCAACAGCGGCCTGGCCGCCGCGCGCCCGGCGCTCGAGCGCGCCGCCACGGATGCCGACGAACTCGTCCGCACCCACGCCGCCTGGGCCTTGCAGCGCCTTGGCAAGGGGCCAGCAGATTAACCGCCAAGGCGCCAAGCACGCCAAGACAGCAAGGCAGCTCCTCCTGATACTTGGCGAACTTGGCGTCTTGGCGGTTCAATTCCTCCAACGATCGGACACCGGGCCAGGCATTTTTCCCGGGTTCGGAAAAAGTTGGGGGTTGTGTTTCCCCGGCTTGGAAAATATGCTCCGCGCGGCCTTCAACAGAGGAATCAGAGATGAAAATTCAACGGGCATTGATCAGCGTTTCGGACAAGGCGGGCGTGGTGGATTTCGCGAAGGCGCTGGCGGGGCGCGGCGTGGAGCTGCTCTCGACCGGCGGCACGGCGAAGGCCCTGCGCGCGGCCGGCGTGGCGGTCAAGGACGTGTCGGACTTCACCGGCTTCCCGGAGATGCTCGATGGCCGCGTGAAGACGCTGCATCCGAAGGTCCACGCGGGGCTGCTGCACGTCCGCGACAATCCCGAACATCTCGCCACGATGCAGGCGCACCAGCTCGAGCCGATCGACCTCGTCTGCGTCAACCTCTACCCGTTCGAGGCGACCGTGGCGAAGCCGACCGTCAGCTTCGAGGAGGCGATCGAGAACATTGACATCGGCGGGCCCTCGATGCTGCGCAGCGCGGCCAAGAACCACCGTTCGGTCACGGTCGTCACCGATCCGGCCGACTACGCGCGCGTGCTGGCGGAGATGGACGCGCACGGCGGCAACACGACCGAGACGCTGCGCCGCGAGCTGGCGCAGAAGACCTATGCGCGCACGGCACAATACGACGCGGCGATCGCCACCTATCTCGCGGGCCAGCTGGCCGGCCAGGACGCCGGCCGTCCGCTCGTGCTCGCCTACGCCGGCGGCCAGAAGCTGCGCTACGGCGAGAACCCGCACCAGAGCGCGCTGTTCTACAAGGAAGCGGCCGTCACCGAGGCCTGCATCGCGTACACCACGGTGCTGCACGGCAAGGAGATGAGCTACAACAACTACGTCGATGGCGACGCCGCGCTCGAGGCGGTCCGCGAATTGTGCGGGGTGCCGGGCGCAGCGATCATCAAGCACATGAACCCCTGCGGCTATGCCACGGGCGCGACGCTGGCCGAGGCGCTCGAGGCCGCGTGGGCCGGCGACACGGTCTCCGCGTTCGGCAGCGTCATCGCCGTCACCGTGCCGGTGGACCTGGCGGCCGCGCAGGTCCTCAAGGGCCGGTTCGTCGAGGCGCTGATCGCGCCGGACTTTGCGCCGGACGCCCTGGAGTTTCTCAGGAGCAAGAGCAAGGACATCCGCCTGCTCCAGCTGGACCGGCCGCTGACGCCGCCCACGCCGGGCCGCACGCTGCGGCAGGTCAACGGCGGCCTGCTCGTGCAGGCGCGCGATGCGGAACTCATCCAGAAGTGGAGCGTGCCCACGCAGCTCCCGTTCGCCGACAACAAGCGCGCGCTGGCGGAGTTCGGCGTGCGCGTCTGCAAGCACGTCAAGTCCAACGCCATCGTCCTCGTCCGCGAATATGCGCCGGGCCGCTTCGCGCAGCTCGGCATGGGCGCGGGCCAGCCGAACCGCATCGATTCCACGCGCAAGCTCGCGCTGGCCAAGGCGCGCGAGAACATCGCCGCGCTGCACGCCGCCACCGGCGAGACGCGTCCGCTGGCGGAGTTCGAGAAGGCGATCCTCGGCGAGTGCGTGCTGGTCTCCGATGCGTTCTTCCCGTTCCCCGACAACGTCGAGGTGGCGGCCGAGGCCGGCATCAAGTTTATCGTCCAGCCCAGCGGCTCGAAGAAGGATCCGGAGAGCATCGCGGTGTGCGACCAGCTCGGCGTGGCCATGGCCTTCACCGAGATGCGCCACTTCCGGCACTGAGGGACAAAGCGGCCCGGATTTACGCCGTGAGAACGTTCCGCCGTGCCGATACTGCAGCCGGCGGCCGGCGGGGCTCATTCGACCTTGAGGTCGAACCCTTGCAGTTCGCCCCGCTTCAGGGGGTCGAAGCGTGTGATGAAAAGCATGATCACCCCCTCGTAGCCGTACACGGATCCGGCCAGGCTGAGCAGCCCTTTGCTCGTGGTGCGCTTGAGCGTGATCTTGCGGCTGCCCCACGGTCCTTTGTGTTCCATCCAGTCGCAGTAATCCTGCAGCAGCACCCGGTGGTCATAGGGGACGGTGATGATTTTCATGGCGGCATCCGAGCGCCCGGCGCGCCACCGCAGCGCACAGCCGGTCGTGGCCGCACTGCGTTCGGCGGCCGAGGCGTCCGGCTTGAGCGTGGGCGTCGGCGGGAATTTGACCACCACGTGCATGGACGGCACGGTGCCGGTGTAGTCCTTGAACAAGTGGCTCGCCGAGAGCAGCCCGTCCGAAAATTTCCACGTCTGGACCAGCTGCGCACCCTGATCGGTGACGACACGGAACACCAGCTTCTGCGGATTCAGGCTGGGCGGGTCCGGTTTGACGGCGCCTATGAATTTCAAACCCGAACCCAAGGTTGTAAAACTGTTATAGATCTCAATCGGGGGTTCCAGGCGCTTGCCGTTCTCGACCGGGTAGACCAGCAGGTCGAGGTTGGTGGTCACCTGCACGTCGAACAACTTGCCTTGAAAAAGTGCGTAGCAACCTTTGCCGGGACCGTTGGTCAAAACAGGCAGGTCCTTGAAATTGGTCACGGACACTACGTCTGCGCGCGTCGCCAGGCCGCCCAGCGCCAGCAACCACAACGTGGCCCAACATGCACTCCATGCTTTCATCTGTTTCCTTGTGCCGCGCTGAAAATAGCGCGCGCGCCGGCGGCGTGCAATCCATTCCGCGCCGGGCTGCGTTTACCGCTGTGAACCGCGCCGGGGGCTGTGGTAAACATCTCCCATGGTTGAGCCCGAAATCCTATTGCTGCCGCCGCCGCGCCGGTTGGAGCGCCGGGCGGGCGGGTGCGTCCTCGCGCCGGCGGGCGTGATCGCGACCACCGGCGCGCCGGACGCGCTCGAACCGTTGGTCTTCCGCCTGCACAACGAACTCTTGCGCGCCGGTCACGGCGGCTGGCGCCTGGCGGATGAGGACCGGGCCACGCCTCCGGCAGAGCCGCCGCCCTGGTCGTCCGGCTCAAGGACGCGCCCGATCCTGCACCTCCTTCTGGATCATGACTGCGGCCTGCCGCCGCAGGGCTATCGGTTGGAAGTCGCGTCGGCTGGCCTGCGGCTGGCCGCGCCGGATCGCGCCGGGTTGGGCCATGCACTGATGACTCTGCGGCAGCTGCTCCGCCAATTTCCGGCGGCGCTGCCGGCGTGTGTCATCACCGATTGGCCGGACTACGCCGCGCGCGGTGTCATGCTGGACGTGAGCCGCGACAAGGTGCCGACCCTCGCGACCCTCTGCGCGCTCGTGGACCGGCTGGCCGAATGGAAGTTCAACCAGGTCCAGCTGTACACCGAACACACCTTTGCCTACCGGAACCACCGCGACGTATGGGAATACGCGGACCCGCTGACGGCGGAGGATGTGCGGAGCCTGGATCTTTTCTGCCGCGAGCGCGGCGTGGAACTCGTGCCGAACCAGAATTCGTTCGGCCACCTGGCGCGCTGGCTCAAGCTGCCCCGCTACAGCGCGCTCGCCGAGTGCCCCGACGGCTACGTGACGCCCTGGGGCGAACGGCGCGCCGGGCCGCTGAGCCTCGATCCGACCAATCCCGCCGGCCTCGCCCTGCTGTGCGAACTGTACGATGAACTGCTGCCGAATTTCTCCAGCCGCTTCTTCAACGTCGGCTGCGACGAGACGTGGGATCTCGGCCAGGGCCGCAGCGCCTCAGCCTGCGCCGCGCGCGGCAAGGGCCGGGTCTACCTGGAATTCCTGCTGAAGATCCGCGAGGAAGTGGGCCGCCGCGGACACACGATGCAGTTCTGGGGCGACATCATCCTCCAGCATCCCGAACTTGTCGGTGAACTGCCGCGCGATCTGATCGCGCTGGCTTGGGGTTACGAAGCCGCGCATCCCTTCGAGCGCGAGGCCGCGACCTTTGCCGCCGCAGGGCTGCCGTTCTGGGTCTGTCCCGGCACCTCGTCGTGGAACAGCCTCGCGGGCCGCACGACGAACATGCAGGGCAACATCCGCGCCGCCGCGGAAGCGGGCTTGCAACACGGCGCGGAAGGGTTGCTCGTCACCGACTGGGGCGATAACGGCCACTGGCAGCCGCTGCCTGTGAGCTACGCGGGCTTCGCCGCTGCCGCCGCCTTTAGTTGGAATGCCGCTGCGGCGGCTGAGCTGCCGCTCGCCGCGCTGCTCGACCGGCATGCGTTTGAGGACGCGGCGGGCGTGATGGGCCGGTTGGCGCTCGATCTCGGCGACCTCCATCGTACGACCGGCGTCGAGCCGGCGAATGCCAGCGTGCTGTTCCACCTGCTGCACAAGCGCGACCTCGCGCCGTGGCTCGCCAAGCTGCCGGCGGGCGTACTGGAGAAAACGGTACAACGGCTGGACGAGATTGTCGTACCGCTGGCGCGTGCGCAGTTGCGCTGCGCCGATGCCGCGCTGGTCCGCGAAGAATTCGAGCTGGTCGCGCGGATGCTCCGGCACGGGCTCCGGCGCGCTGTCACCGGGCAGGAAGATGGCGACGAGCTGCGCGCCATCCTGGACGCGCACCGCAGCGTCTGGCTCGCGCGCAACCGGCCCGGCGGTCTCGACGACAGCCAGCGCCCGCTGCGCGAACGCCTGCCGTAGTGTTTCCAGCCGGTTGGTGAAAAGTGACCGGCCTGCAGCCCGCGCCGCCACGCGGGCGCGCCCATGCGCCACCCTGCAGGCAGGCGCCGGTGCTGCTGATCCAGTAGCTCCCGAGCGGTCCCGATGGACTATCTCACACTTGTACAGGTGTGAGATGGGAGAAAGGTGCACAGGTGTTGTTTACCTCTGTAATTCCATCTCACACTTGCACAAGTGTGAAATGGATGCCTGCGGACGCCATGAGGGGTGCCGGGGTCTTGCCACTACGTTTGGGCGGAAACGCCCTGACGGCGTTCAACCGTATGTGCCTTCGGTGACAGCGATCTGCGGCCGGCTGCGGCAGACGCAAGTCCCGGACCGTGCCGGGCGGCCGCGGCTCCGTCAGCGGAAGTATTCAACGCGGCGCGGCGAGCAGGGCTTCCGGCGTGGTGTGGGTCTGGCCGTCAGCACCGGTGATTTCGACGCGGAAGCGGAGGTCCTGTGCGGCGCCGGCCACGGGCACGGACAGTTCGAACGGATATTCTACGTCCTCGACCTGCTTCCAGTCACCGCCGAGCTGGTAGTGGAACACCACCTTCTTCACGCGGTCGGGCTTGGCGGTGCACCAGACATAGGCGTCCCACGGGCCCGGGCGCACCTGCAAGGCGGCGGCGCGGATCTCAATGTCCTTCACCGCGGTCGGCACGGTGACGAGCGCGGGCTGCGCGGCACGCTCCAGCGGGGGCACGGTGGTGTGTGCGGCGATGTTCACGTGCACGCCGGAGAGCGTCAACACGACCAGGCCGCGCGCGGGCACTTCGAGCGCGGCGTGCAGCTTGTCGAAATGCACCGGTACGCTCGCGCCCGTCGCCGTGACGGCGGAAAGTTTCGGCGTGGCGCCGGCGGCGAGGCCGAGCTTGGCCGGCAGGAAGTCGACACCGACCTTCTCGGCGGACGCATTCTCGTTCATCAGCACGACGCACAGTTGGTCGGCGGTGTGCGCGAGCAGGTAGTTGAGCGCCGGGTTGTCGAGCCGGGCGACGCCGCGGTCGAACCAGAGCCATGCGTCCTTCACGCCGAGCACCTGGCCGGGCGCCGCGCCATACTCACGGCTGTCGAACCAGACGTAGCCGTGCTGCCGCTGGCTGGGGAAGGCGATCCGGCCGCCGGAGCGCAGCGCGGCCTCGGCGACGAGGTAGTCGATGGTCCACGCCAGGTGCGGCAGGATGTGGTGATAGTAGATGCATGAGACGTCCGGCCCCTGGTAGGGGTAGCGCGGGTTGAGCGGGAGGTCGGTCATGCCGACGACGTAGTAGCCGGGGTAGTTGGCCCAGCGGCCGAGCGTGGCGTTGCGGGCGTAGGTCTCGAACTGCGCGTCGCCGGTGGCGGCGGCGAGCCGCAGGAAATTCGGCGCCCAGGCGGACTGGTAGATCAGCGCCCCGCCGCTGTCCATCCGGGTGTAGGTGCAGGGCTGCTCGAAGCCGAGGCCGACGTTCGAGGGGATCCATGCTGGCGTGCGGTGTTCGGGCGCGTCGCCGGGCTGGCGTGGGAAGCCGAGACGGAACTGGTCCGGGCCTTTCCACCAGGTGGTCTTCGGCGAACTGGCGGTGTACTGGCCGCCGGGATGCACGGTCATCTCGCCCGCGGGCACCACGGGCTGCGTCCATACGCTGGTCATCAACCGGCGCGCGCCGAGCGCGGCGCCATCGAGATATTTTTTCTCGCCGGTCACTTCCCACATCCGCAGCAGGCCCTCCCAGTCCGGCACAAACGTGACATTGAAGAACGGCTCCGGCGAGAGCTCGCTGGCGGGTGGCGTGAGGACATGCTTCTGGAGATACGTGTCGGCGAGCTGCCGCGCCTTGGCGAGCGCGTCGGCGTCGCCGGTCAACAGGTGCCGCGCCAGCCACTCTTCGAACTCCTGGCCGTGGCCGTAGCCGGCGGTGAGCTTAACGCCGTTGGTCGGCAGCGCGATCACGGCGAACGCGGGCGTCCGGCGCTGCGTGAGTTCCGCGAGCCCGCCGTAGGCCGTCGTGCCAAAGATGCTGATCGGCCCGCTCAGGCTGCCGGCGGGATACATGAGGCCGGTGTGCGCCGGCTCCGGCGAGAAGTGCGGGTTGCTCCGCGACAGCGCGTACTCCAGCGTCGGCAGCGTGCGGCGGCGGTAGAGCTCCTCGCTGCCGGTCAGGCGGTAGAGCTCCAGCACGGTCAGCGGCGAGCAGTGCGTCGCGCCGTTGAGCGTCTCGATCTGGTACGGCCCCTTCGCGCGCTCCCACCAGCCGCCGAAGTTGTCGTCCATCACGAGGTCGATCATGTTCAGCGCCGCGTCGGTCAGCGACGTGCCGACGTTCGTGCGATAGTCGCGCCAGCCGAAGACCTCGTCCGCGGCGGTGCGGTAGCCTGCGTACCAGTCGCCGCTTTGCGCGAGCACGCGGAACGAGAAGCGCAGCGGCGCGCCGGCGGCGCAGCGCGCGCGCTCCGTGCCGGGCACCGGGCCGTAGATCGCCGGCTGCGCCGCGCCCGTGGCATTGCGCAGCAGCAGGCCGAACAGCGGATGCTGGCGGTCGGGCCACGCGAAGGGAATCTCCTCGGCCGCGCCGCAGACGCCGAGCACCCGCGCGCCGGACAGTTGCACCAGGGCGACGGGCGTCGGTGTGTGGGTCTGCAGCAAGGTCACCGGCTGGGAGGGGAACCGCTGGCCGTGCCACATCATCGGCAGCAGCAACTCCTCGACCTCGGCGAGCGCTGGCTGGCAGAACAGGTGATAGCCCAGCGCGAACGAGCCCGCCTGCGTTGGCGTGAACTCCACGGTCACGCGCGCGGTGTGCTCGCCCGGTTTTAGTTCCCAGGCCGCGGAAAACTTTCCGGCGGGCTGCGGATAAAAGTCCAGCCGCACCACGGCGCCCTCGCGCCGCGCCGACTGCGGCACGAAGCGCAGCGCCTCGCCCGCATCCCAGACCGCCATGCCGCTGCCCGCGCGCGTCGCGAGTTCTGTGCCGCCCGCCTGGACCTTGAACGGACGCACCGCGCCGCCGGACCACGAGGGATAGAAGCCGCTGAACTTCAGTTCGGCCTTGCCGCTCGACACGACCGCGTAGGTTTCCGCGCCGGCGTCGGCGCCGGCATCCACCCACGCGCCGTCGCGCTGGAAGGCGACGCGCGGCGCAACCGTCATCTGGCCGTCACGGGTGGCGGGCAGAAATTCGATCCGCAGGTGTTCGTTCTCCAGCGCGGCAAGGCCCGGGCCCGTGCCGGCGACGACCGGCGCGGCATGATACGGATCGGCCGTGCCCGGCACCGGCAGGACGAGGGGTTTGATGCGCGTGTGCCGGGCCGCGCCGAGCGCGGCGCTGGGCGTGAAGTGGAGGTCGGTCGTCAGCAGGAGGGCGTCGGCGCGCGCAAAGGGCTTGCCGATATCGTGGATGCCGAGCAGCACCGGACCGGCCGGCAGCTCAAAGACGCCGCCCGGTTCCCACGAGTAACCAGGCTTGCCGGAATGGCCAAACGTTTCCTTCGTCAGCTGGCCGCCGACGGACACCTTGAACAGGCGCGTGCCGGGCCGCTGGTCGGGGAAATCCACGGCGCGCGCCCAGAGCGCATAGCGGCCCGCGCGCGGGATCTGGACGGCGGTGACCGCCGGCGTGGCCGCGCCTTGGCCGCCGTTGGCGAGCATCGCCTTGCCGGAATAATGCATCGGGTTGTAGGCCACACTCCAATCGCCGAGGAACTGGAAGTCCTCGCACTCGATGCCGAGCGTGACCGGTTTTTCCGCCGCGCCGGCGGCCAGCGCCAGCCAGCCGCACATCAATCCAGCCGCAAAAATTTTCATCTGCATAGTCCTCTGGGTAAAACGCCGTGCGACAAACGCACCGTGCCGCCGATTATTGGAAGCCTGCTTGCTGAGGGACAGGATGGACACCATGGACGTGAGGGCTGGAGGTTCGCAGCACGTCCATCGTGTCCATGTTGTCCATCCAGTCCATCTTGAAGGGAGATGCTGCGCTGATCGGGTTGGAGGGGGGGGGGGCCGCCCTCTGACGCGTGCGGCTACAGGGCAGAAACCCGTGCGCCAGCCGCGTGCTGGGAAATTTCAGGGCGCGAGCCTAGGCCTTTTCCAAACCCGGGGAAAGAGCGCAGCGCGCGGAGGGGCTCCGGAAAGCAGCTGCGGCGTCTCGCCGCAGATCAAGCGGCGGGCCGCCGCGTCCACGGGCTGCTGTGTGGGTGCGGCGGATGCTGAGGCTGTGGTGGGGCTGGGTGCGCGGGTTTGGAAAACCCCGCCCACAAAAACCGAATGCCACGGGCTGGGTTCGTGCGCGCTGCGTGGCGGCACGCGTCCCGCGTGCCGGTGCAGGCGGCGTCCCCGCCGCCAGAGCCATGTATCGAGACGGGGTCCGCCCTGCGTGTCGCTCGGCCGGTTTTGTGGGCGGGAGCTCCTGCTCCCGCGCTCGAAGGTGTTGCTGGGCTGCGTGGCGCGGGAGCGGGAGCTCCCGCCCACCAAGGCAGAGAAGCGTTGTAGGGAACAGCGACCTCCCCGTTTCGCCCCAGCGCTTCGCGGGGCAGGCCCGCCGCTTAGCTTGTGCGTTGGTGTTACGCGGCGGGCCGCCGCAGCCACGAACGCGAGGAGGAGTCCGCGCTAGGGCGCGAGGTGCGCTTCGGGATTCGGGACGACGTTCTGCGGATTCTTGGCGAGGAAGGCCTTGAGGTTGTCCAGCGCCACGTTCAGCAGGCGCGTGCGCGCCTCGCGCGTGGCCCAGGCCTGGTGCGGCGTGATCTGGCAGTTGCGCGCGCGCAGCAGCGGCTGCTCCGGCAGCGGCGGCTCGTCGGTGAGCACGTCGAGCATGGCGCCGGCGAGCCGCCCGGCGTTCAGCGCGTCGGCCAGCGCCTGGTCGTCCACCAGCCCGCCGCGCGCGGTGTTGATGAAATAGGCGCTGCGCTTCAGCAGCGCGAGCCGCGCGGCGTTGACCAGCTTGTCCGTCTCCGGCGTCAGCGGGCAGTGCAGGCTGACGATGTCGCTCTCGCGGAAGAGGGTGTCGAGGTCGCAGAAGCGGACGCCTGCGGGCGCCGCGGCGGGCGGCGTGCGCGTGTGGCAGAGGACCGGCATCCCGAAGGCGGCCGCGCGGCGCGCGACGGCCTGGCCCGTGTGGCCGAAGCCGACGATGCCGAGGGTGCGCCCGGCGAGTTCCGTCAGCGGGTGCAGCCAGTAACAAAAGTCCGGCGAGTCGCACCAGCGGCCCTTGCGGACGGTGTGCGCGTGGAAGCTGATGCGGCGCGTCTCCTCGAACAGGAACGCGAAGACGTGCTCGGCGACGGCGTCCGTCGCGTAGGCCGGCACGTTGGTGACCACGATGCCGCGCTTGGCGGCGGCGGCGACGTTGACGACGTTGTGGCCCGTGGCCAGCACGCCGATGTATTGCAGGTGGGTCAGCTTGCGGATCGTCTCGCGGTTGAGCACCGTCTTGTTGGTCAGCACGACCTCGGCCTCGCCGGCGCGCTGCGGCACCTCGTCGACCGTGGTCCGGTCGAACACGGTCAGCTTGCCGAGCGCACGGAAGCCGTCCCAGCTCAGGTCGCCGGGGTTCAGCGCCTTGCCGTCGAGTACAACAAGTTTCATGGTCATCTGCGTTCCCGTTTCTGTGCGGCTGATTTCGCGGCGTTTCAAACGGCGACGGGCGTAAGGCTGAAAACACGGGCCAAACGGGCGGCAGTACGCAGGTCACCGCAACGCAAGGCAGCGCGGACATCATCCAGTTTATAGGCATCATCCATCGAGAGGCAGGGCGACCAACCGGTGTCGGTCTCGATCAACTCAATGTCCACCTCGGCCACATAGTTTCCTTCGTGAATCAGTTTCTGATAGTGGCGTTTGTTCATGACTTTCTCCTCATGCAGTCAGCGGTCCAGCGTGCCGGGTCCGGTCGGTAAGCTGTTACGAGTACAGCAGGTGTTGTCTGGCCTGCAGGAATCCCCCACACAACATGGATGGCCTGGCCGGCTTGATCCGGCTGCCGTACCAGAACACACGGGCCTTTGTGAAAGGTTGGGTAATCCTCCACGACGACAGCATCCCGAAGTCCATCCACCACTTCGCGCGCGGTCAACTCATCCGCCGCCAACTCTTCGTAGCCGTGCTCCGAAATGCGCACTTCTCCGCTACGCATCAGCGCCAGTACTTTATCAAGCGTTGTACTCACGGGCACAGGCTACCGTGATGCGCAGCACGAAGCAAATCTGTTTCTGTCTCTGCGTTCAGGCGGTGGCCAGTTGCACATCGTGCCGCCGCTCGAATGCGGTGATCGCCGCCGCCTGTTCGAGCGTGAGCGCGATGTCGTCGAGGCCGCGCAGGAGGTAGTCCTTCACGCCGGGGTCGATCTCGAACTTGAAGGACTGCTCCGGCTTCCCGTGCAGCGTCAGCGTCTGCTGCGGCAGGTCCACGGTGGCCGTCACGCCGGGCTGCGCCTGGATGACGCCGAACATCCGGTCCACCTCGGGCTCGGACAGCTCGAGCGTGAGCACGCCGTTCTTGACGCAGTTGTTGCGGAAGATGTCGGCGAAGCCGGGCGTGCGCGCGCCGCCGGCCTCCGCGCGCCACGGGGCGATGACGACGCGCAGCCCGTACTGCGCTACGGCCCACACCGCGTGCTCGCGGCTGGAGCCGCAGCCGAAGTTGTTGCGCGCGACGAGGATGGTTGCGCCCTTGAACGCCGGCTTGTTCAGATCGAAGTCCGGGTTCGGCTGGCCGTTCTCGAGGTAGCGCCAGTCGTTGAACAGAAACTCGCCGAACCCGGTGCGGCCGATCAGCTTGAGGAACTGCTTGGGGATGATCGCGTCGGTGTCGATGTTCGCGCGGTCGACGGCGACGACGGTGCCGGTGTGGAGGGTGAAGGGATTCATGGTGATAACAGTCAGTGGTCAGTTGTCATTGGTCATTGGTCGGCGTCGGATCAATAAACCGTGTTTCTTGGCGTTCTTGGCGTCTTGGCGGTTCACTTCCAGGCACGAATATCTACAAAATGTCCGGCCACGGCGGCGGCGGCGGCCATCGCGGGGCCGACGAGGTGCGTGCGGCCGCCCTTGCCCTGCCGGCCCTCGAAGTTGCGGTTCGAGGTGGCGGCGCAGCGTTCGCCCGGCTTGAGCTGGTCCGGGTTCATCGCCAGGCACATGCTGCAGCCGGCGTAGCGCCACTCGCAGCCGGCGGCGGTGAAAATCTTGTCGAGCCCCTCGGCCTCGGCCTGCGCCTTGACGCGGGCGGAGCCCGGGACGATCAGCGCGCGCACGCCCGTGGCCACCGTGCGGCCCCGGAAGATCGCGGCGGCTTCGCGCAGGTCCTCGATGCGGCCGTTGGTGCAGCTGCCGATGAACACGGTGTCGAGCTGGATGTCGGTGAGCTTCGTGCCCGGCTGCAGGCCCATGTAGGCGAGCGCCGCCGCGACATCGGCCGGGCTGTAGCCGCGGACCTGGTCGAGGGCCGGCACGACGCCGGTGACATCCGTCACCATGCCGGGGCTGGTGCCCCAGGTGACCTGCGGCGCCAGCTGGTCGCAATCGATCGTCAGCGTGCGGTCGTAGGTCGCCCCGGGATCGGACGCCAGCGTCCGCCAGTCGGCGATGCATTTCTCCAGCGCCGCGCCGCGGGGCGCGAACGGCCGGTCGCCGGCGGCGATGTACTGGAACGTCGTCTCGTCGGGCGCGATCAGGCCCGCGCGCGCGCCGGCCTCGATGCTCATGTTGCAGATCGTCATGCGCGCTTCCATCGAGAGCGCGCGGACCGCCGCACCGGTGAACTCGAGGACGCAGCCCGTGCCGCCGGCGGTGCCGATCTCGCCGATCAGCTTGAGCACCATGTCCTTCGACGTCACGTGCGGCGGGAGGCGGCCGGCATACTCGACGCGGAAGGTCTTGAACTTCTGCTGGCGGAGCGTCTGCGTGGCGAGGACGTGCTCGACCTCGCTCGTGCCGATGCCGTGCGCGAGCGCGCCGAACGCGCCGTGCGTCGCCGTGTGCGAGTCGCCGCAGACGACCGTCGTGCCCGGCAGGGTGATGCCGAGTTCCGGGCCGACGATATGCACCACGCCGATGTCCCGGGTGCCGATGTCGAACAGCCGGATGCCGAATTCCTTGCAGTTGCGCCGCAGCGCCTCGATCTGCGCCTTGGACACCGGGTCGCGGATCACGGTCTGGTCGTCGGTCGGGACGTTGTGGTCCAGCGTCGCAAAGGTCAGCTCCGGGTGCCGGACCTTGCGGCCGGCCAGGCGCAGGCCGTCGAACGCCTGCGGGCTGGTGACCTCGTGCACGAGCTGGCGGTCGATGAAGAGCAGTGTCCAGCCGTCCGCCAGCTCGGTGACGACGTGCCGGTTCCATATTTTTTCGTAAAGGGTCTGTTTCATGGCGCCGGGAAAATACACCAGACTCCGCGGGTGGCGCAATACAAACGCACGGAGGATGGTGGATGGAGCCTGGGGCATGGTGGATGGAAGATGGCGAATGGGGAATGGTGGATGGAGCATGGAAGAGGGCGGTGGTCTGCCCGGGCTTAGATGCTATGCCATGACTGGGGGCTGCTGAACAGCTATGTTAACGCTACGCAGCTTGCTGGGGCGTTTTGCTCCGCGCAGGAACTAGCTGGGGGCGGCGGCGTCTCGCCGCTGCAGGAGAGCCGGCGGGCAAGGACTTTGCACACTTGTCTGCGCCTGTGGACTGGTGGTTTTACTATGCGGGGCGGCGGGGACGCCGCCCCGCCCAGCTAACCGGACAACTTCTCTCCTGGGCTTGGAAGTGGAGACAGGTATTTTCTCCAGACCTTGGACGGGTGTGAAGTGGTGTTGGTCAACCTGGGTGACATGGACAAGATCCGGGTTCGCTGCGTGGGTGCGGCGGATGCGGGGGCTATGTTGGGATTGGGCTCGCGGGGTTGCAAACCCCGCCCACAAAAGAATTCTAATTTCACACCGACAGTTCGGGGCTGGGCTCTGCGTGGAAGCGGCCTCCGGCCGCTTAGCTTGTGTGTTGATTATACGCGGCGGGACGCCGCGTCCACGGGCTGCTGGGTCGGCGCGGCCAAGGCGCTACGGGCCCAGCTGCGCGCGGAGGCTGGCGGCGACCTGTTCGGCCAACCCCCGGTAGCCTTCCGGGGTGAAGTGCACGTTGTGCGGCAGCTGCCACGGCGGGTGCGCCGCGGCGAGGGCGTGCAGGTCGTCGATGGCCACGCCGGTTTCTTTCATGATCTTCGCGGCGGCGCGGTTGTAGTCCAGTTCGGCGTCCTTGACCCGGCCCGCGCTGCCGTCCGGCACGGGCGTGGTGGCGCACCAGACCAGCCTGGCGCCGGTGGCCTTGAGGCGGGTGACGAGCTGCCGCAGGTTGGCCTCGTAGGCCGGCAGCGGAGTGACCTGCTTGCCCTGTTCCGGCGCCACGTATTTGCCCTGGGCATCGAGCCATTTCAGATCGTGCAGGCCGAAGTTGAAGTGGATCACCGCCCACGTGCCGGTGCCCAGCCACGTATCGAGCTGCTGGAGCCCGCGGGTCGTGTCGCCGCTGTTGCCGAGCGCACGATGGACGTTGGCGGTGTCCTTGAGCAACTCCCTCACGGGCAGGGTGTAACCCATGGAGATGGAATCGCCGACCAGCAGCACCCGCGGCCGGCCCGCTACATCGGTAATCGGCTGCAGGGCCGGATCCGGCGTCTTCACGCGCGCCGGTTTTTTGGCGGCGTCTGCGCCGTACGCCGCACCCAGCAGCAGCAGTCCCGCGGCCGCCGCCAGCACGCCCTGCCCAAAGTGGTTGCTGATTTTCATGGGCGAAAGCATAGGCAAGTCAGGGAGCGGCGTCAATGGCGCGGGGTTGTGTTGTGCGGGGTGGCTGGTCGGGCGGTGTTGAAGTGGGGGGCAGGTGGCGGATGGCTGGTTCTGCTGGTGCCGGGTTGTCGGGCGTGACGCCCGACGCACCGGCAGGTGGGACACCTGCCGCCACGTGGTCAGGCCGTGTTGAGGTTGGGCGCGCGGGGTTGGAAAACCCCGCCCACCGGGCAGAGAAGCGTTGTAGGGAACAGCGGCCTCCCCGTTTCGCTCGGGCGCTTCACGGGGCAGGCCCGCCTCTTATCCTGTGCGGTGGTGTTACGCGGCGGGACGCCGCGCTGCGGCGTCCGGGGTGAGGGCGAAGTTTGTTATTGGGTGCGGTTGATGTTGATGGCGGACATCGCGGCGCGATGTCCCTACCCAAGATATCGATGCGTGGGGTAGGGACGCCGCGCTGCGGCGTCCGCCACCCAAGGCAACCCCGGCCACAACGCCGCGACAACTCTATCCGGCGGGATTGGCGAAATAAATGAACGGCCACTCTTCGGGGCGCGCGACCAGCTGCTTGCGCACGGGATTTTGCAAAATATAATCGGCCTTGGCCCGACGACTCTCGTCACGCCGCAGCCGGTGCTCAAAGAAATCACGCTGCCAGCTGAGGCCCAACTGCTTCGCCGTCCATTCCTTCCACTTGCTGATGATGACCTGAATCCGTTTGTCGGATGGCGGAAAAGACAGCAACGCATGAACATGATCCGGCATCAGCAGGAACAGATGCGGCCACCATAAACCCAACCCCTGCCGGTGGCGCACAGTCTCGAAAAGTGCTGCAGCCACAGCGGGCAGGGCCAATTGATTCCGGCCGCGCTCGGCGCAGTTGATGGTGATGAAATAAATGGCGGAACGGGAATCCACCCACGCGGGAATTGCATGTGGTAGTGTCTTGCGTTCCGGTAGAGTCATAATCGAAGTTTAGGCCGGATGGTGTTGACCGGCAACACGGATTTCAGTCGTAGTTGATCGGGCGGCCGCGCTTCGGCGGATGGATTTATATTGGCAAGGCTGGCTTTATTTTTGGGATGGGTTTGATGTTGGTGGCGGACATCGCGGCGCGATGTCCCTACCCAAGATATCGATGCGTGGGGTAGGGACGCCGCGCTGCGGCGTCCGGGGTATGGGTGAGGCGGGCTTTATTTTGAGATGGTTTCTTTTTTGGGGGGGGGAGTGAAGTTGATGTTGGTGGCGGACATCGCGGCGCGATGTCCCTACCCAAGATATCGATGCGTGGGGTAGGGACGCCGCGCTGCGGCGTCCGGGGTGAGGGCGAAGTTTGTTATGGGGTGCGGTTGATGTTGATGGCGGACATCGCGGCGCGATGTCCCTACCGGCGGCCCGAAGGTTTGTGCTGGTTTGAACACATCCGGGTTCCCGGCTGTCGAAGAACCGAAAGCGAGGCACCGATGAAGATGCAGCAACGTTTTGCAAGCGGCGTGGCGGGCGGCCTGCTGTTGGCCGGCCTGGCGTGGGCGGCGCCGGCGGCACCCCCGCCGGTCCCGGTGACCGGCGGGTCGGGCGCGCTCAAGCAGTTCGGGCGCGAAATCGCCGACATGGTCGAGCGCGTGATGCCGTCCGTCGTGGTCGTGCGCACGGAGGCCGTGGAATACCATCTCGCCCGCGATCCGTACTACGGCCGCTGGTACAAGATCCCCGAGCGGCTCGCGGGGCAGGGCTCCGGCGTCATCATCCGCAAGGAAGGCTACGTGCTCACGAGCAACCACGTGGTCGAGGAGGCGCAGCACATCCAGGTGGCGCTGCCGGACGGCACGCAGTTTCCCGCCCGCGTGGTCGGGCGCGATGCCATCACCGACCTCGCGGTGCTGAAGATTGAAAAGGCCGGCGACCGGGTGTTCTCGCCCGTCGAGCCGGGCGACTCCGACAAGGTGCGCGTCGGCGAGTTCGCCATCGCCATCGGCTCGCCCTTCACGCTCAACAGCTCGGTGACGCTCGGCATCGTCAGCCAGAAGGGGCGTGCGGTGGGCATGCTGCCCTACGAGGATTTCATCCAGACCGATGCCTCGATCAATCCGGGCAACAGCGGCGGTCCGCTGGTGGACGTGGACGGCAAGCTCATCGGCATCAACGCGGTCATCCAGACGGCCGGGCCGGCCTCGCAGGGCAACATCGGCATCGGCTTTGCGGTGCCGGTGAACCTGGCGGTGCGCGTGGCGAAGGATCTGATCGCGCACGGCCAGGTCCAGCGTCCGTGGCTCGGCATCCAGATGCGGGAGCCGGAGGAGAACGGCGAGGTGCCGGTGGCCCGGCGCGGACGCAACGGCCGGACGGCGCCCGCCGCCCCGGTGGCGACCGCCCCCAAGGGCGTGTTCATCGCCGAGGTCGTGACGCGCGGGCCGGCCGACAAGGCCGGGCTGCTCGCGGGCGACGAAATCATCCGCGTGGACGGGCACGCGGTGGCCTCGGTGCACGACGTGCAGAAGCAGGTCTGGCTCCGCGGCGTGGGCGAGGGACTGCGCGTCGAGCTCCAGCGCGAGGGCCATAAGCAGTCCGTGCTCGTCACCACCGAGCCGATGCCCACGGGCAAGTGAGGCCGGCGCCGGCGGGACGCCGCGTCAACGAGCTGCTGCATGGATGCGGCGTCGGCGCGGGCTTCGCGGGGGTTGGGTGCGCGGGGTTGGCTTGCCCCGGCGTAGCGCCGCGCGCAGACGGGCAAACCCCGCCCACAAAAACCGAATGCCACGGGCTGGGTTCGTGCGCGCTGTGTGGCGGCACGCGTCCCGCGTGCCGGTGCAGGCGGCGTCCCCGCCGCCTGTACGGGTGCGTTGTGCGGGTTGTGCTGGTGCTGGCTCGTCGGGCGTGACGCCCGACGCACCGGCAGGTGGGACACCTGCCGCCACGCGGGCAGGCCCTGTTGGGTCTGGATTCGCGGGGCTGGCTTGCCCCGGCGCAGCGCCGTGCGTAGCCGGGAAGACCCCGCCCACGAAGAAACCCAAAGTTGCATTCCGCGCCATCCGTCCGGCTGGCGCCGCGCGGGAAATCTGCCCCGCTTCCAGCCGCCGCCGCGGCGTCCGCCCATGCCCGAAAACACCACCGCTCCCTAGGCAACTCCCTGCCGGGGTTTGCTGTCGGGGCGGTGTGTGCTTATATATCATTATTTTTAAATTACTTACGTCACGCTGCGGGCCGTCGCCGGGGCGGGTGACAAAATTGTCCTTCAGGCGCTTATTTTATTGACCTATCAAAGTCTTATGCGGTACAAATCCGCGTGTTCTTTTTGGTGTGGCCGGGTGACGAATAAAAAAAATAGGCGGTGTGTATGAAAAAGAAAACTAATCTTTCTTTTGTTTTTTGCTTTTTCGCGGGGCTGGCGTTGAGCGCGCTGACCGCGTCGGCACAGACGAATTTCGCGTGGACCAACTGGCAGGCCACCACCACCCTGGGCTACGACTGGGGCACCAACGGCAACTGGACCAACGAGAACATCGGCGGCGTGACGGGGCCGTCCGCGGGCGGCTCGAAGGATTACACCCTGACCTTCGGCTATGCCGGCGTGGCTGCCCCGCAGTTCAGCATGACGAACTCGCTCGGCCAGGCGGTGAACAACGGCTTCCTCCTCAACCAGCTCAACTTCAGCAACTCGCCGGCGACCACGCTCTGGGGCAGCAACCTGGTCTTCAACTCCAACGTCGGCGGCACGGTGTTGCCGACCTTCAACCAGATGGGCAGGAGCAACATCGTGCTCAACGTCGGCGTCATCTTGTCGAACAACACGGTCTTCGCCGGCATCGGCTCGGGCACGGTGACGATCAACAGCAACATCACCGGACCGGGCGGCCTGTACAAGGGCGGCACCAACACGCTGGTGCTCAATGCCACCAACACCTATCTCGGCCCCACGCTGATCACCAACGGCCTGGTGCAACTCGGCAACAATCATTCTCTCGGCAACAACCGTTCCGTGGTGGTGACCAACGGCGGCGCGCTGGATATTACCGGCGTGCAGGGTCTCTATACGAACTACGACTTCGCCATCGGCGGCACGGGCGTCAACGGCGGCGGCGTCCTGCTCAACAGCGGCGCGGGCCGGCAGCAGTCCATCACCAACCTGACGCTCCTCGCCGATGCCACGATCAATCTCGCGAACCAGTCTGACCTCGGCCGCAACGGGGTGGGCTTGCTCAACCTGAACGGGAATACGTTGACCAAGAACGGCGCCGGCACCATGAGCATCGTGGCTGTCAATATCACCGCCGGCAACATAATTATCAACGGCGGCCGGATCTCCTTCGAGTCGGGTGTGACGAATCTCAATCTCAGCAGCACCGTCACCATCAACACAGGCGGCCTTTTTTATTACTACGGCAACCAGCCCAACACCATCACCAACACCATGATCGCGAAGGGTGGCACGTTGGAGTTCGGTGCTGGCAATGGCGGTGCGGGCACCGTGGATACTCCGCTCATCCTGCAGTCCAATCTGACCATCAATGTCTACGGCGCCATCTCCAGTTATATGCGCGGCCAGATCAGCGAGTCGGGCGGCAGCTACGCCATCACCCGCGGTGGTCAGGCGATCACCAACCTCGTGTTGTCGGGCTCCAACACCTTCAGCGGCAATTTCACCAACACCATCGGCAACCTGGTGCTCTCCAATCAATATGCCCTGGGCACGGCCAAGCAATTGGTCATGACCGGCGGCGGCGTCTCGAACGCGCTCTCCGGCGCGAACTACACGAATGTCATCGTCATGCGCGCAGCGGCCGGTATCAGCGGCCTCATCGGCGGCACGACCACCTACTCCGGCAATATCATCAGCAACGGCAACATTACCATCAACAACAACGCCACGGTCTCCGGCCAGACCATCATCCAGCTCTTGGGCGACAACAGCGGGTTTGGCGGCACCATCGCTGTTAACGCGGGCAGCCTGCTGATCACCAACGCCAATGCCCTGGGCACGGGCAACAAGACGATTGACATGGCGTCCAACGGCTCGCCGGGTCAACCGGCGTTGCTCCTGCAGGGCGGCGCCGATGGCATCACCATCCCGGGCAATATTGCCTTCTCCACGAGCACAGGCAATAATGGCGGCATTACCAATCTCTCCGGAAACAACACCATCAACGGCGTTTTCACGCTCAACAGCGGCGGCGGTTCGTCGCGCTTTGTTGTCCAGGGCGGTACGCTGACGCTGAACAGCAACCTCACGCCGAACACAACCTCGCGGGTCCTCATTTTGGCGGGCGGAACGTCCACGGGTATCATCAACGGCGTGATCGCGGACGGCACGGGCAACAACACGCTCAACGTGGACAAGCAAGGCGCGGGCACGTGGATCTTGGCGGGCACCAATACCTACAGTACGGGTATCGGTCAGGCGGCCTCCACGCTGGTCGAAGGTGGCATCTTGCAGGTGGGTAACGGCGGCGCCAGCGGCACGTTGGGCGCCAACGCCTACACCAACCTGGTAACGGTCAACAGCGGCGCGCAGGTGGTCTTTAACCGGACGGATGGCTATATCGTCAGCAATAACTTCTCCGGCGCGGGCGCGCTCGTCCAAAACGGGTCCGGCGTCATCACGCTGGCCGGTACGAACAACACCGTCAGCGGCGGCATCACGGTCAACAACGGCCAGCTGGTGCTGGCGTCGCCGAATGCCAGCGGCCCCAGCGTGATGAACGTCTACGGCGGGCAGTTGCTGTTCTCGGGCGGCGCTTACTTCTCGCTGGGCGGTCTGGCGGGCACGGGCAGCCTGACCCTGACCAACACCGCAGGCGGCGCCATCGCGCTGGGCGTCGGCTCCAATAACTCCAATACGCTCTTCTCGGGTGCTCTCGGAGGTAGCGGCACGCTGGTCAAGATCGGCACCGGCACGCAGACGCTGTCCGGCGTGAGCACGTACACGGGCGGCACGATCCTCAGCAACGGCATGTTGGCGGTGGGCGCGGACGCCAGCCTCGGCGCGACAGGCAACCTGGTGACGCTCGCGGGCGGCGGCTTGCAGGTCCTGGGCACCACGATCAACGGTTCGGTCAACCCCTTGAACAGCCCGATCTCCGGCACCAACACGATCGACGTCAACAGTCCGTATGGAATGTATGTGGTGAACACCGGCTTGAGCGGCAGCGGCGCACTGGCCAAGCAAGGCGCCGGCATTCTGGTCATGAGCGGCACGAACACCTACACCGGCGGCACGTTCCTCAGCAACGGCACGATGCGGCTCGCGGCGGGCAACAACACGCTCTCCACCAACGGCGCGCTCGTCGTGGCCGGCGGCACGCTGGATCTCGTCTGGGGCAGCCAGACGACGACCAACGCGATCAGCTTCCAAGGCGGCACCGTGCGCAACGGCACCCTGATCCTGACGGGCACGAACAGCTTTGACGGCCGCGCGGGCGTCGTCGCCGCCGACCTGCTGGGCGATGCCGAAATCAACAAGACCACGTCGGGCAACCTGGTCTTGCTGGGCAACAACACCACGCCGACCAACAATCTCTTTGCCGGCAGCCTGGGTGTCGTGGCGGATGCGAACTTCGGCGGGCCGGGCAGCGTGGTCCGGTTCAACGGCGGTCTCCTGCAGATCCTGGGCACGCAGCTCAGCAACATCGACTCGCACGACGTCAACTGGAACACCATGGCCATCGGCTCGGGCTTCGACATCGCCCACGCGTCCAACGTCTTCACCATCGCCACCAGCATCAGCGGCAGCAGCAGCCTGAGCAAGTCCGGCGCGGGCATCCTGCTGCTGACCAACGCCAATGACTATACCGGCCCGACGCTGATCAATGCGGGCGTCCTGCAGATCGGCAACGGCGATGCCAGCGGCAACGCCGCCACGCTGGGCAACGGCATGGTCACCAACAACGGCACGCTGCTCTTCGCCAAGACCGGCGACTACGGGTTCACCAACAGCATCTTCGGCACGGGCGCCGTCGCGATCCGCAGCGGCAACGTGACCTACGGCGGCACCGGCATCACCAACGCCCAGTTCCTCCTGGCCGATGCCCCGAACGGCAATGCCACGTTCAACCTGACCAATGGCGTGATGCGCCTCCAGCAAACCGGCGGGGGACAGTTCAACATCGGCAGCGCCATCGGAGCGACCGGCACGTTCAACATGACCGGTGGGCTGCTGACCTCGGTCGACCAGCTCTATATCGCCGGCGGTTTGAGCAACAGCCGCGGCATCTTCAATCTCTCCGGCGGCACGGTGGTGGTCAGCAACTGGACGGCCGTCGGGCGCGGCACTCTCGGCTCGACCGCCGGCGGTAACGGCAGCTACGGCGAATTGAACATCAGCGGTGGCGTGTGGAGCAACACCGTCAACAACAACTTCACCCTCGCCTCCTATGGCGGCAACACCGGCAAGGTGACGGTGACGGGCAGCGGCAGCTTGTACGTACAAAACGCACTCTATGTTGGCGAAGGCAGCTCGGCGGTGGCGGGCAACCCGGCGGTCGGTCTCATGGTGCTCGGCGGCGGCACGGTGACCGTGGGCAATGGCTTGAATGTCGGCAATGTCAACGCTTCGCTGGGCGCGCTCATCCAGACGGGTGGCGTGTTGAATATAACGGCCGGCGAGTTCGATATGGCCCAAGGTAATGCCCAGAGCTACGGCTTCTATCAGAACTCCGGCGGCTTGGCGACGAACAACAACTGGATTCAGGCCGGCCGCTCGGGCATGGGCCTTATCTATATTACCGGCGGCACCAACATCAATATCGGGGCCTCGCAAGGCTTGCTCGCCGGCGGCGGCGGCGGCACCTCGACGGGCGTCATCTATGTCGCCAACGGCGGCTATGTCAAGCTGGCCGGCCTGCTCGCCCCCGGCTGGAACCAAAACACCAGTCGCGGCGAAATCACCATCGAGAGCAACGGCTATGTCATCGCCAGCAGCGGCGTGCGGTACATGAACGGAGCTAACAGCATCGTGGGCATCTTGAACGTGAACTCCGACGGCACGTTGGTGGCGCCGAATATTTATAAAAATAACAACAACGCTGCCTCGTGGAGCGTCCTCAACCTCAATGGCGGCACCCTGGTGGGTACGGCCAACGGCACGTTCATGGGTCCGGGCGCGCCGGGCGTGGGCCAGCTCGACGCCGCCTATATCTACGGTAACGGCGTGACGATCGACGCCTCGAACTATACGTTCACGATTTCGCAGAGCTTGCAGGCCCCCAATGGCAATGGCGTGACCAGCCTGCCGTGGCCGGGTACGGAAACCGGGTACATCGGCGCGCCTTACGTGGCGATCTATGGCGGCGGCGGCACCGGGGCCACGGCGGTCGCGCAGTTCGACTTCAGCAATGGCACGGTGACGGGCTTGGTGCTCACCAGCGCCGGCGTCGGCTACACGGGCACACCTTCGGTCGTGCTGCTCGGCGGCGGCGTGGCCACCAACTGGCTCGGTCTGGCCGGCATCGGCCCCAACGCGTCCGGCGCGCTGACCAAGCAGGGTTTGGGTTCCCTGCAACTGACCGGCACGAACACCTACACCGGCGGCACCATCATCAACAACGGCGTGCTCGGCTTCGCCTCGACGAACTCGCTGGGCACGGGCTATGTCACGATCAACAGCAGCGGCGCCTTGGCCGCGACGGGCGCCTACGCCAATGCCACGCTGTGGCTGACCAGCGGCGAAATCACGTCGAACTCCACCGGCGCCATCGCGCTGAGCGCGGCCGACGCCAGTTCCAACCTGAATTTCGTCACGCTCCAGAACGGCGCCTATGGCAGCCTGTCTGTCGGCGCAGCCGGTTCCAGGCCGGTGCTCTACAACGGCACGCTGACGTTCACAAATAACGATTACCGCCTGGGCGGCGGCAACGGCACGCTGGCGATCACGAACGACCTGACCGGCAACACGCTGACGGTCGGCCTGCCGGGCACCGGGTCCACCAACACGGTCGTGCTCAACGGCACGCTGAACTTCCCTGCCGGCATCAACGTGAACAGCAACGCTGTCTTGAGCTTGAACCAGGCCACGACCAGTCCCGTCAATCTCACCAACGCCACCTTGCAGGTGCGCGGCACGGCGTTGACCAGCCTGCCGTCCTTGAACACGGCGATCGGCGGCGGCGTCACGTTCGACATCGACAATGCCGGCAATGTCTTCACGGCGGGCGGGCTGACCGTGGGCGGCAACCTGACCAAGGCGGGCCCGGGTGTCCTGATACTCAACGGCGCGAACGACATCACCGGCGGCGTCGTGATAACTGAGGGCGCCCTGAAGATGACGAGCGACACCGCGCTCAACGGCGTGGGCAGCAATGTCACGGTCGTCAGCGGCGCGGCGCTGCAGCTCTCCGGCGACATCACCACCGAGCTGGGCGACCTGCTGACGCTCAACGGCACGGGCCTCGCCAACAATGGCGCCCTGCGCAACATCGCGGGCTCCAACACCTGGCGCGGCCCCGTCACCTCCGTGGGCAGCACGCGCATCAATTCGGACGCCGGCACGCTCAACCTTGCCGCGGGCGTCTCCAACGGCGCGAGCAGCTTCTACATCGGTGGCGCCGGCAATACGCTGGTCAGCGGTAACCTCATCGGTGGCGTCAACCTCTACAAGGATGGCGCGGGTACGCTGACGCTGATCAACAGCAACTCCTTCACTGGTGCCACGTTCGTCAATGGCGGCGCCTTGGTCCTGGATTTCTCGCAGTCCGGCACCATCACCACCAACCTGATCAGCAATGGCACCGCGGCGCAAAACCTGAACATCGGCAACAACGGCATCCTGCAAATCATCGGCGCCAGCTCCGGCAACAACACGCAGAACTTCTCGCAGATCAACCTGGCGCTGACCAGCGGCACGATCCCGGGCAACACCTCGATCATCGCCAGCAACACCACCGGCGGCAATCTGGTGGTGAACTTCACCGCCTTCAACCGGGCGGCAGGCGATGGCGTGATGAACTTGGTGCCGCAAAATGGCGGTTTGATTTACCTGGGCAACGGCACCACGACCAATAACGCGGGCACGCTGGCGTCCTATATCACCGTCAACGGCTCGGACTGGGGCACCTACGCGGCGGGCAACAGCAATGTGGTGGCGTTCACCGGCTATACCAACGTGCCGGTCAATGGCGTCCTCGTGCAGAACACCAGTTCCACGGGCGCCAACATCCGCATCACCGGCAACGCTCCGAGCACCGTCACGCTGCTGGGCGTGGGCGGCACGACCATGGTGCAAAATGTCACCTTCACCAATTCGGGCGCAACGACCGTGACCATTGCCTCCGGCAGCACCCTGCGCTTCGGCGCGCTGAGCAGCGCTGGCGGCGCCGGCGGTTTGCTCATGGCGCCGGAAGCCGGCGCCGTGACCCTTGGCGGCGCTACGGTCACCGGCAGCGGCGTCCTGACCGCCGGCCCCTATACCAATCTTAACGTCGGCAATGACCTGGTGGTCGTCCAGAACTCCGCCAACGACCTGACGGTGAACGCGGCTGTGATCAACGCGGGCAGCGGCGCGGCTTCGCTGACGCTCGCCGGCACGGGCGCGGGCAAGATCTACCTCAACGGCACGAACACCTTCACCGGCGGTCTCTATGTCAACGGCGCTGACGTCACCCTGAACAACACCAACGTGCTGACCGGCGCGGTCGGCGTGCGCGGCGGCAAGCTGACCCTGTCCAGCACCAGTTCCAATTCCCTCGGTGCGGTGACGCTCTCCGGCAACGCACAGATGACCATCAACGGCCAGACCACCAACAACGTCATGGCGCTCGGCGCTTTGCTCGGGGATCGCGCGGTGCTGACGATCAACACCAACGTGAACATGAACAGGTTGCAGGTCGGCAACGCCAACGGCACGGCGGGCGCCGTCATTCAAAACGGCGGCAACCTGCAGACCGGCTCGGGTGCGAGCGGCCAGGATGCCCTGTCGCTCGGTATCAACGGCGGTTACGGCTATTACCGGTTGAATGCCGGCAGCATTTTGGCGGGCCAATTGGCGGCAGGCGGCAGCGCCGGCACGGGTGATATTGGCGTCTACGATCAATTCGGCGGCACAGCCACGGTCAACGGTGCCACCGGTTGGTTGCTGGCCGGTGGCTGGGCGGCCTCCAGCAAAGGCGCCATCAACCTGTACGGCGGTCAGCTGGTGGGTCCCGCCGGCAACGCGGTGAGCATGGCCATCGGTAACAACTCCGGCTCGTATGGCCTGATGAACATGTTGGGCCCGACGGCGGTCCTTATCGCCACCAACAACGCCGGCGGCCTCAATCTGATCAACAATGCCAACAACAGCAACGGCACGTTCAACCTGAACGCCGGCCTCCTCATCGCCACGAAGGTGGCGAGCATCAACAACGCCTCGGCGCAGTTCAATTTCAACGGCGGCACCCTCCAGGCGCAGGTCAACACGACCAACGCTGCCTTCATGGCACTGGGCGCCGGCGGCTCGGCCAATATCTATGCCGGCGGCGCGATCATCGACACCACCAACTCTTGGGTGACCATCGCGCAGAACCTCGTCGGCGTCAGCGGCTTTGGCGTGACCAACATCGCCGTCTCGGGCGGCGCGGGGTATATCGGCGCGCCGTTCGTCGTCATCTCCGGCGGCAGCGGCACCGGCCTGACGGCCGTCGCCCAGGTCGATTTGAATTCCGGCAGCCCGTTCTACGGCCAAGTGACGAACCTGCTGATCACGAGCGCGGGTAACGGTTACCTGCCGACCGACTCCTTGAATGTGCAGCTTTACGGCGGCGGCTTCACCACCCCGGCGGTGGCGGGCACCATCACCCGGGTGGCCAACGACACCACCGGCGGCCTGACCAAGCTTGGCACCGGCACCCTGACGCTGACCGGCTCCAACGCCTATAATGGCGCCACGGTCATCACCGGCGGCCGGCTGGAGTTCCAGCCCACCCTTACCGGCACGAACGTGATCGGCGGCTTGAGCGGCGCCGGTACGTTCGCGCATGTCGGCCCGGGTCTGACCGTGATCCAGAGCAGCAGCGCCGGCTTCTCCGGCACGGCCCAGCTCACCAACGGTATCGTGCAATTCCCGACGGCGGCCTCCCTGCCGGTCGTGGCCGGCGGCGTGCTGGTGACCAACGCGGGCGTTGCGGCGCTCGACTACGCGGGCGGCGTCAGCGGCACGTTGGGCCGCTTCAACCCGACCTCGACGGGCATCATCGCCTTCACGCCCAACACCGTCGCGGATACCTTCAACTTCAATGGCGCGAATCTGTCCAACGCCTTCTTCGGCGGCATGGCCAGCGCCACGTTCGGCGGGACCTATACTCCTTACAATAACGCCTACCAGCTGAGCGGTGTCCGCGGATCCACCTGGACCTATGGCAATGCGATCGCCGCCGGCTCGGTGACCATCGGCAACGGCTCGACCCTTTCCACCGGCACGGTGATCCTGGGTGTAGCCGCCACCCATGCCGGAGCGACCACCGTCAACCAGGGTTCGATTCTCCAGCCGGGCGGGGTCAATTACCTCAGCGCCAACTCGTCGCTGGTCGTGTCCAACGGCGGCACCGTCAATCTGGCCGGCTATAACCAGTCCGTCGGCTCGCTCGCGGGCGCCGGTGTGGTGCAGAACTCGAACAGCCTGGCGGTCCTGAAGGTCGGCGCCGACGGCACGCCGACGACCTTCGGCGGCAACATGAAGGGCAACCTCAGCCTGACCAAGACCGGCAACGGCACGCTGACGCTGACGAACTTCAACACCTACAACGGCGCGACGCTGGTCGAGCAGGGTGTGTTGAAGCTCTCGCCCACCATCAACCAGGCCGGCTTAAGCGAATACTTCACGAATATTGCCAACTCGGTCGCGATGTATACGGGTGCCGGCCTGTTGACCAATCTCGGTACCGTCGCCAATGCCCGGTGGAGTTATGTTTATCTAAATGACACCAAACTCGCCGGAACTCTGCCGATTTACAACGGCATCAACGGCGCGTACCCCACCAACACCACGTTCAGCTATCAAGGCTATATCTATAACAACGCCGCAACCAACGTGACCTGGACCTTCGCCCCCGGCTTCTTGGATGACAATTCGCAGATCTCCGTGGACGGCGTGCTGGTCGCGGGCAACAACGCCCAAGCCAATTATGTGTTGACGCCCGGTGCGCATGCGATCGATCTGCGCCTCTACAACCAGGCCGGCCCCGGCGGCGCCAAAGCCTATGCAGGCTTGAACAGCGCCATTCCCGGCTACGGTTTCGGCTTCCGCATCGATCCGTTGGGCTTGAATGTCGCCAACTACCTCAACTTCATCCTGCCGAGCGACACCGGCAACGGCCAGTTCTTCACCACCGGCCTCAACATCCTGCCCGCCGCCACCGTGGTGCAGATCGCCCCCGGCGCGACGCTGGATCTCAACGGCGCCCAGCAGTTCATCGCGGGCCTGTCCGATCCGTTCACGGCCATGGGCAACGGCGGTTTCGTCACCAACTCGCAGTCGGCCACGCCGGCCTTCCTGTCGTTGGCGGCGGCGGCGGGGACCACCAACAGCTTCACCGGCAACATCGTCGATGCCAATAATGCGAACGCGATCACCATCGCCAACAATGGCATCGGCCTCCAGATCCTCAAGGGCACGAACACCTACCACGGCGGCACGCTGATCAACACCGGTACGTTGCAGTTTGCGTCGCTGTTGGCGGTCCCGTCCACCAGCAACATCCTCGTCAACGCCGGCGGCGCGGCGGCCTTCGACTTCACGGTGGCCAACGGCCTGCAGACCGCCCTGGGCCGGGTCAACGGCAACTCGACGGGCATCGTGGCGTTTACGGCGACGACGGCAGGCGAAAACTTCAACTTCGCCTCGGCCAACCTGTCGAACACCTATTTCGGCGCCTCGGGCGTGCAGACGTTCACCGGCGGGCTGACGCCCAACGGCGGCGTCTATCGCCTCGGCGCGCTAGCCGGCGGGACGCTGACCTATAGTCCGTTGATTCCCACCGGCAGCGTCGCCATCGGCGGCGGCGCGGGCAAAGTCATCCTTGGCAATGCCGGCAATACCTTCACCGGCACGGTGATCAACGCCTACGGCACGCTGCTGGTCTCGACCGACTCCGCCCTGGGCAACACCGTCGCGGGCGGTACCAACATCACGCTGAATGGCGGCACGCTGCAGGCGGCGAACGATGTGACGCTCAGCGCCAACCGCAGCCTCCATCTCTTGGCCGGCACCAGCAATATCGTGAATGACGGCGGCTATAACTTCACCATCACCTCCAGCATCCTGGGCTCGGGCACGCTGGTCAAGGCGGGCAGCGGCACGCTGACGCTGCTGAACAATACCAATACCCTCCAGAACAGCTGGTTCCTCAGTTCCGGCCGGACGGTGTTGACCAATGCTCAGGTCAACCTGACCTCCAACGGCACCTTCGCCATCGGCCGCGACGCCACGGATTCGGCCAGGTTCGATATGCAGAGTGGCGCCCAGTTGTACGGCTACACGACCAACGGTCCGGTCTATGTCGGCTATAACGGCACGGGCGTCATGAGGGTCGCGGCCGGCGCCGTCACGACCAACCGGGCGTTTGTCGGCTTCAATGCCGGCAGCGTGGGCGCGGTCTATCAAAGCGGCGGCGCGGTGACCTTCGGCGGCGGCAGCAGCCAGGATGCCGGCATCGGCTACAATGCGGGCAGCTACGGCTACTACGAACTCGCGAATGGCACGCTGAGCAATTATACGTGGTTTGGGACCAGCTACGGCGGCTTGGGCGTGATGGTGCAGAACGGCGGCTCGTGGACCCTCAATGGCAACGGCACCTATGCTATAGCGCGCGGCGGCGGCACGGGTGTGGTGAATATCGCGGGCGGTAGCATGACCTCGTCCGTAGGCCTTGTGATGGGCTACAATAGCGGCGCAGCGGGTGTCGGCGTTTTGACGATCGGCCAGGGTGCCTCGGCGATCATCAGCAACACCCTGACCATGGCGTATGCCGCCGGTCAGATGAATTCCATCAACCTCAATGGCGGCACGTTGCAGGTCAATCAGATTACCACGGGTGGCCCGGGCGGCGCGGCTTACCTCAACCTCAACGGCGGCACGCTGGTCGCGGGTGCGCCTTCGACCACGTTCATCGGCCCAGGCATCTCGGGTGCGTTTATTTACTCCAACAGCGTGACCATCGATGTCGGCACGAACACGGACACCATCGTCCCGCCGCTGCTGGCGTCCTACGGCCAGGGCGTGACCAATATCACGCTGGGCGCTTCGCTCACCGGCTATGTCGGTTCGCCCTACGTGGCCTTGGTGGGCGGCGGCGGCACCGGCGCGACGGCCTATGCGCAGTTCGACTCCGCGGTCGGCGCGGTCACGGGCATCGTGGTCACCAGCTATGGCAACGGCTACACCACGGCGCCGACCGTCTCGCTGATCGGCGGCGGCACGACGAACGTGTTCGTCGCGGGCACCGCCCAGCTGGGCGACAATGGCGTCGGCGGCGGCCTGACCAAGAACGGCACGGGCACGCTGGCCTTGGGCGGCAACAACACCTACGGCGGCGCGACGCTCGTCAATGCGGGCACGCTGGTGCTGGGCAACGGCGGCGCGAGCGGCTCGTTGGTCAACCAGAACCTCACCTTCCTGTCCACGAACAGCGCGTTCGGCTTCAACCGCAGCGATATCATCACCAACAGCTACGTGCTGAACACGCCCAACGGAAATATCACGCAACTCGTGCAGAATGGCACCGGCCTGCTGGTGCTGACCAACCAGACGCTGAACTTCAACCAGGTTAATGTCGGCGGCGGCGGCGGCACGGTGTTCTTCGCACCGGGTGCGATGCCGACGAACGTCAACAACAACAGCAGCATCCTGATGAACGGCGGCGGCGTCGCGCTCGGCGGCGTCTTCAGCACGGTCGCCAGCGTGCTTGGCAGCGGCTATCTCGTCAACAATGCCACCAACGGTTTCCTCGGCCTGATGCGGGGCGGCAGCAGCGAGAACGTCCAGATGGGCGCCTTCACCAACGTCTTCTTCGGCGCGGCCGGGGGTCAGGTGGCCACCTTCACCGGCACGCTGACGCCGGCCAACGGCACCTCGAACCTGCTCGTCCGCACCGGCGCCAACGGCATGCTGGTGGTCGGCAGCGACAACGTGTTCACCGACGGCAGCACGACGACCAACCGCATCCTGACGGTCGGCTCCTACGGCGCGGCGAGCAGCGTGCAGGTGCTCGGTCCGCAGAACTACAGCGGCGGCACGGTCCTCACCAACGCCACGCTCTCCGTCGGCGCCGACAGCAGCCTCGGCTACGGCAACATCACGCTGCGGGCCAACGGCACCCTGCAGGTCAGCAACGCGCCCAACAACGTCTTCACCACGCTCAAGTCGGTTACCGTTTCCGATTCCTCCCAAGGCGCGGGCATCATCGACGTGCAGGGCGTCAACACCGGTATCTTCTACGGTCCGTTCATCGGCGGCGGTGCGCTCCAGAAGAACGGCAGCGGCACACTGGCGCTGGCCGGCTCCGCGAACGCGGCCGCAACGTCCTTCGGTGTGACCTCGGTCAATGCCGGCCTGCTCTGGTTGATGAATGGCAGCTCGCTCAACAACAACAACGGCAACACCGATCTCAACCTGGCGCCCACCGCGACGATGCAGGTGGACAGCAACACCTGGGCCTGGGTCCAGGTCCTGCGCGTCAACAATTCCGGCACCGGCACCGCCACGTATAACCAGAACGGCGGCTCCGTCACGGCGAAGCAGTGGTTTGTCATCAGTCAAAACGGCGGCGGCACGGGCATCGCGAACATCAATGGCGGCAACCTGGTCTTCGACGCCGGCAACGGCGCCTTCAACGCGCAGGTCGGCGCGGGCGGCTCCGGTACGTTGAACATCAGCAATGCCACGCTGACGAGCTTGGGTGCGACCATCGGCAACGGTCTCCTGCAGGTGGCCTCGGCCGGCGGCGCGGTGGGCACGGTGAACCAGTATTCGAACAGCGTGGTCAACCTCGGGGCCAGCGGTGGCCTGCAACTGGCGCCGGCCACGAACGAAATCGCCACCTACAACCTCAACAGCGGCGCCACGCTCATTACGCCGAGGATCAGCAGCGGCTACTCGATCGGCGCCGGCGGCACGGGCACGTGGCAGGCGGTGTTCAACTTCAACGGCGGCACGTTGGCGGCTTCGTCGAACAACGTCTCCTTCATGCAAGGCGTGATCGGCAACGTGGCCGCCGCCGGCGCGTTCATCGACTCCTCGAACTTCAACATCACCATTGCCAACAACCTGACCGGCGTGGGCGGGTTGACCAAACTCGGCAGCGGCACGCTGATCCTGGGCAACACCAATGCCTACACGGGCGCCACGGTGGTCAACGCGGGCACGCTGTGGTTTGCCAGCACCAACAGCAACTGGGCCACGGCGGCGGCCAACGTGACGATCAACAGCAGCGGCACCCTGGCCGCGGCGGGCACGTTCGGCCAGACGCCCTACACCAACGTGCAGCAGTGGCTGTCCAGCGGCCGCATCGTGACGAACTCGGCCGGTGCGATCGGTCTGATCTCGAACAGCACGGAAAACATTACGATGGGCGTGTACAGCAACCTGTTCCTCGGCGTCGTCTCGGGCAGCAACGTGACCTACTCCGGCATCCTGACGCCGACCAACAACAACTACCGGTTGGCCGCGGGCCCGGGCGCGACGCTGGTCATGGCTTCCGAAAATACGCTGAGCAACAACTTCTTCACGCAGGGCCTGATCGTCAACGGCCCCGGCACGGTCATCCTGACCGCGAGCAACTCCTACACCGGCGGCACGTTGATCAACGCCGGCGCGAACGTGGTGCTCTACACCAACAACAACGCCCTCGGCGGCGCGGGCGCGAACGTGACCAACTCCTTCGGCGCGGTCCTCGTCGCCGGCAGCGTCACCAACAACTACACGCTGGACCAGGCCCTGGTCAGCCGCCTGGCGAACAGCTCCGCCGGCGTCGTGGCGCTCGGCACCAACAGCGCGAACCCCCTGAATTTCGCCGGGTTGACGAACGTCAGCCTCGGCGCGTTTAGCGGGATGTGGACCAACAGCGGCGCGCTCACGCCCAACGGCACCACCTATCTGCTCGGCGGCGGCGGCGGCACGCTGGTGCTGGCGAACGACAACTACCTCACGGGCGCGGGCACCAGCGTCGTCACCTTCGCCAGCGGCACCGGCGGCACGCTGGTCCTGCGCGGCACCAACACCTACACCGGCGGCACGACCATCGGCGCGCTCGGCACCACAACGGTGTCCTCGGTCAGCCTGGGTACCGGCGCGGTCACCAACAACGGCACGCTGGTCTTCAACCTGATCAACACCTCAGGCGCCACCACCAACGGCGTGCTCCAAAACGTGCTCAGCGGCGCCGGCAACCTGGTGCTCAACAACCAGGTTTCCAGCACGCTGCTCGTGGTCACCAATAGCAATCCATTCGCCGGTCCGGTGTATATCAACAATGGCGTGTTTGCTCTCTCGAACCAAACGCCGGGCCAGACCTCGCTGGCCAGCACGAACATCAACCTGGGCAACGGCGTTGGGACCGCCTTCCTGCGGCTCTATGCCAACCAGCAGCTCAGCCCGGCGGCAATGCTCACCGCGAGCGGCGCGGTCAACGCCAAGTTTGAGTTGAACGGGTTCACCCAGACCGTGGCGACCATCGCCAACGTCGGTGCCGCCTCCATCATTCAGAACCTGGAAGCCGGCGGCACGGGCACGGGCCTGCTGATCGTTTCCAACAATGCCGTCAACAGCCTGTGGACCGGCTACATCCGCAACCAGACCGGTCTCATATCCCTAAAGAAGGAAGGCACGGCGCAGTTGACCTTGAGCGGCGTGAACATCACCTACACCGGCCCGACGACCGTCAACGCCGGCGTGCTGGCGCTGAGCAATACCACCGCGTTTGCCAGCCCGGTGACGATCAACGGCGGGCAGTTGCTGCTGGCGACGCCGGTGACGATGGCGAACACGGCGCCGACGATCACCAACAACGTCAACAACGGCATCGGCTTTGCCAACACCAACGCATTCCTGATCCCCGGCCTCTACGGCAACGGCGGCATCACGCTCTGGAGCCAGACGGGCCACGGCGGCGTGACGCTGCTGGTCGGCACGAACGGCGTCAGCACGACCTACAACGGTGTCTTGAGCGATGCGGGCCTGGGCAATTTCTATCAGGGTTCGCTGGCCAAGGTGGGCTTCGGCACCCTGACGCTGACTGGCACGAACACCTACAACGGCCCGACCTTCGTCAACGCGGGCACGCTGCAGGCGGATATCAACGTCGGTCTGCAGTCCAACAGCACGGTGGTGCTCGCCGGCGGCAACCTGGCGACGATCAACACGACGGCGATCACCAACGGCTTCGGTGCCGGCGCCGGCCAACTCTACTTCGCGAACAACGCCCAGAGCGGTTTCAGCGCGCTGAGCAACAACCTGCTCACCGTGGCGCTGGGCGGCGTGGATAGCCCGACGCCGCTGACCTGGGGCACGACCTACTTCAATCCGTCCACGCTGGTGCTCAACGGCTCGAACTCCGCGGGCAACCTGCTGTTCCTCAACAGCCTCGACTTCAACGGCACCAACCGCACCATCAACACCGTGGGCGGCGTCGCGATTATCAACGGCAACGTGACCAACACCGGCGCGCTTTTCGCCGGCCTGACCAAGACCGGCAGCGGCGCGCTGATCCTCAACGGCAGCGGCAGCACCTACAACGGCCAGACGGTGATCAACGGCGGGTTGCTCGAGTTCAACAGCCTGGCGAACCTCCCGACGGCCAGCAACATCGTGGTCGCCGCGGGCGCGGTGGTCGCCGGCAACTTCGGCAGCATCAATACGACCTTGCTGCCGCTGATCACCAGCAACTCCGCCGGTATGCTGGGCCTCGTGGGCGACTCCGCTGAAAACTTCAACTTCACCTTCGGCGCGAGCAACTTCACCAATCTGGTCTTGGGCGCGGTTTCGAACATGACCTACACCGGTGCGTACACGCCGTTCCAGTCGGGTGGCACGAACTACTACCGCCTCGGCGCCTACTCGAACGCGGTCATGACCTACGCTTCCAGCGCCGGCGAGATCAGCAATACCGTCAACGGCGGCATCCTCAGCGTCGTGACCTACGGCGGCAACGGCGGCACGGTGTTCATGGCGCAGACGAATTCCTACACCGGCGCGACGGTGATCAACGGCGGCAGCCTGATGATCACCAACACGGATGCGTTGGGCGCCGCGGGCAATGTCCTCAGCCTCACCAACGGCACGTTGCAGGTCAGCGGCACCTTCACCCTGCGCACCGGCAGCATCAGCAACAACAATGGCGGTGTGAATGTGGACGCCAATCAGGCGTTGACCATCACCAACGCCATCGTGAACCAGGCGAGCAACTTCAATAAGACCGGCCTGGGCACGGCGACGATCGACCGGATCAGCGGTGCTGCGAATTTCACGAACAATGTGTCGGGCGGTACGCTGGTCCTGGCAGGCTCCAGTGCCAACAACTTCTCGGGGTTGACGGTCTCCAACGGTCTGGCGATCCTGGCCAAAGCCAGCGGCGGGAATAATTTTGCCGTGGGCGGCAGCGGCGTGACCATCTACAACGGTGGCACGGTGCAGTTCGCCGGCAGCGGTATCAGCCAGATCTTTTCGGGGAATGTCGTGACCGTGAACAGCGGCGGTATCCTGGATCTGAACGGGCGCTACGGTCAGTTCGACCGTTTGCTCGGCCTCGGTGCGGTGACCAACACCGCCACGGCGCCGGGTACCCTCGACCTGGGCAACTTGGGCGGCGCGAGCCTGTTCGGCGGCATCATCGGCGATAACGCCGCCAACGGTGGCCCGCTGACGCTGGTGAAGATCGGCGGCGGCGTGCTGTCGCTCTACGGCGTGAACAGCTACGCGGGCGGCACGATCATCACCCAGGGCACGGTCAACATCAACAGCGACCTCGCGCTCGGCGCGGTGCCGGCCCAACCCTCGTCCAACCTCCTGTTTGCCGGCAACTCCACGCTGCAGTTCAGCAACTCGTTTACGCTCGCGGCCAACCGCACGCTTTGGGTCTCGAACGCCAACTTCACCGCGACGCTGGACACGTTGGGCAACACCAACACCATCGCCGGCCTGATCACGGGCCCGGGCAAGATCGCGAAGACCGGTGCCGGCCTGCTGATCCTGGGCACCAATGAAAGCGTCGCCGGTCTGACGCTCAATGCGGGCATCGTGGATGTGAACGGGTTCAGTCAGACCTTCAGCAATTTTGCTGGCAGCACGGGCGCGACGATCACCAACAGCAGCGCGACCCCCGCCACGGTCAGCTTCGCGGCCCAGAGCACCAGCATCTCGTCGGTGTTCGCCGGTAACATGAACGTGGTGTACCTGTCGGGTCCCAGTGGCTTCGAGATCCTCAACCCGATGAACACCTTCACCGGTTCGCTGACCATCAGCAACGGCCCGGCGTCGTTGTCGGTGGCGAATGCCGGGTTTGCAGCCTTCAGCTCTGGCATCACCAACTTCGGCATCCTCGAGTTGAAACCCAACTCGGGTAACATGGTCTACAGCAACGTGCCGATCACCATGTACAATGGCGCGGCGATCAACCTGCACGCCAACGCCGGCATTGTGGGTGAGTCGAACTACCTCTACTCCGGCTCGGTCAATCTGGTGGGCGGGACGAACGCCTTCAGCTTCTCCGCGAACTTCGTGACGAGCACCTTCGCCAATGTCATCAGCGGCCCGGCGACCGTGAAGATGACCAGCGGCTCGTCCGGCGATGTGCTGGTCTTCAACAACACGAACAACTACACCGGCGGCACGCTGCTCGCGGGCGGCACGCTCAACATCAACTCCGATCTCGCCCTCGGCCCCGCGCCGGCGTTGTCCTCGACGAACATCACCTTCGGCGCCAGCAGCACGCTGCAGTTCTCCAACAGCTTCGGCCTGGCCTCGACCCGCACGATCTGGGTCACCAACAGCGCCTACACGGCGACGTTCGACACGATGGCCAACTCGATCACGAACTCCAGCAGCATCCTGGGCATGGGTAACGTGACCAAGATCGGTTCCGGCACGCTGTATATGCAGGGCGCCAACCTGCGGATGGGTCTCGGCAACTTGAATGTCAATGGCGGCGCGCTCAACATCGATGCGGCCAGCAGCCTGGCGGTGAGCGATACCGTCAATGTCGCCAATGCAGCGATCTATCAACTCGGCGGCAGCGTTTCCAGTCGCACGATGAACGTAATCAATAATGGCTATTACCAGTTGAGCGCAGGCACCCTGACGAGCACGAGTTTCGTCGAACAGGTTGGCTCAACCGGAATTGGCCTGTATTACCAGCTCGGTGGCACCAATAACGCCACCGCAGCCGGCAGCTTGTTCGCCAACAACAGCGGTACGGGCGTCGCCTATTTCGCTGGCGGTGTCTACACCAGCAGCGCTTCCTTGGTCATGGGCTGGAACAACTCAGCCAGTGGCGGGCGCAGTGAAGTGACGGTGTCCACGAATGCCGCGGTACTGATGAACAATACCGTGCTCATGAACAAGCTTGGTGGGGCTGGCGTCAACAATGCGACCACCAATTCCCTGAATCTTAACGGCGGTGTCCTCCAAGCCACAGCCATTATTAAGGGCACCAATGGAGGTCTGAGCGTGGTCAGCTTCAACGGCGGTACGCTGCGCGCGGCGGCCAATGGCATCCTGATGCCTTCCGCCACCGTGGGCGCCGGATTGTCGATAAACACGGGCGCGGATTACACCTACCTCTACGCCAATGGCGCGACCATCGACAGCTCCAGCTTCATCGTCACCAACCGCCAGAACCTGTTGAACCCCGGCGCGATGGGCAGCGGCACGGGCGTGGTGAGCATCGCCTTGGGTACGCCGTCCTTGACCGGCTTTATCGGTGCGCCGTATGTGACGATCAGCGGCGGCGGCGGCACCGGCGCGACGGCCGTGGCGTTGTTCGACAACGTTCTGGGCGTCGTCACCCAGATCGTCATGACCAGCCAGGGCGTCGGGTACACCGGCACGCCGACCGTCACGCTGATCGGCGGCGGCAGCACGAACTATCCGATCCTGGCGGCGAACATCCTCATCAACACCAATATCGGCGGCGGGTTGACCAAGACCGGCACGGGCCTGTTGCTGCTCGCCAGCACCAACAGCTACGCCGGCCCGACGCTGATCAACGCCGGTACGTTGGAGTTCGACAACACCTCCGCGATGGCCGGCACCGGCATCAACATCAGCAACAACGCCGGCGGCGCGGTGGCGCTGCTGCAGCCTAACGTGCTCGGCGTCCTGACCCAGCGCGTCTACTTCGCGCAGGGCAGCGCGCTGGCGCTCACGGCCTCCAACAGCGCGGACACGCTGGACTTCACGGTGCCGCTGCTCAACAACGTCTTCCTCGGCGCGGCGCAGGGTGCTGTCATCACCAACAACGCGGCCCTCTACACCCCGCAAAATGACGGCGTGGCCAACACCTACTACAACCTCGGTGGTGGCGGCGGCTCGCTGTTCATCACCAATGCCCTCAATAACGGCCTCGGCACGGGTTACCTCACGGTCAACGCACCGGGCTTGACGGGCACGGTGGTGCTGCTCAACACCAACACGTTCACCGGTGGCACGCTGATCAACGGCGGCGCGCTGTCCCTGGGCAACGGCGGCGCGAGCGGCATGGTGCTCAATGACATCACCAACAACAGCCAGTTGATCTTCAACCACTCCGATGCGATCACCAACCTGAACAAGATCTCCGGTTCCGGCCAGGTCGTGCAGACGGGCGCCGGTTACCTGATGCTGGCCGACAACGGCAACAGCTTCAGCGGCGGCGTCGTGATCGCGGGCGGCTCGCTCCGCGTCACCAACGAATCCGCGCTCGGCGCCAGCGGCGGCGCGCTGATCATCTCGAACAACGCCTCGTTCATCCCGGGCACCAGCTTCACGCTGGACAACCGCGCCGTGCAGTTGGGTGTCGGCGGCGGCACGTTCAACGTCGTCAGCGGCCTCACGCTGACGAGCACGAACCCCGTCACCGGCATCGGCGGCCTGAACCTGATCGGCGGCGGCATCCTGCAGCTCGGCGGCGCGGGCAGCACCTACAGCGGTCTGACGGCGATCAGCAACGGCACCTTGCAGGCGCTGGTGAACAACGCGTTCTCCTCGAACAGCGTCATCGGGCAGTTCAATACCGGGAATACCACCATCGGCAAGCTGGACCTCAACGGCACCAGCCAGACCATCGCCGGCTACATGGCAGCCTTTACGAATGCGCAGGGCACGCTGCCGGTGGTTACGAACACCATCGGCTTGGGCCAGACGCTGACGGTGAACGGCAACTTCTCGGTCGGGCCGAACTTCACGACCTCGAACAACCTGACGACCTACATCACGCGCCTCGCGTGGGTCGGTGGCGGCGCGTTGGTGGTCAACACCAATGGCGGCATCTTCCAGATCGGCACGGATAACACCTCGACCAACGTCAACACGGGCGGCGGCAACGCGGTCACCAACGACATGAAGGGCTTGGGCTCCTTCACGGCCAACCTGGGCACCAACGGCCGGTTCAACGTCGGCGATCAAAACAACGGCGCCGTCCAAGGCAGCGTCAATGCTTCGGTGCTCACCTTGGCCACCAACAATACGATCACGGCCGGGGTCCTGAGCCTGGGCGAGAGCAACCAGATGGGCGTGCTGGAAACCCTCCTCCTGGGCGCCAATCAGAACGTGCTCAATGTGAACACCTCCTTCGTGGGCAGCATGAACGCCGGCCGTGCCAGCGGCCTGCTGCAGTTCAACGGGGCGGACGGGTCGCTGACGTTGTCGAACGCGACAGGCGGTCGTGCCGAACTGTTCCTGGGCAGCACCATCAACGCGAATACCGGCGCCAACATCACGGGCACGGTCAACGTCGTCGGCCACAATGTGTCGCTCTTCTTGGGCAACCTCTTCATGGGCGGTGCGAATGCGGGCGGGCTGAACAACACCGGCGCGCGCCAAGGTTCGCTGGCGTTCGACCAGGGCACGTTGGATGTGACCAACCTGCAGATGGCGGTCCGTGGCGGTGGCTCCACGAACGTGACGCAGTCCAGCATCGCGGTGTTGAACATCGGCGGCGGCAGCAGCAGCCCGGCCTACGCGAACATCGGCAACCTCCTGATGGCCACCAACCAGTTCGGTACGGCCCAGGCGGCGCTCAACATCTACAGCAACTCGTTCGTGACGATCAGCAACGGCGCCTTCCGCGGCCTCGGCAGCTACACGAACCTCCAGTCCAGCGCCACCATCACGCTGGCCGGCGGCTCGTTGGACATGAACAACAGCTACATCGGCAGCAACATCAACAACCGGGCCCAGTGGGTGACGCTGGTGGCGAGCAACGGCACGCTGCTGAACGTGGGCGGCTACAACACGCTCACGAACCCGATCGTCAAGCTCGGCGCCGGGACCTTGGTCTTCGCGGGCAACAACCAGTACACCGGCGGCACGACCAACGCCGGCGGCGTGGCGGCCGTGGGCTCGAGCACCGCGTTCGGCAGCGGGCAGTTGACGATGAACGGCGGCACGCTCGGCGTCAGCGGCGTCGGCGGCTGGACGGTGAACAACACGCTCAACCTGCTGGCGACCAGCAACACCGTGGACACGACGGGCGGCGACCTGACGCTGGCCGGCAGCATCACGAACACCCACGTGCTCGTGGTGCAGGGCGGGAATGCGCTGACGCTCTCCGGCGCGAACACCTACAGCGGCGGGACCGCGCTCAAGGGCGGCACGCTCAACATCAACAGCACGACGGCGTTGGGCACGGGCCTCCTCGCCATCAGCGGCGGCACCACGCTGGGCAACACGAGCGGCAACGCCCTGACCAATGCCAACAACAACGCGCAGGCGTGGCTCGGCGACTTCACCTTCGCCGGCACGTCCGACCTGAACCTGGGCGCGGCCGGGACCGTGGACCAGGGCAGCGGCACGCGCACGGTGACGGTCACCGCCAACACCCTGACGGTCGGCGCGCTCACCAACAGCGGCAGCCTGACCAAGCAGGGCGTCGGCACGCTGACGCTCGCGGGCCAGAGCACCTACGCGGGCCTCACGACGGTCAGCGGCGGCACGGTCAAGCTGGGCACGGACAACGCCGTGGCCAGCAGCTCGCAGCTCTATGTCGACACCGCCGGCACCTTCGAGCTCGGCAACTTCAACCAGACCGTCGCCGGCATCGGCGGCAGCGGCACGATCAACAACTCGGGCGCCGGCAGCACGCTGACCGTGAACTTCACGGGCAGCCAGAGCTACCTGGGCCGGCTGACCGGGCCGGGCAACCTGACGCTGACCGGCGGCGGGACGATGAACCTGACCGGCACGAACAGCTTCCTCGGCGCCACGATCGTGAGTAACAGCGCGAACCTCTACGTCAATGGCCTGCACAACGGTGGCGTGATCACGGTGCTCAGCAATGGCTTCGTGGGCGGCTCGGGCTCGATCAGTTCGCTGAATGTGAACCACGGCGGCATCTACGGCCCGGGCAGCAACGGCGTCGTGGCCTCGACCTACGTGGGCAACCTGACGCTGACCAACGCCGGCGTGCTGGATCTCAAGCTGATCGGCGCGGCCAACGACAAGCTCTTCGTGACCAACAGCCTGACCGTCACGGGCGGTCAGCTGAAGCTGAACCTCGCCGCGTACAGCTACAGCTACGGGTCGGTGATCAC
>CAITZM010000186.1 GCA_903896925.1 uncultured Lentisphaerota bacterium | reverse complement strand
TCAATGATTCTGTCGTCGCCTCCCCATTCATCAGCCCCGGGCCGCGCCGGCCGCGTTCTCACGAACGCGGCTACGACAACAACCACTCTTCGTGGGCGGGGCTTCCAGCCCCGCGAGACCTCCCCACCCTGCAACATGGAACCGGAAAATTCCGCACACATCAGCCGAGCACATGGAGGGCGGCGTGTCACGCCGCCGGGTGACAGCGGTGGCTTTCAGCGCGGTCCTCCGCTGCGGATTTCGACAGAACCATTATCGGCAGAATCATCAGAAGGCGCGGCACCATGTTGAAATGGTTCTGTCCGCAATGATTCTGTCGTTTCTTTTGCATTCAACAGTCCGCGGAGTGCGCCGGCCGCGTTCTCACGAACGCGGCTACGCGGAAGAGCCGGGAAGCGAACATCGAACACTGAACACCCAACCCGGCTATCCCCAAAGGCTCCGCCGGGGCAAGCATCGAACATCGAAGAAAAGGCTGGTGACCACCTACGTCAACAGGCGGCAGGGCGACGCTTGCCCGCCTCAGGCGTGGCCTCTGGCGGAGCCGCAACACAAACGGCCCGGCTTCGCTCCGCCCCACCCTCCCACCAGGCTGCTCCCCCGCGAAATTTGGGCCTGACTCGGCGGCGCGGGTTTGCTATCTCTGCGCCGGAGCCGATGATGAAAATGAAACAAAATTTCCGTGGACTGACGCTGCTCAAGCGCAGCCAGCAACCCTACCCGACCTCGCCGGCGGAGGCGCGGCTGGAAGTGTTCCCCAACCCGCAGCCGCGGCGCGACTACACCATCCGGTTCGATTGCCCGGAATTCACCGCGATGTGCCCGGTGACGGGGCAGCCGGATTTCGGGAAGATCGTGATCGAGTATGTGCCGCACAAGTCGTGCATCGAGAGCAAGTCCCTCAAACTGCACCTGTTCAGCTATCGCAGCCGCGGCGCGTTCGCGGAAACCATCGTGAACGAAGTCCTCGACGCCGTGGTGCAGGCGTGCCGGCCACGCCGCGCCACCGTCACCGGCGATTTCGCCGCGCGCGGCGGCATCGCCATCCGCGTCACGGCCAGCCACCCGGCCCGTTAACGCTGTTCCTGTTACCGGCCGTCTGTTTGGCGCATCTGGTGGAAGCGGCCTCCGGCCGCTTTTCCTTGAGCTAATATGCGGCCGGCTTGCGCCGGCGCAGCCACACGGCGAAGCCGGGCGGGCGCATCTGCGTGGCGATGCCTCCGCTCACGCTGCATCATGTATGGGAACGCGCTAGTCGCGGCCGTCGTAGCTGCAGCCGGTGGTGTCGGTTTCGCGGATGACCAGGCGGCAGAGCAGCGGCAGCTCAGGTTTGAGCCGCTGCCAGATCCAGCGCACCAGGTTTTCGCTCGTGGGATTTTCCAGCCCGGCCACGTCGTTGAGACAATGGTGGTCCAGCTGCTCGAGCACCGGCTGGAGTGCCTGGCGGATCTCGCCGAAGTCCTGCACCCACCCCAGGCGCGCATCCACGGGGCCGGCCACATGGATCTCCAGCTTGTAGCCGTGACCGTGGAGCCGGCGGCACGGATGCGTTTCCGGCACCTGGGGCAGCCAGTGCGCCGCTTCGAAGTGGACGGTCTTGAAAATTTCCATGGTGGTCTCTTTTGCTCGTCGCTAAATTTCAGATTTTTTTGCTGCCCGATTCTGTTCCGAATCCGTGTAATCTGTGAAATCTGTGGATCGTCTTTTTTATTTCTTGTCCAGCGGATCGGTCAGACCGAGTTCGGCGAAGCCCTTGCGCCGCAGGGCGCACGAGTCGCAGGCGCCGCAGGGCCGCCCGCCGGGCTGCGGGTCATAGCAGCTGCTCGTCAGCGAAAAATCCACGCCCAGGTCCAGGCCGGTGCGGATGATCTGCGCCTTGCTCAGGGCGATCAGCGGCGTGTGGACCCGGAACCGGGAGCTCCCCTCGACGCCCGCCTTGGTCGCCAGGTTGGCCAGCCGCTCGAAGGCGGCAATGAACTCGGGGCGGCAGTCGGGATAGCCCGAATAGTCGAGCGCGTTGACGCCGATGAAAAGATCCGCCGCGCCCAGCACCTCCGCCCAGGCCAGCGCGAGCGCCAGAAAGACCGTGTTGCGCGCGGGGACGTAGGTGGACGGAATGCCCGTGCCGATCTGCGCATCGGTCCGATGCTTCGGCACGGCGCTCGCGCCCGTCAGCGCCGAGCCGCCCAACACGCCGAGGTTGACGTCCAGCACCTGATGCTGCGCGGCGCCGGCGGCGCGCGCGATGTTCGCCGCGCACTCCAACTCCGACGCATGCCGCTGGCCGTAGCGGAAGCTGATCGCATAGAGGTCATAGCCCTGGCTGCGGGCGACGAACAGCGTCGTCGCCGAATCCAGTCCGCCGCTCAACAACACCACCGCTTTGGGTTTTGCCTGATTCATCGGGTGCGCGGAGCTTAGCCTAGCGCGGCAGACGCCGCAACCCAAGCCTCACGCGAAGGTGGCCGCACCCGCCCGTGGCGGCAGAATCGCCCCTCTGCGCTGCTCAGCTGACACCGCAATCAAAGTCCCGTGGAGGCAGGCGGCCCGCCTGCCGGTCTGTCGGGCGTCAGGCCCGACAGACCAACCCACCATCGCCCACAGGAAATCCACAGAGGCGGCGGGACGCCGCCTGCACCGGCACGCGGGATGCGTGCCGCCACAAACAACAACCTGCTCCGGCCTGCGCGCACCACCCGTATTATGCAAAACCATGCGGAGTCCCCGTCGCAAGACCATGGTCGAGAAAAAAGCACGCGCTGGCAAAGCAGAGGGGCGCCGCTCAACACAACACCGCTTTGGGGGTTTTCCTGGTTCAGCGGGTACGCAGGGCTTGCCTGGCGCGGCTTATGCCGCAACCAAACTCGAAACCCAAAACCCAAAACAAAGCCCAAGCCCGAAATCAAACCAAGAAATTTCCAAAACGACAGCGTTTCGGTTTCTTTTCGAATTTTTGTTTTCGTATTTATTTCGGATTTTGAGTTTTGAATTTTCTGGAAAAGGTATTTCGAAAGCGCAGCAGCACGGGTGTCACCGCCAGCACGCCAAACGGCACGCTATAGGTTGCGCCGGCGGGCCGCTCAGCGCTGGCCAAGAAACACGTGGCATTGCGGAATCACGCGCACGTCCTGCAGTCCCGCGGCCAGGGCGAGCAGCTGCCACTGCTCCAGTTGCGCCGTCGCGGGCGCGCGCACCCCGGCGTGCGGGGTCGCCGGCTGCAGGATCACCGGCAGCTGCGGGGCCACGCCCGCCACCAGGCGCGCGGCGCGGCGCAACTCGCCGGCTTCCGTCGCGGCGCCGACGACGATCTTGACGAACGTCGCGGCGCGCGCGGCCGCACACAAGCCCAGGAATTTCCGGTGCGCCGCCCAGGTGCCCGGCTGGCCGGTGACGCTGGGCAGCTTGAGGTCCATCGCGACGTAGTCGGTAGCCGGCAGCACACCCCCCAGTTCGCGCCAGCGGTCGCCGGAGGTTTCGAGGTAGTTGCGCCAGCCGGCGCGGCGCAGGCGGGGCAAGGCGGCGCGCAGGAAGTCCGCCTGCAACAACGGCTCGCCGCCGGTGAAGGCCACCGAGTGCGGCTGCGCCCTGCCCGTGCGATAGGTCTCCAGCAACGCGAGCAGGCGCGGCACGGTGACGGGATTGCTGACCGTGCAATCGGCGCCGGAGGCCGTCTGGACCGTGAACGTCGCCGGCTGCCGCAGCAGCGCGGCGGGCGTATCGCAGAACCGGCACCGGCGATGGCACCCGGCCAGGCGCACGAAGACCTGACGCACGCCGACAAGCGGGCCCTCGCCCTGGATCGAGCAAAAGATTTCCGCCAGCCAAGCCTGTGATGGTTGAGCTTTCATGGGTGCGCAGACGATACAAAAAAGAAGCCCGGCTGCAAAGCCGGGCTTCAGGCTCAGAGGCGCACGGTCGCGCTCAGAGCTTCGTGCTCACGCTGAGGCCGATCATGTGGGCGTTGCCACCGCTGATATCGGAAGGCATCACGCCATCGGGCGGTACATGACCGGGAATGGACCGGTCGATGATGATCAGGTAGGTGTAGGAAAGATCCAGCACCCAGCTGTTCCAACGATAGCCGATGCCGGTGCTCAGCAGGTGGCGGTCGTTCGCCGGGACGATATAATCGGCGGTCGCCGCCGGGATCGGCTCCTCGTCATAGATGTAGCCCGCACGCACCACGAGGGACCGGGTCGCTTCATATTCCACGCCCGCCTGATAGCGGAACGCGTTCTTCCAGTCCTTGGGGCTGCTGGTTTCCGGGCCGAGCACGGCCGGATTGTCGAACGTCACGCCAAGGCGGTCGTAGGAGGTCCAGCCGGTCGCCGTCACGGCGAACTCCACCGAGAGCTTGTCCATCGGCTTGAGCAGCAGCGCGATGGCGCCTTCCTGCGGCAGCTCGATCTGGCCCGACGCGCCCGTGCTGTTCGGGCCCGCCGAAGCCGTGCCGCTGACGTCCTCGCGCACCTTGGCGATATAGGTACCGCCGATGGCGATCCAGTCGTTGATGGCATAGCGGGCGGCGAGGTTGAACCCGTAGCCCCACGCATCGCCCTTGAGCTCCACCGGCACATCGCCGACGCCGCTGACCGGCACTTTGCGCTTGAGATCCATGTCGAAATAGACCGCATCGAAACCGGCCGCGACGGAGAGCTTGTCCGTAAGCTTGACGGCCACGTTCGGGTTGAGCGTCAGGCTCTTGATGCTGGCGAAATAGCTGTTGTAGCGGCCCGGCCAGTTCTCCGGGAACTCCGTGCCGAGGCCGAAGCGGGAATACACGCCCATGCCGGCCCAGACCTTGTCGTTGAAGTCGTGCGTATAGTAGGCGTGCGGCAGATACCACCAGTTCCGTTCCGCGCTCGTCTTCACGCCGCCGATGGTGACGTCCGTCATCGGCGTGACCACCGTGAGGCCGCCCATGAACTGGTCGCCCGGCAACTGGGTGATGCCCGCAGGGTTGTAAAAAACGGCCGACGGATCGTCGGCGCGTCCGACCAGCGTGCCGCCCAGCGCATTGCCGCGCGCGCTGCCTTCATAGAGACCGAAGCCCGCGCCCTGGGCCAGCGGTGCCACCAGCGCCACGGCCACGAATCCAACCTGCATCAGCTTCTTCATGCCAGTTCCCTTCCCGTTGTTTCCAGATAGTGGAAAAGCGTGGCCCTACTATTTCCAATGCCGGGGACAAACACCAGCCCAATCTGCCCGGCCCTGGAAACCATCCGACCACGCTTCCCTGCGCGGGCACCGCGACAGCAGCGCCCGACCATCGCGACTTACTTCTTGGCTGCTTTCTCGCCGAGCACCGCGAGGCGCGCCGCCGCTTCCTTCTTCGTCATTCCACGCAACGCCGCCAGCGCCGCCACCTGCGCCTGGCGCGGCCGCGTCGAACCGCTTTCCCACTTGTAAACGGACAGGCCCGAGACGCCCAGGAGCTTGGCATAGTCCGCGGCGGAAAGATCCAGGCGCTTGCGCTGCGCGCGCAGCCCCTTCGCGGTGAAGCGGATCTGCTGCCCTTCGGCAACCGGCGTCGGCGGCAGTTTCTTGAGCACCGACTTCTCCAACACGGCCGTCTGGCCCTGCACCTTGCCCAGCTGGCGTTTCAGCGCGGCGATGTCACGGCGATATTGCGCCGACATCTTCTTCAACACCTGCGTCTGGCTCCGCGCTTCCTTGCGCGCGAGGCGGACGATTTCCTGCTTCAATACTGCCATAATGTTCGGCATAGGTTTTCCTTTCACTTAAATCACAAACGTGATTATTCGCGCATACTCTAGCCATCCAAGGGGCTGCCGTCAACGACAAACTCCTTCCTAGCGCCCGCCTCACGGCCTCCGCCCCGCCCTCGACCGGTTCGGCCCGCCGGCCGGCAACTCTATCACCACGCCGGTTCCGGAAAATCTGATTGCGGCCGGCCTTGAGCGGCTGACCACTATCCAACCCTGCGCACGTACATGGCGGCCTGCTCCGGTGCCGACAGCGCCCCACCCGCTGGCCCGTGCGCCTTTCACCACCTGTATGGCGACGCCGTCCACGCCTTCACCAACCCCCGAGAGCGGCACCGATAAATCCAAGGGTGTGGTCTATAATGAAAAAGCAGCGCAACGCTCGTGGGAAGCGATGAAGCAGTTCTTCGCCAAGATTTTCAAATAAGGGGAACGCCGTAGGTGCGCCCTCTGGCTGAAGGACGTCCGTTTCGCGCGCGACGCACCCCGGGTCCAGCAAGCCGCGCCCCTACCTTCCGGCTCTTCGTGGGCGGGGCTTCCAGCCCCGCGCCCCCCCCCTACACTTCAACACGGAGCAGGAAAACCCCGCGCACATCAGCTGGGCATGTGGAGGGCGGCGTGTCACGCCGCCGGGTGACTGCGGCTGCTTTCGGCGCGGTTCTCCGCTCGAATTTCGACAGAACCATTAACGGCAGAATCATCAGAAAGCGAAGCGCCGTGTTGTAATGATTCTGCCTCTAATGATTCTGTCGTTTCTTCCGTTATTCATCAGTCCGCGGGATGCGCCGGTCGCGTTCTCACGAACGCGGCTACGAGGAAAAGCACCACTGGCAGCCGACTTCATCGACAGACGGCAGGTCGACGCTTGTCCGCCTCAGGCGTGGCCCACGGCGGAGCCGCAAGGCAACAGTCCACCGGCAACAACCACTCTTCCCGGGAGCGGCTTCCAGCCCCGCGAAACAAACCCCACGAGTACAAATTCGGCCGCCGAACTTCTTTCGTCCCTACGGGACTTGGATGCTAATGGCCGCTCTTCCCCACGGCGCTGAAGCGCCGTGCTACCCTCGAAGCGTCCCGCCGGGACGCAGCCACCGGCGCCAAAGCGTATTACTTCCGCCGCTTGGCATCCCAGCGGGACGCCGTGAAAGTAGGCCGGCGCTTCAGCGCCGGAAATTCAGCAGCCTATCTGCAAGTCCCGCAGGGACGACAGAAACATGGCCCGACAAATAACAGGGAAGAACCTCGCCATGAAAACCCGTGAAGCCGTGGATGACTTCTTCGTCTTCCTCCAATGCTATCTGCTGAAACTTATCGCGACCGATTCTATCCTTCCGCTGTCCGCCGTCAGGATGCAGGTCTCAGGTTTCCGCTTTCATCTTCCCGACTTCCGCTTCGCCTCAAGCCGATCGAGGATGCGCTCCGCGACATCGCGCTTGCTGAGCAGCGGCAACTGTTCCTCGCTGTGCGCATCGAAGATCGTCACGCGGTTGGTCTCCACCTCGAACCCGGCGCCGGGGGCGGTGACGTCGTTGGCGACAATCAGGTCGAGGTTCTTCTCACGCAGCTTGCGCTTGGCCTCGGCGCGGACGTTGTGCGTCTCGGCGGCAAAGCCGATGAACAGCTTCTGGCCCTTGAGGGGTGCGATGGTCTTGAGGATGTCCGGCGTGCGCTTGAGTTCCAGCGTCATGGTCTGCGCTTCGCCCTTCTTCATCTTGCGCCTGGCCACGCGCACCGGCCGCCAGTCGGCGACGGCGGCGGCCATGATGAGCGCGTCGCACGTCGCCAGGTGCTGTTTGACGGCGGCGAGCATGTCGGCGGCTGTGACGACGCGCACGATCTGCACATTTTTCGTGGAAGCGACCTCCGGTCGCTTTTCTGAAATGCGGCCGGAGGCCGCATCTTCGAGAGACGGCAGCGCGACCGGCCCGGAGACCAGCGTCACCTCATGTCCGCGCGCCGCCGCAGCCGCGGCCAGCGCATAGCCCATCTTGCCCGACGACCGGTTGCTCAAAAACCGCACCGGATCCAGCGGCTCCCGCGTCGGCCCAGCGGTGATAAGAAGTCTCATGTCTCGTGTCCTGTGTCTTGTGTCAGAAATTTTCCGCGCTTACGTGGCCCGTTCAAATTCCGGCGGCGGCCAACTCGATCACCTGCCATCCAGATGGTCGGAGGCGTACGCCAACGCCTCACGAATTTCGTCTTCGTCCAACTCCGGATACTCGCGCTTCAAGTCGGCCCGGTCAGGATACAGGGCAACGGCTTCCACAACACGCCGCACCGTCAGTCGCAGGTGGCGGATGCACGGCTGACCGTTCATCCGCTGTAGATCACAAGTTATACGCTCAAAATGCATGTCATTATCTTACCCGCCACCGTCTACCGTGACAACGCGGGACTCCGCCCGCCGCCGCGGCCGCGGCCAGCGCCTAGACCATCTTCCCCGACGACCGGTTGCTCAAGAACCGCACCGGATCCAGCGGCTCCCGCGTCGGCCCGGAAGTGATAAGAAGTCTTATTCCTTATATCTGTGGCTCGTGTCAATGACCGTATCATCGGGTCTTACGGTGAGACTTGAGCGTCATGGCGCTCACAGGCCACTGTCTAACCGTCTAAATACAAGCATTTACCCTTCTATTCATCATTTGAGATCTATCCTGATTTACTCTTTCATTTATCGTTTTCTTTCATCATGCCTGTCTTTAAGCCATCGTGCCGACGAAAAAGTCAGTATTCCCAGAACGTTGATTGCCAACTTCCGCTTAAAATCCTCTGCGGTTTTTTGTTCAAATAACCCGCCAACTGAATTCTTGCTTATGCTTGCATTACCCGAGAGTTCAGTTAGTCCGCCTACCGATGTACAGTAACCTGACACGCGAGCAGACCCAAATATTTTAGCTTTTCCTGACACATAAGTATCACCTGATACTACTGCATTCTCATAAATTTTAGCGTCCCCGCTCACCGCAGCCCGTCCAGTAACACGCGCATCGCCAAATACCTGTGCATCATCAGCGACTGAAGCATTACTTGACACCTGAGCTTCCCCGTAAATCCTAGCATTCCCGTATACCTTAGCTTCATCATAAATCCAACAATCTCCTTCATGGGACAGATTGATTTCAGTTTCAATCCATCCGCCCATCTGCCCATCACGTAACCTAACTATTCGATGTAATATCTTTCCAAGGTATTCACATGTGTCACCGGTAAATTCATATTTCCGCATGGTCGACTTGTCTGTTTTCTGATCAGGAGCTGAAATTTCTTCATCGCTATCGGGAAGGGGGGCTGCATAAATATTTCCCATGGGCTTTTTCGGAACTATTCTTATTGTCTGAGATGTCGCCACTTTAGGAACTGATATCTCAATTAATTTCAAACACGCAGGACAGTCAATCGACTGCCCTGCCATTTCAGCAGGAGCTTCGAGAGATTGCGCGCACAAGGGACAGGAAAATTTAACATAATTCATACTCACCTCGGCTTGATCGACCATCCAACCTTCTCCGTCATTTCAACAAAGATGAATAACCACGGGATTATTAAAAATGGGATAGCGACCACGCTCATGATGGAAACAGAAAACCCAACTACCCACAAAAACAGCACGAGCAGCATTTTCACATCATAATAGAGCCTACTGTGCTCGCTCGAATTCTCATCTGAAGAATGTTTGCCCATCAGGAGTAGCCCTAGATTTTGTCACGATTGCGCGAAATTTCATCATTCAATTCAAGGAGTTTCCGCTGAACCAGGTCAAAGACCATTCCTCCGCCACTCGGTCTAAATGAATTTGAAGTCCAATCCGTTTCTTGATAGCCGGAATATGGATGCCGTGGAGCTAGATTTATCTTCTTAAAACTTATCTCTCTGGCTGTTGCTTCGAGAACTATTTTTACTTCAATGCCCGGCAATAAACTTTGGAGCTCGCCACATACCCAACTCAAAATTGTAGCTTCCATCGGGGGAGATATAAGTTCTAACTCACTTCCCAAATGTATTTTATCGTATTTTTCCATACACAATTACCCCCAAAGCGCTTCTTAGTGCTGTACTCCAAAATCTATGTATAAGAAAATTCTCCCGGAACAGGTCATGTACTCAGCACCGCCAACGCCGTGGCGACGTTGCCCATCGGGGCGCTGACCTGGAGGCCGGCGAGGCGGTGGCGGATTTTGGCGACCATTTCGCGGGCGATCTCGATGCCGATCTTGCGCTGGTCGTCGCGGCTTTCGACGGCGCCCATGCGGGTGAGCAGTTCATCCGGCACGACGACGCCGGGGACCTCGTTCTTCATGAACTGAGCGTTGCGATAGCTGGCGAGCGGCCAGACGCCGGCGAGTACCGGCAGCTTCAGGTCGGCGACGGCGTCGAGGAACCGGAACAGCGGCTCGGCGGCGAAAACGGGCTGCGTGATGGCGAACTCGGCGCCGGCTTCGACCTTCTCGCGGAAGCGGCGGACTTCGCGGTCGAAGTCGAGCGCGTTCGGGTCGGCGCCCACGCCGATGACGGCGCGGGTCTGGGGATCGATCCCCTGCCCGCCCAAGTCCACGCCGCGGTTGAGCCGCGCCTGCAAACGGACGAGGCCGATGGCGTCCACGTCGAACACGCCGCTGGCCGAGGGATAGGGCCCGAGCTTCGGCGGATCGCCCGTGATGAACAGCAGGTTTTTCAGCCCGACCGCCGCGCAGCCGAGCAGGTCGGCCTGGAGGCTGATGATGTTGCGGTCGCGCGCGCAGACGTGGAGCATCGCCTCGATGCCGGCCTTTTGCTGGATTTCGAGCGCGGTGATCAGCGGCGAGATGCGCGCCGAGGCGCGCGGGCCGTCGGGGATGTTGATCGCATCGACGCCGGCGGCCTTGCACAGCACAGCCTTGGCCACCACATCGGCCAAGTTGTAGCCGCGCGGCGGCACGAGTTCGATGCTCGTCACCCACGCTCCGCGCGCGAGCTTGGCGCTGAACCCGGTCTTTTCGGCGAGCGGCACGGCGGGCTTGAGCGCGATGGTCGCGGCGGGCGCGGCCTTGATCTCGATGCGCTGCTGCGCGAACGGACGCAGCGCGCGGGCGACTTCGCGGATGTGGTCGGGCGTGGTGCCGCAGCACCCGCCGAACCCGCGCGCGCCCAGGTCCAGATAGCGCTTGGCGTAGGTCGCAAGATATTCCGGCGAGCAGAGCGTGATGCGGCGGTTGTCCACTTCCTTGGGCATGCCGGCGTTGGGCTGCACGACGATCGGCGTGCGCGTGTGGCGCACGGCGCGCTCGACCGCGCCGAGCAGTCCGTCCGGGCCGAGGCCGCAGTTCAGCCCCCACGCCGCCGCCGCGGGCGCGCCCGCGGCGAACGGCAGCAGCAGCCGCTCGACCGGCTCGCCGTTCGACGACTCGCCCTGCTCGTTGACCGCGAACGAGACGATAAATGGCAACGTCACGCCGGCGGCCTGCAGGGCGGCGACGGCGTCCTCCGCCAGCGCGCGCGTCGGCAGCGTCTCGAAGATGAGGCAATCCACGCCGGCCGCGGCGAGCGCGGCGACCTGCTCGGCGAGCAGCTCGATCCGCCGCGCGGCGGGCAGGCCCGGCTGCGTGATCGGGCCGACGGAGCCGGCGACGAACACCTGCCGCTTGGAGCCGCGCGCGACCTCCAGTGCCAGCTCGGCGGCGGCGCGGTTGATCGCCGCCGTTTTCTCCGCAAAGCCGAAGCGCGCGAGCGCCTCGCGGTTCGCGCCGTAGGAATTGGCGGTGAGCACGTCCGCGCCGGCGTCGGCGTAATCCTGGTGGATCTGCCGGATCAGCGCCGGCTCCGAGACGGACAGTTCCTCGAAGTTGCGGTTGATATACACATGCCGCCGGTAGATCTCCGTACCCATCGCGCCGTCGAACACCAGCACGCGCTCCTGGAGCGCGGCGACAAAATCCATCTTGAGCACCTTGGTCATGTCAGCCTTCCTTCATCGTCTGCGCCACGGCGGCGACGATATGTTCCAATTCGATCAGCCGGCCCGCGCCCACGTCGCCGCACGCGAGTTCGCCCTCGCCCACGTCGAGCACGAGCACGCCGCGCTCCTTGAGCGTCTTGACGTTCGCCTGCGTCGCGGGGTTCCGCCACATCCGCTCGTTCATCGCCGGCGCCACGACCACCGGGCCCGCGGCGGCGAGCACCGTCGCGGTGACGACATCATCGGCCAGGCCGTGCGCGAGCTTCGCGAGCACGTTGGCCGTGCAGGGAGCGACCACCATCACCGCCGCGCGGCCGGAGAGGTCGAGGTGCTGGTAGGTGGAGCTTTCGACGGCTTCGCATTTGCCCACCGCCACCGGGTGCTTCGTCAGCGCCTGGAACGTCAGCGGCCCGACGTACTTCGCCGCCGCCTCGGTCATCATCACCCACACGTCCCAGCCCTGCTGCTGCATCCGGCGCACGAGCTCCGCCGCCTTGTAGGCCGCGATGGACCCGGTCACGCCGAGCACGATGGTCTTGGTCGCTTTGTTTTCTTTCACATGCCACTCCTGTCAAAACTCAGGCATCCCGCAGCGCGCGGATATCCGCCACGATGTTGCCCAGCTTCCGCCCGGCCAGACGCTGGCGCCAGCGCAACACACTCACACTTTTCCTCAACACGTTCACACGCTTATTTTTCACAGGGGCCTTCTTTCCCTGCTGAAATGGCGATCCCGCCACGGCGGGACCGCCGCTACAAAACACTATACCTATGCCGACTTCCTGATCCGCGCGCGCTCCGCGAGCACGATCGCGCGGAGCTGGTCATGGGCGGCCTGGAGGTCGTCGTTGATGACGAGATAGCTGTACGCCCGCCAGCACGCCAGTTCGGCGGCGGCCTTCTGCAGCCGGCGCTCGATCACCTCGGCGCTGTCCTGTCCGCGGCCGGTCAGGCGCGTCTGCAGGATGTCCAGCGAGGGCGGCGCGATGAAGATGTCCACCAGCGGCGGTCCCGCCTGGGCGGAGTCGCCCGCCAGCGCGGCGCGCACGCTCTCCGCGCCCTGCACATCCACGTTCATCAGCACGTCCTGGCCCTTGTCCAAGGCCTGGAAAACCGGCGCGCGCGGCGAGCCATAGCTGTTGCCATGCACCGTGGCGTGCTCCAGGAAACCGCCGGCCGCGACGCGACGTGCGAACTCTTCCTGCGTCAGGAAGAAATAGCTCTGCCCCTCGACCTCGCCCGGCCGCATGGGCCGCGTCGTGGCGGTGACCAACGGATAGAGGGACTCGCCAAAGTCCTGCTTGAGCAGCTCGCACAGGGTGGTTTTGCCCGCGCCCGACGGCGCGGAGACGAGGAAGATGATCGGCGGCCTTTTGGCAGGAATCATGCCCCACCCCCACTATCAGAAAAAAAGAAACAGTCTGTTCCGCGCACGGCCTGTAGGGGCTTCGCTTGCGAAGCCCGCCTGCAGTGAGCACGTCGCGTCCGCGGGCGTCGGCAAGCGACGCCCCTACCTGCTTGACCCGACTCGTGTTGGATAGCGCAGTCGAGCCTGTGCATTCCAAAGTTTTCAAATCGTAAATCGGAAATCATAAATCTTAAATCATTCGAGGTTTTGCACCTGCTCGCGGATCTGCTCGAGTTCCGCCTTGAACCCGACGACGACGTGGCTGATCGCGGTGGCGTTGGCCTTGGAGCCGATCGTGTTGATCTCGCGGACCATCTCCTGCGCCAGGAAGTCCAGCGCGCGGCCCGGCGGTTCGCGGCCGTCCAGCAGCACGCGGACCTGGCCAAAGTGACTGTGCAGCCGGGTCAGTTCCTCGGTGATGTCGGCCTTGTCGGCGAACAGGGCGACCTCGCGGATGACGCGCTCGTCGGCGGCCAGGTCGCCCTGCCCCGCCTCGCGCAGGCGCGCCAGCAGCTGCTCGCGGTAGCGGCGGCTGACCTCCGGCGCGAAGGTCGCAATTTTGGCCGCGCGTTTTTCCAGCCCGTCCAGCCGCGCCTCGATGTCGCTGCGCAACACGGCGCCCTCGCGCGCCCGCATGGCGACCAACGCCTTGAGCGCCGCGGCCAGCGCACGCTGCGCGACGGCCCAGACGCGCTCCAATTCCTGCGCGGGCGGCGCGAGTTGCACCACCTCGGGCAGCCCCATCAGGAACGTCGCGTCCACGTTGTCGGGCAACCCCAGCCGTTGCGTCGCCTTTTGCAGCGCGGCATGGTAGGCGGCGGCCAGGTCTTCATCCACACGGACTTCCTGCCGGCGCACGGCCGCGCTGCGGACCACATCCACGAGCAGCGTGATGCGCCCGCGGCTGAGCGCGCCGCGCACCGCGGCCTGCAGGCGCGGCTCCAGTTCGGCGAACTCGCGGGCGAGGTTCACCTGCACATCGAGCTGCTTGCGGTTGATGGACGTCGCGCGGATCTCCACGCGCAAGCCGCCCGCCGCCGCCGTGCCCCGGCCATATCCCGTCATGCTGCGTACTGGCATAGTCCACCCTTCATAAATCCATCAACTGAGGTCACGCGGGATGCAGTTTTTCCCACGCCGCGATCTGCTGCACATCCTTGTCGCCGCGGCCGGAGAGGTTGATGATGACCACGTCCTTCTTCGTCCAGCGGCGGCGCGCGTGCTTGATGACCCAGGCGACGGCGTGGATGCTTTCGAGCGCGGCGAGGATGCCCTCCCAGCGCGCGAGCTTGTGGAACGCGGCGATCGCCTCGTCGTCGGTGATGTAGCTGTATTCGGCGCGGTTGGTGTCGTGGAGCCACGCGTGTTCCGGGCCGACGGCGGCGTAGTCGAGGCCGGCGCTGACCGAGTGCGTCAGGCGGATTTGCCCCTCGTCGTCCTGCAGGACGTAGGTGCGCGTGCCCTGCAGCACGCCGACGCGGCCCTCCGCGAAGCGCGCCGCGTGCTGGCCGCTGCGGATGCCGAGGCCGCCCGCCTCGACGCCGATCAGCGCCACGCCGCGGTCCTTCAGAAACGCGGAGAACAGGCCGATGGAGTTGCTCCCGCCGCCAACGCACGCGACCAGCGCCGTCGGGAGCCGCCCTTCCTGCGCGAGGATCTGCCGCCGCGCCTCCTTGCCGATGACGCTCTGGAAGCTCCGCACCATCTCGGGATAGGGATGCGCCCCGTAGGCGGTGCCGAGCACATAGTGCGTATCGCGGATGTGCGTCACCCAGTCGCGCATCGCCTCGCTGATCGCCTCCTTGAGCGTCTGCTGGCCGGCGGTGACGGGCACGACCTCGGCGCCGAGCGCCTGCATCCGATAAACGTTGAGCGCCTGGCGCTCCATGTCCACCTTGCCCATGTAGACGACGCAGTCCAGCCCGAACAGCGCCGCGCAGGTCGCCGTGGCGACGCCGTGCTGGCCCGCGCCGGTCTCGGCGATGACGCGCCGCTTGCCCATGCGCTTCGCGAGCAGGCACTGCGCGAGGCTGTTGTTGATCTTGTGCGCGCCGGTGTGGCAGAGGTCCTCGCGCTTGAGGAAGATTTTCGGCCCGAGCGCCGCGCTCATCCGCGCCGCGTGATAGAGCGGCGTCGGCCGGCCCACGTACTGCCGCAGCAGGCCGTCGAGCTCGCGCCGGAACAGCGGATCGCGCGCCGCGGCGCGCCACTCGCGCTCCAACTCGCGCAGGGGCTCCATCAAAATTTCCGGCACGAACATGCCGCCGTAGGGCCCGAACCGGCCCGGCTGCTCCGCTGACTGGGTTTTCTTTTTCACAGTTGTTCGCTTTCAGGCGTGAGTTCCGCGGTGGGTTCGGGCGCCGCCCCGGCGACCCCTCGGGCGGACTCGATGAACCGCCGCACCGCGTCCAGATCCTTCTTGCCCGGCTGCGCCTCGACACCGGAACTGACGTCCACGCCCCACGGCCGCACCGTGCGGATCGCTTCCGCCACATTCTCGGGGCGCAGCCCGCCGGCCAGCACCACCTTGGTCCGGCTCTCCGCGACGAACTCGCGCGCCACCGCCCAATCCACCGTCTGGCCCGTGCCACCGGGCGTGGCCGGACTATAACTATCGAGCAGCAGAGCGTCAACGAACGCCGGGGCCGGCTCGCGGTCGAGGCGGACGACCGTCCAGACCTTGGCCACGCCGGACAGCTCTTTTTCCAGGGTTTGGAACAGGGCGGCGTGGGCTTTGCCCTTCTTCGGGAAACCGTGCCATTGGACCACGTCGAGCCGCGCGATCTTGACGGCGCGCCGGATGTCGTAGGGGTTGGTATCCACGAAGACACCGACCTTGAGCAGGCCCGGCGGCAGCGCGCCCGTCCATTCGGCGATCTGCTCCGGCTGCACAGCGCGCGGCGACTTGGGCCACAGGACGAAGCCGAGCGCATCCGGCTTGAGCGCCGCCACCGCCGCGACATCCTCCGCGTTCGCCAACCCGCAAATTTTAACGAAAATCGACATGTTTAGATTCTCCACGTTCGGCTGTGCGCACATCAACCTGGCGCTGGCTCCACTCCGCACGCAACTGCCGGATGTAGTCGGTGGCGTCGATGCCATCGGCCAGATCACGACCGATACCATGCAGCGAGGCTATGCTTTTCACCGGCCGCAACACGATCATGTTGTCCACCACTTCCAGCAGCACCTTGCTGCGCGGTCGCAACCCCAACTGCTGACGGATGGCGCTGGGGATCACCACCTGATAACGACTGCCAACGGTCGCCTGACCCATACGAGCCTCATCTTTCTATGCTTACGCCGCAGGCAGCATAGCATGCGGACAGGCGGTGACAAGCGCACGGCACCCTCAGACCACCTTCCTACAGGATGGATTGCAAGGTTGCAATCCGCCGCGGCGCTCGGCATTATCCGCGCACCCAATACATGAACAGCAACGAAAACATCGCCGTATCCATCGTCGTGCCCGTCTTCAACGAGGAAGAGAGCGTCGCCACGCTCTGCCAGAAGCTGCACGACGCCACGTCCAAGCTGGGCCGCACCTACGAAATCATCCTCGTGGACGACGGCTCGCGCGACAGCACATGGGAGCGGCTGTGCGCGCAGGCCCGGAAGATCCCGCACCTGCGCCTGATCCGTTTCCGCCGCAACTTCGGGCAGACCGCCGCCATGAGCGCGGGCTTCGATGCGGCGCGGGGCGAGGTCATCATCACGCTCGATGCCGACCTGCAGAACGATCCCGCCGATTTCCCGCTCCTGCTCGAGCGCATGGACGCCGGCTGCGACGTGGTCAGCGGCTGGCGCAAGAACCGGCAGGACACCTTCATCAACCGGCGCCTGCCCTCGATCATGGCCAACTGGCTGATCAGCAAGATCACGGGCGTCCGCCTGCACGATTACGGCTGCACGCTCAAGGCCTACCGCCGCGAGGTGATGCAGGGTGTGCGCCTCTACGGCGAAATGCACCGTTTCATCCCCGCGCTCGCCAGCTGGGTCGGCGGGCGTATCGAGGAAGTCGTCGTCAACCACCATGCGCGGCAGTTCGGCACCACGAAGTACGGCATCGGGCGCACCTTCCGCGTCATCCTCGACCTGTTCACGGTGAAGTTCCTGCTGCACTACAGCACGCGGCCGATCCAGATCTTCGGGCGCGTCGGCCTGTACTTCTTCGCCGCGGCGCTGCTGATGCTGGGCTGGGTCGGGGTGGACCGGCTGTTCCTTACGCACGCCGCCGCCGACAGCTTCCTGCTCAAGCGCCCGTTCTGGATCATCACGCCGTTGATGTTCATCGGCTTCGCGCTGCAGTTCATCAGCATGGGCCTGCTCGCGGAAGTGCAGGTCCGCACCTACCACGAATCGCAGCACAAGCCCATCTACGTCATCCGCGAAACAGCCGCCTCGCCCGCCTGAGGTGGACCGCCGTGACGCCCGGCCCCACGTTTCCAAAGCTCCTGCAGCTTGCGCCCGAAGGCTCCTTCGCGGCGGTTGGAAGACCGACCGGTCAACCCCGCACAGGCAGCGCACCTTTTGGCGCGAGCGAAAGCCCCCTTGGCCGAGGCACCAAGCTTCACGCTCCAGCGGGCAGCCAGGGCACAACAGCCCTTGCAGGTTCCGTTGAAGGCCCTGCACACTCTTCTTCTTCCCTTCGATGTTCGATGCTTGCCCCGGCGAAGCCTTTCGGCGGAGCCGGGTTCGATGTTCGATGTTCGGTGTTCGATGTTCGGTGTTCGGTGTTCGATGTTCGGTGTTCCTCCCGGGGGCCCGCCCATGAACACGCTGGCCCTGGCCGCCATGCGCCTGCCGGACGGGACGACGCTGGGGCACTCGACCGCCACCGGCCTCGTCGTCGCACTCTACGTCGCACTGCTCGGCCTCGGCCTGCTCACGACGATCGCCCTCGTCTTCTACTTCCACCGGCGTCAGGTGGACTGGGACGGGCGCAAGCGCGTGCTCGTGGCGCGCCCCTGGCAAGCGGCCGATGCGCTCGGCATGCTCGTCCTGCTGGTCGGCTTGCAGTCCGGCACCGCCATCCTGCTCGCGGTCGTGCGGAAGTTTGCGCATGCGACGCCCAGCGAAACGGCGCAGCTCCTGATGCAGACGCTGCTGCTCCACTGGCTGGGCCTCGCGCTGGTGGTCGCGCTGCTCGCCTGGCGCCGGCTGCCCTGGCACACGGCTTTCGGCATGGCCTGGCGATCCGCCGGGCGCGGCGCAGGACTGGCCGCGCTCTTCTTTGTCGCGGTCCTGCCGTTCTTCTGGTTCTACTCGGCGCTCTATGAACTCGGCCTGCGCTGGTGCGGCATCGAGCCGGAACTCCAGCAGGTGGCCGTGACGCTCACGGGCAGCCAGCCGCTGGGCCTGCGCATCTACCTGGTCGGCATCGCCGTGGTGGTCGCGCCCCTCTTCGAGGAGATCCTGTTCCGCGGCATCATGCTGCCGGCCCTCGCCCGGCGCGTCGGCGTCGGCCGCGCGATCATCCTGGTCGCGTTGCTGTTCGCCGCCGTGCACCTGCACGTCCCCGCGCTGCTGCCGCTGTTTGTGATCTCGGTCGCCTTCTCGCTCGCCTACCTCTACTCGGGCAACCTGCTCGTGCCGGTGCTCATGCACGGGCTCTTCAACGCCTTCAACCTGGCGCTGCTGACGGCGCTGCGCTGAGCCGCACCCTGCCAGACAAAATCGGCTTGCCAAGCCCAGCCGCTCCCCTATCCTAACGCTTGTGCAGCGGGGTTAGGCGGAAGACCAGCCGGCCCTGATCCGCTGCCGGGGTGATCCCGCTACATGGTGGGCCGGACATAAGGAAGGAGTGAACACATGCTGCCTCTGCAACCTGCCGTATGCTGTCCCCAATTTGAGCCCGCACCGTGGGCGGACAAGCTCGTCACCTGGGACAAGAAGCTGTTCCTGCAGGATCGCGTGCTGAGCTTTTGCCACATTCCCCTGAACTTCGGGGCGGTGATGAAGCGGAGCATGACCCTGATCGACGCCGCCGGCGCCAAGCCGGACGAGCAGGTGATCCTCTCCGACGAATGCTCCCCGTGGGGGGCGGATGTTTACATCGCGCTTTCCAAGGACATTCCCGGCGCGCGCACGACCACCCTGTCCGGCACCTTCCTGACCAAGGTGTTTGAAGGCCCCTACCGGAACGTGAGGACTTGGATCGCGGAGATGAAGACCTTCGTGCAGGCCCAAGGGAAGCAATGGCAGAAACTCTACTTCTTCTACACCACCTGCCCGAAATGCGCCCGGAAGTACGGCCGGAATTACGTGGTCATTCTGGCCCAGGTTTGAAGAAGGATTGAACTCCGGCGCAGAGTTGTGGTTCACTTCGCCCATGCAAAAAACACTGCGCACCATCGAGTGGGTCGGCGCCAGGTCGGGCGCGCTGCTGCCCGGCCGCGTCCGGATGATCGACCAGACCCGCCTGCCGGAAAAGCTCGTCTGGCTCCAGACCGCGGACCTGCAGAAAATCTGGACGGCGATCAAAACGCTCCAGGTGCGCGGCGCCCCCGCCATCGGCATCGCCGCCGCCATGGGCGTCGTCGCCGGGGTGCAGACCTCCAAGGCGCGCACCGGCGCGGCCCTGGCCGCGGAGGTCGAGCGCGTGGCGGACCACCTCGCCACCTCGCGGCCGACGGCGGTCAACCTGTTCTGGGCGCTCGACCAGATGCGCCGCGTCGCCCGCGCCGGCCACGCGCTGGCGCCGGCGGAACTCAAGCAGCGGCTCGTCCGCGCAGCCATGCAGATCCGCGACGAGGATGCCGCCATGTGCCGCGCCATCGGCCAACACGGCGCCAAGCTGTTGAAAACCGGTTTCACCGTGCTGACCCACTGCAACGCCGGCGGACTCGCGACCGCGGAGTTCGGCACCGCGCTCGCGCCGATCTACACGGCGCGCGAGCAGGGCAAGGACATCCGCGTCTTCGCCGACGAGACGCGCCCGCTGCTGCAAGGCGCGCGCCTGACCGCATGGGAGCTGGGCCAGGCCGGCGTCGATGTGACGTTGATCTGCGACAACACCGCGGCCCAGGTGATGAAGGAAGGCCGGATCGACTGCGTGATGGTCGGCGCCGACCGCATCGCCGCCAACGGCGACAGCGCCAACAAGATCGGCACCTACTCCGTCGCCCTCGCCGCCCGGGCGCATGGCATCCCCTTCTACGTCCTCGCACCGACGAGCACCTTCGATCTGACCCTCTCCTCCGGCGAAAAAATACCGATCGAGGAGCGCGCCGCGGAGGAAGTGACGCACGGCTTCGGCCGCCGCACCGCGCCGCACGGCGTGAAGGTCTACTCGCCCGCGTTCGACGTCACCCCGGCCCGCCTCATCACCGCCATCGTCTGCGAGCGCGGCATCCTGCGGCGGCCGTTCGGCGCGGCCCTGCGCCGCGCCTGCGCGCGGAAGGCTTGAGCGCACGCGGCCAGGTCTCCCTGCGTGGAGACTTTGAGGACTTCGAGGACATGCGGGCCATGCACCTTGTCCTGGCAGTCAGTGACGCTGCGCCATGCCTTGTTCGGCCCGCCCCCAGTGGGCGCGCCATCGGAGCGACAGGGCAAACGCATCTTAATTCTTTCGCTTGGTCCGGCGAGGCGCTGAGGTGGAGGGGCGGCTGGCGGCGGCGCGTTCGGTACGTGTGCGCTGCACGATAAGGTCGGCATACTGCTGGGTCAACGCGAGGAAGCGCCGATACCCGGCGATAGCCTTCCGCAAAG
>CAITZM010000185.1 GCA_903896925.1 uncultured Lentisphaerota bacterium | reverse complement strand
GTGGGCGGGAGCTCCTGCTCCCGCGAAAGACACACCACAGCTGATGAGCGCGGGAGCGGAGCTCCCGCCCACAAGAGAGCACGACTCGACCCTAGCGATAAAAAGAAGGGCCTCCACCCACCAACCGGCGCTTGCTGTAGCCGGGGTCGACCCTGGCGCCGGCATCACCGATGCCGGCTACAGCCCTGCCGGCTTGTCCGGCAGGAGTGGAAGTTTTGTGGCTAGTCGACATGGCGCGAGCCCTCTTCCCGCTACAGAACTTGTGCGTCTTCAGTTCAAGATCGCAGGGCCAACTGCAAGAGGCTGAAGAAGCCGACAGCACCATCGACGGCAGAGTATGTTCAGAATGATTCTGTCGAGAAATGGTTCTGTCGTTCAGGGTTTAAGCGCATTTCTTCGGGCTTGGAACAGGGCGGGCTAGCGTTTCCAGGGTTTGGAACAACTGCCGGTTTCGTTTTCCAATCCTTGGAAAAGTGAGCTGACGTGAACATCGAACACCGAACATTCAACATCGAACATCGAAGGCGGACCAGCGGTGATCATGAGCGCTCGGCGCGCGCGGGGACAAACCGGACGAGCAGCACACTCAGAAGCGCGGCAAGGGCTCCGATGGCGAAGGTCCACTGATAACCCCATACGTTCCAGATGAGGCCGCCGAGCAGCGGCATGCTGACCGCCGCCACGTGATTCATCGCGACGCCCATACTGAGGGTGGGTGTGTGCTCCTCTTTCGGGGCGATGTGGCCCACGTAGGTCGTCACGGCCATGCCGAGGACAAAGATCGCGTTGTCCAACACGAACAACCCGTAGAGCGCCCAGCGGGTGCGGAGGGTGGCGTAGCCGATGAAGAACGCCGTCAGGCAGGCGTAATAGATTGTCAGGACCGTCCGTTCGCCCACGCGGTCGATGAGCTTGCCGACCGGGCGGGACACGAAGTAGCTGATGACCTGCACGACCAGTTGGAGGAGCAACATGGTCTCGAGCTTGGCGCCAAACTGTTTGACGAGGAGGAAGCCGGCAAAGGCAATGGCGACCTGCTTGCGCCAGCCTTCCAGGAAACACAGCAGATAATAGAGCGAGTATTTCCGTCGGAAGACCAGCCGGGGGCCCGGCGTCTTGATCGCCCGCGGGATGCCCAGACACGCGCCGGCCCCGAGCAGTCCGGCGGCGCCGGCCAGGAGGTACATCGGCTGGATGGGGACCGCAAAGCGGTTGAGCACCAGCGCCGTCACCAGGCCGAGCCCGAAGCCGGCGGCGGCGGCGGCCTGCACCTGGCCCAGCCGGCGTCCGGAGCGTCCGGGCTCGGCCAAGGCCAGCGTCATGGAATTGGGCAACGGCATCCAGATGTGCAGCCCCTGGCTCCAGACCAGACTGAGCAAGACCACCCAGGAATAGGCCGGCGGGATCAGCCCATAGCCGCCCAGGCCTGCGGCAAACACCACCAGCACCACGACGCCCACCAGCGGTTCGCCCAGTCCGGCGAGCAGCGCCAGCAGGACCAGGGCAAAAATCCCGCAGCTTTCCCGGGCCGCCTCCAGCAGGCCGACCTGCTGTCCGCTGAGTTTGAGCACATCGGCCAGAAAGTTGGGATTGAGACCCATCTGCATGGCCATGGCAAACCCGACCGCGCCGCAGGCGAGGCTGACGAAAAACAGCCCGCGCGTTCGATGGGCGATCGCGCGGTCCTGCGTGGCGATGAGTTCGACCTCTGGATTTTCCAAAGACATAGGTGCTTGCGCGGGCGGGACAGTAGCAAGTTGCAGCATGCGAAGCCATCCCTCCGCGGACGCCAGGCGGGAAAGGATCGCAAGTTTTCGCGCGCACATCTTGTGCAAGAAACATCCGACGGATCCGCCCTATCGGACCTATCGACTTGCACGCGTTCCAAAGCTGGAGCACCACGCCGCTGGTTTCAGCCCTCCGGCGGCGTTTCACGCCGCCCTCCCAAACTCGGCTGATGTGGGTGGGGCTTCCAGCCCCGCGAAACCGGCCGGAACGGAGCATCAGGAAATCAGAAATGGCAAGAGAACCGCGAAGAATGCGTATGTCAACGCATGTCGCCCGGCCTTCGCCACCCGCTTGCCTGCCGCAGGCTGGGCGAAGGCGGGTCCCTCGACTCTCGCCACTTCTTACTCCGCCTGTTTCACGCGCAGCACGGTGACGGAGTGGGGCGGGAAGATATAGTGGAATTCCGGACCGGCGAGCGGCACGGTGCTGGCCTTGGGTGCGATCTTGCCGGGCGCATCGAAGGAGTTTTCGTCATCGGTGCTGTCGGATGTCAGCGTGATGACCTGGGCTGCGGGCGCGAGTTTTTTGGCGCCGGCGAGGTTCAGCATCGTGTCGAGCGGTTCGGCGCCGATGTTGACGGCCTTGAGGATGATTTCGTGCGTGGCCTGCTGGAGCCCGGCAACGGCGTAGAGCGACTTGACGCCACCGCTCTTGAGGTCGTGGATGAGCTTGCCGTCGAGCCAGCAGCGGATGCGCGGGCCCTGGAGTTCGACCTTGATGTCGTACCAGCGGCCGGTTTCGATGGTGCCGGCGACGCGTTCGCCATCCACGCCGCGCATCTCGACGCCGTGCTCCTTGTTGCCCCAGCCGCCGAGGTTCCACCACGCTTTTTCCTTCTCGTTCGGCGCGGCGAAGATGACGAGGAAACCTTCCGAGCCGCCGAGCTTGCGCGCCTTGAGCGTGAGCGTGTAGTCCTTCCACTCTTTCTTGCCGGTGACGGCGCGGATGTCCTGGCCCTTGCCGCTCTGGCGCAGCGCGCCGTCCACGGCCTTCCATTCGCCTTCGCGGAATTTCCACCCTTTGGTGTCCTTGGCGAAGTTGGACTCGAAGAGCACCTGGTCGCCCTGCGTGACCTTGATGTCCTTGTATTCCGCCTGCGTGAGCCAGGTGCCGACGCCGACCATGCCGCCATAGGTTTTTGTGGACGCGGCCATGGGCGCGGTGAGCGTGACGGGCAGCACCACGTCGGCGCGGTTGCGGCCGAACAGCGTCTGCACCTGCCAGGAGGGCGTGCCGTAGCTGCGCGCGCCGTCGAACAGGATCGCGTTCGGGTTCCAGTGCTTCCAGCCCACGTACTCGAAGAGCGGGGCGTAGCTGGCCATGACGACGACGTCGCTGTTGCGCTCCATGCCGGTCATGAAGGCGGCCTCGCCCAGCGCACCGGCGAGATTGCCGCGGCCGCAATTTTTCGTCACCGCATATTCGCCCACATAGACCTTATGGCCGGCGCGGTCATACTTGTCGTACTTGTCGGCGTTGCGCATGAAAAATTCCGGGTCGTTGTAGTAGTGCTCGTCGGCGATATCGATCTTGCGGTCGCCGGGCAGGCCGCCCCAGACATCGGAAACGAGCTGGAAGTCGGGGTGCTTCGCCTTGATCGCGTCGTGGAAAAGAGCGAAATGTTTGTTGTAGATCGGCCCGCCGTTCTCGTTGCCGATTTCCATCATGTGCAGGTTGAACGGCGCGGGATGCCCGGCCGCGGCGCGCAGCGCGCCCCACTTGGAATCCACGGGGCCGTTCGCGTATTCGATCGCATCGAGCGCATCCTGGACATACTCCTGCAGCTCCGCGCCCTCCGGCGGCATTTTTTTCTTGTTCTGCTCCTCGTGCGACATGCCGCAGTTGATCACGTAGAGCGGCGCGGCCTTGAGGGCTTCGCAGAGCAACAGATATTCGTGATAGCCGAGGCCGTCGTTGGACATGTAGCCCCAGAGGTTCCAGTGGCCGGGCCGCGCGGCGATGTCGCCGATGGTCTTCTTCCAGCGGAACGCCTCGGACAGTTTCGGGCCTTCGACATAGCAGCCGCCGGGGAAGCGCACGAACGCGGGTTTCATATCAGCGAGCTGTTTAAGCAGGTCGGCTCGGAACAGTTGACCCTTGGGAAACAGCGAGACCATGTCCAGCCAGACTGTGCCGGGCTGCTCCGCGGTGATGACGAGCCGCGCGTTTGGCACGGTCGCGTTCGCCGTCAACACACACTCAGCTTTCTTCCAGCTTGTGCCCGCGCCTGCGATCTTCTGCGAGGCGAGTGCCGTGCCGTCCTGCTTTTCGAGCGTCGCCGTCAGGTCGCCGCCGCCGCGCGCGTAGAGCGAGAGCGCGTAGGCCTGCCCCTGCTGTACCGCGATGCCATCGCCGGCTTCCTTGGCAAAGCCGCTGTTCGCGATGCCGACACGCCCCTTGATGACTTCCAGTTTCAGGCTCGAGGGATTATTCGCGTTGAGCGGCTGGCTCTTGTCGAGTGCCATGCTGCCCTCGGCGTCCGCGCCCTTGACGAGTGTCCAGGCGGCCGTCTCCTTGGCCGCATCCTCGAACGAACGGTTTTGAATCAGCTCGGCATAGATGCCGCCATCGCCGGCGCGATTGATTTCCTCGAAGAAGATGCCGTAGAGCAGGGGGCTGACCTTGACGCCCGGCTGATCCACCTGCACCGTGAGAGTCGCCTCGCCCGCGCGGGCCACGCCCCACACGGCCAACAACAGCGCACCGATCATCACTCGTTTCATCGTTTGGCTCCTTCGCACATCGCGTCAGGCGGATGTCGCCTGTCATTATTTAGGTTTGTTGCATAAGTATTGCCGAAAGGCAAGAGGGAAAACGTCTTGGTCCGTTCTTGACCGGGGCTGCGGTGCGCGGCATCCTCGCGCCATGCCAATTCAAAAGCTGACGCGGCCGGACTGGGACACCTACTTCATGGACATCGCGCACACCGTGGCGCGCCGGGGCAACTGCTGCCGGCGGCAGGTCGCCGCGCTGATCGTCAGCGAAAAGCGGATCATCTCCACCGGCTACAACGGCACGCCGCGCGGCGTGAAGAATTGTTTCGACGGCGGCTGCCCGCGCTGTGCCAGCGACGCCGCCTCGGGCGCGGACCTGGGCGAATGCCTGTGCTCGCACGCCGAGGAGAATGCCATCGTCCAGGCCGCCTACCACGGCATTGCGGTCCGTGGCGGTTCGCTCTACAGCACCATCAGCCCCTGCCTGCTCTGCGCCAAGATGATCATCAACGCCGGCCTGGTCGAGGTCGTCTACGAGGATGAATATCACTTTTCCGCGCAGACCCGTGCCCTGCTGCGGGCTGCCGGTGTCAAGTGCCGCCGCTTCCGCCGCGGGAAGAAATGATGCTGGACGCCGGCGCGTGCAGCGAAGCTGGGATGTTCTGTGCTGTGCATGGCGTGTCCTGCGCTGGAGGGTGTAGCAAACTGTCGTCAATCGGTCTGATGGGTTTGTGCCCGTGTGGGGCTCGCGCCGTGCTGGAAAAGCAATTTATGAAAACTCAACTATGCTCCGGTTTGCTCCTGCTCATGGCGGTGTTGCCCGCTTCGTCCGGATGGGCTGCCGATGCTGCCTCATCCATGCCGCCGCGCGCGGGCCTTTGCCTGTGGCTCGACGCCTCTGCCACGAATGCGCTGGAAGTCCATGACAACGTCGTGACCTGCTGGCACGATCTTTCGGGCAACCGGCGGGACGCCCAGGCCATTGGCAAGCCGGTGCTGGTCCCCGCTTCTGCCTCTGCACACGCGTTGATCCGGTTCTCCGGTCGGGACGCTTTTTCGGTCGCGCCCCTGTCTTCGCGTACCGGCCCGGTCACGGTGCTCGTCGTGGCGCGCCGGCAGGAGGCGTCCAGCACCAACGCCACCTGGCAGCGCCTCGTATCCATCCGTTCGGGGGAGGTGGCCGACAACAAGCCGCCGAATCTTTGTCTCACCACAGGCCAGAAGCCGGAGGCGTTTCCGCTCACGGTCAAAATCGCCAGCCAGGACGGCATCGCGCCGGGTGCGGTGATGATCGGGGCGGGCGTGGGCAAACAGCTCGGCTCCCCCCTGCGCGGTGAGATCGCGGAGGTGCTCGTCTACGATCGCGGTTTCGTCAGCGAGGGCGCGTTGCAGGATGTCTTGCAGTATCTCGCCACCAAGTGGGGCGCCCGGGTGGATCGCCAGAATTCCGGCTGGACGCGGATCGGTCCCCTGGACAAAACACCTGAGCGGCTCACCGTGGACCTGCCGCTCTCCGATCAGCAGAACCGCGACGTCTGGTCGAAATGCGCCGAGTTCAGCGATGAGTTCAACGGCGCGGGGCCGGACACGAATAAATGGACCACCTTCTATCAGTGGCGTGGCCGGGCCCCGGCTCTGTTCCGCGGCAGCAACGTCACGACGCAGGACGGCATGCTGCAGCTTGCCATGCGGCGGGAAGAAGTGCCGGAGATGAAAAAGGATCCCAAGTATCACACCTACACTTCTGCATACGTCTGCACGCGGCGGCTGTCCCGCTACGGCTACTTCGAGATCCGCGCCAAGCCCATGAATTCCGCCGGCTCGAGTTCCTTCTGGTTCAGCCACGGCACCCCGCAGTGGAGCACGGAAATTGATGTCTTCGAGATCGGCGGCAAGGCGCCCGGCCGCGAACAGGCCTACAACATGAACTGCCATGTCTTCACGGAAAACGGCCAGCGGAACCATTGGAACACCGGCGGCGTCTGGGTCGCACCGTGGCGGCTGGCCGATGCGTTCCATACCTACGGGCTGGAGTGGACGCCTGCAAGGATCAGCTTTTATGTGGATGGCGTGCTCGTCCGTGCGTTGCCCAATACCCATTGGCACAAACCCATGCGGCTGATCTTCGATTCCGAAACCATGCCCGACTGGTTCGGCCTGCCCCAGGACGCGGATCTGCCTTCCTTTTTCCAGGTGGACTATGTCCGCACCTGGAAACGCGCCGGGTGGGAAGGCGTGTTCACCCCCGAAGAAGCGGCCCGGCGCGACTGGCCCGCCCCGGCTGCGCCCTGAACCGTCGCGCTTCCAAGGCTTGGATCTTGCGTCAAGGATGGGACTCAGTCCACTCTCGAGCAGTTGCGCGAGCACTGAGCAGTTTCTAGGTGCAAGGGCGGTTTGCCGCCCGCCTTCACTAGCTGGGAGCGGCGGCGTCTCGCCGCTGCAGGAGAGCCAGCAGACGACAACCTTGCATACCTGTCTGTGCTCAGGGCCTGGCGGTTGCGCTATGCGGGGCGGCGAGGCCGCCGCCCCTCCCTGCTAGCCGGACAGCTTCGCTTTCCAATAAACCTCTTCGGTGTAAGGCCCGGAGGGCCGCCGGATGTTAGCCGGTGGTGCCAACCACCGGAAACAGATCCGCCCCCGCGTATCCGCCCCGGCAGGGGCGGCGGAATCCCGCATTGTTCGGCGCACATGGGTACGGGCTTGCGTGTGACTTCCGGCCGGTGCCGCGATCGGCTGATTTGCTGCGGCATGCCGCCCGGTCAGCGGACCAGCTGCTCGAAACTCGTCCAGCGCGGGAGGCCGGTTTTGGGTGGCACGATGGCGCCGCGCGCCTGCGCGGCGAGATCATGGTAGGCACCGTAGAAGTTGCTGTTGCAGTCGAGCCAGAGCGTGAGGCGATGCAGTTCGTCGGGCGTGAGTTTGACGTCGTGGTGGCCGCGCTGCAGCATCAGGTAGAGCTTGCTGACGCGCGCGCCATCCTGGCCGGGGATCGAATACTGGCGTTCCTTGAGCGCGATGCCGTTGCCGCCACTCATGCCCCAAGCGTATTTATTCAGCGTCTGGAAGGCTTCCGACCAACCCTGTTTGCCGAGGCGGTCACCGTGCAGGCTGGGTGCTTTTTTGTTCTGGTCGTGGCATGCAAGGCACTTGCGGTCGAGCACCGGCTGCACGAGACGCGGGAACGTCAGCGGATAGGAGCCCTCGGCTTCCGGCTGGAGCGCGGAGGGCGCGCGGCGCATGGCGAGCGTTTGCGGCCGCGCCGTGGCGCCGGCTGCGGCCAGCTTGCTCTCGTGACAGCCAATGCAGGCGAGGGTCTCGCCGGGATGCAGATAGGTGGCGGAACGCATGTTCTGCACCGCGAGCCCGTTTTCGTCGAGCGCTTGGAAATAGATATCGGCACCGGTCGGCACGCGGAAGTTGGCGCTGCCATCGGCCTCGACAGGCACGGTGCCGAGTACGCCGCGGCAGAGCGATTGTGCGGCGTGGCCCACGGCGGGCTCGTTGGCCACGGAGTTGTCTTTTGGGAAAAGATTGATCACGCGCAGCGCCTTGATCTTGGCGCCAGCGGGCCATGGCTGGTCGCTGTCATAGACGTTCATCACCAGCACCGTGCCGCTGGCCTCGTTGGCGCCAACCGGCCGGTCGGCCTGGGCCTGCGTCGTCTGCACCGGCAGCACGGGCGGATGCGGGCGCGCCTTGAGCGGGATCGGATCGAGGCACGCGATGGCCGGGTCGCGGTAGAGCAGCTCGCGGTTGCCGAAGCTGTCGAGCAGATAGAGGCCGTAGTTCTGCTGCTGGGCGTCAAAGACGACGAGATGGAAATCCTCGCTCAACGGCCACGGGCTGCCGTAGGCCTCGGCGGCAGGCGCGTGCTTGCCCTTGGCGTGCGGCACGCCGGGCGCGGCTTCGGCTTCGGGGAAGGGGATCTCGGGCGTCAGGCGCTTGAGCTGGCTCATCGCGCGGTCGTCCTGCTCGCGCAGGTCAATCACCACGAGCGAGCCGTAGGCCTCGCCGTGATGCGGCGCGGCCACGGCGATGTACTTGCGCGAGTTCGGAATCGCGCGGATGGACATTTCCATCCATGGCCGCAGCTCGCGGCGGTCGGGATAGTTGCCGTGCGCGCTGCGCGGGTCGCGGCCGTCGGGATAGCAACGCCAGAGGTGATGGGCCACGTCGGAGTCGCGGTCCACGTAGTCCCACCGGGTGTAGACCAGCATGCCGTTGTGGTCCACGCTCGGCTGCCACTCGTTCGTGTCGTGGAAGCTCAGCTGGATCACGTCGCTGCCGTCCGGTTGCGCCGCGTGCAGGGTGTAGGTCGGGTCGGGCCGGAAGCCGCAGCGGCACTGCCCGCCGGAGCGCGTGGAGACGAAGGCGATGCGCCCGCTGGGCAGGAAGCATGGGTCGAAATCGTTCCACGCGCCATCGCTCAACTGCTTCAGGCCTGAACCGTCCACGCCCAGTTTGAAGAGGTGATAGCAGGTCTCCGGGCGGAAGTGATAGAACGCGTGGGCGGGCTCGCGCTTGGCATGGGCTTCCGACCAATAGTTCGTGTCGCACGTCACGCCTGGCGGCAATTTGTAATCGGCCTCGGTGAAGGCAAACAGCAGCGAGCGCCCGTCAAAATCGAGATCGAGCGAAATGAAACCGCCCGCGTTTTCCAGCGCCTGCCCCTTGAGCCGGCCCGCCGGCACGCGCTGTCCGGCCAGCAGGCTGCGCACCGCGGGCTGCTCGCCGAACGGCTGCTCCAGCACATAGACGCCGCCGGTCTTGGAGCTGTTGAAGCCGAAGTACTGGTCAATCATGTGGCGCGCACCGCGCACCTGCTTGTCGTGCTTGAGAAATACGATCCGCTCGAAGTCCAGCAACGGATTCTTGAAGGCGATTTTCCGGCGCAGCGTAGTGAGTTGGACAAACCGCTCACGCTGCTGCGCCACCGCTTCCTCCGCCGGCGGCCGCAGCTTGTCCAACGCCGCAGCTTCGGCGGATAGGTCGGGTGCGCCCGGCTGCGTCTGCAGATGCTTGAGCAGGGCGCGCGTCCGGCGATAGACGACATCCACCGGCGACTGGTCGCCAGCGAGGATCAGGGCCTCCGGCCGCAGCGCCTCCTTTTCCAGCCGCGGCAGATTCCATGTTGAGTGTGCCGCGAGCTGCGCCTGCAACTCGGTGAATTCGTCGGCGCTCGCCGTGACCTTGCTCTTGCCGGACGCCGGGCAGAGCGCGAGGCCCGCCCACGCCAGCAGCAGCGCGATGCGCCCCGCGCAGTTCGTTTCATGCCGCATCATGGGTCACAGCCTATCACAGCTTGAGCCGCCCGTCTTCCCTCAACGGCGTTGACTTTGCGGTGCGGCTCGGGACAATGCGCGCATGAAATATTTTCTGCTCGGCGTGGGACTGCTGGCCGCGCATGCGTGCGCGCAGACCGGTGCCCTGGCCGAGCCCCAGCTCGTCGTTGCCCGCGTCGAGAAGATGGCGCGCGTGCCGCAGCCCTTGCACATCATGGACTGGAAAAAAACCGCGCGCGATTACTATAGCGTGGTCTTCAATCCTGACGCCAAGGGTAGCGGGTTGCCCGCCGTGAACCTCGCGCCCGACCGCCAACACTTTGGCTTCGATGGTTACCTCGGGCCTCAGCGCCGCAGGGATCCGCGCGGCGAGGCCCATGCCTGCCTCGTCCCGGTCGTCGGCGCCAGCCTGCTTGGTCTCGACATGGCGCGCCTCTACGGCGTGAACTGGGTCGAGCCCACCGGCGAATGGTTTGATGCCCGCACCAGGCTGTGGTCCAATCGTTCCGGTTCCGGCACCAAGGTGGCGCACGTCATCTATGAATATTGGCCGCTGGTCATCGGCACGCTCCTCGCCGACCAATTCCCCCGGCAGGAACGGTTCAGCACCGCGCTCCGCCAGCAGGCCGACACGCTCCTGCACATGGGCAAGGCCCTGGGATTCCCCGGTCACCTCAACCTCGATCAGGATTATCAATATCTCGACGGCCGGTGGCAGGTGCTGCCGCGCCGGATCGATTCCAACGTGGGCAACGCCGCCGCCTTCGCGTGGGCGCTCTACGCCGCCTACACCAGGACCCCGGACCCGGACTATCTTGCCGCCGCGCAGGAAGCCATCGCGTGGTGGCTCGCGCATCCCGGCCGCTACGAGATGTCCCACGAGATGGGTCCGCTCGTGCTGGCGCGCCTCAACGCCGAGCACGGCGGCGACTTCGACATGCAGCGGATGCTCAACATCTGGTTCGGCGACCACAGCGCCTTCACGCCCGAACCCGCGGACGGCCAGGTCATGCCGTGGGGCATCACCGCCGGCACGCACCTTGGCGGCGTCACCTGCGATGGACTCGATGGCGCCTGCTGGCGCAAGACCGGGGGCTTCTACGCCTTCGCCATGGGCAGCTACCAGGCGCCCGGCTGGCTGCTCCCCGCGGTCCGCTACGACCAGCGCATCGCCCGCGCTGCCGCCCGCTACGCGCTCAACGCCGCGAACAGCTGCCGCTATTTTCTCGGCGTGGATCTCGACTGGGAACATCAGGACCACAAGGACTGGCGCGACTCTTTGCCCAACGGCAGTGGCTATCTCTTCTCCTATGAGGGTGTCCGCTCGCAGCCGCATGCCAGCACACCGGAGCATACGCCGCAGCCCTACGCGACCGGCGACGCCGTGATGCATCACTATCGCCAAACCCAAACGCCCCACGCGCAATACTGGACCGACAAGCAAACCTTCAGTCGGAACTCCGACAACATCGCGCTCTACATGGGCGCCAGCATCGGTTTCCTCGGCGCGCTGTACAACGCCACCGGGGTCGAAGGCATCATCGCCTGGGACCTGAACGTCACCGACCACTTCGCCCCGCCGAGCTATCCCACGCGCCTGCTCCATAATCCCTTCGACGAAACCAAAACCGTCACGCTCGACGTCGGCCCGGCCGCCGCCGACCTCTACGACACCGTCACCGGCGGGTTTCTCCGCAAGAACGTGAGCGGAGCACAGAAAATATCCCTCGCCCCCGACCAGGCCGCCGTCATCGTGATCGTGCCCTCGCAGCTCAAGCCCGTGCTGGTCGGTCGCCAGCTCCAACTCAACGGCATCACCATCGACTACCGCGCGACCCGCATGCCGTGACGCTTGACTTGCGGGTGCGCCTCACGACAATGTGCGCATGATTTTTCTACGTGATCATCGCTGCAGTACGCTTGCTTGCGCGGCCCTGCGTGTGACCGGCCTGGCGGGTTTCCTGGCGGTCCTCGTCGCCGTGGATGCCGTCGCCGCGGCGGGTGCCCCGGCCGCGCGCTTCCTCCGGGCCGACGGCGCGGTGTTGCGCGACCGCACCGGCGCGGAGGTCCAGCTGCGCGGCGTGAACCTCGGCGGCTGGCTCGAATGGCAGCCGTGGATGTGTCCCATGGATACGTCGAAGACCTTGCGCGACGGCAATCCCGGGCATAACGGCTATGACTTCGAGGTCCGCAAAGTGTTGGTCCGCCGCTTCGGTGCCGCGGGCGCGGAAAGCCTGCTCAACGCCTACCAGGATGCCTGGCTGGCGCCGCACGACTTGGACAATATCCGGGCGCTCGGCCTGAACGTCGTCCGCCTGACCCTGGGCTACGACACGCTGCTGCGCGACGACGGGACGTGGCGCCCTGATGCGTTCGCGCGGATGGACTGGCTGGTGCAGCAGGCTTGGCAGCGTGGGCTCTATACGATCATCGATTACCACGCCTTCCTTCCGCCCGGCGCGGAACAGAACGGCGGCGTGAACGGCTACTGGAGCAACGCCGTGCAGCAGGCCGAAACCGTCCGCATCTGGCAGCGCATCGCCACGCATTATCGGGATAATCCTGCCATTGCGATGTATGACCTGCTCAACGAGCCCACCAACTCCCAGCCGACCGGCGAGGGTGCGCTCAAGGCCGCGGTTGTGTGCGAACTCTACGACCAGCTCTACCGCGCCATCCGCGCCGTGGATCCCGAGCACGTGATCGCGATGGAAGGCATGTGGGACTGGCGCACCCTGCGCGATCCGCTCAAGAGTGGATATCGGAACGTGGTCTATTCCTTCCACTGGTACAACTGGGGCGGCAAAACCACCGCGGACCGCAACCGTGCGACCGACAACGACCTGCGCGCCGTCGCCACGATGGGGCAGGCCTGGCACGTGCCGGCGTTCATCGGCGAGTTCAACCTCTTCGGCGACAAGGCCGCCTGGAAATATGCGCTCGAACGCTACGACCAACAGAAATTGAGCTGGACCCTGTGGACCTACAAAAACACGGCCAGCGGCGGCAACAGTTGGGGCGTCTACACCACGCTCCCCGGCAAGGTGTCGCCCGTGCCGGACCTGACGCGCGATACGGCGGACGAGATCCGCAGGAAGTGGCGGGCGTGGACCACCTCCACCAACACCTTCGCCCTCAATCCCCTTTTCAAGGCGCTACTCTTAGGCCTGAGCGCGCCAGCAGGCGCCCTTGAGCCGGAGCCCACCCGAGCATTGCGCGATCTGAACAAGAGCGCCTTCCCTTTCACGCCCGTCCAGGATGGGGGCGGCTGGCAACTGCGCCGCACGGAAATTCAACGCCGGGTGCTGGTTTCGGCAGGGCTGTATCCCATGCCCGAGAAGACGCCGCTCAACGCGGTGATCCACGGCCGAGTCGAAAAGGACGACTACACGATCGACAAGGTGTATTTCGAATCCCTGCCCGGGCATTTCGTCACGGGCAGCCTGTACCTGCCCAAGCGGATCGCCGGCAAGATCCCCGCCGTGATCTGTCCGCACGGGCACTGGCCCAACGGGCGGTTCATGGATGCGGCCGCGGGCGAGGTGCAGAAGCAGCTGGCGTTGGGGGCGGAAGAGCGGGAGCACGCCGCCCGCTCGCCGCTGCAGGCGCGCTGCGTGCAGCTCGCGCGCATGGGCTGCGCGGTCCTCTTCTACGACATGCTCGGTTATGCCGACAGCGTCCAGTTTCCCGCACATCGCCATGGCCCGACGGCGCAAGGCTTCATCAGCCCGGAGGCGGAGTTGAACCTGGTGAGCTTCCTGGGGCTGCAGACGTGGAACAGCGTGCGCGTTGTGGATTTCATGAGCAGCCTGCCGTACGTGGACACCACGCGCATCGGCTGCACGGGGGCCAGCGGGGGCGGCACGCAGACGCTGCTGATCACGGGCCTCGATGACCGCATCGCGGCGGCGTTCCCCGCCGTCATGGTCAGCACCGAGATGCAGGGCGGGTGCACCTGCGAAAACGCGCCTTATCTGCGGATCAACCAGGGCAACATCGATATCGCAGCCCTGGCCGCCCCGCGGCCGCTGGGCATGACGGCCGCCGACGATTGGACCAAGCAACTGGAAACGAAGGGGTTTCCCGACTTGAAAAAGCTCTACACCCTGCTGGGTGTTCCGGAGCGTGTGGAGGCGCATTTCAACCTCCGGTTTCCGCACAACTACAATGCGGTTTCCCGCGCGCAGATGTACGCCTTCTTCAACCGGCATTTCAACCTCGGCCTGACCAACACCGCCGAGCGCGATTTCCAGCTGCTCTCTCAGGCGGAGGCCAGCGTCTGGGACGCCCAACACCCGCGGCCGGCTGGTGAGCAGGTCGGCGAGCCCCACGAGAGGTCCGTCATCCATTGGTTCAAGCAACAAGCCGCCCGACAAATCGATCCGCTGCTGCAACCCGCGTCGCAGGCCGGGCTGCGCCGGACTCGCGAAGTGCTGGGCGGCGCGCTCGAAGTCATGGTCGGCCGCACCCTGCCGCAGCCGGGCGCAGCCATCTTCCAGTTGCGCACAACGGAAGACAAAGGCGCCTATACCCTTCAACGCGGCGCCACGACCTGGGCTGGCGACAGCGTCGAAACCACGTTCCTTTATCCACAGAAATGGAATCACGACGTGATCCTCTGGCTGTCCCTCCAGGACGAAGATGCGCTCGTGCACCCGGACGGCCAGCTTGGCGCAGCTGCCGCCCGGATGCTCCAGCAAGGGTATGCCCTCGCGTGTCCGCAGCTCTATCTGCGCGGCGCGACGCGCAATCCCAACGTATATGCACCTGACAAGCGCAAGTCCGGTGGCGCCTACGAAGGATTTTCCGGTTATCACTACGGCTACAATCCCAGCCTGTTTGCGGAGCGCGTCCGCGATGCCCTGGCGCTGATCGGAGCGATCCGCGACGACCCAACGCATCGCGCCCGGCACACCCTCGTGGCCGGCGTGGAAGGTGCCGGCGTCATCGCAGCCGCCGCCACGGCGATGTCGTCCACGACTGTAGATCGTCTGGCTTGTGACACCGCGGGTTTCCGCTTCGCACAACTCACGAACGTGTGGGACGTGAACTTTGTGCCCGGCGCCGCCAAGTATGGCGACGTGCCGGCGCTGCTCGCGCTGTGCGCGCCCGTGCAGACCACGGTGGTGGGCGAGACCAAGGAGTCCGTCCGTGGCGTGGCGACGGCGTTTGCCCTCGCCAAGGGCCAGTTGGAGCTGGCCGGCAGCGCGCAGGCCACGGCGGTGGACACGGTCGTGGCGGCGCTGACGAGCCCGAAGTGATGGGCTGCGTTACGGCTTCGGCATGGCGGCCAGGATGGCGGCGCGGCGACTGGACCAGTCGGGGGCTGCGGTCGCCTCCCAGACTTTCACGTTGTCCAGCTGGGCGGACTGGCCGGCGATCGTGAAGCCGATCATGTTCTTGGTCGGATGGTTGACGCCTTCGGATTTGAGATAGCCGGCGGGCTTGCCGTCGATGCTGATGAGCATCTCATCACCGACCACCTCCACGCGGGCCTGGTGCCAGGCGGCGAGGTCGAGGGCGAGCTTGAAGGTCGCCGACTTGTCCTTGATGCTGGCTTGGATCTGCTTCTTCTCTTCGGCGGTCGTCTTGGGATCCTTGTTCTTCTCGAAGATCTCGTTTTTCATCCCGCCGAACTTGGAGTCGGCGAGCTGGACCGAGGTGGGGGTGACCGTGGCGCGGATGATATGCCCGGCGTGGGAGCCTTTGTAGTTGCTGTCTTCCATCATGAAGTGGCAGCCCTTGGAGCCGTCGAACTTGAAGGAAAACTCGGCCACGATGTCCTTGTAGGGCAGGCGCGGATTGATGTAGGCGTAGGCGCCGTGCTTGTCCTCGGGCTTTTCCGCCGCCGTGACCACGCCGTCACGGATCTCGAAAGAGCCCTTGCCAACCCGCCACTTGGGCGGCATCTCGCTGTGGGCGAAGTCGTCCTCGAACAGCAGCTTCCCGGGCGTGCCGAGGACCGGCGGGTTGTCGGCGGCCGCGGCCGCCACGGCGACGAGACCGACGAGCGTGACGCGGATGAGGTTGTTCATAGCCGAGGGATAGCACGAATGCGGGCGGCTGCGCAATCCGGTTGCTCGTCCCTCGGAAAGGAGCGAGAGCAGGCCTTGACTTTGTGGTGGGGCGCATGAGAATGCCGCCATGATTTTTATGTGGCAGCCGATGGCCGAAAAGCGGCGCTCTCTTGGCGCGCGCATCTGGGCGCTCTCTTGCCCGGATAGGTCAGGTGCTGGCCAGAGGGCCTGCCTTGCGCTTTTTCGCGTGGTCCATAGCCGCAACAATTAACCCCAGGAATATCTATGTTTCGCCACCACCACCGCGTATGCGCCCATATTTTGGCCGCGGGAATGATTGCGTGCTTTGCCAGCAGTTGCATGATGGTCAACCTCAAGTCCCTCACGACCAAGCCCGAATTGGTGGAAACGGTCGTGGAGAAGGACCCGCACTGGCTGACGGATGGCAAGGTCCTGCTGGTGGACATCGGTGGCCTCATCACCGAGGAACGCGGCGGCGGCCTGTTCAGCCTCAGCGGGGTCTGTTGTACGCCGGACTATGTGAAGTCCGTGCTGAACCGGGCGCGACAAGATTCCCGCATCCGCGCCGTTATCCTGCGCATCGACTCCCCGGGCGGGACCGTGGGTGCGAGCGAGTTGATTGCCCGGGAGGTCCGATTATTTCGCACCGAAACGAACATCCCGGTATACGCCCAGATCACGGGCCTCGGCTGCTCCGGCGGGTATTATGTCGCGGCCGCCGCCGACAGGATCCACATCCAGAAGTCCAGCATCACCGGCAGCATCGGCGTCATCGCGTCGCTCCCGAACTTCCGCAAGCTCGCCGACAAGATCGGCTACGAGCAGACCGTCGTTAAGTCCGGCGTCATGAAGGATATCGGCAGCGCCTTGCGCGCAATGACCCCGGAGGAAGGGGCCGTCTTCCAGGCCTTGATCGACTCCAGCTACCATCAGTTCCTGATGTGGATCGTGGAGAACCGGCCGCAACTGGAAAGCATCGAGCACCTGAAGCCCATCGCCGACGGCCGCATCTACACCGCCGACCAGGCGCTGGCCCATCGACTCGTCGACCGTGTCGCGTTCCTCGACGAAACCATCTCCGCCGTGAAACAGGCCGCCCATCTGACCCGCGCCGACGTCATCGTCTACGGTTACGATGAGCCGGGCGATCCCAACATCTACACCCGTGCCTCCGCCGCCGCCTCCGGCCTCCGGCTCTTCAACGCCGAACTCCCGCTTCCCGCCGCGCGACCCGGCCTCTATTATCTCTGGAGCGCGGGCCTGTAAACCAACCGGGCCGGTCTGAGCCTTTCCTGCTCTTGGATGTCCGCGGAGTTTTCGCGCCAAGGACGCGGAGCCCGCCAAGAAGGAGCTTTCACAGCCTGCTGTTCTGCTGTAGCCGGGGTCGGTGACCCCGGCCGCAAAGGCCGAACAAAATCATGAGTACAAAATCATGCCTGCGGGATAGCTCGGCAATATGATTCTTCAAACATGGTTTTGTGATCTTCGTCCAGTGGGTAACCCGAAGAGGTTTCGCGCCAAGGCCGCCAAGGCCGCCAAGGAGGAAGCTTGGGAAAGCCAAACAAAATCATGCGCACGGAACCGCTCTGCATCATGATTTTGTAACTATGATGTTGAGAGCTGCCGCAGTTCACAGCGCGGGCTTCAGGCCTTCCCACTTCACGGTCCACGAACCATCGGAGGGGAAACCAGGGGTGGGTTTTTCGGGGCCGCCAGACCACCCGGCGGCCATCATCGCGATGGCGTAGAGCAGGCCGCCGTTGCCGGGGAGGTAGGGGCACGGGCCGCCGAGGTTGATGCCGCGTTCGTCGAAGCGGTTGCGCGCGCTGTCCTTCAGCAGCGCCTCGATGGCGAGCTGCGGTTCGCCGACGCGCGCGGCGGCCATCGCCATCCACGGACAATCCCAGCCCCACGTGCGTTCCCATTTCCACGTCGCCCAGACCTTGAGCACCGTGCGGTGCGCCGTCGCCGCATCCACGCCCTCGAGCGGCGGCAACATGCCGAGCACGCCGACGGGATCGGGATGTTCCCAGTTCCGCTGCGTATAGGTGTTGGACCACTCGGCGGAATGGACGAAGACGCCGTCGCTCTCCGGCAGTGGCGCGAGATGCTGGCGCACTTCGTCCCACTGCGGCTCGCGCGGCAGGCCGAGCCGCTCGCGCCAGCGTTGCGCGGCATCCAAGCCCCAGCGCCAGTAGGCGAGGTCGAAGACCGTGTCGCGCGTGATGCCCTGCTCGCTCGGCGGCATCGCGGGGACGAGGTGAAAGAGGCCGTTTGCGGCGTCGCGCGTGGGATAGTCGGCCATGTGCTCGGCGGTGCCGTTGACGATGTCGCGCCATTTCTCCAGCGTCGCGCGCGTCGGGTTTTGACGATAGTCCAGCTCCGCAAAGAAGAGGGGGTGGGGTTGTTTCCAGAGCAGCACCTGGTTGCCGGCCCACGGCGCGCTGCGGCCTTCGGGCCCGACGGACTTGGGCCATTTGAGTCCCTTGTAACCGAGCTGTTTCGCGAGCGCCCGTGCCGCCGGCGTGAAACGCTGATAGCAGCCGAGCGCGTTGGTGGCGCGGTCCCAGCGGTCCCAGAGAGCGAAGTGCGCCAGGTGCCACCAGACCATCTCCATGTGGAACTGGCCGCGCCACGCATCGATGCCGAGCAGGGCGGTCTCCGCCGGCGGCCAGCTGCCCGACGACATCGCCGCGGTGTGATATTGCGAGAGCACCACCCGGCGTTCCAATTCGCGCCAGCGCGGGTCCTTGCTGCCGGAGAGGTCGATGGCGCCGCCGGTGGTCCAGAAGGTTTTCCAAGCCTGGGAATTATCGGCGAAGATTTTTCCAACGTTTGGAAGCCTCTGGCTTCCCGTCCCGCTGCGCTCGGCTGGAAACTCCACCGTGAACGGCGCGGCCGCATAAGCGCAGCTGAACTCCAGCCGGTTTGTGCCGGCGGTGACGAGCTTGAACTCGTGCGGGGTGGGGCGCGGCGTGATCGCGAACGTCGCGCCATCGGCGACGGTGACCGACTCCTCGCGGCCGTCGGTCACGAGGGTCAGCTTGAGCTGCTTGGCCTGCCGCGGCAGCGGGTCGCCGAGCCAGCCATGGCCGGGCGTGAGGGAAAGCTTGCCCTCGTTAATTTTCGCGAGGACTTTTTCGGTGACGTCCATCCAGGAGTCCTTGCCGCCGTAGAGCGCCTTCTTGATGACCATTTTCCGTTGGGGTGCGTTGGTCGGCGCCACCAGTTGCGCGCCCGCGGACCACACCAGGCGGACGTGATAGCGCGTGTCATCGAGTTGGCGCGTGAAATCGGCGCTGCGTACGCCGCTGCGGGTCAGTTGCGTCGAGTGCAGCTCCGGCTGGGCCCAGCTGCCGACCCACGGCTCGCTCTTCAGGGAGGCATAGGGGAAGTCGAGCGTCACGAGCAGTTCGCCGCGTTCCAGCAGCGGCGACTCGATCCGCACGGCGACGGCATCACTCTTCGGATCCACGCAGGTTTCGACGCGCACCGGCTGGCCGGCGATTTCGAACTGTGATGTCTGCGTGCCGGTCCATACATCGAGAGTGCGGTTTATGGCCGTGATTTCATCCTGGGCCAGAGCGCGGCCATCGGCGTGGCAGAAGCGCAGCCGGCCGAGGTTCAGGCGGTGCGGGTTGTCGAACATCCACGTGCGGATGGGGGCGGTGTCCTTGGGGAAGATATCGCCGCCGGTGTTGCGGCCCTGCTGGAAGGTGCCGGTCGGCGGTACGCGGTCGGGCGTCCAGCCCGCCGGCAGCGGGAACGAGTGCCAGCCCCAGTGCGCCATCGCGTTGCCCGCGAAGGTCTGCAGGCCCGTGGCGTCGGCAGTGAAGCAGAACTCGCCGTTGCCGAGCGGCAGCGTGGTCGCCAGCGTGTTGCAGGCGATGTTGTGCCTCGTCACCAGCGCGTGGCGGTCGATCGGTTCGGCCGCTCCGGCCAGTACACCGACGCCCAGCGCCAAACCCAGCAGCATATTTTTCATGTGCGCATCCTCGGGAAAAAGATGCGCAAGGATAGCCGCCGCGCCGGCGCTGTCGAGCATTGAGGCGGACAGAGGTCAGAAGTCAGAGATCAGCGGTCAGAAGTCAGAGGTCAGCCGGAGGAAGAAAACTCCGCCGCCAAAATAGACAGCGCAGCTCACTCCGCAGCCACCGAGCAGTGGGCCGGGATGTTTCGCCTGCCGGTGCGTCGGGTGCCCTGTTGGTACGGTCAACGTGGAAGCGGCCTCCGGCCGCTTACGGTAGTTCGGAAATGCGGCGGGACGCCGCATCCACGGGCACGGATTGTGATACGCATGCCCGGCAGCGGGCGGCCGCTGTACGGTTATGTGTGACGCACACCTCCGGCTTCTGCGGCTTCTCCTCCTTGGCGAACTTGGCGCCTTGGCGGTGGGGCCCTGTTCCTGCTGCCGTTTCCCCACGCCGATGGAAAATACGGCTTGCGCTTCGGCCCGGGCTTGGAAAAGCTCCCGGCGCTGACACTGCACGGAGCATGCATATGAAATTGAGGACGATCATGGTGGTGCTGGCACTGGCTGGCGCGGCGCAGGCGGAGGGGCCCGGGCCGTATTTGAAGAAGAAGACCGCCTGGTTTGCAGGGCCCGAGGCCCAGCAGATCGCCGTGAACATCCTGTCGTGGCAGAGCGACCTTGGCGGCTGGCCCAAGAACGAGGATACGACGAAACCGTTCACCGGCGACCGCGCGGCGCTGAAGCCGACGTTCGACAACGGCGCGACGACCGGCGAACTACGGTTCCTGGCGCACATCTTCGGCGCGACGAAGGAGGCCCGCTATCGCGTGGCGTTCGAGAAGGGCTGCGACCATATCCTCAAGGCGCAGTATCCGAATGGCGGCTGGCCGCAGTACTATCCGCCGCCGAAGAGTTACAACCGCTATGTCACGTTCAATGATAACGCCATGGTCCGGCTGCTAACGTTTCTGCGTGAAACCTACTCGGCGGAGCTGTTTGCGTTTCTCGATGATGCGCGCAAGCAAGCCGCACGCGCGGCCTTCGATCGCGGCGTGGCGTGCATCCTGAAATGCCAGATCAAGGTGGATGGCCAGCTGACGGTCTGGTGCGCGCAGCACGACGAGGTGACGCTCGAGCCGCGGCCGGCGCGGAAATATGAGCTGGTCTCGTTGAGCGGCGCGGAGTCGGTCGGCATCGTGCGCCTGCTGCTGAGCCTCGACCAGCCCAGCCCGGAGGTGGTGCGCGCCATCGAGGGCGCGGTGGCATGGTTCGAGAGCGCGAAGCTCAAGGGCATCAAGGAAGTCGTGGTCGAGGACAAGAACGGACCGCAAGGGAAGGACAAGCGCGTCATGGCCGACGCCTCCGCGCCGCCGCTCTGGGCGCGCTTCTATGAAATCGGGACGAACCGGCCCATCTTCTGCGACCGCGACGGCGTGGCGAAGCGCCAGCTCGCCGAGATCGGCTACGAGCGGCGCAACGGCTACGGGTGGTACGGGAACTGGCCCGCCGCGTTGCTGGAAAAGGACTACCCGGCGTGGAAACAGAAATGGGGCGGGGCGGGCGGGCGGAAATGAACATCGAACAACGAACATCCAACATCGAACATCGAAGGTCGGAGTAGAGAAACGCAAGTATTGGCACCGCCCAGAAGCGGAAAACGAACCGCAGGCTATCGACAAGAAAGCTCGAAGGGTGACCGGCTAGCCTTGATGCATTCAATCGTTGACCTCGATACCAGCCCTTCTGCTACAGAGCCGGCTTCAACCCAAACCTGAACTGGCTTTTTTGTGGGCGGGGTTTCCAACCCCGTGAACCGGAAACGGGAGCGAATACCGAACATCGAACACCGAACATTCAACACCGAACATCGAAGGCCGGAGCAGAGAAGCATAAGTATTGGCACGTCCCGCATGCCGAAAACGAACCACAGACGATGGACAAGAAACCCCAAAGGGTGACCGGCTAGCCTTGACGTATCTCATCGTTGACCTCGATACCAGCCCTTCTGCTACAAAGCCGGCTTCAACCCAAACCTGAACTGGCTTTTTTGTGGGCGGGGTTTCCAACCCCGCGAACCGGAACCGGAAACAGGAACGAATACCGAACATCGAATGCAGAGGGGCGGTCCCGGAATCACGGGTGGATTCTCAAGGCGCAGTTGAGTGCGCTGCTGTAGCGGCGGCCTGTGGCCGCCGTCAGTAAACCTCACATAACCTAAGCGCCGCGGCTGTTGCTCGTGGGCGCAAAGCCGGCCGCTTATCGATTTGTTCACGGGTCTTGAGGTCCTACCGGTTCCGTTCGATGTTCGGTGCTTGCCCCGGCGTAGCTTCTGAGCGGAGCCGGGTTGGATGTTCGGTGTTCGAAGTTCGCATTGCGCAGGCTTGAGCCGGGGCGGGGGAGCGGCTACAGTCCGCGGCGCAACCTCGGGAGCCATATGACAGCAAAAATTTTGGACGGCAAGCTGATCGCGCAGCAGATGCGCGCGGAAATCAAGGCGGCGGCGGACGAGCTGAAGGCGCGCGGCGTGACGCCGGGCCTCGGCGTGCTGCTGGTGGGCGACAACCCCGCGTCGCGGTCCTATGTGACGGCGAAGGAAAAGGCCCTGGCCGAGGCGGGGATGTACTCCGAGGAGGTCCGGCTGCCGGCGACGGCGAGCCAGGACGAGATCCTCGGCGTCGTCCGCGTGTTCAACGCCAACCCGCTGATTCACGGCATCCTCGTCCAGCTCCCGCTGCCGGACTCCAAGATGGAGGCGGCCGTGATCGAGGCGATCGACCCGGCGAAGGATGTGGATGGCTTCCATCCGGTCAGCGTTGGCAAGATGATGCTCGGCCTGCCGACCTTCCTGCCCTGCACGCCGCACGGCATCCTGCACATCCTCAAGCGCTCCGGCTACACGACCGATGGCGCGCACGTCGTCGTCGTCGGCCGCAGCAACATCGTCGGCCGCCCGCTGGTGAACATGCTCAGCCTCAAGAACGCGCTGGGCAACGCGACGGTGACGATGTGCCATACGCGGACCAAGGATGTCGGCCACTTCACGCGCCAGGCGGATATCGTCATTGCGGCTGCGGGCAAGCCGAACACGATCACCGCCGACATGGTGCGCGAAGGCGCCGTCGTGATCGATGTCGGCGTCAACCGCATCAGCGACCCGGCGACGAAGACCGGCTACCGGTTGGTCGGCGACGTGGATTTCGCGCCGGTCGCGGCCAAGGCGGCGGCGATCACCCCCGTTCCCGGGGGCGTCGGGCCGATGACCATCACCATGCTGCTCTTCAACACGCTGGAATCCGCGCGCCGCGTCGCGGGCGGGTGAGGCCCGGCCGTGCGCGTCCTCGACCGATATCTGCTGCGGACCTTCCTGGTCACGTTTGTGTTGACGCTTTCGGTCTTCACGTTCGTCATGTGTCTGGGCGCGGTGGTCAAGGCGATCGACCTGCTGGCGCGCGGCGTCTCGGGCTGGTTCATCCTCAAGGTGTTCTTCTACAACATCCCGTTCCTCCTGAGTTTTTCGATCCCGATGAGCGTGCTGACCGCGGTGCTGCTGATGTTTGGCCGGCTCTCGTCCGACAACGAGATCAACGCCATGAAGGCGAGCGGGCTGAGCCTCTGGCAGATCTCCGCCCCGGTCATCCTCTCCTCCGTCGTCCTCTCGCTCTTCTGCCTCGTCATCAACGGCTCGATCGCGCCCGCGAGCCATTGGGCCCAGCGCCGCGTGCTGGTCGAGCTCGGCGTCACCGATCCCTTGAGCCTGCTTGAGGAAGGCCGCTTCACGCGCGACATCCCGGGTTATCTGATCTACGTCGGCAAGAAGGAGCGTTCCCAGGCCACCGATGTGCACATCTATGAACTGGGCGAGAAGGGCGTCAAGCACAGCATCCGCGCCAAGAGCGGCCGGTTCGTCGTGGACAAGGAGAACCGCAAGATGCTGGTGACGCTCTTTGACGCCCGCGGCGAGGAGCCCGACCCGAACAACCCCAGCAATCTGACGCAGATGAAAAATGCCTCGGGTCAGGTCTTTGAGTATCCCCCGATCGATCTCAACGCCATCATGCAGCGCGGCACCGTCAACAAGAAGGGTGCCGATATGACCTATGGCGAAGTGCTCGAAGCCATCCGCGACGTGCGCCGCGCCTATCCCGGAGTGAAGCAGGAGGACCTCGACGTCATGCGCATGAAACTCGTCGTGGACGCCAACCAGCGGCTCGCGCTCGCGCTCTCGTGTTTCGCCTTCACCCTGCTGGCCATCCCGCTCGGCATGAAGAGCCATCGCAAGGAGACGTCGATCGGTTTTGCCCTGAGCATCCTGCTCGTGTTCTTCTTCTACTTCTTCATTATCATTGCCGACAGCTTGGTCCGGCAACCTCAATTCCGGCCCGACTTGATCATCTGGATACCGGTGCTGGCCTGCGAATTCATCGGCTACCTCCTCCTCAAGCGTATGGCCTGACCCCGCGGACGCCGCGACCGGACCAGTCTGGACCCGTTGCAGCCCCGCCGTGTGGTTGCGGCCTCCCCTGAACAGCAGAAACGGTAAACACACGTCAGCTGCCGCATGTACACGGAGGCGCGGCCCGGCGCGCCACGCGGCGCGTCAGGGCAAGGTGACGCGGAGCAGGGTGGCGGGGCCATCCACGGGGTCGAGCAGGCACTCCGGCACGGCGGCGGGGATGAGGCAGGTGGTGCCCGCCGTCAGAATTTCGGTGTGGTCTCCGGACGTGGCCTGCACCGTGCCGGAGAGGACGAAGAAGACGCGGAACGAGCCGCCATCCCCACGGCAGGTGCAGGGATCGGCGAGCGTGAAGCGCTCGATGCGGAAGTAGGGGGAGGACAGCAGACGTTCGACCTGTGTGCCACCTTGCGCAATGACCTGGGCGGGCTGGACCTTCGCGGCGCCGGCGTCGTTCCAGTTGATGACCCGGAGGGCCTCGGTGATGTGCAGCGGGCGCGCCTTGCCGTCGAGGCCGAGGCGGTCCCAGTCATAGACGCGGTAGGTGGTGTTGGAGTTCTGCTGCACCTCGAAGATCAGACAGCCGGCGTCGATCGCGTGGACGCGGCCGCCGGGGACATAGACGGCATCGCCGGCCTGCACGGGGATGCGGTTGAGCAGGCCCTCGACCTGGTGCGTTTGGAGGGCCAACTCGAGGGCCGCACGGTTCACGCCGGGCTTGAGGCCGCAGTAAAGCGCGCTGCCGGGCTGCGCGGCGAGCACATACCACATCTCCGTCTTGGCCTCACCACCGAATTTGCGCGCGGACTCGTCGTCGGGGTGGACCTGCACGCTGAGCTTCTCGCGCGCATCAATCAGCTTGATCAGCAGCGGGAAGGAAGGCGTGGTGGCCTTGGCGCCCATGAGTTCCTGGCCGAAGCGCTGGATGAGGGCGCGGAAGGTGGTGCCGGCGAACGGGCCGTTGCTGATCACGCCCATGCCGTCGAACCGGTCGGTAACCTCCCACGACTCGGCATAGACGCCCGGGGGCAGGTCGCGGTGATATTTCCGGACGATCTCCTGACCACCCCAGAGGTAGTCCTTGTAGACCGGCTTGAACCGCAGCGGATATAGTTCCGTCGCCATAATGCGTCTTGCTCCGTGCTTATTCTATCGGCGGCGGCGCGGGTTTCAAGCGCGGATTCGGCTTTGCCGCCGTTGACCCGGGGTGACACCCGCGGTATTCTGTGCGCGGCGGGACAGAGTGGCAAAGGAAGTGCGCCGTGCCAACGATTTGCATGTTTTATGGAATCATCATCCGTATGTACTGTGACCGCGCAGAGCATAATCCGTCACATTTTCATGCGTACTATCAGGAGCACACCGCCGTCGTGGATATCCAGCGGTGTGAGATTACGGCCGGCAGCCTGCCCGTCCGACAGACGCGCTTGGTGCGGCTTGGGCCGAGTTGCGCCGGGAAGAATTACTGGCTGATTGGCAGTTGGCCACGCAGGGCGAGTTGCCCCGCGCCGTTGAGCCGCTGAAGTAAGGTGCCTATGTATTTTGCCGCCAAAACCGTTCAGCCTTTGCCGGGTCTCAAATTGCGGCTCACGTTTTCCAATGGCGAGCAGAGGATTCTGGACGTTACACCCTGGCTTAATACCGGTGTCTTCCGCCAGTTGCGCGACGTTGCCCTCTTTAACACCGCTCACATCAGCTTCGACACAGTGGCTTGGAACAATGGTGCCGACCTCTGTCCGGAAGTGCTCTACGATCAGAGTGTCCCCGAGACCGTTGCCGAACGACCGCGCGCCGTCGCTGAAGAGCCTGCCGCCTATGCCGCCCCGAAGAAGTGCGTTTGATGTTCATCGCATGTGGCGCGCGCCCTTATTTGAGCTCGATCTCGCGCAGGTCGGTCACGCCGCCGTCGCGGTTGCGGTACTGCACCTGATAATGGCCGGGCGGTATGTTTTTCAGCACCACGTCGGGTGCGGCGGAATTGTGCCTGGCATCCACCACGCAGGTCTTGATCCAAAGCCGGATGGTCTGTCCGCGCACGGCATAGGCTGTCTCGCGCACGGCCAGTGCGGAGTTTAGGGTGGTCGGCTTGACAGTGACCCGCTTCAGCCCCGATACGTCGCAGCTGAGCGGCAGGCGGTAGTTGCCATTCTCCAGCTTCTGCGGCTCGCCCACCGCCAGGCCGCCGACCGCCTGGATGAAATTCCAGTCGCGCTGCTCGCTGGTGATCACGGCCATGCCACAGCCCAGCGCCACCGCCATGCAGGCTGCCAAAGTTTTCAGTCGCTTATTCATGGTGAGGGACCTTGCACTCCCAGCAGTCCGGTGGTGACAAGAATTCCGAGGTTTGGTCCGTTGGTAGGGCGGCCACGCCGTGGCCGCCGCTTGGTGGAGGTCGCTTTGTCTGGCGGCGCGCTCGGCGAGCGCGCCCTACCATGCAAATCATTTCTTCTTCGCCTTGGGCTGCGGGCGGTCGGCGGCGGGCTGGGCCGGCAGTGCGGGCACCTTGTTGACCGTGATCGTCGCTTCCGCGGGCTTGAGGCCGGGCGCGGTCGCCTTGATGGTGAGCATGCCGGCGCCGTCCTTCTGCGATTGTACGATGAGCTGCGCGAGGCCGTGGAAGAGGCGGCGCGTCGGGCCTTGTTCGGGGTCGTGGCAGTTGTGGTCGCCATTGCCGTGGCCGATGTTGGCGCCGGGGCCGGTGACCTCAAACGTGATCATCGGGTCGGCTTGCGGTACGACGCGCCCCTGCGCATCCACGGCGCTGATGGTGATCGGCAGCGCATCGAGGCCATCGCCCGCGAGCGCGGTGCGGTCGGGCGCGAGCGTGAGCGCGACGGCTTCGCCGGTGGTCTCGACGACCGTGCGCGCGACTTCCTTGCCGCCCTTGAAGGCGACCGCTTCGAGTTTGCCGGCAGAGTAGGGGACCTCCCACGCGAGGTAGTCGAGCTGCGGCACGTCCTTCTCGCCAAGATTTTTTCCGTTGAGCGAGAGCGAAATCTTTTCGGCGTTGCTCATCAGCATCAGCTTGATCGGCTGGCCTTCCTTGCCGGGCCAGTTCCAGTGCGGCAGCATGGCGAGCACGGGCTTGTCCTCGATCCAGCTGGCTTGGTGGATGTAGTAGGCGGCCTTGGGGAAGCCGCAGGTATCCATGATGCCGAAGACCGACGAGATCGAGGGCCAGCGGAGGCGCTGCGGTTCGCCGCGGTAATCGAAGCCGGTCCAGACGAAGCCGCCGGCGACGAACGGGCGCGTGGCGATCTCGCGCCACGCCTTGCGGTGTGTCGCGCCCCAGCCGGGGAACTCGGTGTCATAGGAGCTGACCACGTTACGTGTTTTGTCGTTGGCGTATTCGCCGCGCGTCATGAAGCACGAGGTGTCCTCGGAGCTGGTGAGCGGCTGCGTCGGGTGTTTCTTGTGGAAGCTATCGTAGTCGCCCTGCTGGTAGTTGAAGCCCATCACGTCCACGGCCTCGAAGACGCCGACGCTGCCGTTCATGCCGCCGTTCATCGCAGCGGTGATCGGGCGGGTGGCGTCGTACTTGCGGACCTCGGCGGCCATGCGACGCACCATCTCGCGGCCCTGCACCGTGGCCTGCATCGGTTCCTCGTTGAAGACCGACCAGAGGATCACGCTCGGGTGGTTGCGGTCGCGCAGCACCATCGTGCGGAGCTGATAGAGGTAGTCCGGCGAGCAGTTGAAGTTGCGGTTCTCGTCCATGACCAGCAGGCCCTGGCGGTCGCAGGCGTCGAGCAGCTCAGGGGCGGGCGGGTTGTGGGCCGCCCGATAGGCGTTGCTGCCCAGTTCCTTCAGCCGGCGCACGCGGAACGCCTGGAGCGCGTCCGGCACCGCGACGCCGACGCCCGCGTGGTCCTGGTGGTTGCAGGTGCCCTTGAGCTTGACCGGCTTGTCGTTCAGGAAGAACCCCTTGTCGGCGTCGAAACGGATCGTGCGGAAGCCGCACGTGGCGCTGGTCGCGTCGACCACGGCGCCGGCGCGGGTGGCGGTGGCGCGCACGGTGTAAAGCGTGGGCGTTTCCAGCGACCACAACTGCGGCGCGGCGACCGCGAGCGGGATTTTCCCGGTCGCTTCGCCGAGCACCGGCACGATGACGGAGGTCTTGCCGGTGGCGACGCTCTTGCCGTCGGGCGCGATCAGCTCCACGGCGATGTCGGACGGCGCGGCTTCCTTCTCCTGGTTGTAGAGCGTGACTTCCACCGGCACGCTCCACTGGCCCTGCGCGTCGCGGACGGGACTCGCGTAGACGCCGTAGGTCTGGATGTGGACCGGGTTGCGCTTCACCAGCCACGTGTGGCGATAGATGCCCGCGCCCTCGTACCACCAGCCCTCCTGCACCTCGGCATCCACGCGGATGGCGATGGTGTTGACCGCCTTGCCGAACTTGACGAACGGCGTGATGTCGATGACGAAGGAGTTGTAGCCGCAGAAATTGCGATGCACCGCCGTGCCGTTGAACCACACGGTGCAGTGGCTGGCGATGCCGTCGAACTGCAGCTCGATATGTTTGTCCTTGTCGCTCTCGTCGAGTTGGAGATAGCGGCGATACCACCCGTAGCCGCGCGGGCGGTAGCCTTCCGACTCGTTGGCCTTCGGGTCGAACGGCCCTTCCACGGCCCAGTCGTGAGGGAGGTTCAGTTTGCGCCACTTCGCATCGTTGTAGTCCGGCCCCGCCGCTTCCCAGGCCACGCCCGCGTTGCCGGCCTTGGCGTTGTTATAGCTCATGTCGTGGCCCACCAGCGGGCGCATGGGGATATCGCCGAGGTGGAACAGCCAACCCTCGTCCATCGAGAGCCGCTCGCGCACCGCTCCGCCCTCGGCGCGCGCCACGCTGCAAGCGAGACCCAGCAGCATCAACAAAACCGGCCAGCGTAATTTCATGTTTTTCTCCGCATTGGTGGTGACGGTCGAAGCTAGGTTTTTTTCTGCGCTTTGTCCATCCTCCGTTCAAATGTGTCAACGCTCGTTTAAAATGTCCCCTTTTTGCGCTCGATTAGAATGTCCCCTTATTTTGTGAGTGATGATGTGTGTCGAGCCCTGTGGGAGCTCGGTTTTCCGCCCCCCGAGAATGGGCCGTATAGCTCGTCGG
>CAITZM010000184.1 GCA_903896925.1 uncultured Lentisphaerota bacterium | reverse complement strand
GCGCGGCGCGGAGGCGCGCGCCGCGCGGCAGGCCGCAGGCCGGGAGCGGCACGCCGTCCTCCGCGACCTCGACCTGGCCGACCCGCGGCCGCTGGCCCGGCAACTGCAGGACCTCGCCGCCGAACATCAGGCTGACCAGCCCCTCTCCGCGGCCGCGGCGTGGACACGGCAGCAGCTGGCGGACCTGCCGCCGGAGCACATGCTGCGCGAGCTGCCCTTCGCCGCCCGCTTCGCCCACGACGGTGCGGAAGTCTATGTGGATGGCGCGGCCGACCTCGTGTACTTCCAGGACGGCGTATGGACGATCGCCGATTATAAATTCAGTGACGAACCCGTCGAGGCCCTGCGCAACCGCTACACGCTGCAGCTGGCAATCTATCGCGCCGCCCTGTTCGATGAGGGCGGCCAGCCGCGTTTCGCCACAGCCGCCGGCCCGGGGCCGGTGCAGCTGCTGCTCATCCGCTGCGGCCAGGATTGCCAAGGGTCGACCGCCAAGGGAGGCGCCAGAGGCGCCCAAGCCCTGGAAATTCCGCTGCCCGAGATTCCAAGCCTTGGGAAAACGGCTGAAGCGGTCATCGCCGCCGCCCGCGCGCTGCGCAAGCTGCAGCAAGGCTGAACAGGAGCTCCCCATGAAAATTAACATGCGGGCCGCACTGCTCGGTCTGTTAATTTTGTTTTTATTCCCTGCCACGGCAGAAGTCCCTGTGCTCCAGGATGGCGCCAAACCGTTTGCCTTCGTCGTGCTGGGCGACCTGCACTATAAGGGGCCGGACTTTTCGTCGCGCAAGATCGCCAGCGCCATCGCCGCCAGCGTCAAGGGCTGCGAGCCGCCGGTGGCCTTCGTCTGCCAGACGGGCGATATCGCGGAAGGCGGCATCTACGAGATGAAGGACGGCAAGCGGATCTTCCGGCTGGCCAACCACGCCGAGACGAAGGCCGAGCTCGACTATGCCCTCCGCGACGTCACCGAACGTTTCGGGCGGCCGCTGTTCATCGCCGTCGGCAACCATGACAAGCATGGTGGCGGTACCGCCTTCCCGGCCGCCGCCTGGCCCCTGCTTTCGCGGGAACTGGGCGACGCCGTGACGAACAACTGTTACGGCTTCCGCCATGGCAACTCCGCTTTCATCTTCCTGGACTTCGCGCCCGCCGACCATCAAGCGCAGCAAGACCAGATCCGGCAACTGCTGAAACTAGCCCAGGCGCAGGGCGGCTTGCAGCACATCTTCCTGTTTGCGCACTATCCCCTCTGGCCGCTGATCCGGCCGGGCTTCAGCAGCGCGAAACTGACCGAAGCGCTGCTGCCGATCTTCAAGGAGTTTCCGGTGGACGCCTTCTTCTGCGGTCACACGCACAACACGTCGGCCTGTGTCCGCAACTTCGAAGGCGCCACCCTCACGCAGATCCAAGGCGTCGCCTGTCAGGACAGCCCGGAACTGACGCCGATGGAAGATCGCCGCACGTTTCTCCTGCCGATGGACGCGCTGAGTTATTACTGGGGTTATCTCTCCGGACCGCCCAACGGGCTGTTTCTCGTGAACGTGATTGGCGAGCGCGTGCGGGTCCAATTCCGCACCGGCGCCACGCTCCTCCGCGAATTCGAATGGCGGGCACCGGGCCAGCTCACCGACCTGATGAAGCCGGCGCCGCGCCCGCTCGTCACGCTGGATGAGGCGGCGCTCAAGGGCATCACGTCCGCGACGCTGGCGCTCTGCCCGTGGGCCGAGGACCGCGCCGACATCGGCCTTACGCTCAACGGCGAGCGCATCGCTGACGCGCAACTCGGCCCGACGATGCGCAGCAATGCCTTCGTGGACGAGAAACGGATTCCGATCCCGGCGGACAAGCTGAAGCTCTTGCACCTCACGAACGAGCTGACCTTCGAGAATCCGGGCCGTTCCATTTTTGCGCTGGGCCACGCCTACCTGGAAGTCCGGCTGGCCGACGGCCGCACCGCACGGACAGCCCTGGCCAACCGCTTCCTGTTTTCCGCCACCCGGGCGGAAGGCCTCGCCGCCGGCAAGAAATACGGCTGGGAGATCATCCCCGCCGACGCCGCCCAGGCGGGCCGCCTCGGCCAGCCCCTGGGCCCGCTGCGCTTGAGCTTCCCGACCGCGGCGCACTGAGACCAACCACTACCCCCGCCCTGTAACCCTGCCCTCGGCACACTGCAGTTGAGGCCCGGCAGGTGCCAAAATTCGGCTTGCCTTTCCGTCCTTGATCGCACAGTTGTACAACTGTGCGAAGGAGCGCACAGGAGGTCACCCATGAAGCTGATCGTCGCCGCCTTTCGAACGCTGGCGAACCGCCCGCGGCTGCGCCTGCTCCACGCGATCCATGCGCAACCCGGCATCACGGTACACGCGCTGGCCGCAGCGGTCAGGCAGCCGCTCTATACGACCTCACATCACCTCAAGCTGCTCAGCGAATATCGGTTCATCCATACGCAACCGAGCGGCCGCCACGTGCAATGTCAGCCCGTTCAAACGCCCACGGCCGGCAACCGCTTCCTGTCTTCCCTGCAAGCGTGGGTTCAGGATCTATTCGCACCGGGCGACTTGGATCGCACAGTTGTACAAGTGTGCGAGCCAGGCACCACGCCGTCATGGGAAGCGGTTTTCGAGGCGCTGGTGAAACTATGCACGACGTATACCCACCTGAGGCGCCTGTTGATCCTGCGCGAAGTGGCCCGCAGGGGCGCCTGTTCGTCCGCAGAGTTGATGGAGGCCGTCGGCATGTCGGCGGATGCGACGCGCCGTCAGGTGGCTAAACTCTGTCGGCGCGGGCTGCTCGCAGCCGACGAAACCGCGCCCGACCGCTGGCAGCTCGCCCCGCCGGCTGGTCCGGACGCCCGGCGGCAATTGTGGTCGCTGGTGCGGCTTGAATTACTCAACGAATGAACCGGCGACCTTCATCGCACAGTTGTACAACTGTGCGATGAAGGTCGAGCGCATGAATTCGCTCCCCAGTGGGGCGGGCGCTTGAACAACAATCGAGCCCAAGAACCAGCGGGTTTACGCTCCCGAAAAACGGACGGCCACTTGTTCCGCTTGACTTCCGGGCGCGGGTTTCGGATTGTCGCGCGCTATTTTAAATTACGGAGCCATGATGAAGAAACTTTTGCGCGTTGGTGTGTTGGTCGTTTTGACCGGACTGGTCGGGACCAGCTGGGCGGCGACGAAAACAAAGAAGGCCGCGGCCAAGCCCGCGCCCGCGGCGGCGACGAAGCCGGTCAAGAGCGACAGCGTCGCGCGCGAACCCTATCTCGGCGCAATCGTCGTGGACGCCGCCGACGGGCGGGTGATCCTCGAGGACAACGCCGACGCCCGCGGCTACCCGGCCAGCACGCTCAAGCTGATGGACCTGCTGATCATCCTCGAAAAACTCGAAAGCGGCGCACTCAAGCTGACCGACAAGGTCACCGCCACCGCCGAGGCCTCCAAGGTCGGCGGCACCCAGGTCTGGCTGCGGGACAACGAGGTCTTCTCCCTGGACGAAATGCTCTACGCGATGATGGTCCAATCGGCCAACGATGCGGCGACCGCGCTCGCCATCCACATCGCGGGCAGCAAGGAAGGCTTCATCGAACTCATGAACCAGCGCGCAAAGGCGCTCGGCATGGACAACACGGTCTTTCATTCCGTCCACGGCCTGCCGCCGAGTTCGGGCCAGGAGCATGATGTCTCAACCCCGCGCGACTTCGCCCGGCTCTGCCTCGAACTGCTCAAGCACAAGGACACCCTGCGCTACACCTCCGCCACCGAACGCCAGTTCCGCGTCGCCCCGGAAACGATCATCCGCAACCACAACCATCTGCTGGAAAACTACCGCGGCAAACAGCCGCGCAACTTCAAGGGCTGCGACGGCCTCAAGACCGGCTACATCAAGTCCGGCGGCTACTGCATCGCCACCACCGCCAAGGCCGGCGACAACCGCGTCATCGTAGTCGTCTTCGGCAGCCTGCTCTCCGATGTGCGCGACGCCAAGGCGCGCGAGCTGATGAGCAAGGGCCTCGCCGATATCGCCGCGTGGCGCGCCAAGCACCCGGCCGCGCCGGTGCCGGCACCCGCCCCCTCCGTCCAGTCCACCGCCGCGACGCCAGGCCTGCCCCTGCAACCGCCTGCACCGCCGCAACCGATGCCTGCCGCGCCGCCGATCGCGCCCTCGCCCAGCGGCCTGAGCGGCGCCATGATTGCCATCATCGCGCTCTCCGGAGTGGTCGCCATCCTGGTCGGCGTGATCTTTGTGACGCGCCGCCCGCGGGAATGACCAAGTGGCACTGGCGGGGTTTACAACCCATGCTGCTAAGGTTGCGTTTTATTTCGCGGGACTGGAGTCCCGCCCACAATGAGACCAGCCCGGCCCTGAAGCGTAAGCACATTTTCCGGACATCCCTCATGGGCCAGGCCATCCCGGGTAGCGCTTTGCGGTCAGGCTGGGATGGCTGACGTTGCGCTGGTATTCTCTGCCCATGAAAGCGACCCTTCAAGATGGGCAGGTGCCCGCACTGCGCGTAAAGCGATGTCTTACCGGAAAGACAAAATCCATTCTGAACATTACCTTGGCGACGATCACCGCAAGCGCCTGTTGGTGGTCGACCGCCGGCACAGCCCGGGCGGTGGCGCTCACCCTGACCGCGGATGGCATTGTCATCGACGGTGGGACGGACGCCCGATACACCCTCGCCTACCCGCTGCCGGTCAACGCCGCCAAGCAAACCGTTAAACTGCAGCACGCGGGCATCGTCGACCAGAAGGCGACATTGGCCTACGAGGGCGGCGGTCAGGCGGAGGTGGCGCTGGGCGATGGGATCATCACGCTCGCCTTCTCCGCCCTGTCCACGGACATCAAGATGATCTACACCACCCTCCGGCTCACGACCACCGCCGCCATGGGCGCGAAATGGGCCATCGGCGACACCGAGGCCCGGGAGTTTCCCCACGACAAGCCGCCGAAACCGTTCCTGTACCAAGGCAACGCGAACTTGCTCGAACTCACCAGCCCCTCCGGAGTAAAGACGGCGCTGCAACTTCCGGACTACACTTTTCACCAACTCCAAGACAACCGCGAGTGGGGCGCCCATCTTTTCCAGTGGCAGGGTTGGTCGCCTTATCACGCGGATCATCCGCGCCATGTGATCAAGATCGGAGACGCCACCCTGCCGACCACGGCGCCCGCAGCAGCGGCACCGGCCAAGATGCCTGCTCAAGCACCCGCCCGCGTAGAGCCCTCACCGGGGCCGGAAATCGGCGCCACAAAAATCCTAAAGTGGAAGGATGGCAAACAAGCCGTCTTCATGCTCGAGTTTGACGACAGCTGCGAAAGCCACCTCAAGAATGCCATCCCTGAACTGAAAAAACGCGGGCTGGTCGGCACATTCTATATCAATCCCGGCAACGGCCCCTTCAAGAACAAGCAGGCGGCTTGGGAACAGGAGATCCCAGAGGCCGGCATGGAACTCGCCAACCACACCTTCACCCACAACGGCGCGCTCACCAGCGCCATTTTCGAACGGGAACTGGCCCTGTCTAACGACGAAATCAACAAGTGCTTCCCGGGCCGCAAACAACCGCGGCTGATCTCCTATGGACCGCCCGGGCTTCCCAAGGAGAAATGGGGCATCGGCAGCGCCGAAATCAAAGCCGCGTTGATCAAATTCAACTTGATCGAGCGCCCCTCCTTCTTCGGACCGCCCTTCCAGCAAAAGAGCAAAGAGGCTGTCCTCAAGGTGGTGGACCTGGCCCTTGCCCAGGGCGACATGGGTCATCTCGACTTTCACGGCGTGGGCGGCGACTGGCACGCCACCCCCATGGAGTGGTTCCTCGCCCTGCTCGACGAGCTCGCAGCCCATCGCGACCAACTGTGGATCACCGACCCGATTTCCTGGCACAAGTACCTGACCGAGCGGAAGGCGGCGGTGATCAAGGTGCTCGCGAGCGACGCCCGGCAGATCCGGCTCCAACTCTCCTGCACGGCCGATCCCTTGCTCTACGACCTGCCCCTCAACTTGGCCACCCGGGTTCCAGCGGAGTGGAAGGACTGCCAAGTATCCCAAGGGACGGCCAAAGCCAGCGTCGCCGTCGTTGACGGCGTGGCCCGGTACGCGGCGCTGCCGGGCACCGCGGAGATCCTTCTCCAGTCGGCCGCACCCGCCCGTTAATCTTTTTCCGAGGCTTCGCCGGACGGTTTAGGCTTGCGCCGGACCGCTCGTTTGAATAGGAAACCGCCATGCAACCTGAGAACTGCCAACGCGACGTGATCGAAGTGGATGTGCTCTGCGTGGGCGCGGGTGTGGCCTCGCTGGCGACGGCCCTGACGCTGCTGCGCAAGTGTGCGGCGGCGGGCACGGCCAAGCCGACCGTGATGGTCATCGAAAAGGGCGCGGCCGTCGGCGGCCACTCGCTGTCCGGCGCCGTGCTGGATCCCGCCGCGCTGACGAGCCTGCTCACGCCCGAGGAACTCGCCGCCATGCCGGTCGAGGCCAGGGTTACCGGCGAGACCATGGCCCGCCTGACGCCCACCGGCCACAGCCAGGTGCCTTGGGCTCCGCCGGAGATGCACGCGCACGGTTTCCCGATCATCTCGCTCTCGAAGTTCACCACCTGGCTCGGCGGTCTGGCCGAGGCCGCCGGGGCGGAAATCTATCCCGACATGCCCGGTGCAGAATTGCTGTTCGAAGGCGAGCGGGTCGTCGGCGTCCGCTTGCGCGACAAGGGTTGGGACAAGCACGGGCAAAAGCGCGCGCACTTCGACGCGGGCGCCGATATCCGCGCCAAGGTCGTGGTGCTCGGCGAGGGCGCCTGCGGTTTCCTGACCGAGAAACTGAAGGCGAAGAAGCAGATGGCCAAAGGCGCCAATCCCCAGGCCTATGCCATCGGCCTCAAGGAACTCTTCGACGTACCCGCCGCGCCCGACCGCGTCGGCCAGATATTTCACACCTTCGGCTACCCGCTCGACAGCGGCACCTACGGGGGCGGTTTCCTCTATCGCCTCGGTGCGACCCGCGTTGCGGTCGGCCTCGTCATTGCACTCGACTACGCGCCGGCGGAAATCAACACCCACGATCTGTTCCGCGCGTTCAAAGCTCACCCGCTGATCGCCAAGGAACTGGAAGGCGGCGAAGTCTGCGGCTACGGCGCGAAGGTCCTGCCCGAAGGCGGTTTCTTTGCGCTGCCCGAACTGTCCACCGACGGTGCGCTGATCGTCGGCGACGCCGCCGGCCTGCTCGACTCCGTACGGCTCAAGGGCATCCATCTCGCGGTCCAGTCCGGCGTCTGCGCCGGCGAAACGTTGGCCGCCTGCTTGCAGAAGGATGATTTTTCCGCCGCCGCCCTGCAGGGCTATCCGACGCGCTTCCAGCAGACCCAAGGCTGGAAGGATTTGCACAAGGTCCGCAATGCGCGCGCCGCCTTCAAATTCGGGATGCTGCCGGGCGTGGCCGCCACCGGCCTGAGCCTGGTCACCAAGGGCCTCCTCCCGCCGGGACGCATCCACCGGGAGCCCGACCATGCGGCGCTGAAGAAACTCGGCGCCGGCACCCAGTTGCCCGCACCGCCGCGCGCGAACAGCTCGAAGCAGCAGCTCGACCTGCTGACCGACCTCTTCCACTCCGGCACCAAGCACGAGGAAGACCAGCCCGCGCACCTGCACATCCTGCAACCCGAGCGCTGCAAGGAGTGCATCAAGACGTACGGCGCCCCCTGCACCCGCTTCTGCCCCGCGCAGGTTTACGAATTGGAAGAACACGAGCAGTGCATCCGCATCCAGGCGTCCAACTGCCTGCATTGCAAGACCTGCCAGATCAAGGACCCGCTGCAGAACATCGAGTGGGTCACGCCCGAGGGCGGCGGCGGCCCGGCCTATCGCGAGATGTGAGCGCCCGCGCAGATGGACAGATGAGGCGGCGAGGTGCCTATGAAACGAGCGATGCTGGCGGTGCTGATGGCGCTGGGCTGGCTGCAAGCAGCCCGGGCGGACGATGGTGCGACGGCCCTGGTGGAGTGCACGTTCAAACTGTTCAACCGAAATTCCACGGCGACCTGTTTCCTGCTGCACCCCGACGATGCGCCGGCCAGCGTCTACTTGGTGACCGCCTCGCACGTCTTCGCGAAGATGACCAACGACGAGGCCCTGCTCGTCCTGCGCATCAGCGGCACCAACGGCACGTACAGCCGCAAGGACTACCCGCTGAAGGTCAGCCTCAACCATCGGCCCTCGTGGTACAAGCACCCCGCCGAGGACATCGCCGTGCTGAAGCTGCCGGACGATCCCAAGCAGCGGTTCCCCTCGCTGCCGCTCGCCTGCCTTGCCGACGAAAAGCAGCTGAAGAAGCTCGACCTGCATATCTGCAGCGAGGTGTTCATTTTCGGCTACCCGACCCGCTTCGAGGCCAACCATGCCGGCTTCCCCGTCGGCCGGCACGGCTCCATCGCCAGCCATCCGCTCATGCCGATCAGCGCCAACAAATATTTCCTCGTGGACTTCAACACCTTCTCCGGCGACAGCGGCGGGCCGGTGTTTGTCACCCCGCGCGAGAAACCGGTGATCCTAGGCATGATCCTCGCGCAATACCGACACGACGAACGGATCACGACCCTCGATGAGGAGCGGACCATCCACTACCCGCTGGGCCTCTCGAAGGTGATCCACGCCGCCTTCATCCGCGAAGCCGTCCTGGGAGCAGCCGCCCAAACGAACAGCCTTGGAAAAGCCCCGCGCTGAGCATCCACACGTGGCAGCGGCGGCCCGCCGCTTAGCCCATCACAGCAAACCACCGCCATCCATCGACCAGCGCTCGGTCGGGAGAAAGCGGCCGGAGGCCGCTTCCACGAGGCGCGCCACGGAGGGAGCGCTAACGGCGGCCACAGGCCGCCGCTACAGCAGACCACAACGCCACACGGCGAACCCAGCAACAGTCCCTGTGCTCAAGAAGCACCTCGGAAGGCCTTCCGCACACATTGAAGGAGGACTACCTGGAGGGGATTTTTACCAGGTAGACATCGCCGTTGCCGGCACGGCAACTGGTGAACAACACATACTGGTCGTCCGGCGAAAAGGCCGGATGCGGATGCCAGTGCTGCTCGGAGAAGGAACTGTCGTGGCGGAAGATGTGGCGGCCGCTCATTTTGCCGTCGGCAAGTTGATAAAGGCTGAGGAATGGCTCCTTGTTCGAGCCGTCGCCGATGAACAGGTTGCCGTGGTGGCTGGCCTGTACGTGACCGTCGCTGAATGGCATCTCGTATTCCTTGAACGAGCCGTCGCGCGTATCGGCGACGCCGATCTTGGCCGGGCCTTTGGGATAGCGGACCTGATAGCCGACGTGGATGCCGTCTCCGAACCAGAACTCGTGACCGATGCTGATCTCCGGTTTTTCCTCGACGCGCAGCGGGCGCTGGTTGCTCCCGTCGGCATGGATCAGCCACAGGCGCTGCTCGACCTGGTTCCAGCGGCCTTCGTGGCAATAGGGGTCAGATTCGGATTGGTCGGGCTGATCAGGGTATGGCTGAGCCATTTCTGCTGCCGCGCGATCTCGTGCCAGCCGGTGCCGTCGGCCTTGCCGGTCATCACCGCGCTCCAGGGCCGCTTGGTGAAATGCTCCTCCATGTCGGAGTAGATGATTTTGGTCCGGGTGGTCAGCACGATGTTCGAGGTGATGGAGAAGGCGAGCGCCGCGCCGTCGGCGGTCACCGAGACCGCCGAGCCGACATTAAAATTCTCGGGGGCGGTGGTCACCACACGTTCGGAGAGGGTTTTGAGGTGGACGGCCTTGATGTCCTTGCCCTCGCGATAGAACACCTCATTGGTCGCCGCACACACCTCCGCTCCGGTGCCGCTGATATTCTTGGAATCCGTCAGTTGCACGAACTCGAACGTCTTGAGGTTCATGTAAAACAGATTCCATGAACCGGTCCGCTTGGAGGCGAAGACGAGGCTGTTCTCATCCGGCACGAAGCTCTGGCTGGTGAAATAGAGCCCGCTGTCCTCAGCCGGGCTGGAGGTGAGCTGGATCACTTCATACCCGGATTCCTTGGCAGTCAGGGTCTTGTTTTCCGCCGGATAAACCTTGCCCTTGAGGCTGGCCGCAGGCGCCGCCATGCCCGGAAAAGGCAGCGACAGGCAAAGACCGAAGGCGAGAAGGTGCGCAGTTTTTATCATGGAGGACTCCATCATGTTGGCAGGCGGCAGTGTAACGGACGCGAGCGGCAGATCAAGCGCGGAGCCGCTCCCGAACACGCAGTGTCCACCTTGACCGAACGAATTTGGGCAACGTAATCCGTGGCGGTTGGCAGGCGCCGGCTACCGATTTTCCGGGGCTTGCGTCGCTGCATGGCGAAGTGAGCACTCTCCCAACGTGCTCAGCGGGACCGTGACTGGTGACGCGTCGCTGGATATGCGGCGGGACGCCGCATCCACGACAGGCGCAATCGAATTCGGGTACACGGCTGTGGAGGTGGCATGCCGTGAAGTGTCCGTCAGCTAAGCTCTGGGCTCCCCCTGCTTGCCTTCCTGGAGGCCCTTGCTGACCGTCGGGGCCAGCCAGGTCGTGAGCAAGGAACTGGCGCGGGCAGGACGTTTATGTCACCTGTTCGGCGGCGGCGTACGGCGGTGATCGAGCAGGTGTCCGAGGGCGAGCACGGGATGCCGCCAGAGCATCCGCGGGCCGGCGAAGCGCATGACGGTACGGATCAACTCGCGCTGCGGCGGCGCATAACAGTGCACCGCGCAATGCGCGCAGGTGGGCTTGCCGGCCTGAAACGGACAATGCGCGAGGCGCGCTGCGGTATAGCGCAGCAGGTCCGTGCAAGCGCCACACAGCTCCAGCCCTCCACCGTGCCGGGCGCGGCAGTAGATGCGGATCATCGCCGCCACGGTGCGGCGCTCACGTTCGAGGCGCGGCTGCATGGCGACCACTATCGCACAACGTCCGGGAGTTACAACGGCGCGCCGATGCGCGTCGTTGCGGCCGCGGGACCGGCCGCGCGAGCGCGACGCAGGTCCAGCAACACGCAGGATAAATCCAACACAGGGCATGAGGGCAAGGCGCTCGCGCGCGAGCGCCGGGAAGCCAACCGGGCGCGGGGTGGTGACCGGCGGCCACGGCGTGGCCGCCCTACCTGACCGCAGACCAGGGCGTTCACCGTGCCGGGGTGTGACGGGTATCGAAGTAGTGCCAGAAGGCGAGCCTTGGATGCCGCCAGAACAACTGCGGGCTGGCGTTGCGCAGGACGGACCAGCTCCGCAATTGTTGCGGTGGGGCATAGCAGCGGAACGCGCACGTGGTGCACGTGGGCTTCTCGGGGCGGAGCACACAATGCTCCATCCGCGCTGCGATGTAGCTCTGCAGGCCCGCACAAGCGGCACACAGCTCCGGACCTCCACCGTGCCGGTCACGGCAGTAGATGCTGAGCAGCGCCGCCACGATGCGGCGCTCACGTTCAAGACGGAGTTTCATGGCGGCCACTATCGCACAACATCCAGCAGATACAAGGGCGAGCCGGTCAGTTGCTGCGGCCGCGGGATGGGCCGGTCGAGCGCGTCGCGCACCTCGCCGCAGGCGAACGGCGGGTGGAAAACGGCCACCCCAGGATGCGCATAGGCGAAAGAAAAAAAAGTGCCGTCGGCGGCGCGGAACAGGTAATAGCGCGCACCGTCGGGGTGCACGCGGCGTTCCAGGAACGTCGCGGTCCCGCAGCGCCGCAGGAAGACGCGGAACTGGTGGTAGGCCGGGCGCAGGCGCCACGCGGCCGGGTCGGCCGCGGTATCGTCAACCAGCCCGAAGCCGCGCGCGGCGAGCCGCCACCAGTAGACACGCTCGACCATGCCGGAGGCCAGGGCAAGCACGAGATAGCGGAGCATGTAGTCGGCGTAGTCCTGCTCGGACACGCTCGGGTCGTTGCTGCGCGGACCGGGCGACTCGTAGGGCGAGCCGACGGGCGACCAGACGCCGGTGCCGACCAGCGGCCAGTTGGCCTCGGAGATGATCAGCCGCGGAGCGACCGCCGGCGAACAGGCGGCGATGGCCCGGGCGAGTGCGAACTTTTCCGCGGCCGAAAACTTCCCTTGGAAATTTTCCGGCGCGCCGCGCCGGTCCACATAGAGGTGGTGCGCCAGCGCGTCGAAACGGAACCCCGGCGGCAGCAGTTTCAGGACGGCCATGAGCTGGTGATACTCGAAGTCGATCACCGCGGGGCCCATCCAGCGCACCCGGGGATATTTCCCGCGCAACTCCAGCACCGGCGCGAGCAGGTGGAGATAGTCGCGCAACTCCCAGAGGCCCCACTTGACGCGGTTGATCGCATGGCCGACCTCGGCCCATTCGGCAACAGCGCCCACCTGCTCCAGCGTCTGGGCGACAAAGTCGCGCCAGCGCGCCGGCTCCAGCACCGCGCGGCGGTCCTGTACGAGCGCGATGGCCAGCGGATGGCCGGCGGCGGCGAGCTCGCGCGCCGCCTGCGCGGTGAAGGCGCGCTGCTCCGGCGTGGCGTGATGATAGAAGCGCACCAGCACCGGAATCTGCCCCAGATCGGCCAGCCAGCGCCTTTCGTGCAGGAAGGATTCCGGCCGCGGTTCGACCGCCAGGCCGAAGCACCCGGCGAAAGCCACCGGTGCGGCATAGAGCCGGTCCCGCAGCGAGCGGTACTGCTTCCAGACCGGCAGCGCGCCTCCGGCGACCGCGCCGGCGACGTGCCACGAATTGGCTGCGGTGTGCAGTTTGTTACGGTCGCGCGAGACCAGGGTACTGATCGCCTGCGCCGAACGGTCATCCCAAATCCAGATGTCTTTGGGCTCCGGATAGGTGGTCGCCAGGTCGCCCGCCGGAGCGTCGCGCTCGCGCAGCGGATGCCGCCAGCGGCGCGTGCGGGTGTGGCCGGCGAACCGGCTGCGATAGTGCCGCTCCCAGCGCAGAAACTCAGCCGGCGGCGGCGTCTGGAAATACATCTCGTAGAATACACGCAGAAAATCCGAGGGCAGCGTGATGCGGGAGAGGTCGCGCGCCGCCTCGCGCAGGCTCAGCGCGTCGCGCAGCCGGGCGCGGTTGAGATCCACGAACTGGACATCGGCCCACGCCGCCTCGCCGGCGCGCCGCAACATGATGTTCTGGTTGCCGAGGTCGTTGTGCTGCACGCCGGCGCGGTGCATCGCCCGGACGGCGTCCGCCACCGTCTGCAGCAGGCCGATCAGTTTCGAGCAGAGCGGGTCGGTGCGATAGAGGCGGATGAGTTCGTCGCGGAAGCAGGTCAGCCCGGGCGCGAACACGGAGACAAAGTGGCTGGCGAGCAGCCGCCGGCCCGCCCAGCGCTCGACGCACGCGACCGGCGCGGGCGTCCCGACGCCGGCGGCGTGCAGGCGCGCGGCCACCCGGAAGGAGCGCTCGGCCTTGGTGCCGCGCCGGGCATCGTTCCAATTCTTGAAGAGACCTTGCGACCCGAACGTTTTCACCGCGACCGCGAGCGGGCGCCCGCCCGCCAACTGCAGGTCCAGTTTGACCGTCCGGTTGCGCCCGGCATGGAGCACCGTGGCCGCGGGCGCGGCGGCGCGCGATTCGACATCCGCCAGCAATGCGCGCACCGCCGGGTCATCGAACTCCGCCAGCAACAGCACGCGAGCCCCGCCGAGGTTGAGCGGCTGCACCGGCTGGTTTTGGACTGCGCCGTTTTTCATCCGGGCCCGCTGCGGCGCGTACGCCGCCAGATCATCCCCAGCACCACCAGCAAGACCGCGAGCAGCGTCGCCGAACCGATGACAGAATCGGTCAGGTCGCCCCGCGCGCCCCAGACGCGGGAGCGCAACGGCGGCGGCACGGCATCGGTGAAGAAGTTGTTGAGCTTGATGCTCCAGACCCAGCCGGCGTGCGCGCCGACGGCCAGCCAGATGCTGCCGGTCAGCCGCACCATCGCGCACAGGGCCAGGCCCAGCAGGGCGAGGTTGCACAGCCGGATCCAGAAGGCGGCATCGCCCGTGTCCGGCCGCAGCGCACTGAGCCCCAGCGCCCCGACGGCCGACCAGAAGCCGGGCACCTGGAACGCCGCAGCGTCGGGGTTGAGAAAATGCACCACGGCAAACAGCCCGCTGGAAAACAGCGCCGCCGCCACCACGCCCCAGGTGCGCGCCCAAAGCCGGAAGAGAATGCCCCGCGCAACCGTCTCCTCAAAGACCGCCACGACCAGCGCCGAAAGGGCGTACCCGAGGACGGTCAGCGGGATGCTTAGCGCCGGATCCAGCGCGTCCGCCACACGGCGCCCGGTCAGGAACATGAACAGGGCCAGAGCGCCCAGCGTCGCCACGCCCAGTGCAAGCCCGGCGAGCAGGTCGCGCCAGAGCGGGCGCGCCGGCCCCGCGGCGTTTTGCCAGCCGCAGTCGCGCCAGCCGCGCCAGCCGGAAAAGCGCAGCACCAGCGGCAGCAGGACGATCAGCCAGACCTGCATGGCGCGCGACATGATCTTGCCCGTGCCCCGGTGCGTCAGCACCTCCGCCCAGGCGGGCGGCAGATGCGGCAGGCCGTAGCGGACCAGCACGACCGAGGTGACGGCGGCCAGCAGCACCAGCAGCAGAAACAGCCCGAGCAGCGTGACCACCACCCGCCAGCCGTCGGGCGGCGCGGGCTCTGCGGAGCCAAGCTGGGAGACTGTGCCCGTCATGCTTTTCCAGTCGGTTGCACCACGTTGGCCGGCCGCGGCTGGCTCTCCCGAGCTGCGCGCTCAAGTTCCCAAAGCTTGGCGTATTTCATCCGCACGCCGAACGAACTGATACGCGCGATGAACAGCCCGGGCAGACCGTCGAGCATGCCCATCTTGAGAAAGTAGGACTTGAAAAAACGCCACTGCGGCCGGATGAAATAATCCACGTACCGGAAGCGTTCGCCCTTGCGGAACTTCTCGCGCGACGTGATGGTCGTATAGCGGTTGATCGTCTCGATCTGGTCGTGCATGTCGTCGTAGGTGTAATGATAGAGCGAACTGCGCAGGGTCTTGACCGCACCGTTGACGATGACGCGGTCGTGCGGTTCTTCGCCGACGCTGCTGCCGGCATCCTTGCGGAAGAGGCGCAGCTTATAATCGGGGTACCACTCGCCGTGGCGGATCCAGCGGCCGAGATAATGCACCAGCCGCGGGAAACGGTAGCCCACGACCGAGCCCGGGCCGGTGTTGAACTCCCGCAGGATCTCGTCGCGCAGGTCGGGGGAGATTTCCTCATCGGCGTCGAGGTAGAGCAGCCAGGGATGCGTGGCCATGCCGCGGATCAGGTTCTTCGAGCCGATGTAGCCGAGCCATTCGTGCTGATAGACGCGGTCGGTGTACTCGCGGCAGATTTCCGCGGTGCGGTCGGTGCTGAAACTGTCCACGACCACGATCTCGTCGCACCAGCTGACGCTCTCGAGGCAGCGCCGGATTTTCTTCTCTTCGTTGCCCGCCGTGATGCAGGCGGAAATTTTTTCACGCATGAGAGGCCCCCTGATTCAACAGTTCCTGCGCCGCCGCGACCACCTCCGGCACCGTGATCGCCGCCAAGGCGGCGACCGCCTCGGCCGAGGCGCGCGGCACCGCGCGGTCGCGTTGTGCGCTGCGCTGCACCACACGGCAGCGGGCGCCCAGCGGGCCGGTCCGCGCCGGGTCGGTGATGCCGAAAACCGCGACCACCGGCGTGCCGACAGCAGCAGCCAGATGCATCCCGCCGCTGTCGTTGCACAGCACCACCGCACACTGCGCCAGCAGCGCCGCCCACTCCGGCAACGCCGTCGCGCCGGCCAGGTTCAAAGCACCGCCCCCCACCCCGCCGGCGACGGCCGCACACGCGTCGGCATCGCCGGGTCCGCCCATGATAACAACGCTGCCGCCGAGTTTGACGCTCAAAAGCTTGGCCGCCTCGGCAAACCGTTCCGCGGGCCAGCGCTTGGCCGGACCGCGGGCCGCGCCGGGCATGATCCCGATCAGCGGACGCGGCAGCGCGGCGATCGTCCCTGCCGCGGCAGCGCACGCGGCCGCCGGCAGGGCCAACTGCGGTGGCGGCAGGACCGTCGCATCCGGCGCCAGAACCGCGGCATATTCCCACGCTTGATGCTGGCGCGCCGGGTCCATCGGCGGAGTGACCACCTGCGTGAGCAGCAGGCGCCGCCATTGGCCGGCGAGCCCGATCCGCTCCGGCACGGCCGCCAGCCACGGCAACAGGGCCGAGCGCACCGAGTTCGGGAGCAAATAGGCGGCGGAGAAGCCCCCGCGCACGAGGTCCACGACCGTGGGCCAGGTACCGGTCACCGCCACCACGCGCCGCGGCGCGGCGTGCAGGCTCCACAGCGGCACCAGGCGCGGCTTGGCCAGCACGGTGAGCGCCGTCCCGGGATGCCGCGCCTGAAAAAGCTGCAGCGCGGGCAGGGCCATGAGGGCATCGCCGATCCAGCCGGGGCTGACCACGAGGACCCTTTCCTCACTTGAAGCAGATGCGCTGGATGCAGCCATAGAAGTCCTCGACACCGCTCAACAGTTCGATTTCGACCCGCAGGTAGTACATCGGCAGGTCGCGCCGCTCGATATTCGGAAAACGCACGGCGTCCTTTTCCGTTGTCACAATCGCCTGGGCGCCGCGCTCGATGCTCTTGTTGATAAACTCGATGATCTCCATCTGGCTGTAGCGGTGATGGTCGGCGAAGCGCTTGTGATAGAGCAGCTTGGCACCCAGCCGCACGAGTTCGTCCTCGAAGCCCTTCGGCTGGGCAATGCCGGAGATCGCGGCGATGGAAAGGCCGTTGAGCGCCTCCAGCGGGTGCCGCTCGCCGGTGAAGACATTCTGCAACTTCTTGGCGCTGTGCCGGCACTCGATGATTTCCGCCGTCGGGTTGAGCGCGCGCAGTTCCGCCTTCAGTTCCGGCTCGCCCCCCGGGCGCGATTTGGTGATGAACAGGTAGCTCGCGCGCCGGATGTTGCGGTAGGGCTCGCGCAGGATGCCGCGCGGCAGCATCTGCCGGTTGCCGAACGGATTGGTGCTGTCCACCAGCACCAGGTCAAGCCGGTGCTTGAGGGCCATGTATTGGAAGCCGTCGTCCAGCAGCAGCGTGTCACAGCCGTACTTCCGGATGGCGTGGCGCCCGGCCTTGACGCGGTTCTTGTCCACGATGACCACGACGTTAGGCAGGTTGCTGGCGAGCATGAAGGGTTCGTCGCCGCTGGTCGCGGAATCGAGCAGCAGGCTGCGGCCATCGGAGACGACGCGCGGCGGGTTCGGGTCCGCGCGCAGCCGCAGCATGTTGGACAGCCGCTGCCAGAACGGCGGCGACTCGCTCTTATAGCCACGGCTGAGGATCGCCACCTTGCGGCCCTGCTTGACCAGCGCCCGCGCAAACGCCTCGGCGATCGGCGTCTTGCCGGTGCCGCCAACCGTCAAATTGCCGATGCTGATGACCTGGCAGCCCAGCGAATGGTGCCGGAGGATGCCATGGCGATAAAGAAACAGGCGCGTCTGGACGATGCCTCGATATAGCCATGACAACGCCAGCAGCAGCCGGCTCAGCCAGCGCGCACCCGCATCCTTGCGCCGGTCTTCGATGACCGACAGCACATAGGTTTCAATTTGTTCCAAACGCACCGCCACGTGGTACTCCTGCCGGCTCACCGGCGCGCCGATGGTGCCAGCCGCCGCCGCGCGGCGCAAGACAGCATTCCGCTTTTCCCAACCTTGCGCAGAGGCGCCATCCGCCGCTCCAAGCCCAGGGAACCCCGGGGCGCCCGCGTCCAAACCCTGGAAAGCGCTGCAATATCCGGCGCGCCGGCACGTTTTGCGGAGACCGTCACGAAAGGACAGGGACATGCAACACCAACCCGTTACCGCCATGCTTGTGGGGCTGCTCGCGCTGACGCTGGGCGCCTGGGCCGCCGAGGACTGGAAACCGCACGACATGAACCGGCCGCGCCCGCCGGTCCGCGATCCCGGCCCGCCCTCTGAAAAGGAATTTGCACCGCCGCCGGCCGAAGCCATGGTCCTGTTCGGCGGCACCGATCTGGTCAAGTGGACCCGCAAACCGAAGGCCAAGGACAAAGATCAGACGCCGGAGCCGAAGTGGAAGGTCGAGCACGGCTATCTTGAAATCGTGGCGTACAGCGGCGACCTCGTGACCAAGGAAAAATTCGGCGACTGCCAGATCCACATCGAATGGGCCACGCCCGCGCAGGTGGACCCGGCCAAGAAGGGCCAGGGCCGCGGCAACAGCGGCGTCTATTTGCCCGGCCACCAGGAACTGCAGGTGCTCGACTCCTACCAGAACGACACCTACCCCGACGGCCAGGCCGCCGCGATCTACGGCAAGTATCCGCCGCTGGCCAACGTCTGCCGCAAACCCGGCGAATGGCAGAGCTACGACGTCAAACTCGTGCAGCCGCGCTACGACGCGCAGCACAAGCTCGTCCGCCCCTGCACGCTAACGGTGGTCCACAATGGCGTCCTCGTGCAGGACAAGGTGGATCTCGGCGGCGGCGCGACGGAAGGCACGCTCGGGCTGCAGGACCACCACAATCCCGGCCACTACCGTAATATCTGGATCCGCAAACTGACGGCGGAAGAAACGAAATGACTTCAGACAGGGCTAAATTCCTTACAGGAGCAAACATGAAGAAAACATGGATGAGTTACGCGATCGCCGCGCTGTGCACATTGGCCGCCCCGTTGCGCGCAGATGTCACGCTGCCGGCGATCTTCTCCGACCATATGGTGCTGCAAAGCGACGCCGCCGTGCCGGTCTGGGGCTGGGCCGAAGCCGGCGAACAGGTCACAGTGAGCATCGCGGGCCAGACCAAGACCGCGACCGCCGACGCAAACGGCGCATGGAGCCTCAAGCTCGACCCGCTGAAGGCCGGCGAGGCGCTGACCTTGACGGTCAAGGGCAAGAACAGCCTCACCGTGCAGGATGTCCTCGTGGGCGAGGTCTGGCTCTGCTCCGGCCAGTCGAACATGGCGATGACGGTCAACCGCGCCAAGAACTTCGAGGCGGAGCAAAAGGCGGCCACACTGGCGCTGATCCGGCAGTTCCGGGAACAGTCCAACGCCGCCGCGACGCCGCAAACCAAGGGCCAGGGGAAATGGGAGCTGTGCAGTCCCGAGTCCGTCGGCAGCTTTTCGGCGACCGCCTATTTCTTCGGCCTCAACCTGCACCAGACGCTCAAGGTACCGGTCGGACTGATCAACTCGTCCGTCGGCGGCACGCCGGTCGAGGCTTGGACCAGCTGGGATGCGCAGAAAAACATTGCGGAACTGAAGCCGCTCTTCGATTCGTGGGAACAGCGCGCCGCGACGTGGGACCCGGCCAAGGCGCAGGCCGCCTACGAAAAACAGGTGGCCGCGTTCAAGGCCGCCGCTGCGAAAGGCAAGGCAGAGAAGAAAGCCAACCGCACCCGCCCGCCACGCCAACCCAGCGACCCGCGCCTCGAAGGCAAGCACCCGGCGAATCTGTTCAACGGGAAAATCATGCCGCTGATCCCCTACGCCATCCGCGGGGCGATCTGGTACCAGGGCGAAGCCAACGCGCATAACATGGAAAGCGGCAAGCTCTACACGCTGCAACTCACCGCCCTGATCCAGGATTGGCGCGCACGCTGGGGAGAGGGCGACTTCCCCTTCGCGTGGGTGCAGCTCCCGAACTTCAAGGCGCCGCAAAAAGAGGCGGTCGAGGACGACGGCTGGCCGAGCGTGCGCGAAGGCATGCTCAAGACCCTCGCGCTCCCGAACACCGGCATGGCCATCGCGATGGGCGCGGGCGAGGCCGGCAACATCCATCCCCAGGACAAGCAGGCGGTCGGCCACCGGCTCGCCTGCTGGGCGCTGGCCGACGTGTACAAGAAGTCCGGGATCGCCTCGAGCGGCCCTCTGCCCTCGGGCCACGAGATCAAGGGCAGCGAAGTCGTTGTCACTTTCTCGCACGCCGACGGCGGGCTCGTGGCCAAGGACGGCGAAATCAAGGGCTTTGCCATCGCCGGCGCCGACAAGAAATGGGTACGCGCCACCGCGAAAATTACCGGAGCGACGGTTGTCGTCAGCAGCCCCGAGGTCAAGGAGCCCAAGGCCGTCCGCTACGCCTGGGCCAACAACCCCGACTGCAACCTGCAGAACGGCGCCGGCCTGCCCGCCTCGCCCTTCCGCACCGACAACTGGTAAATACCGCCAAGAAAACCTGTATATGAAAAAACAACTGCTGATCGTTACCGCCTTGTTCGCCTGCGCCGCCAGTGCAGGCGCCGTTGAGCTGCCCAAAATCCCGACCGACTCCATCGCCGTGAAGAAGGAGTTGCTGTTTGCCGACGATTTCCAGGGCGCGACGCCGTCCCCGCTCTGGCACAAGGTCGTCCCGACCTTCACGGTCGAAAACGGTGCGCTCAAGGGCACGCAGTCGCGCGACAAGAACATTCTCGACGCCAACGGCAAGGTCAAGGTCAAGGCGCACGCCGCCGTCCACGGCCTGATGCTGCCGACCCAGGACAGCATTGTCGAAGTGAAGGTCAAGCTGGCGGGCGCAACGATGATCGATGTCGAATTCGATGACCGCGCCTACACCAACTCGCACTACGGCCACATCTGCCGCGCGCAAATCCGCACCAACGGCGTGACCATCATCGACGAGCGCGATGGCTCCATGCGCAACGATATCCATGAGATGGCCACGGACAAGACCAAGCAGGCCGAGCGTGCCAAGCTGCTCGTCGGCCGCCAGGCGACCTTTCCGGCGAAGTTCGCAGCGGATGTCTGGCATACGATCATCCTCGAGACCGCCGGCGACGCCATGCGCATGACCGTGGATGGCAGGCCCGCCGGCTATCTCAAGTCCTCCGGCATCAGCCACCCGACCAAGTCCAAGATCGAGTTCGGCGTCGCCGGCAAGGACGGCTATTTCGACGACCTCAAGGTCTGGAACGCCGGACCGGCCAGGTAATCAGCCACTACAGCCGCGGGGCAGTCTGGGTGCAGCCCCGGGCTGCCAGACAGAGGAAATATCGGTGAAGTTTCCTCAGACCATGTAAGCAAGGGAAGGAGGAGGAGGCTCCTCTCTGCTCGCGCGCTGGCGCAGCGGAAAACAAACTCCGTTTCTTTTTTATGGCGGGTTGCTAAAGTTTCTGCCGTGCCGCTTATATTCCAGCGATGAATGTCGCCGCCACACAGCAGCAGGTGCTTCAGTTGTTTGTCCGTCATCAGGCGCGGATCAAGGGCTTCATCGTGTCTCTGCTGGGGGATTTTGCGACGGCGGAGGACGTTTTGCAGGAAACCTTTCTCGTGGTGCAACACAAGGCGGAGTCGTTCGACCAGGATGGCAACTTCATCGCGTGGGCGTTCCAAATCGCCAGATTCCAGGTAATGAAGGCGCAGGCGCAGCACCAGCGGGCGGCAGAGCGGTTTTCGGATGCGGTGCTTGAGGCGCTGGCGGCGAGCGCGCCGGTCGAACCTTTCGATGAAGCGAAGCTGGCTGTGCTGCCGGGATGTCTGGGAAAACTGGCGCCACAGGCGCGGCGGATTGTGGATCTGTTTTACCAACACGAGCACAAGCCGCGGGAGATTGCGCAGTTGCTCGACTGGACACCGGCGGCGGTGAGTGTGGCGTTGTCGCGTGCCCGAACGTTTCTACGCCAGTGCATCGAACAACAACTGGCGGGACCACAACCATGAACGACGAGCGGCTCGACTTCTTGCTTGACCGCCATCTCGACGGCGAGCTGCCGGCGGAGGATCGCGCAGAGCTCGAAATGCGCCTGCTTAACTCGGCAGCGGATCGGGCACGCTTCTGGGAGCGGGCGGAGACGCATGCGGTTTTGCACGAGGGCTTGCAACGCCAGGCGGTGGGATCACTGGTGCCCGTGACGCGGGTTAGGTGGCGCCGCGGCGCCTGGTGGGTTGCGGCGGCGGCGTGCCTGGTTATCGGGGTAATTTCCGTCTGGCAACATGGGAGGCCGGTGCCGGAAACCGTCGTAGCCGCACGTCCAGAAGTGGCCGTCGTGCAACAGACGGCCGGTGCGCGCTGGCACCACGGCGCGGAGACGCGCGCCGGCGACCGGCTGCCCACCGGTACGCTGCGGTTGGAGGCGGGTCTCGTGCGGTTGCGTTTTTTCAGCGGCGCCAGCCTGGTACTGCAAGGCCCGGCGGAGTTGGAGATCAAATCGTCGAATCTCGTACTGGTCAAACGCGGTCGCGTGACGGCGACCGTGCCGCCGGTGGCGGAAGGGTTCATATTGTTGACGGAAGGCTGGCGGCTGGTGGACCGCGGCACGGTGTTCGGCGTCAGTGTGCCGGATGATGGCAAGGCGGAGTTGCACGTGCTCAACGGCAAGGTGGACGTGCAGAGCGCGACGGTGGCGCGGTCGTTGACCACCGGACAGGCGGCGCGGTTGGGCCGCGATGGCGCCTTGGTGGAACTGCCGGTGGCCCCTGAGAGTTTTCCGACAGAAGGCGATGTGTTCACCCGCTCGGCGTCGCAGCAATCGGAACGGCTCGTCGGCTGGCGCGAGTCGAGCCGGCGCACGGCACAGGAAGCGAGCCTGCTGCTATATTACAATTTCGAAAACGCCGACCACGATCGCGGCCTCATCCATAACCTCGCGCCCGCCGCGGCAAAGGGCAGCGACGGTGTGCTCGTCGGCGGCGAGTGGGCCGAAGGCCGCTGGCCCGGCAAAAGCGCGGTGGAGTTCCGCCGCGTCGGCGATCTGATCCGCGCGTTGCCGCTGGTGACACTGCCGGCAGCCACGTTCGTCGCATGGGTGCGGTTCGATGCAGGGTTCGATCAACGACAGACGCTGTTGTTGTCGCCGAAAGTCGGACCGGGCCAGGTGTATTGGCTGGTATGGCCGGAACCGCGACGTGGTCCGGCCGCAGCGCTCGCGTTTGTCGAAACCGACCAGGGCCGCAATCGGTATGCGCTAGCGCACGAGTCCCTGCCAGCGGCGCTGATTGGCCGGTGGTTGCAACTGGCGGTCATCGCCGACACCGCGCGCGGAAAGGTCAGCCATTTCATCAACGGCGTGCGCCTCAGCGAGCAAGACTTTGGCGACGCGCTGGCGATGGACCTCAATGAGCTCGTCATTGGTAACTGGGGCTACACGCGCGAACCGAGCAGCTTCATTGGCCGCATGGACGAACTGGCCATCTACCGCCGCGCGCTGGGCACCGCTGAACTCGCGCGCCTCTATGACGAAGGAAAACCATGATCCGTTTTGCCGCACCAACAACGAAAAATAACATGAACAAACGCATCGTTCTTGCCCTGTTCGCTGCCACCTCAATGCAGGCGGCGCAGGTTGAAGTGGCCAACGACCTCGACGCCGCCCGCGCCAGCGAGACCATCGAGGTGAAATTGAAACAACCCGGTCCGGTCGTCGTACGCGACGCGGCGGGAACCGAGGTGGTGTCGCAGATGATCGGCGACAACGTGGTAATCTTCCAGGCCAGCTTCGGGCCGAAGGCGACCAAGCAGTTCACGGTCACGCCGGGCACACCGACGCCGGCGGAGGCGAAGGTGTTTGGCCGGTTTGTGCCGGAGCGGGCAGATGATTTTGCGTGGGAGAATGACCGGATCGCATTTCGCATATATGGGCCGAAGTTGATGAAAGTAGAACCGCCAAGCGGCAGCGGCGTGGACGTTTGGTCCAAGCGGACCCAGCAGTTGATCGTCAACAAATGGTACAAGAGCGGCAAGTACCACAGCGATGCCGGTGAAGGCTGCGATTGTTACAAGGTCGGCCAGGGCCGCGGCTGCGGCGGGACCGGCATCTGGAACGACGGCAAGCTGCATGTCTCGCGCAACTTCAAGACGTGGCAGGTGCTGGCCAACGGTCCGATCCGGGTCGTGTTCGAGTTGACTTACGAACCGTGGGAGGCTGGAGGGGTGAACGTCAGCGAGGTCAAACGCTTCAGTCTCGATGCCGGCACCCATTTGAACCGGATGCGCAGCACCTTCACCATCCAAGGCGCAGACCGCGCGACGGCCGCCGTCGGGTTGACCGAGCATAAAGGGTCCAAGCTGCTCGCGGCGCCGGAGCACGGCTGGATGGGTGTCTGGGAGAGCGCCGGAGGCACGAATGGCTTTCACGCCACCGGCGTCGTGTTCCCACCGGCCTCGAAGGTGGAGTTGAAGGAAGCCAACGCGGACGCCTTGTTGCTGACGCCCGTCAAAAGCGGCGAACCGGTGGAATACTACATCGGCGCCGGCTGGTCGAAGAGCGGGTTTGCCGACAGCGCGGCGTGGCAGGCGTACCTCGCCGAATTCGCCGCGCGCCTGAAAGCGCCGTTGCGCGTCACCGTCAAGGGAGACTGACATGCGAATCACGCCAGCCGTCCTTCTGCTCATCCTAGCCGGAAGTAGCACCTTGGCGCAAGCGCAGCTACAGCGTGATTGGCGTAAAACCGCTCTCCATTCCAACAAGCCCGATGCAGAAATCATCCGCCTCGACATAGACGGCGATGGCCGGCCCGATATCCTCGAACGTTGGTGGAACGGCAAGCGCGTCCGCTGGCTCGACGAAGCCGGCACCCTGCGCGCCGACGATACCCGTGGCGATCAGATCAACGGGCTGCTCCAGATTGACATGGACGGCGACGGTGCCTACGACGGCGACAGCGACATGAACATCAAATGGTGTGACACGGACGGCGACGGCATCCCCGACGTCCAAGCTTTTGTCACCCATCCCGACGCCCCCGGCAAGACCGCCCGCGGCGTTGGCGCGCACTGGATGCTGTTCATCAACCACGACAAACGCGGCGTGTTGGGTTGGATGGACTGGCAGAAGTACAAATTCGACTGTTGGGGGCACACCGACAAATGCAACTGGCTGCCAAACTACCACGGCAACTGCGACTTCCTCAAAATCCACCGCTCCGTCTCCGCGCTGGAAGACCCGCGCCTCAACTGGGAAAACCCGTTCTCCTTTTATGATTTTGATGGCGACGGCCTCTCCGAGATGGCGATGCGCTGGTGCGACCCATACAAGACCGACGGCGACAAGACCAAGCTCACCGGCAACTACAACGAGGCTTTCGTCACCTACGATCTCGACAACGATTCCTCCCGCGGAAACGAAACCGCCTACGACATGACCCTGCGCGGCGCCGGAGGCCCCGGCCTCTCCTACACCGACATGGTCCAGCCGATCCCGCATTTCAAAGGCAATTCCAAGTTCGATCCCTGCTTCCAGTGGAACGACTGGCGACGCATCGGCGAAGTCAAATACATCCCTCAGTCCAAACAGTATGATGCCTTCTTCGCCATTCCGTGGGGGCGGGTGTATTTCGTTTTCGACGAAGACCACGACGACAACCGCTGGGAACGCGTCGAACTCTACTATCCCACCGCCGGCATCAGCACCAACGACGGCAAGGCCGACATCTATTCCACCAAACGCTGGCCCCGCCGTCAGAAAGGTGTTCCCGTTTCCAAAGAACCGCCCGGACTCTCCGGCCATCCGCAAGCCGATTCCATCGGCGACCGTGGCGAGTTCGATATGGACAATTCCGGGAAAGGCCAGCTCTACATCGGCCCCTTCGACCGCAAGTTCCATCTCTACGGCGCCGAGTGGGGCGCGTGGACGGTCGATTCGGAGGCGCGTTATCATGGCGGCGCCGCCGCGCCCGCGCCCCGACCCTCGGCCGACAAAGTCGAGGAAGTCGTCAAGTACACCGACACCGACAACAACGGTTACCTCGACACGATCGAGTACGACTACAACGGCGACCGCGTCGTGGATTTCAAGGTTTGCCTCCTCGATTACAAGACTCCCGACAACCCGCATCCCGATGTCGTTCCCCTGATGGATACGAAAAAGGCAGGCTGGAAAGGCCTGCATGAAACTTTCAACGCCACCGCCCAAAGTTCGTGGATCGAAGCCCAGCAAGTTTACCGGACCGCGTGGCGTCGCGGACTGACCACGCCCGAACTCGATATGCTCATGCAGGCCTCGTCGCTCGGCCAGCGCTATCAGCAGGCTTACTGGATCAAGGAAAAGGTCTTCCGACTGGTCCGCGAGCGCCTCGCCGAGAGAGCCGACAACACGTTGGAGCAAAACCTCACCCGCGCCTACTACACCGGCTGTTTTGACGAGTACGTGCAGCTTATCGGGCAAGTGCCGACCAAATGAAACGGATGAAACAACTCCTCGCCACCGGTGCCGTTGCGCTGACGCTTTCCGGAGTCGCCCTTGCCGGGAAACTCGCGGAACCGGTGGCCGCGGGCGGCACGAATGACTGGGTCTATCTCGACAACGGCCAACTGCGGCTGGGCGTCAAGAAAACATCCGGTGCGGCTATCGCGTGGCTCTCGCGCAGCGGTTCGACGCGCAATTTGCTAAACCACTACGACCACGGCCGGCTCATCCAGCAATCCTACTACGGCGACGCCGACGGCTCGAAGTGGGCCGGCCAGCCGTGGCGCTGGAATCCCGTCCAAGGTGGTGACTGGCAAGGCCACGCCGCGAAAGTGCTCGAACTCAAAGAAACCGCCACGACGCTCGCATCGAAAACGATGCCGAAGCATTGGGCCACCGGCGCCGACGTGCCGGGGATGACGATGGAGCAGCGCATCGTGTTAGAGGGAAACGTCGCTCGAGTTCGCTTCACGATGCGCTACACCGGCCCAGACGCTCACGCGCCCGCCGACCACGAACTGCCGGCGTGCTTCGCCGAGCCGGACCTCGCAACGCTGGTGCTTTACGACGGCGACAAACCCTGGACCGGCGCGCCCGTGAGCCGCTCGAAACCCGGCTGGCCGAACGAGCCGCGCCGCCTGACCGAGAACTGGGCCGCTTATGTGGATGACAAGGATTTTGGTGTCGGCGCTTACGTCCCGGTGACCACGCGGCTGACCTGCTATCGCTACGAGGCCGTGCCCAGTTCGTGTTCGTATTTCGCGCCGCTAAAGACCTTCGCGATCAAGCCGGGATTGGTTTTCGAATACACTGTGTGGCTGACTGTCGGCACAAGCGCCGAAATCCGCGACGCCTTTCGCCAAGTCAGAATGTCACGGCGTGAGCCTGATCCGGCTTTTCCAACCATGGGAGAACCGCAACACACTGACCTCCCATGATGGGACCTGAGGAATCAAATGAACACGAACGGAATAAAGGCGAAACACACGCGCCCACTCATCTTCGGCGTCGCGTCGCTGTGCCTCGTTCTCACCACAGCGGCCGCGCCAGTCGATCCGTTGGCCGCGGGTTTTCTCACCCCGCCGGATTCCGCCAGGCCGCGGACATGGTGGCATTGGCTCAATGGCAACATCACGAAGGAAGGCATCACTGCCGATTTGGAAGCGATGAAACGCGTCGGGATCGGCGGCGCGCAAATCGTGGACGGCGACCTTGGCATCACGCAGGTCGTCGCGAAGACCGCGATGTACATGACGCCGGAGTGGCTGGAGTTGTTGCGGCACGCTGCGGCGGAGTGCGACCGGCTTGGCCTGGAGTTGGTGCTGGCCAACTGCGCCGGCTGGAGCGAGTCGGGCGGACCGTGGGTGAAACCGGAACAGGCGATGCAAAAGCTCGTCTGGGGCGAGACGCGCGTGACCGGGCCGCAGAAGTTTTCGCTCCAATTGGCGCAGCCGCCGGCTGTGTTCGGGCCGTTTCAGAATCTCGCCGCCAAACCGCAGGGCAAGGACGCGGAGCCGGAAACGCGCCGGTTTTATGCCGACAGCGCCATCGTGGCCTTTCGACCGGGCAAAGCATGGCCGCCGGCGAAGGTGACGGCGAAAGCGCAGCCGCAGGCGGTGCTATTCGAGTATCCGGAGCCGGTCACATGCCGGAGCATGACGATTCTCGCAAGTTCGCCGCTGTGGGAATTGCAGGCGAGTGATGACGGGACAACGTTCCGGCCGGTGACGAAGTTTTCCGGGCCGCGCTCCCAACGGAGTCGTGAAACGCCGAAGACCGTAGCGTTTCCAGAAACCACATCGCGCTTTTTCAGGTTGCTGGTCAAGGACCCGAAGCCGGTGACGATCGAGTCGGTCGAGTTGAGCGGTGAGTCACGGCTGAACCGGTGGGAAGACAAGGCGGGGTTTGCGATGCTGCGCGATTACAGCGAAGTGCCGGCGGTTGAGGTGACCGGGGCGGTCAGCGCTGCGGTGAATTTGACCGGCCAGACCGAGTGGGACGTGCCGGCGGGCGAGTGGATGATTTTGCGCCTCGGCCATTCGCCGACGGGAAAGAAGAATCATCCGGCGGTGCCGGAAGGCACCGGCCTGGAGTGCGATAAGATGAGTCGGGCGGCCGTCGAGGAGCATTTCAACACGGTATTGGACAAAATCATGCCGGTGGTCGGCAACAAGTTGAAAGGAATTTTGCTTGATAGCTGGGAAGCCGATCAGCAGAACTGGACGCCGGCGTTTCCGGCGGAGTTTCAGAAGCACCGCGGCTACGACCCGCTGCCCTACATGCCGGCAATGACGGGGCGCGTGGTGGAGAGCGCGGAGGTGACGGAGCGGTTTTTATGGGACGTGCGACGGACGATTGCGGATTTGATCGCGGAGCATCATTACGGGACATTTCAGGAACTTTGCACGCGGCGCGGGTTGACGCTTTACGCCGAGGCGACGGGAACGGGAATGCCGACGTTTGCGGACCAACTGCAATGCAAGGGGCGCGTGGACATTCCGATGGGCGAATTCTGGAATGCCAACGTGCCGTACGCACCAATTCAACTCCATCACATCCCCGACTGCAAGGAAGCGGCCAGCGCTGCGCACATCTACGGCAAACCGCTCGCCGCCGCGGAGGCGTTCACGTCGGGCGGGCGGCACGCGCCGTGGGGATACCCGCCGTTCGCGGAGAAGGCGCTCGGCGACCGGATGTTTTGCGCGGGCATCAACCGCTTCGTCTTCCACACCTACGCGCACCAGCCGCTTCTCGACCGCGCGCCGGGACTGACGATGGGACCGTATGGGATTGATTTCGGGCGCACGCTGACGTGGTGGGACCACGGCGCGGAGGCATGGATGGGCTACCTGAGCCGGTGCCAATACATGCTTCAGCAAGGATTGTTCGTGGCCGACGCCTGTTACTTCTACGGCGAAGACGTGCCCGCCACCGTCGGCGACCCGAAGAAACTCAACCCGGCGTTACCGGCGGGATGCGATTACGATGTCTGCAACGCTGAAGTCTTGCTGACACGCATGTCGGTGAAGAACGGCCGGATCGTTCTGCCCAACGGGATGAGCTACCGGGTGCTGGTGTTGCCTGCCAGCGACCGGATGACGCCGATGGTGCTGCGCAAGATTCAGGAATTGGTCAACGCCGGCGCAACAGTCGTCGGCCCGACGAAGCCGGTGAAATCGCCAAGCTTGGCGGGGAGCGACGCCGAGGTGCAGAAGTTGGCCGACGCGTTGCCGATCTGGGGCAAGCCGCTGGCTTTCGATGTTCCGCCCGATTTCGACGCCGGTGGCGCAGACCTGACCTTCATCCACCGGAGCACCGGTTCTGCCGAGATCTATTTCGTCTCGAACCAGAAATATCAGGAAGCCGACGCCACCTGCACGTTCCGCGTCGCAGGCCAAGCGCCTGAATTGTGGTGGCCGGACACCGGCAAGATCGAACCGGCATCGTTCACGGTACAGGACGGTCGCACCCGTGTTCCGTTGCATTTCGATCCGGCTGGATCGGTCTTCGTCGTCTTCCGTCAGCCCGGCAAGAGCGCGACGGTCACCCAGCCGGCGACCCAAGAGATCGCCATTGCCGGGCCGTGGCAGGTGAAAATCGGCAGCAAAGCGCTGGCCTTTGAGAAATTGACCGACTGGACCAAGAACGCCGAATCCGAAATCAGATTCTTCAGCGGCACGGCGACCTACACGGTGGAATTTGAAATCGCAGACGTGAAGTCTCCCATCCACCTTGACCTCGGCGCCGTCAAGGAAATCGCCGAGGTGAAGCTCAACGGCCGGGCGCTCGGCACGCTCTGGAAACCCCCGTTCCGCGTGGACATCACCCGCGCGGCCAAGCCCGGCAAAAACCAGCTCGAAGTCCAAGTCACAAACCTCTGGCCAAACCGCCTGATTGGCGATTTGAACCTACCCGTGGATAAGCGCCAGACCTGGTCCGTAATCACACCCTTGAAGAAAGACAGTCCGCTGCTGGCGTCCGGTCTGCTCGGCCCGGTACGGCTGATGGTGGAGGAAACGAAATGAAAACTATTCTGATTATGGCTTTGGCGACTGTGCTGTCAGTATCGGCGGCGGATGAGGCGGAGCGCCAGGTCTGGCGCTTTCGGAACGCGGGCGAGGCCGTCGCCTGGAGCGGCAACGGCCCCCTGCCGCATGGCGTGTGGCCGGCCCGCGATGGGTGCCTGCAACTGACGCTCGCTTCCAAGGGGAACCCGAGCCTTTCGCGCGGCGAACTGTTGTTGCCGGCGGAGCAGGCCAACGTCGTCCAACTGCAACTGGAGGCCGGCAGCGCGAAGAAGTGCCGGTTGTTTTTTGCGACGGATGTTTCGCCGCGCATGAATTCGCAGAAGCTGGTGGAGTTCGAGCTGAAGCCCGAGATCAAGGAGTACACGCTGGATTTGAAGGCGCTGTCCTCCTGGAAAAACCAGATCACGCAGTTGCGCTTCGATTTTCTTGGGCTGAAAACCGGCGAGACCGTGGCCGTGCGCTGCATCAAGGTGTTCACCGGCGAAAAGATTTCCACGCCGCTGGTCTACACCACCTACCGGCCGGGCGAGAAATCCGTCGTCCGGGAATTTCGCGCAGGCAGCCTGTTCAACAGCAACATGGTCCTGCAACGCGACCGGCCACTGCCCATCTGGGGCCGCGCCAAACCGGGCGCAGAAGTGATTGTGCAATTCGCCGGCCAGACACGGAAGACGACGACGGACGCCCAGGGGAAGTGGTCCGTGCTGCTCGATGCGCTACCGGCGAGCGCCATGCCACGGACGATGGAGCTGTCGGCGGCGGGACAGAAGCTGTCGTTCACAAACATCGTGGTCGGCGATGTTTGGCTGTGTGGCGGGCAGTCCAACATGGGCGGCGCAGCGCAGGACAACGCACCGCCGGCGGAGCGCCGCAAGGAATTGTTGGAAACGGATTATCCGGATTTCCGGTACGTCGCAATGCCGGGCATGCACCGGGAAACGCCGTTGCCGAACGACGCCATGGAGGACGCGCTGACGTGGAACACCATCCGCGCCGACGCGCTGCGCAGTGTGTCGGCGGTGTCGTATTATTTCGGCCAGGCCGTTCACACCAGCCAGAAAATCCCCGTCGGGCTGGTGTTCACGATCAAGGCCGGCAGTCAAGTCGAGCAGTGGATGAGCCGTGGCACCTTGCGCTCCATTTTTTCGGATGAGGAATTGCAGAACATCTCCGGCCAGCGCCTGGCGTCGGGTCTGCACAACGGTATGATCGCGCCGCTCGTCCCGTTCCCGTTGCGCGGCGCCTTCTGGTACCAGGGCGAATCCAACGCCGACAACGAGTTCAAGTACATGGGCTACTACCGCAGCCTGCCCGCGCTGGTTCGTGAGTGGCGCAGCCTGTGGGGCGCCGGACTGCCGGTGCTGCTGGTCCAGTTGCCAGCGTTTGAAAAATATCCCACGAACTCGTGGGCGCACATCCGCGAGGCGCAGCTGCTCACCTCACAGCGTCTGCCCAACGTCGGCCTCGCCGTGACGTTCGATGAAGGTGACCCGACCAACCTGCATCCCAGCAACAAGTACTTCGTCGGCACACGCCTCGGCAACCTGGCGCGCTCCCTGGTCTACGGCGAAAAGCTGGAGGCCTCCGCGCCCATCTATGCCGGCATGGAACGCCGCGGCCAAGCCTTGGCGCTCCGCTTCGTGCACGTTGGCGGCGGGCTGAAAGCGCGCGGGGCGCTCACCGGCTTCGAGCTGCGGGGCGCGGACGGAACCTGGCAACCGGCCCAGGCCGTCCTTTCCGGCACGGACTGTGTCACGGTTTCGTGCCCGGCCATCGCCGAGCCGCAAGCCGCACGCTACGCCTGGAAAAACGATCCGGTGGCCACGCTGTTCAGCGATCTCGGGCTGCCCGCCTCGCCCTTCAGAACCGATACACCGGCAGCCTTGATCCAAAACATTCAGAGCGGGGCGAAGCGCAGTCCGTAATCCAAGGAAGAAGAAATGCAATCCAGCCGGCGACAATTTCTGAAGCGCAGCGCGGTGCTCATAGCCGGGGCCGCTGTTCCCATGATCGTTCCCCCGCGCGTGCTCGGTCGCGGCGGGTTTGTGGCGCCGAACAGCAAAATCGTGATGGGCACGATCGGCTGCGGCAACCAGGGCAATGGCGATACGGCGCATTTCGTCAACACCGGCCGGGTCGAGTTCACCGCCTTCTGCGACCCCGACCAGGCGCGCCGCGAGAAATTCAAAGCCAAGTACGGCGCGAAAAACGGCGCGCAGACCTACAACGATTTCCGCGAGCTGCTCGCGCGGCCGGACCTCGACGCCGTCGTCGTCGCCACCCCCGACCATTGGCATGCCGTCCCGGTGATCGCCGCCGCGCGCGCCGGACTGGACATCTACGGCGAGAAGCCGCTCTCGCTGACCATCCGCGAGGCGCGGGCGATGGTCACCGCCGTGCGCCAGCACGGGCGCGTCTTCCAGACCGGCAGCCAGCAACGCTCGCACGGCGATTTCCGCCACGCGTGCGAAATCGTGCGCAACGGGCTGATCGGGAAAGTGCGCGAGGTCTTCGTCCGCGTCGGCGCCCCCTCGCGCGAATGCGACCTGCCGCCGGAGCCGGTGCCCGCGGGCGTGGATTGGAACCTGTGGCTCGGTCCCGCGCCGTGGCGGCCGTTCAACGCCCACATCCACCCCGGCTGGCGCTCGTGGCGCGAGTATGCCGGCGGCGGCACGACCGACTGGGGCGCGCACCACTTCGACATCGTGCAGTGGGCGTTCGGCATGGACGAGAGCGGGCCGGTCGAAGTGCTGCCCCCCGACGACAAGGAACGGCCGTGCCTCGCGCTCCGCTACGCCAACGGCGCCCTGGTCTATCACGCCACCGGCGACGGCGCGAAACAGCTCCACTGGCCCGATGAGCCGGAAGGCGACGGCAACGGCATCACGTTCGTCGGGGAACAAGGCTGGGTCGAAGTGGACCGCAGCCACCTCCGCACGTTCCCGGAAAACCTGGCGCGCTGGCAGGCCGGTCCGAACGACCTCCGGCTACAGCGCACCGCCGGGCATCATCTGAATTTCCTGGACTGCATCCGCACGCGCCAGCGGCCGATCTGCGATGTCGAGGTCGGCTGCCGCAGCGTCACCGTCTGCCACCTCGCCAACATCGGCCACTGGCTGGGGCAGCCCTTCCACTGGAACCCGGCGACGGAACAAATCCCCGACCACCCCGCCGCCGCGCTCTGGCTCGACCGCGCCAAGCGCGAGCCGTGGACGCTCTGATTCCCTACGCCGGGAACCCCCACCCTGTGTTTCCCAAAACCTTGGAAAGCTTCACTGCGATCATTCCAATCTTTGGAACGAACGCTAAAGCTGCCATCCAAGGCGGAAAAAGTCCGATTGAAAAACGTGGACGCGCCGCGTCAGCCGAGGCCGAGGGAGTCCTCGGTGTCCTGCTTGAGGCGCTTGAGCTGGCCGCGCAGGGAGATCTTCTTGATGGCGCTCATGTGGTCCACCAGCAGCACGCCATTGAGGTGGTCGGTCTCGTGCTGCAGCACGCGCGCGAGAAATTTCCGGACGACGCGCTCGTGGGCCTGGCCGTGGATGTCGACATACTTCAGGGTGATTTCGACGGCGCGGGTGACCTGCGTGGTGATGTCGGGAAAACTGAGGCAGCCCTCGTTGGACACCTCGGTCTCGGCGGAAGCGCGGACGATTTCGGGATTGAAGAGCACCCAGGGCATCTCGATGTCGGGATGCAGGCGCGGGCCGCCCTCGACCTCCGTGTCGTAATCCGGCGGCAGTTCCACGACGATGACGGCCTCGCGGCGGCCGACCTGCTCGGCGGCCAGGCCGACGCCGTTTTCGGAGCGCATGGCCGCGATCATGTCCTTGGCCAGCGCGCGGAGTTCATCGGTGATGCGCGTCACGGGCTTGGCGTGCGTGCGCAGAATCGGGTCGCCATAGGTGCGAATATCGAGTTTCATGTGGCGGGGAATATAGCGGGTTGCGGCCGCGGTGCAATCGGAGAAATTCGGCCTTGCAATCGCGGGCCTGATTCTCCAGCTTTTCGGGCGGTGCGGATCGGGCTGGAAAACGCAGCCCGGCCGGCGCCGCGCAGGATCCGGATAGGCGGGAGGCCAGAGCAGCAAGCTGATGGACCGATGGCAATGAGCGCATGACCATTTTCTTCATATCGCACGGGCTGGCCATCCTGGTGTGCATCATCCTGGGCGTGGCGGTCTATCTGACCAATCCCCGACGCACAACCAACCAGGCCTTCCTCGTCCTGTCCGCGCTCATTGCGGGCTGGCTCACCTGCTTGGCCGTGGGTATTCACGCGACCGACGCGGTCCGGGCCAAGCACTGCATCAAGGGTTCCACGATCTTCAGCATCTTCCTGCCGCTGGCGGTCAACTGGCTCCGGTTATCCATCCAGTACCCGCAGAAGAGCATGGCCGCCATCGTCCGGCAGGCGCCGGTCTGGCTGACCCTTGCGGTGCTGACCGCGACCAGTTGCACTACGGATTTCTATGTCCGGCAAATCGTCCTGATCGCCCCCACGGCGGCCACCGCCTTTAGCGTCCCGGAACCGGTCTACGGGCCGGGCCTCTATGTGTTCGGACTTTTTTTCACCGCCAGCTTTGTCACGGCCATCGGCCTGTTCATCCGCGACCTCTGGCACGTGCACGGCATGCCGCGCACGGAGATGCAATTCATCCTGCTGGGCTGTGCGCTGGGACTGCTCTATGGCTTCATCACGACGCTGGCGCTGCCCCTGTTCCAGCACAGCTCGCAGCTGGTCCAGACCGCCCCGCTCGGGGCGATCCTGCTGGACGGCGTGATCGCCTACGGCATCGCCACCAAGCGCATCCTCGAGGTCGCGCTCTTCCTGCGTCGGGTGGTGGCCTACACGCTCCTGACGGCCTACCTGATCCTGCTCTATTTGCTGGTCTGGCTGGCCACGGAATTAGTCTGGCGTACGTTCCACCTGCCGGGGACGGAGAGCCCGCACATCCTGGCCGCGGTGATCGTCGCCTTCTCCATGACGCCGACGCACGGTCTGTTCCAACGCTTCGCCAACCGGCTGTTCATCAGCTGGGCCAGTTCCAATGTCGCCTTGATGATCCAGAAGTCCGGCGCCCTGCTGCAGACGGTGACGAATGTGGACGATCTGTTGCAGCGGTTTCAGCACATCGTCGCCGAAGCCGTGGGCACCGACGAGATCACCATCCTGCTACCGCACGCCGGCCGGTTCGTGCAAACCCTGCCTGCCGTGACCGGGGCAAGGGCGCTCCGCTTCGACCGTGAGGCGCCGCTCGTGCGCGAACTGGCCACGCGCACCACCCCGCTGGTGCTCGACGCCGCGCAGCGCCGCCGCACGTCCGCACAACGGCTGGAGGCGGTGACCCAAATGCAACAGGCGCACGCCTCCGTGGCCATCGGCATCAAAGGACCACAGACCTTGAGCGCCATCTTGCTGCTCGGCCCGCGGCTCTCCGGCCGCACCTACAGCGCGGTCGAGCAGGACACGCTGCAGCTGCTCGCCAACCAGTTGACCGCCGCGCTCGAGAACGCGCGGCTCTACACGCAGGTGCAGGACGGCAAGATCTATAACGACCTCCTGCTGGACCACCTGGTCAACGGCGTCATCGCCGTCAATGCCGAGGGCCAGATCAACGTCTTCAACCGCGAGGCGCAGCGCGTCACGCGCCTGCCGCAGGAGGCCGTGCTCGGGCAGCCGATCCAGTGCCTGCCGGAGCCGCTGGCCGCGACCCTGCGCGACATCTGGAGCGAGAACCGCCGCGTGCTCAACCGCGAGGTCCAGCTCCACCACGACCACACCGAGGTCATGCTGCGCGCCGGCGGCGCGGTCTTCACCGGCCACGCCGGGGCGCGGCTCGGCGCGCTGCTGGTGTTCAGCGACATCACCGACATCAAGCGGCTCGCCATGCAGATCCGCCGCTCCGACCGTCTCGCCAGCATCGGCACGCTCTCCGCCGGCATGGCGCACGAGATCAAGAACCCGCTCGTGGCACTCAAGACGTTCGCGCAACTGCTGCCCGAGCGCTACGACGATGCCGAATTCCGCACGAACTTCTCCACATTGGCCCAGCAGGAGATCGGGCGCATCGATGCCCTCGTCAACCAGTTGCTGGAGTTCTCGCGGCCGGCCAAGCCGCTGCTCGCCACGGCCTCGCTGCACGACCTCATCCGGGGCCCGCTCAAGCTGATCTCCGAAGCGGCCCACAAGAAAGGGATTGTCATCGAGACGCTCTTCGCCGCGCCGGACGATGTCCTGCTGGCCGACAGCAACCTGTTGCCGCAGGCGCTGCTGAACTTCCTGCTGAACGCGCTCGACGCCCTCGCGAACGGCGGCCGCCTCACGCTCACGACCAGCGTCGTCGAGGGCCGCTACAGCCCCGCCAGCGCCGCGGAGACCCCGCCCTGCCCCTACTTGAAACTCGACATCACCGACACCGGCAGCGGCATTCCACCGGAGGCGCTGCTCCGGATCTTTGACCCGTTCTTCACCACCAAAAACAGCGGCACCGGACTGGGACTGACCGTGGCCTATGGCATCATCCAGGAGCACGGCGGCAGCGTGGAAGTCGAAAGCCGCGTCGGCCAGGGAACGACGTTCCACATTTACCTCCCTCAGGTGGTGCGCAAGTCCTCTTGAACCTGTGGTAGCACCACAGGTGGCCAACCCTCCTGAAATGACGCCTGGCAGCCGTTTTTGTGAAAACGCGGTTGGCGTAACGCGGCTGCGCCGCTACGGGAGCCTCACGCGGAGCGTGAGGTCCACGTTGCCACAGCCCCGCCATCGTAGTCCTCTTGCTCCGCGAGCGGCTTTCGTAGACGGGGCCCTGCCAGCCGGCCGAAAATTGTACGGGAAAAGAGCGTGGCCGGGCTCGCGCGACACCTTACTTCGCGGGCTTGGGCGGCGGGAGTTCGGCGGCATCGACCCCTTCGCGCAGTTTGAGCGTGGCGCAGACCTTGGGCACGTACATCTGCGTCTCGACGGGCAGGTCGTCGGCGATCTGGTCGAAGGTGGTCGCGCTCTTCTTTTGCAGCGCGCGGCCCACGCGGCCTTCGCCGGCGTTGTAGGCGGCGAGCACAAGCGGCCAGGACCCGAACTGGCCATGCAGCACGCGCAAATATTTGGCGGCGGCGCGCGCGCTCTTCGCGGGCGCCAGGCGCTCGTCCTGCGGCGTCAGGCTCAGGCCGAAGCGCTGCGCCGTCGCCGGCATGATCTGGAACAGGCCCGCCGCGCCCACCGGGCTGCGGGCCTGCGCGTTCAGCGACGACTCGACCTCGGCCAGCCAGACCCACTCCGGTGGCACGCCCTCCTCGGCAAAAGCGTGCTTCAAGATCGGGATCAGCGCCGCCGCCTCGTCCGGCTTCAGGCGGCCGCGCAGTCTTTTCAGCCACGTATCCGGGCTGCGCAGGTAGGCGCTGCGTTTCCGGACGATGAGCACGGGCACTTCCATGGCGGGCAGGCGCACCGGAGCGAGCCGGATTTTTCCGACGGGCGGCGCGGATTTCTTCGCCGGCTTGGCGGCTGCGGGATAGAGCAGCTGCGCCTGACGCGCCACCTCGCAGTAGTCCTGGCGCTGGCGCAACCACGAGAGCAAGGGCCTGGCTTCCGGCATCGCCTGCAGATAGCTCACGGCGCGTTGCACGCCGGGATAGGCGGAGGCCAGATCCTCCAGCGTGTCGGCATGGAGCGCGTCTTCCATGAATTGACCGAATTCCTGCCAGTCGGCGGCGTCCGGGATCTCGATCTGGTCCACGATCGTCGCCCGGGCGATGCCGCGAATGAGCTCCAGATCGAGTTCATAGGCCTCGCCGGCCGGCGCGCCCGCGGCCGGCGCCGCCAGCGGCGCGGCCAGCAGGCCCGCCAGTACGGCCAGCAAATTCCACCGTATCCATCCATCACATAGGCGCATTGTTTCACCACCAGATCCGATAGCGTTTGTTGAGCGGAAAGGCGTTCTCGATGTGGCGGATGCGGGGCGTGCCCTGCTCCTCCGCGCCAATGACCTCGATCACGTCGAACCGAAAATAGTCGGGGCGCTCGCGCAGCTTCTTCAGGTAATGGACCGCCGCGCGCGACAGGCTGTGCCGCTTGCCGGCATCGACGGCGGAGGCCGGCCGCCCGAAGTCCTCGCTGCCCCGCGTCTTGACCTCGACGAACACGAGCACCTCGCCGGCACGCGCCACCAGATCCAGCTCGTCGCGACCGAGGCGGACCCGCCGGCCGAGGATGCGCCAGCCGAGCTGCTTCAGAAACCGCTCCGCCTGCTCCTCGCCCCACCGGCCCGTGCGCAAATGCTCCGGCAGGGCCTCCGTGCGCCGCCAGAGCGCTGTGAACCATGACCACATACGCTGTTCATAACCCAGCCGCGCGCAGGCCGCAACGCCGGAATCGACGGCGTTGACACGCGCCGGGTTGTGGGCCATCTTCGCCGCCAACCGCAGGAGCACCCTATGCCGAGCATTATTTTCGATGGCCCACCGCTCGACCTCGCGCAGAAACGCGCGCTGGCCCAGGCAGTCACCGCCGCCGCCGTCAAGGTCTACGGCCTGCCGCCGCCCACGATGGTCGTTGTCTTCCATGAGAACCCGCCGGAGAACGTCGCGGTCGGCGGCGAGCTGCTGTGCGACCGTCCGAAGAGCTGACGCTTACTTCAAGTTCTTGATCCGCAGGTTGCGGAACTGGATTTTCATCGGCGGGCCGGGGTGCATCTGCAGGGCGACGAGGCCGGCGCGCGCGGCCTGCGGCGAGAGGTCGCTGATCTGGCACATCAGCACATCGTTGAGGTAGAGGCTGATCTCCGCGCCGTGGCACACGACCCGGTAGCTGTTCCAATCGTTCTGCTTGAAGTGTTTGAGCAGATCCGCCGGTGCACCCAGCACTTGGATTTCTTTCTTGCCGTCGGCGGCGAGGCGCACGCTCTGGCCGCGCGCAGCCACCAGGCCAAGCTTGTGGTGATAGATAAATCCGGCCAATTTGCCTTCGCCGGTCATGTCGGCCTGATAGCCGTAGGTGTCCCAGTCGGGCCGGGCCTCGGAGCGGATCTGGATGCCGGAGTTGGCGTGGAGGCTCAGGCGGAACTCGGCGCGCAGTTCGAAGTCGCCGGGCTGACCGCCCTGCCAGACCAGATAGTTGCATTTCGCACAGGGCTTCTCCTGCGTGCTTTCCGCCGTGAGCGCACCGTCCTCGACCTTCCACCAGCCGGGTTTGCCGGCCCAGCCGCTCAGGTCCTTGCCGTTGAACATCTCGGCAAAGCCCTCTTCTACCGCCTTGGCGGCCATCGCGCCCGCCAGAACCAGCACGGCGACGATCACGTGCGACATGCGGTTCATGCTGGACTCCTATTTGCCCTGACCGGCCTTCTTGATCTGGCCCGAAATTTTCCGCGCGCGCTTGAGCACGTCGGCGTTGCCGCCGGACTTCACGACTTTCTGCATGACCTCCGCGACCTGCGCGGGATGGGTCTTCACCAGGTTCTCCGCAAGCGCCACGGCCGCCAGCGCAGCTTCGGCCTTCAGGTTGGGGCTGTCGAGACACGCCCCCACCGCGACCAAGGCCTCGGGCGCCAGCACCGTGCCCAAGGACGCCAAGACCAGCCGGCGCTCCTCATCGCGCCCGGCGGCACGGAACGCCTGCTGCAACGCCGTCACCTTCGCGGCCGCAGGAATATTTTGCAAGGGCAGGAGCCGGATGTAACCACGCAGCGCCAAAATCTTGAATTTCGCATCGGGCGCGGACTGCGCCAGCTGCTCGAGATCGGGCAGGGCCTCGGCCGTCGACCAATCGCAGAGCGCACGCAGGGCCGCCTCCTTGACCTCCGCGTTCGCGCTGCCGGTGGCGTCGCGCACCACCGCGAGCGCCTGGGCGCCGCCGGCAGAGCGCAGCAGCCGGAGCAACGCGAGCTTGGGCGCGCCCTGCGCCTGCGCATAGGCGGCGAGCAGCGGACCGGCATTCGGCGACACAGCCGAACTGGTGTCCAGCTGCAACGATTGATTTTCACGAACCATCGCGCTTTTTGCGACCCCGTTCACCGTGTAGTCCACGCGCAATTGCTTGGTGTGGCCCCCGGCCGGATCCTTGAAGGTGCGGTTGGACGCATCAATCGCCAGCCGGCCGGATTTCACCAGTTCCGCGACCAGCGCGGTGACATCGGCCGCCGGTCCGTCGGGCAGCGCGCCATAGACAGCCTTCTGGATGACCAGCGCGCCGGGCACGCTGAGCGCCTGCCGGACGCAGACCGCCGCCAGCGCGTCCTCCGCCGACTGCGTCGCCGGCGACTTTTGCAAGAGGACGAGCAGGGCCGGGATCTCGTTGGCGCCCGCCAACTCGCCGAGCACCTTGAAGCCCGCCGCACACACCTGCGCGTCGGCGTCGTTCGCCAGGCGCAACACTTCCGCCAGCGCGCCCGTGATGCGCCGCCGGCCGATCAGCTCAAGGCCGATGCACCGCAGCTTCGCGTCCGGCTTGCCCAGCAGCGCCACGATGGCGGCGTTGACCTCCTGACCCGGAAAGCCCGCCAGGCCGGACAAGGCGGCCTTGGCCACCTCGACATCGGTGCCGCCGGCCAGTTCGGCCAGCACCGGCACGGCCGCGGAGTGGCCCAGCTGGGTGAGCGCGCGGATGGCGGAGATGCGGACATCCGCCGCACCGCTGCCGGCGATGGCCAGCAGCACCGGCGCCGCCGCGGCATCCCGGCGGTCACCCAGCACATCGATCACGAGGTTCTGCTTGTCGGCCGGGAACTTGCCCAGTTCGGCGGCCAGCGCCTGAGTCACCTCCGCGCCGGGCAGCTCCCGCCCCACCCGCAGAGCCACCCGGAACAAAGCGACGTCCGCGCTCTTGAGACTCTCGATGAGCAACGGCAGCCCGGCCGCGCCGCGTGCGAGGATCGCGCCACGGGTCGCCGCCATCTGCACATGACGGGGCACCGGCGCGGTGCGGACGGCATCATACAGCGCGACGGCCTGCTCCGGCGCGGCTTCGGCGCAGCGCAGCAGGCCATCGGCGGCGGCCGGCACCTTCCCGAGCGCCTGTCGCAACGCCGCCACGGCCGGGGGCGTGCCGAGCTTACCCAGCGTCATCGCGGCGGCGGCGGCCACATCCGCATCGGCGGCGCCGAGCAGTTGCGCCAGCGGGGCCACGGCCTGGGCATCGCGCCGCACGCCGAGGGAGTTGATCACGCCGACGAGTTGCCGGCCCTTGAGCTGGCCGAGCGCGGCGCGCAGGGCTCCGTCCACGGCGGAACCGGGGATGGTTTCCAGACCGTAGCGCGCCATGTGCGCGAGCTTCTCGTCGCCGAGCAGCGCGGCCAGCGGCGCGACGGAGGCTTGTGTGCCCACCCGGGCGAGGTCGCGGCAGGCGTCTGCTTTCCGCTCCTGTGGCGCGTCGGACTTCAAGACGGCGAGCAGATCGGCTTCCGACGTCTGCGCGCGCGCCAGCGGTGCCACCGAGGTTACGGCGGCGAGCAAGAGGCAGCTGAAGAGGTGTTTCATGGGATCAATATTCCGTTTCGGATTTCGGGTCAGGATGTTGGGTCGTCCGCCTAGATCTGCCACGGCTCGCGCGCGGCGCGCGAGCGCAGCCGGTTCGCCTCGGGATCGTTGACGAACTCTTCCTTCGTGGGATCGTAGGTCATGTTGCGCTGCAGCCACATCGCGATGTTGGCGGCGTGCACGGTGCTCATCGAGCGGTGCATCATCACCGGGTTGGCCACGGTCAGCTGGCGCGACTTCACGCAGTCGAAGAAGTTCCGCACGTGGTTGAGCGCGCGGCCGGTGCGCGCGGCGTAATCCTGGACAAGCTTGGCATAGTCGGCCAGCAACGCGGGGTTGGAAACCTCCGGCCGGGAATAGCCGTCGGCGCAGGCGACCCAGCCCTCGCTCCCCTCGAAGCGCACGCCGCACGAGCCGTGCCAGCCGCCCTGCTGCAGCACCATCTTCACGCCGTTGGCAAAGCGCGTGACCATGCCGTCGCCGCTTGCGTTGTTCACGTATTCATAGGCGACAGCCGAGGTGTCGCCCAGCCCGAGCGCCACCTGGCATTGCGCGAAGGTGTGCGCGCCCCACTCGCCGATGCAACTCGTGTGGAAGTCGTACTGGTTGCGCCAGCCGCCCTTGATGTATTGGGAGCTGTAGGGCCGCCACGGGCAGGGGCCCAGCCATTCATCCCAGTCCACCTCGTCGCGCGCCGGCTCCGGCTCGCCGGGCGCCCACGCCTTGTTCATCACGGCGTTGCCGCCGGAGATGTGCGCACGCACCGTGTGGATCTGGCCCAGCCGGCCAAGCCGCAGCAGCTCGTTGCCGGCGACGAAATTCGCCTCGCTCAGCCGCTGTGTGCCGGTCTGATAGACGCGGCCGAAGCGCTGCGCCGTGGCGACCACGGCCTGCCCCTCCGCAATCGTCATCGCCGAGGGCTTCTCGGAATAGACGTCCTTGCCCGCGCGCATCGCCATGACGGAAGCCGTCGCGTGCCAGCGGTCGCCCGTGGCGATGAGCACGGCGTCAAGGTCCGTGCGCGTCGCCAGGAATTCGCGGATGTCGCGGTGCATGGCGCAGCCGGTGTTGCCGTAGTAGCCGTCCACGATCTGCTTCACCGCCTCGCGCCGCTCGCGCCGGGCGTCGCAGATGGCGACGAACTGGATGTCCTTCTCCGCCAGCATCCAGCCCAGGTCGTGCTGCCCGCGGCGGCCGATGCCGATCCCGCCGACAAGGATCCGCTCACTGGGCGGCGTCTCGCCGCCGCGACCCAAAACGCCCGCCTTGACGATCAGCGGAGCGACCGCCGCTGCCGCCAAAAATGTACGTCGTGACATCCCCGCGCCCGCACCACCCGGTTGCTTCATCATCCTGTTGCTCCGTTTCTGTGCTGTCCCAAGAACGGTTCCCTGCCCTGGAAATTTTAGAAAACTTTTCTCCAAGCTTTGGGAAAGCCGCCGCCGGGCACCTCGCGCGAGAGCAAACCGACCCATCCGCACACCGTTCCGCGCACGGCGCAGCCGGCCGCTCCTGTAGGAAAAATCCTACAGGCCGGGACTTGCACCCCGGGCATCATGCTGTATTATTTCCGCGTGGCGTTGCGCGTAACCTATGGGGTTCCTCACCCCGACCTCCTTGACGCGCAACGCCATTTTTTTGTTCACCGCGCACTTCCCGCCTGACCAGCACCGCATCCAGGGCGACCGCTATGCACGCCATGGGAGGACAAACCGATAAGTCCTATCGGTCTGATGGGCCCAATGCGCCCGGAATGAAGCTATTCAACTTTGAAACCGTCAGAAGGATTGTTTTCTACGCCGTGGAAAGACCGCGCAGCACGCGGCCTGCCGCGGGCAGCGGGAAGTGAACGGTTGTTGGCGCCGATAAAGGCTATCCGCCCTGCCCTCCCCAAAAAATACAGCGAGCAGAGGTCCGCTGACCTCTGCTCGCTGACTGCTGATCGCTGACTGCTGAGCTCTGCTTTACGAGCAACCCATGGAGTTGCCACAGTTGTAGCACCGGTAGCAGGCCCCGTTGCGGACGGTGATGGCACCGCAGTTGTCGCAGGCGGGCGCATCCTCCATGAAGTGACGGAACTGCTCGTCAAGGACCTTCACGTCGAGGCCCATGCCGGGCAGCAGCGGCGTCTTCGTGGCGGCCTTGGTCTCGCCGGACTTTCCCGACACCTGGGCGGCTTCGCCATTCCCGCTCTCGGGCTGGAGCGACTTGGGTGCCGGGACCTTGAAGCCGCCGCCGAGAAACGTCTGGCCGAGCCAGCGGAAGATGTAATCGGGCAGCGATTTGGCAATCGGGATGTCCGGGTTCTTCGTGAAGCCGCTCGGCTCGAAGCGGGAGTGCGCAAACTTTTCGACGAGGGTCTTGAGCGGAACGCCGTACTGGAGGCAGAGCGAAATCGCCGTGCCGTAGGAATCCATCAGACCGCCGATGGTGCTGCCTTCCTTGGCCATGGTGATGAAGAGTTCGCCCGGCACGCCGTCATCATACAGCCCGACGGTGAGGTAGCCTTCATGGCCGGCGATATCGAACTTATGCGTGATGGAGGTGCGCGTGCTGGGCATGCGGCGGCGCAGGGCACGCGGCACGGCGGGGGTGGCGGGCGCGCTGGCCGCCTCTTCCTTCTTCTCCTCCGACCGGCCGGTGTTGAGCGGCTGGCTGCGCTTGCACCCGTCGCGGTAGATCGCCAGCGCCTTGAGGCCGAGCTTCCAGCTTTGCAGATAGGTCTGCATGATTTCCTCGACCGTGGCCTCGGTGGGCATGTTGACGGTCTTGGAAATCGCACCGGACAGGAACGGCTGGACGGCGGCCATCATCTTGACATGCGCGAGGTAGGCGATGTAGCGCTGGCCGTTGCGGGGCTTGAAGGCGCAGTCGAACATCGGGAGATGCTCGGTTTTGAGACCGGGCGCGCCCTCGATCGTGTCGTTGGCATCGATAAAGTCGAGGATCGTGTTCACCTGTTCGCCCACATAGCCGACCCGGCGCAGCGCCGCGGGTACGGTCTTGTTGACGAGCTTGAGCATGCCGCCGCCGGCGAGGAGTTTGTACTTCACCAGCGCGATGTCCGGCTCGACGCCGGTCGTGTCGCAATCCATCATGAAGCCGATCGTGCCGGTGGGCGCAAGCACCGTGACCTGCGCGTTGCGGTAGCCGTGGAGCTGGCCCAGTTCCACCGCCTCGTCGGCGGCCAGACGCGTCGCGTCCAGCAGATATCCGGGAACGGTGGCGTGGATTTCCTTCACGGCGTCGCGGTGCATTTCCAGCACTTCCATCATCGGCTTGCGGTTGACCGCAAACCCTTCGAACGGGCCGCACACGCCGGCGAGGCGCGCGCTCTGCGCGAAGGCGCCGAAGTGCATCAGGCCCGTCAGCGCGGCGGCCAGGCTGCGGCCCTCGTCGCTGTCGTAGGGCAGGCCGAGCGCCATCAGCAGGCAGCCGAGGTTGGCGTAGCCGAGGCCGAGCGGGCGGAAGTTGTGGCTGTTCTCGGTGATCTTCACCGTCGGATAGCTCGCGTTGTCCACGAGGATTTCCTGCGCGGTGATGAAGATGGAGACCGCGGCGCGGAAGCGCGCGACATCGAAGGTGCCGTCCTCGCGGAGGAACTTCATCAGGTTCAGCGACGCCAGGTTGCAGGAGCTGTCGTCGAGGAACATGTATTCGCTGCACGGGTTGCTGGAGTTGATCGGCGCGGTGTTCTTGCAGGTGTGCCAGCGCTGGATCGTGTCCTCGAACTGCACGCCGGGGTCGCCGCAGACCCAGGTCCCCTCGGCCATCCAGCGGAGCACGTCGCGCGCCTTGTAGGTCGGGCCGGCCTTCGTCGGGTCGGTGACCCAGTGCGTGTGCCAGTCGCGGTCTTCCTCGACGGCGCGCAGGAACTCGTCGGTGATGCGCACGGTCAGGTTTTCGTTCTGGAAGGAGATGGAGCCGTAGGCCTCGCCGTTGAAGTTGCCGGAGTAGCCCTGTTCGATCAGCGCCCAGGCCTTTTTCTCCTCGGCCGTCTTGGCCTCGATGAACTCCTTGATGTCCGGATGCCAGACCTTCAGCGTGTTCATCTTCGCGGCGCGGCGCGTCTTGCCGCCGGACTTGACGACGCTGGCGATGGCGTCATAGACCTTGAGGAACGAGAGCGGGCCGCTGGGCCGGCCGCCGCCGGACAGCTTTTCCTTGCTGCTGCGCAGCGTGGACAGGTCCGAGCCGGTGCCGCTGCCGAACTTGAAGAGCATCGCCTCGCTGCGCGCGAGGTCCATGATGCCTTCCATCGTGTCCTCGACCGCCTGGATGAAGCACGCCGAGCACTGCGGCTTCTCGTACTGGCTCGCCGCCTGCCGCACGGCATTCGCCTTGCGGTCGAAGTATTGCAGCCCCGGCCCACGGTCCTTGCCAACGCCGTACTGCTGGTAGAGCCCGCAGTTGAACCACACCGGCGAGTTGAACGAGCCGTGCTGGTTGAGGCAGAGCCAGGTCAGTTCGTTGTAGAAGATCTCCGCCGTCGCCGCGTCGGCGAAGATACCGTCGGCCTGCCCCCAGTCGGCGATCGTGCGCGCCACGCGATGCACGAGCTGCCGCACGGAGTATTCGCGCTGCGGGGTGCCGACCTCGCCATAGAAATATTTCGAGGCCACCACGTTGGTCGCCAGCATGGACCAGGTCTCCGGCACCTCGACATTGTGCTGCTCGAAGAGCGCCTTGCCGTTTTCGTCGTTGATCGAGGCCTTGCGCTTGTCCCACTTGACCTCGTCGAAGGGGCTGACGCCCGCCTTGCTGAACACCCGCTGGAACGCCAACCCGCGCCCCGCCTTCGCCTTACCCGCCGTCTTTTTCGTTGTAACCTTGCGTGCCATGAATGATCTCCAAATTCTGCTTGTTTTTCACCCGAAAATACCCACCACCACTAGTTGTCGCTTCTCGACAGGGCCGGAAAATAACACCATATCTTGTGGTTGCAAGTGAAAAGCGGAAATCATTTTTTTTCGTTTCGCGCCAAGCCTGTTTTCGGCCCAAAAACAGGCTTTTCCCACAAGAGCCGCTGGCGGAGGCAGTCCTTGTCCGGCAGCGCTTTCCGCACACACCACGCAGCGGCCCCGGCCCAAGCCGGCCGGCGGCACTGTGAGGTGTCTCACATTGCGCCCGTTTCCAGCCCGCGCCGGAGGGTCCCACCACTGCGAGTATCGCGACCAAGTCGGCACCTACCAGTGCGCCCCCGCACCGGTTTTGCATGCCATGGAAAAATCAGGGTTGCTTTTTTCCAAGGCTTGGAACAAATAGACTGTGCGGTTTCCAAGGCCGGGAACCGCACGGCCTTAACATGAACAATCGTCCGGACATGACCGCCCGCACCAACGTCCGTTGGACCATCTGCGCGCTCCTGTTTTTCGCCACGACCGTCAACTACGTGGATCGCGCCGTCCTGGGCATCCTGAAGAAGACGCTCGACGAGAGCTTGCACTGGACGCAGGTGGACTACGGCAACGTCGTCACCGCCTTCCAGATCATGTACGCCGCAGGCTATCTGTTCGCGGGCCGGCTGATGGACCGCATCGGCGTGCGCGCCGGCTTCTCCTTCGCGGTCGGGTTTTGGAGCTTGGCCGCCATGGCGCACGCCGCGATGCGAACCGTGCTGGGCTTCGGCCTCGCGCGCGCCGGGCTCGGCCTGGCCGAGGGCGGCAGCTTCCCCGCGGCGATCAAGGCCATCGCCGAGTGGTTTCCGAAGGAACAGCGCGCGCTGGCGACCGGCATCTTCAACGCGGGCAGCAATGTCGGCGCGATCGCCTGTCCGCTGGTCGTGCCGTGGCTCGCCGCGCGCTGGGGCTGGCAGGGTGCGTTCTTCGCCACCGGCTTGATCGGCTTCGTCTGGCTGGTGTTCTGGCTCTGGCTCTATCGCGCGCCCGACCACCATCCGCGGGTGAACGCCGCCGAGCTCGCCTACATCCGCCGGGATCCGCCCGACCCGCCCGCACACATCCCGTGGCTCGAGCTGCTGCGCCACCGCCAGACCTGGGCCTTCATGGTCGGCATGGCGGCCTCCTCGCCGATCTGGTGGTTCTACATTTACTGGATCCCCGATTTTCTCTCGGTCCATTTCCGGCTCGACCTGCACGGCACACAGCTGCCGCTGATGACGATCTTCTTCTTCTCCAGCTTCGGCGGCATCGGCGGGGGCTGGCTCTCGTCACACCTCCTACGGCGCGGGTGGAGCCTGAATGCCGCGCGCAAGCTGGCGCTGCTCGTTTGCTCGCTCTGCGTCGTGCCGGTCTTTCTCACGCCGCTCGTCCACAGCCTCTGGCTCGCGGTCAGCCTGGTCGCCCTGGCCGCGGCGGCGCACTGCGGCTTCGCCGCCAACCTCTTCACCCTCGTCAGCGACACGGTGCCGCGCAAGGCCGTCAGCTCCGTCACCGGCATCGGCGGCATGGCCGGCGCGGTCGCCGGCATGGTTTTCGCCCAGGTGATCTCGCGCCATCTCGACGCCACGGGCAGCAACTATGTCGTGCCCTTCATCATTGCAGCCTCCGCCTATCTCGTCGCGCTCGGGTTGATGCACCTGCTGTTGCCCAGGCTGGAGCCGATGCCTTTGGAGAAAGGCCCTCATGTCCCCACCTGAAAGCCCGCCCGCACCCGGACCGGAGCCGGCGCGACCGACGGCGGGCAGCGCGCACCAGGATCCCGCGGCACATCCGGGCGCGGCGACCAGCAAGAAACCGTCGCTGGTGTTCGTGCTAGACCAACGTGCCGGCGGCACCCAGCAGGCACAGCACTTTCCCCAGTCCTTTGGGACGCCGCCATGCAAGCCGTCCCGCTCCGATCAATCCATCGCCTACATGACCGTGGTCGGACTGTGCATCGTCCTGCTGCTGGGCGTGGGGGTCTATGCGGTCGTAAAACATGTCGCGGACCTGCACAAGCCGCGCGTGCCGTCCAAGCACATGCCCATGCGGATCATGGAGGGCGGCGGGTCTACCCAGGCGCTCCCCATCCGCAACCTGGCGCCCGGCGTGGAGCGGCCCGTCCTCACCACCACCAACACATGAATCCTGCGGAACAGCCCATGCCCCCCGGCAGCGGCGGGTCCAGCATCGCCGCCGTGCTGGCGCGCCGGACGCCGCCGCGCCTCGCCTACGCGCCGAATTACTGGCAGTGGTTCGCCCACCACCGGAACCACGGCACGCTGCCGCCGGAGCTGGCGCCATGCCGTTCCCAGCTCGACGTCATCCGCCACCTCGGCCTGGACGTGTTCAGCCGGAACATCTATTGCGACGAACAGCGCGGCTGGTGGGGCGGCCTCGCCGAGCCGCTGTTCCGTGGCCTGGATTGCGCCACGCATGAATACGCTGAAGGCCGCGACCTCGTCATCGAAAAAACCTTCCGCACCCGCGCCGGCACGCTGACCGAGCGCCTGCGCTATGTCTGGGCCGAGTCCACCCTCGTGCAGGAAAAGTTTCTGGTGGACGACTACGAGATCCAGCTCGACGCCCTGACGGAATGCCTGCGCGCGCGCCGCTGGCGCTTTTTACCGGAAGCCTGGTCCGCAGGGCGCACACAGGCCGGCGCCGAGGGATGCGTCGCCGGCGAGCTCTGCAGTCCGCTCAAAATGTTGCACATCCTGCTCGGCGCGCAGAACGCGACGTACTTCCTGATGGACCACCCCGAACGCGCCGCCGAGCTGCTCGCGCTGCACGAGGCCGCGATGCTCGACCTCGTGGCGCAGCTGGTCGCCGGCGGCGTGCGTGTGCTGATGTGCATGGACAACCTCGATGCCGCCTTTCATCCGCCGCACTACATCGAAAAGTATTCGGCCTCGTTCTATGAGAAGGCCGCGCAGCTCTGCCATGCGCACGGCGCGCTGCTTTTCATCCACGCCTGCGGCCGGCAGCGCGACAACCTCAAGCTGATCGCCGGCCTCGGTGTGGACGGGCTCGAAGGCGTGGCCTTCCCTCCGCTCGGCGACGTCGAACTCGACGAAGCCCTGCGGTTGACCGGGGAGCGCTTCATCATCACCGGCGGCATCAGCGCCACGGAATTCGAGCGACTGCGGACACGCGCCGCCGTTTTTTCCTATATCGAGGAACTCTGCCGGCGCCTGCGCCCCTACGCCCACCGCTTCATGCTATCCGCCAGTTGCAACACCCCCTACACCGCGCCCTGGGAGCGGATCGTGGACTTCCGCGACGCCTGGCGGGCCTACGGCCAGGTTTGAGGCGGTTAAGAATTCAGCCGTCCCGCTTTGCAAATCTCAAAATACCTGCTAGGTTGCGCCCACTTTTGCATGAATTTTACCTTGAAACTGGCGGCGGCCCTGCTGGCTCTCGTGGCTGCGGCACACGCTGACGACGCTCCGGATCCGGTGCGGCTCGTGGCGACCAATTATCCCCTGGCTCAAGCGGTGCTGAGCAACAACTGCATCGTGGTCACGGCCAGCGGGCAGGTCGCCGTGGCGTGGGTGTCGGCGCAAAATATGCTCGGGCGGCGGCGGTTGCTCGACGACGTGCAGCGCGCCTATGCCGCGTCCCGACCGGCCGGCAAGAAGGCCGGTTTTACGATCACGCCACTGCCGGGGCAGACCAATGTCTGGCACTACATCAACAAGGACAACGAGCCTTCCGACATCACCGAGGTCGCGCGCTTCGGGCCGGATGCAGGGCACGCGGAAATGTTGTTCCGGGTGGATGGCGAGCGGTTCTTCGGCAACTTCAAGGTGGTGCTGGCGATGCAGGCGTGGCCGGAAGGACCGGGCAAAACCTGTTATCGCGCCAAGATCTGGGCCTACCCCGAGAACGGGGCCGTACGCTTCTTTGTGCGCCAGCTGGGCCTGATTGAACGTTTCTTCCGCAAGAAAACAGGCGAGATTGAGCTGATCGCGCGCGATGTGGTGCTCCAACTCAACCGTGAGCAGCTGGTCACTTACGTCGCTCCGACCACAGCGCACTGAACCCCTGTTCCTGAACCTCAGGCCGGCACATGCCACCCGGCGCCTGCGTTTTCAAGCCTCCCTGCAGCCTTGGAAAGGGCGGGCGGCTTGGTTTATAGTCGCGCCATGCAACTGCCTGCTCCCTCAGCTTGGGCGACGCGCTGGGCGCTTGACCCGGCGATCGTCTTCCTGAATCACGGCTCGTTCGGCGCTTGTCCGCGCGAGATCCTCGACCTGCAGACGGCCCTGCGGGCGCGCATGGAGGCGGAGCCGGTGCGCTTCCTGGTGCGGGAGCTGGAGCCGCTGCTCGATGCGTCGCGCTTACGGCTGGCGCAGCTGCTGCACACAGCGCCGGACAACCTCGTCTTTGTGCAAAATGCGACGACCGGAGTCAACGCCGTCGTCCGCTCGCTCGAGTTCCAGCCGGGCGACGAAATCCTGACGACGGACCATGCCTATAACGCCTGCCAGTGCGCGCTCGCCGAGGCGGCGCGGCGCGCCGGCGCTCGGCTGGTGGTGGCGCGCGTGCCCTTTCCGCTTTCCAACGCCGAGGAAGTCATCGCGGCGGTCCTGGCGGCGGTGACCCCGCGGACGCGCCTGGCCATGATCGACCACGTCACGAGTCCGACGGCACTGGTCTTTCCGGTGGCGCAGCTTGTGGACGTGCTCGCGAAACTCGGCGTGGAGACGCTGGTGGATGGCGCACATACACCGGGGATGGTGCCGGTCGATCTGGATGAACTGCGGCCGGCCTATTATGCGGGCAACTGCCACAAGTGGTTGTGCGCACCGAAGGGAGCCGGCTTCCTCTACGTGCGCCCCGACCTCCAGGAACACATCCAACCCGCTGTGATCAGCCACGGCTATAACACGCCGCGGCCGGGCCGCAATGTGCTGCATACGCGCTTTGACTGGGTCGGCACGCTGGACCCAACGCCTTGGCTGTGCGTCGGCGCGGCACTGGACTGGTGCGACGCGCTGCTGCCGGGCGGCTTTCCAGCGCTGCTGCAGCACAACCGGGAACTGGCCTGCACCGCACGCCGCCTGCTCTGCGCCGAGCTCGAGGTGGCGCCGCCGTGCCCGGAAACGATGCTCGGCGCGATGGCCACCCTGGCCTTGCCGGCGCGCTGCCAAGGAGCCCCGCCACCCCCGGGCGCGATCGATCCGCTCCAGACCCGGCTGCTGGAGCACTACGGGATCGAGGTGCCGGTGGTCAATTGGGGCGTCCCTTCGCGCCGGCATGTACGGCTCTCGGCGCAGGCCTACAACACACGCGCTCACTTTGAGTGGCTCGCCGAAGCCCTGACCACCTGCTAGCTGCACACGTACCTGAACGGCCAGCCCAAGCCTGGAAAAGGACCCGGGCCAACGTTTTCAACGCCACGGACAGCGGCCGCCCAGGGTGCCGAGCCGCTGGGCCTCCCTCCCAAGGACGCCCCTGTCGCACGAAATATCTCGTTTGGCCGTTGACATCGCGAAGAAATTGCCTATAGTCGCCGCGCCTTCGTGCTGGGGGGTTAGCTCAGTTGGTAGAGCGCCTGAATGGCATTCAGGAGGTCGGGAGTTCAACTCTCCTACCCTCCACCAATACGAAAGGATTGAACGTTCTGCCGGTTCTGCCCGTCAAACTTCCCATGAACAAGCGCGCCTCGGGCGCAAAGGAACGCGACCATGTATTTTGATCCGCTATATTTTGCCTTGGCGCTGCCGGGCCTGGTGCTGGCGTTGCTGGCGACGTGGATGACGCGCAGCACGTTTGCGAAGTACTCGCATGTCAGCGCAGCCTCGGGGCTGACCGGCGCACAAGCCGCGGCACGCCTCCTGCAGTCACAGGGCGTCTCAGGCATCACCATCCGCGAGCACGAGGGCTTCCTGAGCGACCACTACGATCCGCGCGACCTGACGCTGAACCTTTCGCCGGACGTCTACGGCTCCAACTCGCTCTCGGCGATCGGCGTGGCCTGTCACGAGGCGGGCCATGCGCTCCAGCACGCGAAACTTTACGGTCCGCTCAAACTGCGCACCGAACTGGTGCCTCTGACAAACATCGGCAGCCAGCTTTCGTACATCCTGTTTTTCGCCGGCATGCTGATGAATTTTCCGCTCCTGCTCAAGGTCGGGGTGGGACTGTTCCTGCTGACCGTGATCTTTGCCTTCGTCACGCTACCGGTGGAATGGGATGCCAGCCGGCGGGCCAAGCTTCTGATGGTCAGCGCCGGCATCGTGAGCCCGTTGGAACAGGCCAGCGCGGCGAAGGTGCTGAACGCGGCCTTCCTGACCTACGTGGCGAGTGCCGTGACGGCGCTGCTCACCCTGCTGTATTACCTCATCCGGTCCGGCCTGCTCGGCGGCCGCAGCCGCGACTGACCCGGCGGAGCGCGGGCCGCGTTTCAGCGCCGATCCATTTGAGAAAAGCTGGATTCCCTGCCGTCAAGGACAGCGTCACAATGCACGGCGTCTGATAGCTGTGCAGGGCTTTCACCCTGGCCATCAACGGCTTGGCGAGGCTGGCGCGGGTCTTGGCGAGCAACAGCCATTCGCGCGCCGTTTCGATTTTTCCCTGCCACCAGTATTGCGACTCGACGGGGCCGACCAGATTCACACAAGCCGCCAGTCGCTCGCGCAGCAAGGCGGCACCCACACGCCGCGCCTCCCGGCGGTTCGCGGCAGTGACATAAACCAGCACAAAGTTCATCGGACGGCTCCATCCCGCGCGATCCTGACGGTCTGCACCGCAGAAAGCGACACGGTCAGACTACCATGAAACCGCTGCGGCCGGAAGGGCAGAGGGTGTGGACCTCGTAGCGCCAAGCCCCTGTTTTCCCGGCATGCAAACGCTTTATGAAAAAAAACTCGCTTTCCCGACCATCTTTCTGTATAGGGTCCAAAATTTTTGGCGCGCTAGTTGCTGTAACTAAAGCGCGCAAGGGTTACGCAAACGCACGAAAACAGGAGTCACAACGTGAAATGGGCCGTTTATATGTTGGCCGCGTTGAGTATGGCAGCTTCCGGTTGCGGTACAGTGAAAGAAGTTTATCATCCTCGTACGGTCGGACCCGTCTCAGATTCTCAAGATTGCGATGGTATTGCCTTGAAACTGACCGCACCTGCCAAAATCGTGCAAATTGGCAAACCCGCCGTTTTCAGTGTCGCCGTGCGCAACACCAGCAACCGTGCCATTTGGATCCCCAAGAAACCGCAGCAGGGGTTCTTCTGGACGTATCCAAACGGCCGGCATGATTGTTACATGATTGATCGTGAGCAATCGCGCTTTTTCACGAAAAGCGAGTGTCAGTTGCTCAAACCGGGCGACGAAATACTCCTGCCGGGCCTTGTGGAAACCTCCTACTTCAACCGTCCGGGCATCACCGAATTCCTGGCCGAGATCGATGTGGCCAAGAACACGAACCCCGAAATGCAGCCGTTCTGGTCCGGCCGGGTGCTGTCGAACGCCTATGGGCTGCAACTGATACCGTTCAAGAACGTCTCCGGCGTGCTCTGAAGGCTCCTGTCTGCGCGCAGTCTGACGAACGCCATGCAGCATGTTTGCTGCGTGTCCACTCATCCCTGCTCCTGCGGCACCTCTCGGCTAAGGGCTGATCCGGTGCCCTCCAGCCCCCCCCTCCCCGATTTCCTGGGTCGTGACGCCCCTGCTGTTGGCCCGCTTGATGCTACATATTGGATCGTTCAGATGTAACTCGATGGAAGGAACGAAGCCATGAAATGGATTATTCAAATAGTAGCCGCAGTGAGCCTGGTCGCTTCCGGCTGCGGCACCGTGAAAGAAGTCTATCACCCTAAAACCATCGGCCCGGTCACGGATGCGCAGGATCGCGACGGCATTGTCTTGAAATTGTCGGCACCGGCCAAGATCGTCCCGATCGGCAAACCCGCTGTTTTTAGCGTCGCCGTGCGCAATACCGGCGACCATGCCATCTGGATTCCCAAGAAACCGCAGCAGGGCTTTTTCTGGACCTATCCCAATGGCCGGCACGATTGCTATATGATTGATCGTGAACAGGTGCGCTTTTTCACGAAAAACGAGTGCCTGTTGCTGAAGCCGGGTGATGAAATACTCTTGTCGGGCCTCGTGGAGACCTCCTACTTCAACCGGCCAGGCATCACCGAATTTCTGGCCGAGATCGATGTGGCCAGGAATACGAACCCCGAAATGGAGCCTTTCTGGTCCGGCCGGGCGCTGTCCAACGCCTATGGCCTGCAGCTGGTGCCCTTCAAGAACGTCTCTGGGGTGCTCTGAGGTCTTCAGCCCGCGCGCGGGCGGATGAACGCAAAGTAGTAGACGAGCAACGCCGCCACCGCATACATCAACCAGCGCACCTCGCGGCCGCGACCGCCGAGCAGCTTGATCACCGGATAACTCACGAAGCTCATGGCGATGCCATCGGCGATGGAGAAGGTCAGCGGGATCCCCAGCAGCGCGAGAAACGCCGGCACCGCTTCGGTGACATCGTCCCACGCCACCCGCATGACGTTCTGCATCATCAGCGCGCCCACCAACACGAGCGCCGGCGCCGTGATCGGCGCATAGCTGCCCACCATTGCGATGAGGGGGCTGAACAGCAGGGCGAGCAGAAACAACAGGCCGACCGTCAGGGCCGTCAAGCCGGTGCGCCCGCCCGCCTGGACGCCGGTGGCGCTCTCTATATAGCTGGTGACCGTGCTCGTGCCCAGGGCCGCCCCCAGCGTGGTCGCCGCGGCATCGGCGAAAAAGGCCTGCGTCGCGCGCGGCAGCTTGTTGCCCTGCATCAGCCCCGCCTGCTGCGTGACCCCGACCAGCGTGCCGACGGTGTCGAAGAGCACCATGAAGAGAAACACCAGGATGAACGGCCAGGCCGCCGGCGAACAGGCCTGCGCAAAATCCATCTGCCAGATGGCACCCTGCTGGATGTGCGGCAGGCCGATCAGTCCGGTGAACCGGGTCTTGCCCAGGGCCAACGCCAGCGCCGCCGCAGCCAGAATGCCCAGCAGGAGCGCGCCGCGCACCTTCCGCGCTTGCAGGCCGGCCGCCACCAGCAGTCCGACCCCGAAGACCGCAAGGTCGGCCCACACCGGGTGCATATTCAGCCCGACGAGCGTGCCCGGCCTGGCCACGATCAGGCCGGCGTTTTTCAAGCCGATGAACGCGATGAACAGGCCGATGCCCGCCGCAATGCCGCTGCACAGGCTCGGGCTGACCGCTTCGATCACCGCTTCGCGCAGGCGCACCAGCGATAGCGCGAGGAACACGAGCCCGGAGATGAAGACCAGGGCCAGCGCCGTCTGCCAGGCGTGACTCACGCCCAGCGCCGTCAGGCTCATACAGACGCTGACAAAGAAAAAGTTCTCGCCCATGCCCGGCGCGAGCGCGATCGGATAACGCGCCAGCAGCCCCATCAGCGCCGAGCCGGCCGCCGAGGCCAGGCAGGTGGCCAGCAGCACCGCCCCGGCGTCGAGGCCGGTAGGATGGCCGGCGAAATCCGTGCAGAGCACCGCCGGCTGTACGAACAGGATATAGGCCATGCTCAGGAAGGTGGTCACGCCCGCCAGGAGCTCGGTACGCACGGTCGTCCCGTTTTCCGCGAGCCGGAAGAAGTCGGTTGTTTGCACGGGGGCATTCTATTTTTTCCGGCCGGATTTGCAATCTTCGGAAAAACGCTATGGGCTTGCTGTGCGCGAGGGGATTTGCCAAGGTCTGGCCGCGAAAAGCAGATGAACCGGACGGCGGGAGCGTGGGGCTCTTCGCCGGCCACCAGACCACCGACAACTGACCAAGGACGACGACCGTGTTCGACAAACTTTCAGCTTCGCTGCAAAAGGTCTTCAAGAACCTGCGCGGCTACGGGAAACTGACGGAGCGCAATGTCCAGGACGCGCTGCGCGAGGTGCGCATGGCGTTGCTGGAAGCCGATGTCAATTTCCAGGTGGCGCGCGAGTTCATCGCCCGCGTCCAGGCCAAGTGCCTCGGCGCGGAAGTGCTCGACAGCGTCACGCCCGGCCAGCAGGTCATCAAACAGGTCCACGACGAACTCGTGGCCCTGCTCGGCGGCGGCACGCGCGAATTCGACTTCGGCGGCGGCAAGCCGGCCAAGGTGCTGCTGCTCGGCCTCAACGGCGCGGGCAAGACGACGACGGCGGGCAAGCTGGCGCGGCTCTGGAAGAAGCAGGGCCGGCGCGTCGTGCTCGTGGCGTGCGACCTGAAGCGGCCGGCGGCGGTGGACCAACTCCGGATCCTGGCCGGGCAGGTGGGCGTGGACTTTGTCGGCCCCCAGCCGGGCGAGGGCCTGCACGACTTCGGCCGGCGGGCGCTGGGCGAGGTGGAGCGGGGCGCGTGGGACGTTGCGATCTTCGACTCCGCGGGCCGCCTGCAGGTGGACGCCGACCTGGTGCAGGAACTCAAGGAGCTGAAGGACATTCTCGCGCCGCGCAACGCCGTGCTCGTCCTCGATGCCGCCATCGGACAGGAAGCGGTCAACGTCGCCGAGACCTTTCACCGCGAAATCGGGCTGACCGGCCTGATCCTGACCAAGCTCGATGGCGATGCCCGCGGCGGCGCGGCGCTGAGCGTACAGCATGTGGCGCATTGCCCGATCCTGATGGTCGGCGTCGGCGAGCGGCCGGAGGATCTGGAGCCCTTCCATCCCGACCGGCTGGCGTCGCGCATCCTCGGCATGGGCGATATCGTCAGCCTCGTGGAAAAGGCGCAGGAGGCCGTGGATGTCGAGATGCTCGCGCAGGCGGAGGAGACGCTGCGCAAGAAGACGCTGACGCTGGAAGATTTTCTCGCCCAGATGCAGCAGATGAAAAAGTTCGGCTCGATGAGCAGCCTGCTGGAGATGCTGCCGGGCGTGAGCCAGATCCCGGCGGAGGCGCGCGAACAGGCCCTGGCCGGCTCCGCGCAGGAAATGAAAAAAGCCGAGGCTATCATCCGGAGCATGACGCGCCAGGAGCGGCGGCACCCCGAAGTGCTCGACGCCAGCCGCAAGCGCCGCATCGCCCGCGGCAGCGGCACCGACGTCACCGCCGTCAACGAGGTGCTCAACAACTTCCGCCGCTCGCAACAGATGATGCAGAAGATGGGCAAGCTGCAGAAGAAGATGATGAGGATGAAGCGGTTCTAGCCACCACCCCGGCATCGAATGCCTCCGGCGGAAAACGCGATCTGCCGGTCAGCGAATGGCTTGGAAACGCCACCGGCCCCGGTGACCAGGCTTGGAAAAGGCGGCGCGCTGCGGGATTCCCTTTGAACAAAAAGGGCCTTCATGCTATCTAATCGGCCTATGACGAAGCCCCAGAACACGATCAAACCGGCGACCGCTATGCCCACGCCCGCCCCTGTGGCGGCGTGTGTAACCAAACCCACCGTTTTTTATATATGGGAAGACTGGCTGGCCGCACTCGGCACCTTCCTGATTTCCGCCTCGGTCTTTTTCTACTACATGTGCCCGAGCGTGACGTTGCAGGATTCCGGCGAACTGGTGACCGGCGCCTATCGCTTCGGCGTGCCGCATCCTTCGGGCTACCCGCTCTGGGCGCTGCTCGGCTGGATCTGGCGGCACTTTGTCCACATCGGCGACCCGGCGTCGCAGATCTGCTCGTTTTCGGCGTTCACCGGCGCGGCGGTGGTGGCGCTGCTGACCATCCTGACCAAGCGCAGCGTCCTCGTGCTGCTCCAGGCGATGCCGTGGCGCGAGCCGCTCGAGCCGTTGATCGCGCGCATCCTTGCGCTCGTCGCGGGCTTGTTCGCCGGCCTGATGTTTGCCTTCAACCGCGGGGTGTGGCTGTGGTCCAGCGTGCCCGAGATGCGCATCCTGAGCGTGTTCATGTTCATGCTGACCGCCTTCGTCTTCTTCAAATGGCTGATGCAGCCGGAGCGGCGCGGCCTGCTGCTCACCGCCGTTTTCATTTTCGGCCTCGGCATCGCCAACCACCAGACGACGGCCGTGATGCTGGTGCCGTTGATGGTCGGCGCGCTGTTCGTGGGGCTGCAAGTGCGGTCCTCCACCTGGCAGCAGCGCATGAGCAACCTGTGGGCCTTCTGGGAGATGGTCACCGCCTTCCTGATCTGCTGGGCCGTCGGCATTCTGATGAACGCCTGGCTGGCCTACACGCCGCCCCAACCGCAACAGACGTCGTTTGGAGCGCTCGAACCGGTCACCACGGGGACCTGCATCAGCGCCTTCTTCATGCAAAAAGTCAAGGCCCTGATCCTGTTTGGCCCTGATATCGCGGTGTTTCCGCTGTTGCTCGTGGCCCTTGCCTGCGTGACGGCCCTGCTCGTCTGGGGGCGCCAGCAGGACTGGCTGCGCCGCCGCTGGGTCCTGGTCACCACCTTCGTGTTCACGCTCGGCATCGCCTTCTACCTCTACATGCCCATCGCGGCCTCGACCAATCCGCCGATGAACTGGGGGTTCACAGCGACACGCGAAGGGTTTCTACATCACATCACGCGCGGGCAATATCAGAAGCTGGCCATGTCCTCCCCGCTCAGCTTCGATTTCTGGCTGCAGATCTTTTTGTTCACCCGCTCGCTGTGCGGTCAGTACACCTACCTCCTCGCGCCGCTGGGCCTGCTGAGCGCGCTGCTGTTCTTCATGGGCTGGCGCCGGATCGCACCCGCGGGCCGGGTGGTGCTCGTCTTCGCCTGGGCTGCCTACATCACCACCAGCCTCGGCCTGATCTTCATCATCAACCCCGGCGTGGACGCACAGAACTGGGGCATCGCCATCAAGTTCTTCGCCCCGGCGCACGGTTTCTTCGCCATGCTGATCGCCTTCACGCTCTCCTTGCTGCTGGCCTGGCTCTGGACGCAGCGGACCCCGCTGCGCGCGGCCTGGCTCGGACTCGGCTGTTTCGTCATGCTCATCGCCGGCATCTATCCGTTCTTCATCAACCGCGACTCCTGCGAGCAGCGCAACCACGACTTCGGCTATCAGTTCGGCTTCCGCATGTTCCACCCGGGCGGCGGCTATCCGGACATGGACAAGGATGCCGTCCTCTACGGCGGCACCGATCCGGGACGCTTTGTCCCCACCTATATGATCTTCTGCGAGAGCTTCGCCCGGCCGCAGGACCGCTACGTCAGCACCAACATGACGGAAGCCGCACTCGTCGCCAAATGCGCCACCTTCGACCGCCGCGATGTCTATATCATCACGCAGAACGCGCTCGCCGACGGCACCTACATGAATTACATCCGCGACCATTACGACTTCTCGCGGCCCAACCCCGACAAGCCGGAGACCATCGCCAAGTTCAAGCCCTGGCAGCAGGCCATCATGCGCTTTGCCTGGCACCGCATGGGGCGCGATGTCACCTACCCCCCGGAGCCCATCCACATCCCCAGCCCCAACGAGGCCAACGACGCCTTCCGCCAGTTCGTCGAGGACGTCCAGGCCGGCCGGATCCAGCCCGGCGCCGATGTCCGTGTCGAGAACGGCCGCGTCAGCGTCGAGGGTGTGCAGGGCGTCATGGCCATCAATGGCATCCTCGCAAAATGGATCTTCGAAAAGAACAAGGCCAAGCACTCCTTCTACGTCGAGGAAAGCTACGTCATTCCGTGGATGTACCCCTACCTCCGGCCCTCCGGCATCATCATGAAGATCGAGAAGGAGCCCCTGCCCACGCCGCAGCAGGATGCCAATTTCTGGCAGCAGTTGATCGCCAAGGACTTCGCCTACTGGGACCAGTTGCTCGGCGAATTCATCAAGCGCCCCGAATTCAAGCGCGACAGCGACGCCCAGAAGGCCTTCTCCAAGCTGCGCTGCGCCATCGCGGGCGTCTACGAATACCGCGGCGTCGTCAACGCCGCCGAGGCCGCCTACATGCAGGCCATCGCCATCTGCCCGGAAAGCCCCGAGGCCTCCTTCCGGCTCGCGAACCTCTACATGCGCCTCAACCGCGTGGACAAGGCCGTGGAAACCTTGGGCAAGCTCGCCGAGCGCGACCCGTTCAACAAGCAGGTCCGCGAGGCGCTGGACCAGTTCCAGTCCATCCAGCGCGCCATGCAGCCGGGCGCGCAAGCGGCCCAGCCCGCGCCGGCGCCGTTCCCCATCATCAGGTCGCGCTGAAGGAGCCGCCGACATGTCCCTGAAAGATCTCGGCCGGAAAATCTACCAACGCATCCCCGAGGGCGCCTTCCGCCGGCACGCGGCGGCCTTCGCCTACCGCCGGCTCTATGGCCAGGCCCTCGCCGGCTGCGCCGTCGAGGACGGCCTGTTCACCGTCCGCACCAACGACGGTGTCATCGTCCGCAGCGTCAAGGATTTCGATCCCGAGGCGCTGGTGGCCGACTTTGTGGATGTCAGCCTGCCCGTCGGCGGCACGGTCATGGATATCGGCGGCAACATCGGGGCGGCCACCCTCTACCTCGCCGCCAAGGTCGGCCCGGGCGGGCTCGTAATCGCCTACGAACCCGACACGGGCAACCTGGATGTCTTCGCGAAGAACCTCGCCGCCAACGGCGCGCCGGGGCAGGTGCAGCTTGTACCCAAGGGCATCTCCGACCGCGAGGGCGTGTTGGAATTCTTTGCCGGCGGCAACTACACCTCGTCGCTCTGCAAGACCAACTACGTGGAAAGCGAAGCGCAGAAGTATCACGTCGTGAAGATCCCCGTGACCACCCTCGACGCCGAGACCAGCCGGCTCGGACTGACCCGGCTGGATTTTGTGAAGATGGACATCGAGGGCAGCGAGGTCGCCGCCTTGAAAGGCGCCCGGGCCACGCTGGAACGCTTCCATCCCCCGATCATCGTCGAGACCCACAACGTCAACGGCCAGTCCACCGCCGACGAAGTGGAAGCCCTCCTGCGCGCCTATGGGTATCGGCAGCTGGTCCGGCAGAATCTCGCCGAAACACCCGCCATCCGCGCGACCGTCTGAGCAGCCACGCGCGATCAGCCGGAGGGGCTCCCGACCATCGAGCGTCCGGCCGCTGGAGCTGTGCTTTCAAAACGGCGAGCTCCCACCCTGCCCGTCCCAGGCTCCGTCTGCCATCCAGCCCTGCGCTGGTGGGCTGGTCGCAGGGCACACACCCTGACGCCGCTTGAACAACGCGCGCGCTGCTTGCGAACCGCCCCGCGCCGGGGGAGCAGCTCCCGGCCGCCGTCACGCACATCCCCGTCTATCCGGGTTCTGCTCGCCCTGAGGGCAAAAAGAACCCCGGCCACGGGGCCGGGGTTCTGCAGGCTTGTGCGCGGACGTTTAGCGGCTGAACAGCATCTCGCCGTAGCTCGGGAGCGGCCAGTAGCACTTGCTCACGATCACCTCGAGACCATCCACCACCTGGCGCAGTTCGGCCATCGCCGGGATCACGAGGTCGCGGTAGGCCGCGGCCTTCTTGTCGGCGTGTCCGGCATCGGCCGCCTTCGCGGTCGCGGCGGCGAGCGCATCGATCGCGGTGCTCATTTCGGCGATGCCGCCGTTGACCACCTTGAGCAGCTTGCCCTGGGCGACCGGCTTGGCGCCGGCGGCCTTGACCGCGTTGATGCTCGAGGCGAGGTCGCCCGCGAACTTGATCACATGCGGGAGGATCTGGCGGCGGGCCATCTGCAAGGCCGTGCGGGCCTCGATGTTGATGACCTTGACATAGTTCTCCAGCAGGATCTCGTGCCGGGCGTGGACTTCCACTTCCGGCAGCACGCCGTGCTTGATGAAGACCTTCGCGTTCTCCGGCTCGACCATGGCATGGATGCCATCCACGCAGTTGCGGATGTTCGGCAGCCCGCGCTTCGCGGCTTCCTTGACCCACTCCGCGGTGTAGTTGTCGCCGTTGTAGATGATCGCCTCGTGCTCCTTCGCGTACTTCTGGAGCAGGCTCTGCACGGCGCTGTTGAGGTCCTTCACGCCGTCGAGCTTCTCGGCAATCTCCGACAGCGTTTCGGCGACGATCGTGTTGAGCACGAAGTTCGGGCCGCCGAGCGACTGCGAGGAGCCGACCATGCGGAACTCGAACTTGTTGCCGGTGAAGGCGAACGGCGAGGTCCGGTTGCGGTCGGTGGTGTCCTTCGGGATCGACGGCAGCGTGGTGACGCCCAGCTTGAGCGTGCCACCCTGCTTGGAGCTGCTGGCCGCGCCCTTCTTGAGCTGCTGGTAGATGTCCGTCAGCTGGTCGCCCAGGAAGATCGAGACGATGGCCGGAGGCGCCTCGTTGGCGCCCAGGCGGTGGTCGTTGCCCGGCGTCGCGACGGTCGCGCGCAGCAGGCTGGCGTATTTGTGCACCGCGCGGATGATCGCGAACAGGAACACCAGGAACTGCATGTTGTCATGCGGGGTATTGCCCGGGTTGAGCAGGTTGAGGCCGTCATCGGTCCCGATCGCCCAGTTGTTGTGCTTGCCCGAGCCGTTGACACCGGCGAAGGGTTTTTCGTGCAGCAGGCAGACAAAGCCATGCTTGCGCGCGATGCGCTGCATGAGTTCCATCGTGAGCTGGTTGTGGTCGACGCCGATGTTGACCGTGGCATAGACCGGCGCGAGCTCGTGCTGGGCCGGCGCGACTTCGTTGTGCTGCGTCTTGGCGCTGACGCCGAGTTTCCACAGCGCCTCGTTGAGGTCGGCCATGAACGAGGCGACGCGCTCATGAATGGCGCCGAAGTACTGGTCTTCCAGCTCCTGGCCCTTGGGCGGCGGCGCGCCGAACAGCGTGCGGCCGGTGTACACGAGGTCGGGGCGCTGCTCGACGAGCGGCCGGTCGATCAGGAAATATTCCTGCTCGCCGCCGAGCGTGGCGATGACGCGCTTGCTGGTGGTGTTGCCCAGGGCGCGCAGCACGCGGACCGCCTGCTTGTTCAACGCCTGCATCGAGCGCAGCAGCGGGGTCTTCTTGTCGAGCGCCTCGCCGGTGTAGGAGGCGAAGGATGTCGGAATAAAAAGCGTGGTGTTGGTGCCGTCGGTCTTGAGGAAGACCGGCGAGGTGCAATCCCAGATCGTGTAGCCGCGGGCTTCGAACGTCGCGCGGATGCCGCCCGAGGGGAAACTCGAGGCGTCCGGCTCGCCCTGCGTCAGATCCTTGCCGCTGAACTCCAGCATGATCTGGCCGTTGCCGGTCGGGGAAATGAACGAGTCATGCTTCTCGGCGGTGATGCCGGTCATCGGCTGGAACCAGTGACAGTAGTGCGTGGCGCCCTTCTCCAGCGCCCAGTCCTTCATCGCGTTGGCGACCACGTCGGCGATGGCGGGATCGAGCTCCTTGCCTTCGTCAATCGTCTCGCGCAATTTCTTGTAGATGTTCTTCGGCAACCGTGCGCGCTGCACGGCATCGTTGAACACATCGGACCCGAACAGCTCGGGCATTTCCTTCTTGCAGCATTCGCTCATGTTTTTCTAGCTCCTTATCGTTGACCAATTTCAAGGCAACTACCGCCCGGCCAACACCGTCAGGGTGCCCTCGAGGCGGTGAACAATGAGCCGGAAAATAGCATCAATTATGCCAGAGACAAGCCTGCGGTCGCAAGCGATTGATATACAGAGAACTGCGCCTTATGCTCAGTCGTGGGAAACGGAACTTTCCCGACGGATATGTTCTTTCCTGAAAATATTATTACATTTTCGTAGTCCAGCAGGCCGGGCCTGTTGCGCGCATCCCGCCCTCCCTGCATGCGTTGACCGGCGCTGCGGTTGCATGTCACGGCTTTCCGGTTACACTCGCTGCATGAAAATACCGATCATCTGCTGCGTCCTGCTGCTCGCCGCCCCGCTGGCCCTGGGGGCCAGCCCGTTCGAGGTCACCGCGACAGCCAGCCGGCAGGACGGGCAGCCTGTCGTGCAACTGGCGCTCAAAATCCCCGCGCAGCATTTCATCTACGTGGAGCATCTGAAAATGTCCGCCGCCGCGGCGCAGCTCACGCCACTCCAACCGGCCGCACCGAAAAAAATTCACGACAAGTTCACCGACGAGGACAAGGAGGTGTATGGCGCCGACACGCTGCTCACCTATCGCGTGACGCCGCCTGCCGCGCAGCTCGAGGTCCAGGTCGAGTTCCAAGGCTGCAACGACTCGATGTGCTTCTTCCCTGAGAAAAAAACGTTCAGCCTGGCTTGGGCGGCGCAGCCCGCTCCGACCACCGCGCCACCGGCGGCCGACCACGCCAGGTTGGCGGCCGCGCCCGCCGACCCGGCCACCGGCTGGACGGCGGAAGCGGACCGTTTCGCCGTGGCCGCGACGGCGGCGGGCTATCTCGACCGGGAAAAATTCCTCGCATTCCTCGACGGGGCGGGCGGCCCGGCCGGACAGTCCGGGACCGCGGAAGTTTTTTCATGGGGCCTGGTGCTGCTCTTTTTGCTCGGCGGCTTTCTGCTCAACCTGACGCCCTGCGTGCTGCCGATGATCCCGGTCAATCTCGCGATCATCGGCGCGGGGGCGCGGTCGGGCTCGCCCCGCCGCGGCTTCCTGCTCGGTGCCACCTATGGCCTCGGCATGGCGCTCGCCTACGGCGCGCTCGGACTCGTCGTCGTGCTGACCGGCGCGAAGTTCGGCGCACTCAACGCTTCGCCGTGGTTCAACGCCATCATCGCGGCCGTGTTCGTGGTCATGGCGCTGGCGATGTTCGACGTGTTCCACGTGGACCTTTCACGCTTCCAGGGCAACCTCGGCGCGCCGGATGCCAAACGGCGCGGCACCTTCGGGTTGGCCTTCACGATGGGCATCGTCGCCGCGCTGCTCGCGGGCGCGTGCGTCGCGCCGGTGGTTTTTTCCGTGCTGCTGCTCGCCGGGAAAATGTACGCACAAGGCCAGCCGCTTGGCCTGTTGCTGCCGTTCGTCCTGGGCCTCGGCATGGCGCTGCCCTGGCCGGTCGCCGGCGCAGGCCTGGCCTTCCTGCCCAAGCCCGGCGGCTGGATGAACAAGGTGAAGCAGGCGTTCGGCGTGCTCATCCTCGTGCTGGCCGCCTATTACGGCTATATGGCCTACGGCCTGTTCCGCCCGCCCGCGGGCGGCGGCAACACGCCGGCGGCGGAGTTTGCCCGCCAGCTGGCCGCGGCGCGCGCGGCCGGCAAACCGGTGTTCATCGACTTCTGGGCCACGTGGTGCAAGAACTGCCACGCGATGGACGCGACCACGTTCAAGGACCCCGCAGTGGTGCAGCGCCTCGCCGCCTTCGTGGTGATCAAGTATCAGGCCGAAAAGCCCAATGAGGAGCCGGCCAAGTCGATCCTCGACCGCTACGGCGCCGTCGGACTGCCCACCTACAGCGTGCTGCGCCTGAAGCCGTGAAGAAATTCCCCCTGCGCGCCCGAGCTCAACAGCGGCCCGACTAATTACCCGGCAACCACGCCGACAGCATCCGCTTTTGCAGGCGGGGTTTTCCAACCCCGCGAGCCCAACCGACCCGACAGCGGGAGCAGGAGCTCCCGCCCACAAGCAAGCCCAGCAGCTGTGCGCACGCGCCGCATACCCCGGATACCGAGGTATCAACGACCGGCCGACGCACACCTCAGTCCCAGTGAACGCAGGCATCAAGGGCCTGCTGCTGCGCTCCCCTGGCAGCCGGAAGCACCGCTGGCGCCCAAACCTTGGGGGAAAGGCCTGTTTCAGGTTCCAATGCTTGGAAAAGGTGGCTATAGTTCGCACAGGTTTTGCAACGCACCGAGGATACCATGCCCAAATCGGAGACCAGTCAGCGCATCCGCATCACGCTGGAGGATGGCCGCGTGCTGGAGCGGCGTCCGCCGGTCCTCGTCGGCGACCTGCTGGACAATCCGGCGGCGGCGGATGGGCTGGAAGTGCTCGGCGCGATGGTGAACAACGACGTCTACTCGCTCTCGTACCCGCTCGAGTCCGACAGCACGGTGCGCTTCCTCACCGTCGCCGAAGAGCATGGCTGGCGGATGTACGTGCGCTCCCTCTGCTTCCTGCTGGCGAAGTCCGTGCGCGCCGTCTATCCGCAGGCCTGCTTTACAATCGAGCATTCGCTGGCCACGGGCTATTTTTGCAATTTTTCGCTGGGCGCGCAGAGCGGCATCAAGCCGGGCCAGATCCATGCGATCGAACGACAGATGCGGGCCTTCGTCGCGGCCGACCTGCCGGTCGAGCGCCGGAAGCTGGCCTACACCGATGCGCTGGCCCAGTTCGAGCAGGAGCGGCAGCCCGACAAGTTCCACCTGCTCGACTTCCGCAATCCGAACAAGGTGGTCATCAACTGGTGCGACGGGTTCAGCGACCTGGCGCACGGCGTCGTCGTCGAGCACACCGGCGCCCTCGGCGTCTTCAAGCTGGTCCCCTACCCGCCCGGCTTTGTCATCCAGTTCCCCGACCGGCACAAGCCCGCCCAGGTCGCGCCGTTCCGGCGGCGGCCACAGCTGTTCCAGATTTTCCAGGAACACAAGCGCTGGGGCCGCATCCTCGGCGTCAACACGGTGGGCAAGCTGAACGAGCTGATCGTCAGCGACGGCATCCGCGACTTCATCAAGATCGCCGAGGCGCTGCACGAGAAGAAGATTGCGAAGCTGGCCGACCAGATCACGGAGCGCCGCGACCAGACGCGCTGGGTCCTGATCGCCGGGCCGTCCTCCTCGGGCAAGACAACCTTCGCCAAGCGGCTGACGGTGCAGCTGCAGGTCAACGGACTGCGGCCGCTCACGCTCTCGACCGACGACTATTTCGTGGACCGCGAGCGCACGCCGCGCGGCGACGACGGCAAGCCGGACTTCGAGCACCTCGACGCGATCGACCTGCCGCTGCTCCAGGCCAACCTCGGCAAGCTCGACCGCGGCGAGGAGATCGAACCGCCGCACTTCAAGTTCGAGACCGGCCAGCGTGAGTTCCGTGGCGAGCGCCTGCGGCTCGAGGAAGGCCAGCTCGTCGTCATCGAGGGCACGCACGCGCTCAACCCGCGGCTGACGGCCTCGATCCCGGTCGAGCACAAGTTCCGCATCTACGTGAGCGCCCTGACCCAGCTCAACCTGGACTGCAACACGCGGATTTCGACCACCGACAACCGGCTGGTCCGGCGGCTCGTGCGCGACCATAACTTCCGCGGCCACAGCGCGCTCTCGACGCTCCAGATGTGGCCGAACGTCCAGCGCGGCGAGCGCCGGTGGATCTTCCCGTTCCAGTCCGCCGTGGACGCGGCGTTCAACTCCGCGCTCGACTACGAGCTCGCCGTGCTCAAGCTCAGCGTCGAGCCGCTGCTCGCCGGCGTCAAGCCGACCCACCCGGAATATGCCGAGGCACGCCGCCTGCAGGAGTTCCTCGGTTGCTTCCTCGGCATCAGCGACCAGCTCGTGCCGGCCACCTCGCTCCTGCGCGAATTCGTCGGCCGGAGCAGCTTCCACTATTAAGGCGCTTTTCGCTTCCCTCCCCCGGGGAACTGCGCTATAAGCCCCGCACGGTATGGCACTAATATAAAGGAGTTATCATGGCATCCCTGAACTACGTCATTCTCGTCGGCAATCTCACACGCGATCCGCAGGTCCGCAATACCCCCGGCGGCGCGGTCGTCGCGGATATCGGCATGGCCGTCAATGAAAAATACAAGAACAAGGCCGGCGAGATGCAGGAGATCGTCACCTACGTGGATGTCGTCGCGTGGGGCCGTCAGGCCGAGGTGTGCCAGCAATACCTGCACAAGGGCTCGCCCGTCCTCATCGAGGGCCGCCTGCAGCTCGACCAGTGGGAAAGCAAGGAAGGCGAGAAACGCAGCAAGCTGCGCGTCCGCGCCGACCGGGTCCAGTTCCTGAGCAGCCCGCGCCGCGACGGCAACGGGGCGCCCGGCGGCGCGCCCAACGGCGACCGCCCGCCCGTACCTAGCCAGCCGCCCATGGACGACGGCGGCCCCGGCCCCGATCCGTTTTGAACGGCCGTGAACGCTTCGCTATCCGCCCCGCCGCCGCGCCACCGGCTGCTGATTTTCGACCTCGACGGGACGCTGATTGATTCCATCGGCGACCTGACCACGGCCGTCAACCGGTTGCGCGCCGACTTCCAGTTGGCGCCCTTGTCCACGGGCGCCGTCCGCCGCTACGTCGGCGACGGCGTCGGCAAGCTGGTTGAGCGCTCGCTGGAAGGCCATCCGACCGATCTCGCGGCCGCGTTGGACACCTACCGCGGCTATTACGCGCACCATATGCGCGACACGACGGCGCTGTTCCCCGGCGTCGCAGAGGGCCTGCGGAAACTGCGCGCCGTCGGCTGGCGGCTGGCCCTCATCAGCAACAAGTCCTCCGGCTTCTGCCACACCCTGCTCGCGCACCTCGGCGTGGCGGAGCTATTTTGCTGCGTCCTCGGCGATGGCGACACCGCGCAGCTCAAGCCCGATCCCGAACCGCTGCTGGAAGTGATGCGCCGCGCCGGCGCGACGCCACAAGAAACCTGGATGATCGGCGACCACCACACCGACCTCGAGGCCGCGCGGCGCGCCGGCGTGCGCAGCGTCTTCGTTACCTACGGCCTCGGCGAAACCGGCGCGGAACAACCCGACCAGCGCTGCGCCGACTTCGCCGCCGTCGTCCGCTTCTTCGGCGCGTGAGTCACAGCTTGCGGATCAGAATCTCCCCATGGCTGCCGAACCAGCCGTGGCCCTGTGCGGATATTTTCAACCAGACCTTCCCGCCGGGGGTGAACGGCGGCACCTTCAGCGCGACGGTGTCGCCGCGCTTGGGCAGGTCGGCCTTGACGAGCTGCGCCGCGCCGTTCATCACGGCGACGTCGCGCACGGTGATGCTGTCGCCGCCGGTATGCTTGAACTGGATTTCGTATTGGCCGGGGCCGGTGACCTGTTTCGCCGCATCTAGCCGCCACTCGGCAAAAAAGAAACGCAAGTGCTCGGGCTTCCACTCCTTGCTGGCGAGCGTGACCGGCTGCGTGATGTTCGCGATGTAAGCGGTGGCCTCGCGCGCCATGTCGCTGGTGCGGTCAAGCGCGACGATCTGCTGGAGCTGCCTCACCGCGTCATCGAGCCGCTCCTCGCGCTGGAAGACAAAGAACTTCAGCCCCAGCAGGTGCTGCCGCAGCCCGACACTGTTGCGCGGATCGGACAGCTCCTTGTCCACCAGCTTGTGCGCCTCGGCGAATTTCTTCTTGTCGGTCAGCGGCCAGAGTTCCTTCTCCGCAAAAGCGTCGGGATTGAACGTCAGCCGGCGCTGCGTGCCAACGGCGTCCTTGGGGTCAAGCTTCTTGAGTTCATCGAGCAGCTTGCGATGACTCTGCTTGCCGTTTTGCTGTCCCATCGGCCCCACCAGATCCAGTGCCGAGCCGAGATGCCGCGCGCTTTCCGCGCCGGCCGTCTTCGCGGCGAGCGCCAGCTCGGCATCGCGCCGCGCCTTGAGCGCACGCGCCGCCTTGACCGCGGCGGCGAGTTCCGTTACGCCGCCCGGCGGCGCCTCGAGCTTCAGGTAGCAGCGCCCCTCGGCATCGAGCAGCACGACGCCGGGATAGTTGTGGATGGTCACATTGAAGTCACGGTTCTTCCTGGCGCTTTCCTTTTGCGCGTCGGTCGGCAGTTCGGGATGATCGATTTCCAACCAAAGCAGGTCGCCGCCGAGCGCCGGCGGCAGCTGCGGGGACGCGATGACGTTCGTCTTGTAGGCGCGCGACACCGCGGACCAGTCGCTGCCGCCGACAAAAACGAACAGGTCGCGGTTCAGCGTCTTCGCCCTGGCCGCGGCCTCCTCGAAATTCGGCAGCCATGTGCGCGCATCCGCGGCGCGCGTTTCCATGGACGGGAAAAGCAACACCGCGAAAGTTCCCAGCATTGGGAAAAGGTAGTGCGCGTTCATGATTACTTTTTCTTTTTGGCTGCGGGAGCGGGCTTCAGGCGGATTTCGCCGGAGGAATCGGTGCCGCCATCGCTGCGCAGCGAGACCTGTAGCGTGAGCTTCGCACCCGCCGGCAGTTCCGGCACGGTGAGCTTATACACATTCTGCCGCGAGGCCGCGCCGGCGAATGCTTCGTGGGCGTCGCGCGAAACTTCCTTGCCGTTCAGCAGCAATGCGGCCCAGCGGATCGCGACGCCGCACGCGCCTTTCATGTAGGCCAGTTCAAAGCCGTAGGCGCCGGCCTTGTGGAGTGCGGGGGTGACGTCCCACTCCAGCGTCTTGAACTCCTGCGCCATCTGCGCCGGCTTCCATTCACCGAGCGGATTTTCCTCCGCCAGGCTAAGCCGGCGGAAGCCCACGCCGGCGAGTTCCAGCCGCCGCAGATGCACCGGGAGGCGCTGCGTAAAATCGTCCCAATTTCGGACTGCCTCCGGCGACCACGCGACTTCCGCAAGCGCCGCACCACGCGGGAACGCCATGTACTCCACGTGCTTGAACGAGGCAATATATTCGGTCCACAAATTGCCCTGCGCGCCGAGGATGTGCTTGCGCTGCTCCGGCTGCAGCTTCGCGGGAACCGGCTCGAAGCCGTAGACCTTGCGCAGCGGCACGTAGCCGCCGATGGCGCGCGGCTCCACGCTGTGATCCAGCCCCTGATAATAATCGAAATAGCAGTGCGAGGTCGGCGACATGACCACGTCGTGCCCGCCGTTGGCGCCTTCGACGGCGCCGCCGATCCAGTCCATCAGCGCGGCGCGCGGCGCCAGACCTCCTTCGCGGATCTCGCTCCAGCCGATCAGAGTCCGGCCCTTCGCGTTCACGATGCTCTCAACGCGGCGGATGAAATAGCTTTGCAGTTCGTGCTCGTTCTTCAGCCCCTCGGCCTTGATGCGCGCCTGGCACTTCTCGCATTTCTTCCAGTTATCCTTGGGCACCTCGTCGCCGCCGATGTGCAGATATTTTCCAGGAAACAGCGCAACGACTTCGGTGAGGATGTTGTCAAGGAAGGCGAAGGTGTCGTCGCGACCCGCGCAATAGACGCTCGCGTGGACGCCCGCGCCGAGCTCGCCGAACGGTTTGCCGGCGCAACTGAAGTCCGGAAACTGCGAGAGGATCGCGCCGGCGTGGCCGGGCATCTCGATCTCCGGGACGATCGTGATGTAGCGCGCCTGCGCGTAGGCGATGACCTCGCGGATGTCGTCCTGCGTATAGAAGCCGCCGTAACGCCCGTCGGGGCCGTAGGCGGTGCTGCTCTTGGGATCGAGGCCGAAGCCGATGTCCTTGCGCCACGCGCCGACGCTCGTGAGCTGCGGATACTTTTTGATCTCGATGCGCCAGCCCTGGTCATCGGTCAGGTGCCAGTGAAAGGTATTGAGCTTGTGCAGCGCCATCGCGTCGAGCAGGTGCTTGACCTCCGCCTTGGTGAAGAAGTGGCGGCTCACGTCGAGCATCATCCCGCGCCAGCCGAAGCGCGGCTGGTCGGAAATTTTCACCGCGGGCGCGACCCACGCCACGCCGGTCACCGGCTGCGCCGAAAATATGTCCGGCGGCAGCAATTGCAGCAGCGTCACCGCGCCATAGAACAGGCCCGCCGGCTGCTGCGCGCTTACGATCACCATGCCAGGAGTGACCGACAGCTCATAACCTTCGCTGCCCAGTTCCTTCGAGGCGGAACCGAGTTGCAGCATGATCGCGCCGGTCGCGGCGTTCCCACCGCCCACCGGCAGCGCGAGCCCCGTCGCCGGGCGCAGATGCGCGGCGAGATACTCGCCGATGGCCAGCGCGTCCTTCGTCTGCGGCGCGACGATGATTTTCGTCTGCGCCGTCAGCGTGAACCGCCCCACCCCGCGCTCCACCTTCGCCGGTTGCGGCACCAGGGCCAGCGGCGGCTCGGCCAGCGCCGGCAGCGCATAGGCCAACAGCAGCAAGGCACTTTTCAAAAATAAAGACTTCGTATTCATAGCTCGCTTCCTTGGTTTACGTTTCACATTCATGCGCGTTTTTCCGTTCAAGGTACAGCTTCCTGCATTTCGGCCGCGACGGAGCGCGGCCCTCCAACAGCAAACCATCGCTTCGACACCGTTAGGCCATGCCCCGTCGTGGCCGGTCCCCGGAAAGGGACCTCACGGTTTATCATTTCCACCCCGCCGTGACTCGAACAGCGGCAGCGAGATATTCCAGCAGATACCCGCCAACCGCAGGGCCAGCACCAGCACCGCGCCGGCCACGGTGCCCACGGTCTGGCTGACGCCCGCGGCATGCAACGCCACGCAGGCCACCGCGCCACACAGGGAAGCGGTGGCATACAGCCGGATCTCCGGCCGGAACACAAGCGGCACCTCGCCGGTGAGCACGTCGCGCAACATGCCGCCCGCCACGCCGGTGACCACGCCGAGCAGGACCGACACCGGCGCGGAAAAGGCCATGAACAGGCCCTTTTGCGTGCCGATCATGGTGAAGAGCGCCAGCGCAAACGCGTCGGCCACGAGCAGCGCGCCCTGCGGCGGGGCGCGAAACCGCTCGAGAAAGAAGGTCAGCAGCGCCGCCAGCGAGGCGTTGAGCAGAAAGCCCGGGCCGCGCAGCCAGACCACGGGCAGGTCGCCGACGAGCAGGTCGCGCACCGTGCCGCCGCCGAACGCGGTCACCAGCGCCAGCACCAGCACGCCGAAGAGGTCCACGCCCTTCCCGCGCGCGGCCAGCACGCCCGTGATTGCGGCGACGAAGACCCCGAAATGCTCCAACAAAAGCTGTGGTGGTACCGTGTTCACGGAAGCTTCAGCTCCAGTGCGTGTTTCCGATCCTTGGCGGCCCGCTCAAAGATGGGGCCCACCGTGACGACGACCTTGTCGCCCTCGGCCACGGCGGTCGCGCAGTCAGGCGTGGCGCTCCGCTGGCCGGGGCCGGGATGATTAACGGTGGCCGATTTGAACGGCGGGGCGCGCCCGTTCAGGCGCGGATAGCCGAAGGTGACTTTCACCTCGGGAATCTCGCAGCGCGGCACTTTGGCGGTCGAGTAGATTTCGACGAATGCGGCGTGCCGCGCCCAGAACGTGAAGTCCGTGCCCTCGAACCGGAGGCTGCCAATGCAATGCGTCTGCCCGGTCGCGTGCTCGCGGACGAGGCAGTGGAACCACGTGTTCGTGGCGCCGTCGCGGATGTCCTCATCGCCGCGCACCACGCTCCAGGTGTACGTGCCTTTTTTCCACGCCAGCGGCCGCCGCACGCTGCAAAACTCGCCCTCATAGCCCGCGCTTTCGCACAGCCCGCCGGACACCATGCGCACATGCTCCAGCCCGATCTTGGTTTTCTTGTCGTGCGACCAGCGCGAGAAGATTGCGCCGGGGCCCGGATGCACCCGCTCGTGGTTCTCCTTCGAGGCCCAACCGTTCACCGCCGTCTGGAGACCGCCGTAGAAATCCATGTTGTTGATCCTGGCCAGGCCGCACGGCGAGACATAGAGGTTCACGTTGGTCGGAACATCGCGGTCAAGCGTCACCTCCATGTCGAGCGACTCGAAGTGCGGCGTCGGCTCTGTGAAATTCCACCAGATATCCGCCATGTGCCACGGCAGCGGCGGCAACTTCACCGCCGCGTTCGTCTCCGCCGCCGTACAGTTTTCCAACCCTTGGAAAAACAGCAGGGCCAACATTCCAAGCCCCCTAAAAACCGTAGTTAAAGTGGCACCGGCGCAGGAAATGCCCGGCACCCAACGTGTTGAAATGAAACGCAGTCCTGACTCTTGATTCGCATGGTGTATGGGTCCATGTTCACTAGCTGGGAGGGGCGGTGTCCTCACCGCCCCGCATAGTGGAGCCGCCATGCTATGGCCGCAGATCCATATGCAAGGCCCGTGCCTGACAGCTCCTCTACGGCGGCAGGAATGCCGCCGCTCCCAGCTAGCCTTTAACTCTAGTCCAACTGCAGTTTTCAGGAGCCTCGGGAAAAATCCTCGGGTGTTCATATCGCGTTTTCCTTGTTGATGGACTTCGTTCCCGCGAGCTGGCCGCAGGCGGCGGCGATGTCGGCGCCGAGGGAACGGCGCAACGTGACCTTGAAGCCGGCCCTGCGCAAGGCGTGGGCAAACGCCTCGCGCGCTTCGCTGGTGACGGGCCGGAACGGCGAGTTGGGAAAGGGATTGAACTGGATCAGATTGAGGTGCACCGGCTGGCCGCGCAGATATTCGATGAGCGCGGCGAGATCGTCAGGGCCGTCGTTGACACCCTGGAGCAACAGGTATTCGACCATAAAATTGCCGTGCTGCGCGAGGGCGGGAAGCACGGCGCGGAGCTTGTCGAGGGCCTGGGCGCCTCCGATGGGCATGAGGCGCGTGCGCACCTCCGGGCGGGCGGCATGCAGGCTCAGGGCCAGGCGGATGTCCGGGAAGCGCTCGACAAAGCGGACCATCGCGGCGGGCACGCCGGCGGTGGAGACGAGCAGATGACGTTCGGAGAAGCAGAAGCAGCGCACGTCGCGCAGGACTTCCAGCGCGCCACACACGGCCTGCTCGTTATGAAAAGGTTCGCCCATGCCCATGATGACGACGTTGCGTAACTGCCGGCCTTCCTCAGCCAGCAGCCGCCGCGCCAGCACCACCTGGTCGAGCAATTCGCCGGTGGTCAGGTTGCGCGTGAGCCCCATTCCACCCGTCGCGCAGAAGGCGCAGTCCGCGCTGCAGCCGATCTGCGACGAGATGCACAGGCTCGTGCGCCCCGAAGCGATCCGCAGAATCACCGCCTCGACGCGCTCCCTGTTCCCGGTGACAAAAATCAGCTTGGAGGCGCCATCGAGTTGCGAGTCGTGCCGCTCAGCAAGGACGAGCTGCGGCAGCCCGACGTGCTCGACGAACTTCGCGCGGCCCGCCTCCGTGAGCATGCCCAGGCACTCGTCCAGCGGCAGCGCTCTCTTGAAGAAGGCGTTGCGAAACCGCTTCAGGGCATGGTCATAGATGCCGTTCTTGCGGCAGAACAGCTCGACCTTGTCGCTGTCATAGATGGAAAGCATGTTCACTGTTCCGGCGACGTGTGGCACGGCGACTGATCCTTGCCCGCCGTTTCCAAGGCTTGGAAAACCCGGCACATCCGGCCTCCAATGCTTGGAAAACGCGCGTGCACACAGGGAATCATCGCACGGCCTCCGCGTCGAAAACAAGGACTTCAAACGGCTCCAGCGTGACCGCCGACGTCGCGCCGGCCTTGAGCGACAGCGTCTGAAGACGTTGGTCGCGAAAGGGCGCGCGCAGCGCAAAATTTTGCGGTGCGCCCGCCGGCAGCTCGAAAACGGTGGTGGCGTCCAGCGAAAAAGCCTGCGGCTGCGTGCCAGGATTGCGGAGCATGAGTGTGCCCTTGCGCGGATTCCACGCGGCGTAGCCGTAGACTTCGAGCTTGAGCGGATCGCCCCCCAGCCAGTGCGCGTCCACGAGCACGTCGGCGTTGGCGTGCGCCCAGCGCGCGGACTCGGCCACGCGGTCCCACGCATCGGCGGTCATCATGGACGGCGTGAGGTACAGCTCCTGCAGCGAGGCGCCGTTGGCAAAATAGGAACGAGCCTCGTTTTTGAGTTGCGCGCCGCTCTTGCCGACCTTGTCGCCTTGGAAGCAGCGGCCGTGGACGATCCCGTGGTGCATGGCGGAGTTGAGCGGATAGAGCGGCGACTTCTCTACAAAATATTTCCGGCAGTTGCCGTCGCGGAACGTCAGCCATTTTTCGCGATCGTCGCCCTGCCCCGCCCAGCCGACGTCGGCGCTGCCGTTGCGCCACGTCGCATCCACGTGGTTGAGCCAGAACGGCGAGGGCCAGGTGCCGACCGTGACGTTGATGAAAACTTCCGGATTCTCCCGGTGCAAGCGGCGCGCAACATCGAGCAGCGCCATGAAGTGCTGGCTGACGCCCTCGCCAGCCTTGTCCCATTTGAACGCATTCACGCCGGCCTCACGCATCAGCTGGAGGCAGCGCTCCTGAAACCATTTTTTGTACGCGGGCTGCGCGAGGTCGAGCCCGCTCTCGGCAGGAATCAGGCCCAGCTTGCGCGCCCACGCGGTGCGTTCCTGCGCGCCGCCATAACCGCCCAGCGGCGAGATCCAGACCGAAAGATGCGCGCCGATGTCCTTCAGCTTGGCGTTGAGCCCGGCGAAGCCGCGCGGAAACTTGGCGGAATTTTCCACCCACAAACCTTTGCGCGGCTCGTCCCAGCCATCGTCGGCCAGATAGGACATCACCGGCACGCCGCGCTTCTGCACCAGCTCCGCATCGAAGCTCCGCGCCACGTCCAGCAGCCTCGCCTCGTCGAGCCCGAAGCCGAGATCGTACCAGCAGTTGTAATGCAGAAACGGTTTCGAGGGCCGCGCGCGTTCGCGTTCCACATAATAGAGGAAGGCCCGGCGCAGCTGACCGGCGGGCGCGACGCCGGCGACGGAACCGAACGCGTAGGCTTGCGCAGGCGAGAGCTCCAGCCTGCACGCAAAACCGATGCGCGCGCCGGAACCGTTCAGCGCGTTCTGCGCGCCGGGAATTTCCACGCCGAAAAACTGGTTACCCGCCACGACGGGACAGCCCGGTACGGAACCGATCGTGCGCGCGCCGGGCAGGCTCACGTCCGTCAACTCGACACCGTTCAGGGCAATCGTTTTCGGCGACGAAAGTTCGAGCGTCTTGCGGATGTAATTCGACTCGTCGCGCAGTTCGGCCAGCCAGCGCGCGCGTATTCCGTTTGCGGAAACCAGCTCCGCCTCGATGGCCACACCGCCGACCTGTTCCGCCACGCGCACGCCGTGTGCGTCCGGCAGCAACTGCCTGACGCGCGGCGCGGCCGCGAGCCGGAAGGCCGAGGCATGCAGTTCGAACGCCGGATAGGTGCCCAGCGCCGCCGACTTGATCGTTTCGCCCGCCACCGTCGTGAGATTGAACGTCGGTTTCTGTTCCCGCACGCCGACGAGCAAAAACTTTTCCCCTTCCTCCCAGATCAAGGCGAGCGCCGGTCCCCACGACAGGCCCTGATCGGTGCCCTTGTCGATCCGGCACGAAATGTTTTTGCTCCCTTGTGGAAAGGGGAATTGCTTCGTCGCCGACTGGTGCGCACCCGTCTTGAAAGCAAAGCGTCCTGCCGAGGGAAGCGACAGCTCGCCGATTTCCCCTGCTCCGACCGGGCCATGATCGCTGTTGTCCTTGGCTTCCGCCTTGAGGTTCATCTTGCCGATGCGCACAAGCTTCGGCTCGCCGGCGAAATCGGCCCGCGCATACGTGGCAAGCTCCAACCACGCGACGCCGTCCTTCGAGGCCAGCGCCACGACCTTGTCCGCGTCGAGGCGGATCGCGACATACACACCGTTCGTCTGCGCAGCGACCGGTTGCAGCGCCAGCCGAAATAATTCCGCTGTGCCTTGCGACGAGGAGGAGCCCGACAACTTGTCCACGAGCGCGAGCGGGTGCAGCGAGCCGCGCTCCACCTTCCAGGAGGCGGCGATGACGCCGTTCTCCAACGTCAGCACATCGGCTTGCTGCGTCACCTGCGCCGGCCCGGGTTGCGGCCCGGGAAACGTGACGCCGGATGAAGCTGCACACGTTTCCAAGGCTTGGACGAACAGCAACCCCAACATGCCGATGCTTGGAAACGTCCAGAATTTCATGGCGAAGATTCGTCTCATTTGGGCAGCGCCGGCAGGTCGATCACCGGCGGCGTGCCGGTGGCGGGGCGCATGAACTTTTCGCCGTACTTGGTGAAGCCGGGCACGAAGCCGCCGTTGGAGAGGAAGAACTGGCCCTTCTCGACGCCCATGAAACGATCCAAGCGGTCCTCCTTGCCGGTGCCGTCGTGGCTGAAGCTCGCGGTGGTGATCTCAATCCACTTGCCCGTATCGGTACGGACCCATTGGTTGCCGAACAGCGCCTTGCGGCGCAACTGACCGTTGCTGCCGCCGAAATTTTCATTGAAGCTGTACAGGCCGTGCAGCCAGTCGCCGGTCTTCGGCGCGATCCAGCTGGAGATCAGCATCCACTGCTGCTGCTCCGGGTGGAACCAATAGCCGGAATAGATCGTGTGCGTGGCGTCCACCACCTTCGCGGTGGTGATGAAGCGCTGCTTCTCGCCGGTCTTCCACGGATAGACCAGATGACTGTGTCCACCGGTGCCCTCGTTGCCGAAATCGCCGGAGACAACGCCCGCCCCCTTCGAAACGAGCTTGGTGCGATTTTCGTCGCCCACCTTCTTGCGGTCCACCGCCTCGCCGCCGCTGTCCCACACGCTGAAGATGATCCGCCGCTCGGCCGGGCTGTTGACCTGCATGCCGAAGTAGCCGCGGCTCCACCCGCACGCCTCGTAGTAGGTCGCCACCGGATCTTCGAGGCCGGTCACCTCGCAATAGAAGGCCGCCACATTCACACCCTTCGGATTCTGATAGCTCAAGTGCACCGACGCCGCATTGCGCCGCGGCTTGAGATTGAAATGCGCCTGCGCCACGGCCGGGCCGTCGAGGACCAGCGCCTCCAGGTCACCCGCCGGGTGACCGGCGCCGTTGAGCGACTCCAACAGGAAGCGCTGATAGCCCGGGGCGGCAATCTTGAAGGCGCCGAACTTGGCCAGCGCGCCCGTGGTCGTGACTTCGCGCGCCTGCCCCGCGACCGTCAGGCGCAGCTTCGTCGCCGCACCCTTGGGCGGTTGCAGCGCCACCGAGCAATCAACCACACCCGCAGACTTGAGCTCGCCGAACCACACCACCTTGAGCGCCGGATCTTTCCAGCCGGTGATGCCGCGGTCTGAGACGCGCGCCCCGTTCGCGTCGGGCTCGAGGTAGGCCGTGCAGGCCGGCACGCGCAGTTCGGCGCGGGCACCGGCAAGGCCGAGCACAAGCAGTGCGCCCGCGTACAGGGCGGGAAAGCGATCAATCCTGGCAATTCTCATAGTTTAGCTCCTGCTGGGGTGGATGGTCAGTTTGCTGCGCGCTGGTAGACGAGAAAAACGGTTGCGAGAAACCGGAAACAGCTCCGCTTTCAAGCCTGCGGCAGGCCGGGAGCGGCGACAGTTTCCACAAGGAAAAACCTGCATTGCCGTCGTGGAGGCACGCGTCCCGCGTGCCGGTGCAGGCGGCGTCTCGCCGCCTGAAAGTGAAAACATTGCAGGTTGTGGAAATGCCGCTGATCCGCCGGGCGAGGACGCCCGGCCCACCGGCAGGCGGGACGCCTGCCCCCACTGAAACTTGTTCGACGTATGAACCGAGAAAAGTTCGTTTGTGATCACTTCGACTTCTCCCTCACCGCTGTGCTGAAACGAAGCATCGTAACGCCGTAGGCCGGCAATTCCAACTGCAGCGGCGCACCGGCAGGCAGTTCGATGGCCACATCGTCGCAGGCGTTTTGGGCGCGCGCGCCGGTGGGCCAGCCGCGCACCGTGAAGGCGGCCGGCGAGTTGGCCGAGTTGACGAGGCACAGCCAATTATCGCCGGCGTGGCAATATTCGACCGCGGTCCACGACGGCATCTTGATCTCCCGGCGGGCCTGCTCGACCGCGCTGGTCGTGTTCGTCTCGATGCCCCCGCCAAGCGTGAGGGAGGCCGCATCCCCACCCCTGGTCTGCGTGATCTTCAAATTGGCCCGCCGCTCGCCGCAGAGGAACACCTGCGCCAGACCGCGCCGGCCGTTGAGTTCCCGGGCACACTCGGCATAGGCGTCGTACCAGAGCTGCCAGGAGTGTTTGACCTCTTTCCGTTTGAACAGCGACCAGATCAGCACGCCTTTCGCGCCGCTCGCGAGGCCCAGATAGATGTCGTGCCGCACCCAGGCGCGAATCTCCAGGTCTTCGGAGGGCTCGGGATCCTTGCACAGTTCCGGCATCAGCAACGGAATCGCGCCCGGACGCCCGGCCGCACCGAGCGCCGCAACCTCCTGCTCCACGCTCCAGCGTACCCAGGAGCGGTCGCGCTTCTTGCCGCTCGAATTGACGTAGCACCCCTTGCCGAGCACGTCAACCTGCCGCGCAATCGGCTCCAGCGTCTTCGCGTCGCGGTTGTTCGGATTGTAGAGATAGATTGGCCGCTGGAGCGGGTCGTGCGCGCGGATGGCCGCGGTGACCACCTCGAGGTAGTTCATCTCGTCCTTGCGCCACGGCCGCAGTTCTTCCGGTGTCACCGCCCACCAGACGATCTCCTTGTGCGGCGCAAGCTCCTGCATCTGCTTCTCCACCTCGGCGCGCAGGGCCGCAACATTCAGCTTGTACTTGTCGGGGCTTTTGTCGTTGAACGTGATGTGCGGCCCGACGTGCGCGACGACCGGCCAGCCATTGGAGAAGCAGCGCCGGAGGTACGGCAGCTGGTCGCCATAGACCGGTCCCGCGACGGTAAACCCGTTGGTCAGGTCGCGCGCCGGGTCGCCGGAGTAGCCGAGAAACGGCAACGTTTTCCCGCGCGGATAAATGCCACCGGCCTCCGCTGCGCTGGCGTTTTCCAATGGCTGGAATAACAACAGGGCCAAGGCTCCTAGCATGGGACAGGTCAGTCGCTTCGTCATGTTTAGGGCCCTTTCGAAACCGGCGTTGCGGGAATCAAATTGATCGTCGTGGTCAAACCGTCGCGACATTCCACGCGGAGTACAGTTTTTCCCGGCGCATATGAAGTCACGGAACACCTTGCACTGTGCTCCGCAAGCTGCCATTGGCCCTGCAGTGTGCAAGCGATCGTCGAGGGCTGACTGTAGCCCCATTGCTTGGAGTCTTTCTCTCCGTCGAGGAAGTTCAGGTCCGGGTCGGCCACGGACAAGGACAACTTTCCGGCCGTTTCGCGGGCGATTACAAGGCAGGGTTTGGAGGCGGAGGTGACGGGCCCGACATTCAAGACCTCGTTCGGTTGAAAGATGGCATACGCGATGGAGGCCTCCGCTTTCGCTGAAACGATGTGGGCGCTGGCATCCTGCCGGCGGATTTCATAAGGCGCCGCGGCGAGCATGGACTGCGCGAAGGCCGTCATCGCTTCCGGCGTGGTGTTGATCCGCATCAGGTAGCGATAGGAAGCATCCTTGGGCGCGTGTCCGTGCGAGAGCCACGAGGTCGTGAATTTTCCGCCGGTTTCTTTTTTCCCATCCGACGAGGGAGACTGCTGCTCTGCGCGACGGATGTTGAGCTGCTGCCCTGGATAGAGGAAATAGCCGACGCCCTGTCGATTGACCAGCCACTGCGGAGCGGTGAGCTTTTCCTGCGTCGCGAACGGAAAGGCATTGCCGCTGACGACAGCGCCCAGAAAAAGCGGCGTGGTGGTTTTGCCCTTCGCGTCGGGCTGACGCCATACATCCTGGAACAGCGTCGTGCCGGTCTCGTGCGCGGCAAGCGTGTTGCCGATGCCGGAACCAAGACAGACGACGGTGTCGCGGAAGCAGAACCAGGTTTTGCGGGCGGAGAAGGAATCGAGTCCGATTTTTTTCGGGCCGTGCAGGGAGAGCACGAAGAGGCCGGCGCCGCTGGGCGCATCCACACCACCGACAAAGGCCTGGTCCGAGCGGTGCTGCCAATCGCCCTGCCAGGCGATCTTCTCAAACGGCAGGAAGACATCGGTCGTGCCGGGGAATTTGGTCCAGTCGAAGCCGGCCGCTCCCAGATCGGTCTCGTGGTAGAAAGAGGCGTAGCGCGGTTTGTGATTCAATGGCGTCAGCAACTCCACGGTGCCGAAACCCAGGTGCGGATTGACATACCGGTCGTTGCCTGGATGTCCGCTCTCGCGCGCATAGGCATAGCGGCTGTAGCCACGGATGGAGAGGAGCCAGTCGTCGTGGCGATGAATGGCGGCGGCAGACCAGCCCAAGGTCCAGTGTCCCTGGGGAACAGCTTCGGGTGCGATCCTGGCCTGCTCAAACAGCCTCATCGCGGCTTCGTCAAGATCGGTCGGCTTTTCCTTTTTCCCCGCGATAAGCCGCAGATAAACGGCGGCCATGTCGGCATCGATCGCTTGCCGCCCATCGGGTGTCCCGGCCAAGGCCATGAGCCGGTATGGCGCGGTGGGCAGTTCGTTGGCGTAACCCAACCCCTCCTTGCCGGACAGGGTGAGCGGATCGAGACCGTTCCGGCTGAAGCAGCGACGCAACAGCAGCGCTTGCCTGAACAGGGTGTGCCCGCCCGGCTCGATGGCGAAGGGCGTACGGGCGAGGAGGTTGATGACGCGGGCACCGGTGATCAGGACGCCACGGCCATAGCCGAACTGCAACCCGTTGTGATGGTTGAGGGAACCGTCCGGCTTGAAGGTGTCGGAAACGCCAGGTGCATAAGCCAGCACCATGCGACTGAACCAGCGCTGGCAGGCGTGGAGGTAATGGGTGCGCAGCTTGGGATCCGGCTCCAGCAAGGCGAGGTAGATGAGCCGCTCGGAGGTGAGGCGGGTGTAATCGCAATCCTCGCCGAGATCACCGGGGTGCGCCGTGTTGTAGACGGAATGGTTGAGGAAGATGCGATCGAACTTGACCTGTTGACGGAGCAGATCGAGGAGCCTGCCGTCGATACGCCGGGCCGCGAGCAACTCACGGCGCAGGAGGAAGACGGACTCGACATAGCCTTCGCCGCCGAACCAGTTGGCGGGGAAGCCGCTCAAGTACTGGCTGTAGTCGAACAGCATCTCATACATGCCGAGCAACGCAGCCTTGCGGCGCACATCCGTCTCGCGGCGACAGCACTGGGCGACATCGAGCAGCAATTGGCAATAGCCGTGGGGGTGGCAAAGCTCGCCATAGGCGTGCAGCGTGTTTTTCAGGGGCACCCTGCCACGATACGCTGCCAAGGGGGACGCGACGCCTGCTGGATTTCCATTGAGCGTTTCGCCACTGCGCCGGATTTGCTCCATGATCAGGTTCACTCCGGCCATGCCCTCGGGCGTACGCCGGAGGTTCAATTCCTGATAGTGCGCCATGACCTCGGTCACGATCGCGTCGAACGGCTTGCCGATGCCGTTGAACCAATCCGCCATGAGCCCGTTTTCGAGCTGCTGTTCAAGGGTCGCAGCGGCGGCCGATTCCGCCGGGGAAGGTGCCGGGAGACCGGCGGCCGCGGGCAGGTTGGATGCCGGGAACCCGTCCAACTCGGCGGTGTCGCCGCGCCGCAGCAACGTCGGCCCCGTCAGCAGCCAGCCGCCGAGGAAGAGTTCACCGGCCGTCTTGGCAAGCGGGGTGATACGGACGGTGGACACGGTGGACGGGATGGTGCCAGTGAAATTCTGGATGCCGACCTTGAACCCATTGTTTTCAACCAGCTGGATGATGCAGCGGTTCCAGTATGGCCGCACCAACGGCATGTCGCACTGCCCGGCCACCTTCCGGTTGGCATCCAGGAACTCGATGCGCAATGTCGTCGCTGTCCGACCTTTGCTTTGAGGTTCAAGAACGGTGAAATAGAACGTCGGCGACTTGCCAAGTTTGTCGCGCTGGCAGTTCCACGTCAGCGTGCTGCCAGGCTGGTAGTGCCAGCGCAAGGACCAGTCGTCCTCGTAGACGAACCGTGAGGAAAAATCGAGTTGGCCCTTTTCGACGGCCAACCGGTCGAGCTCCGCGCGGGTAAAGGTGAGCCACTGCGCCAACTGCTGGAACGGCATGCTCGGAGGCGGGACGCCAGCCCGGACGGCAGGGGCCGCACCTGCGGCGCAAAGCTCCCGCGGCAGACAGCACGCCAGCGCCAAAGCTCCCAGGCCTGCAAGGCTACCGATCTTTATCATCGACTCGCTTTCGGGCCGTGTAGTGGCCTTCGATAGTCAACGTGCCATCCGGCTGCAATTGGTGTTTGAGGCTGCCCGCCACAATGACGCTTTCGGGCCCCTCCGGCTTGAAAGACTTCGCCCAGGTGACCGCAGCACCTTGGCGCAAGGTGCAGACGCCATCGGAGGTAAACGTGCGCGTGTAGGTGCTGCCGCCATAGCGATATTCCCAGGCACCGAGGATCGCATGCGCTTTGACCGGCGTGGACTGGGGCTGTACCACGACCGACGGCATACGCGGGGCGGATTGTCTAAACGTCTCAGGGCTAATGGTTTGTAGCCGGCGTAGCTTTTGCCAGTCCTGCGCCTGCACGCTGAAATTGACGACGCGCACTTCGCGCGGCTTCAACTCGAACGTGAGTGTGTCGCCGAACTTGCAGCTCGCCGGCAAACCTCGTATGGCGTCGTCGAGCGGCGAGCTGACATGAAACGACCCGCTGCCCGGCAACAGGCCAAACGCTCGATCCAAGGTGACGGCGTAGGTCTTCGCGTCGGCGGAGGGATTGTGCAGGCTGATGTAGCCCTGCGTTGGGTCCCACGCAGTGTAGCCATAGACTTCGCCCGCCTTGGGACTGCCGCCGTGCATCCGCGCGCGCTTGAACGTCGGAAAGATTTCCTGCGCCCAGAGCAGCCCTTCGCCGATCACATCCCAATCACCGGGCTGGAGCACGAACGGCTTGATGTAGAGCTCGACGAAGCCCGTGCCGCGCGAGAGGTGCATGTAGAGGTAGCGGCGAAACTCGTCCTTGGCCTCGCCGGTCGAGGTTTTCTTCGGCTCGTGGTTGAAAAGGCTGGCGAGCGGATACTGGCAGTTTTGCTGCCGCCAGATTTCGTGATAGACGCCGTCGCGATAGACAAGTTCCTGCGTGCGCGAGCTGCCCCCGGCGGCATCGCCGGCGTTGATCATCCAGATTGCATCCACCGACATCAGCCACCACGGGCTCAAATACGCGCCGTTGGAAATTACGATGAAAACACCGGGATCGGCCTCCGCCATCCGCTTGAACATCTGCGTCAGGCGTTCCGTGCCGGCGGAGAGGTAATAGATTTTCAGCTCGTCGAACCTCGCGTCGTTGAGCCGTTTGTCGCCGGCTTTGAAGTCCGCGATGTCGAGCTGCGGCAGCTCCGGCAAACCGTACTTCGCCCCGTGCAGTTCGAAGTTGCGCAGATTCAGATGACCAAAGACACCGTCGAGCTTGAAGAACCCGACGCCCTGCCGTATAAGCTCGACCATGCGGTCTTCCAGCGCCTGCATATATTTCGGACCGGCCATGGACATCCAGTCGTCGAGCGCCTCGAAGTCCTGCGCACGCAGCTTCGCCACCTGGCTGTGCGCGCCAAAGAGGCAGCCGGGGCTCAACCAGAGCCCGAGCTTGCCGTGCGCGTCGGCCACGGCTTTCCGGCTCGACGCGAAGTCGGGATCGAATTTGGCGTTCACCTTCCACACCTTGTCCGACCAACTGGCGCCCGTGTCCTGCCAGCCGTCGTCGATCACATACATGTTCAGCGGCTTGGTCCCGCGCTCATCGACGAGCTCGTGATGAATTTTCGCGACGCTGCCCGCGAACGTTTCCTGCTTCACCCCGCCGCCATAATCGAACCATGAGTTGTACTGGACCTGCAACCGCAGCGGCCGGATGCGGATGCGGTCGATGTACTCGAAGAACGCCTCCTTGATGAAGGCGGGATCGTCGCTTACGCCCATGACGGCGGCATAGGTCTGGTAGGTTTGCCCGGCTTTGAGAGCCCTGCCCCACAGATAGCCGGCGGAGAGCGCGCCGCCCTTCACCCGGTTATCCGCCGCGGGAAATTCGACACCCCAGAACGTCGCGCTGTTCGAGGCGTAGAGCGGCTGCCCGAGCCCGGGGCTCCACTTGCCCGGCGCGTTCGCCGTGATGTCGCGCGTCGTGTACGGCTGCCACGCATCCGGCATGTCCAGCGCTTCCACCTCAATCCGCTCCAGCGTCACCGGCTGCGCGCTCGTGATCGTCAGGCGCTTGCGCAAATAAAAGTCGTCAGGCTTCAGCTCGTAGCGCACCTCGACACGCACTTGATGTGCGGCGTTCTCCAGTTGAAAGACCAGCGCTTCCTGCCCCGGCGTTGCGGCAACCACTTTGAAATCCGCCGCCGTCAGCGTGAAGGCCGTCTCCGGTTTCGCCGTGCTCTGTGAAAACCGCAGCCGGAATTCCGGCCCGTTGGCCCGCTTGGTGGTGATGCCCGCTCGCTTGTTGATGATTTCCACCGTCCGCAACACGCCACTGGCGGTGGAAAAAGCGCGACCGAGGAACTGATTTTCCAAAACCAAGTATTCTTCAGCCCGCGCCGCGCCGGCAGTTGGCAAGGATGGGTTCGACAAGCTCACCACGGGCTGGGAAAACAGCAGGCCCAGGGTTCCAAGCATGGGCAAAAGTCGCCAGCCGCTGCGCTTACGCTTCGGATGGACACGCCCCTGTTTTTCGTGTTCGACTAGCTGGGAGGGGCGGTGTCTCACCGCCCAACATACCTGACCAGCCGCCGCAACCGGTCGCGAAACAACATCCGCATAACTCACGCATGATGTTTCTACTGCGGCGGCAGGAATGCCGCTGCTCCCAGCTAGTCTGACGGGACATAAGTGCAAAACTTCTTCACCTGGCGGAGAAGCCGGCAGGGGCCGCGGTGCAACCGAATGCCCATCGCGCTGTTTGACCTCACCACCCAGCATGGGAAAGAGTCGCTTCAATCCTTCACTTCCTTGCCGTAGATGCAGATGTTGCGCAGATGGAACGCGTCGGATTGCGGCGTGGTGTTTTCGATTTTCACCCAGCGGGCGCGGACGGCCTTGTCGCTCACGTCCAGTTTGTGCTGCTGCTTGAAGTCGCCAATTTCCGCCAGCGGCTTCCATGTCTTCTCGTCGGTGCTGGTGGAGATGCGCAGCGACTTGCAACGCTGCTGATTGCTCAGGCGGTTGCCGAGCGCCAGCCCGCTCAAGACGCATTCGTCGCGCAGTTGCACCACGACCCACGCGTGGCCGTCCTTGTCATCCTTTGCTGGCTGGCCGTGGAACAGGCCGCCGTCCTCGGTCAGCACGCCGCGGTGCTGCAGCGGCGGGTCGTAACCGTCGAAGCCGCTCAAGTAAAGGAGGCCCTCGGAGCTGACCAGCCTGCCGCGGGGCGATTCGAGCTTCAGTTTCCCCTCGGGCGCGGCGAATTTCTGCGCGGCGGCGCTCAACATCTGGAAACCGGCGACGCTGCGCGCCTCCTCGGTCGCGCGGATCGCGCTTTCGAACACCTTGCGCCGGATCTTGTCATCGGCGGCGCCGCCGGCCTCGCCGAGCGCGGCGGTGATCGCGGCAAAGAACTGTTCGCGTCCGGCGCGCGACTTCGCCAGCTTCTCCGTGCCCCAATCGATCAGCTTACCGATAAAGAACTCGTGGCCGTGCCGGACGTAGGCCGCGAGCACCTGCCCGAAGAACGGGCCGGACTGGTCGGCGTCGCCTAGCGACTTGAGCTGCTTCGCCAGCACGTCGCGCGGCATCTCCCACGGCGTCCAGCCGGGGCGCTGGTGTGTGGCAATCATCTCGTGCAGCTTCAGGAAAAACGCGGTTTTCTCCTCCATACTCAACATGGGCCAGAGATTTTTCTCATCGAACATGGCGAGCAGATCGCAGAGCGGCCGCGGATGCTTGGCCATGCTGCGCAGGAGTTCGTCGGCTATTTTCTTCCAGTCATCCTTGCCGCACGTGGGATCGGCCTGACACCGGCCGATGTATTCCTGCCAAAGCGGATGATTCAGCGGCTGCGCGGCGAGGGCGGCGGTGAAGTCGCCGCGCGCCTGCGTGCGGCGCGCCCGCCACGCGAGCTGCGTCGAGCGGCGCATCGCGGCAAAATCGCCGAACGCGTCATCGGCCTGCCAGACGTAAGCGAAAGTGTCCGGCCCGAAGTGATACGCCGCGCCGCCGTCCGGTCCGCCGAAGCACGGCACCCAGTGGCCGGGTGCGATGCGGATCGCGTGCGCACAGTGGCCAGGCTGGCCCTTCGTCGTCGCGGGCACGCCGTGCGCCATCGCGTTATAGGCGCCGAAGGTCGAGAGAGCCCCGCAGACGCCGCCGTGCGCCGCGGTATCCTCGGCCCAATTGAGCTGGCTGCGCGCGGGATAGAACAGCGGGCCCTGCACCGTGTTGCCGAAATCGTTCACGCCGCGGTAGCGCGGGATCCAGCAGATGCCGTCGTACTCGGCCAGCGGCACGTTCACGTGATCCTGCAGCCACGCGAGCGCCTCGTTCTCCACCGGCGCGCTGACGACCCAGCGCAGCTCCCACGTCGCGAGCTTGTCGAAGAGCGGCTTGAGCTTGCCGGCCTTGTGGCTCGCCTTGAAAAACTGGTAGCGTGCGAGCGGCGTCAGCGGATTACGGTCGCGCGTGGTCACATCGTGCAGCCGTTTTTTCTGCGGATCGGTGTTGAACACGAGCGCGACGGCGGTGGCGAGGTGACGATATTTCATCGTGTCAGGCGCGCGGTCGGCGAGCCAGATGTCGCGCAGCGTGGCGAGTCCGTCAGGCGTGTTCTCCGGCACCGGCCCGCTGACCAGATACAACTCCAGCCACGCCGGATCGGCCATGAACGTGGAGAGAAATGCGCGGCCGTCCTGCGTCGCCGCGAGCTTCGCGATGTTCTCGAGGCCGGTGACGCGCAGCAACTCCGCCTGCGCCAGCGTGTGCAGATAGCCCGGCATCGCCGAAAGTTTCTGCCAGCGCGCCGCCGCGTCGGTGTCGCTCACCGCGCGTTCGGTGGAGTCGAGCCACGCATCGAGCGCGACCTTGTAGGCAGGGATATCACCGCGCGCAAACAGCGCCGCGGCGGATTCGGCATGGACGCTTTCCAACCCCTGGAAAAACAACAGGGCCAGAGTTCCCAGCATGGGAAGCAGTCGCCAGTCGATGCACTTGCGCATCGGATGGACCCACCGCAGCCTTTCTTGTCTGACTAGCTGGGAGGGGCGGTGTCTCACCGCCCGACCTAACCGGCCAACAGCCGCAGTTATGCGCGAGGCATCATCAGCAAAACTCAAGCTTGAGGCTTCTTCTGCGGCGGCAAGAATGCCGCCGCTCCCGGCCAGTTCGGCAGTTGCAGAACAAGCCGCACGCCTTCGGCTGGCAACGTGGAAAAAGTTGCAGAGGTTCATTGCAGCTCGCGCCGTACCTGGCTGAAGGCGGCGATGGCTTGATCCAAATCGGCGCGTGAATGGGCGGCGGAGACCTGCGTGCGAATGCGCGCCTTGCCCTGGGGCACGACGGGGGAGGAAAAGCCGATGACGTAGATGCCGTGCTCCAGCATCTTGGTGGCCATGCGATGCGCGAGCGCGGCATCGCCGAGCATGAGCGGCACGATGGGGTGCTCGCCCACCGGAAGGGCGAAACCCGCGGCGGCGAGGCCGGCACGAAAATAGTGTGCGCTCGCCATCAGCTTGTCGCGCCACTCGGTCGAGCGCTCCAGCATCACCAGCACCTGGAGCGACGCGGCCGCGATGGACGGCGCAAGCGTGTTGGAAAACAGATAGGGCCGCGAGCGCTGGCGCAGCAGCGCGATGATCTCACGCTTGCCGCTCGTGTAGCCGCCGCTCGCGCCGCCGAGCGCCTTGCCGAGCGTGCCGGTCAGGATGTCCACGCGGCCCATAACGCCGCGGTGCTCGTGCGAGCCGCGCCCGCGCGCGCCGAGAAAACCGACGGCGTGGGAATCGTCCACCATCACGAGCGCGTCATATTTTTCCGCGAGGTCGCAGATTTCGCGCAACGGCGCAATCGTGCCATCCATGCTGAAGACACCGTCGGTCGCAATCATCCGCACGCGGCAGTTGGCGGCGGCCTTGAGCTGCGCCTCGAGGTCGGCCATGTCGACGTTGGCGTAGCGGAAGCGCTGCGCCTTGCAGAGCCGGACGCCGTCGATGATGCTGGCGTGATTGAGCGCGTCGCTGATGATCGCGTCCTCTTCGCCGAGCAGCGTCTCGAACAAGCCGCCGTTGGCGTCGAAGCACGACGAATAAAGGATCGTGTCCTCGGTGCCGAGAAAGTTCGCGAGCTTTTGCTCCAGCTGTTGATGCAGCGCCTGCGTGCCGCAGATGAAGCGCACCGACGAGAGGCCATAGCCCCACTGGTCGAGGCCCGCCTTCGCCGCCGCAATCACCTCGGGATGATTCGCGAGGCCAAGATAGTTGTTCGCGCAGAGGTTGATCACCTCGCGCCCGTCCTGCAGGCGGATGTGCGCCGCCTGCGCGCCGGCGAGCACGCGCTCCTCCTTGAAGAGCCCTGCGGCGCGGATCTCCGCCAGACGTGCGTCGAGGATGTCCTTGAAGGTGCCGAGCATGGTCACACCGTCCAGTCCAGCACGACTTTGCCGGAGTTGCCCGAGCGCATCGCCTCGAAACCTTTTTCGAACTCGGTGTAGTGGAAGCGGTGGGTGATCACCGGCGCAATATCCAGGCCGGACTGCAGCATCGCGGTCATCATGTACCACGTCTCGTACATCTCGCGCCCGTAGATCCCCTTGATCGTCAGCATGTTGAAAACGACCTTGTTCCAGTCAATCGTCACCTGCTCGGCCGGGATGCCGAGCATCGCGATCTTCCCGCCGTGGCACATGTTGTCGATCATGTCGCGGAAGGCCGCGGGGTTGCCGGACATCTCGAGCCCGACATCAAAGCCCTCGGTCATGCCGAGCTGTTGCTGCACTTCGCGCAGGGATTGCTCCTTGACGTTGACCGCCAGCGTCACACCCATCCGCCGCGCCAGCGCCAGGCGGTAGGGATTGACGTCGGTGATGACCACATGGCGCGCGCCGGCGTGGCGCACGATCGCCGCCGCCATCAGGCCGATCGGCCCGGCGCCGGTGATGAGCACGTCCTCGCCGAGCACCTTGAACGAGAGCGCCGTGTGCGCCGCGTTGCCGAACGGGTCGAACGACGAAAGCACCTCCATCGAAATCTTGGGGTCCGCGTGCCAGACGTTGGTCATCGGGATGCTGACGTATTCCGCGAACGAACCGGTCCGGTTGACGCCCAGCCCGATGGTGTGCGCGCATAGCTGGCGCCGGCCCGCCAGACAGTTGCGGCAGCGCCCGCAGACGATGTGCCCCTCGCCGCTGACCACGTCGCCGAGCTTGACGTCGGCGACGTTCGCCCCGAACCCGGCGACCGTGCCGGCAAACTCGTGGCCGATGACCATCGGCACCTTGATGGTCTTCTGCGACCAGGCATCCCAGTTATAGATGTGTACATCGGTGCCGCAGATCGAGGTCTTCTGCACCTTGATGAGCACATCGTTGATGCCCACCGCCGGCGCCGGAACATCCTCCAGCCACAGCCCCTGCTTCGCTTCGCGTTTGACCAAAGCCTTCATGCGCGCCTCGTTTGTTGAGCCCCATCATCCGCGCCCCGCCGCTGGCTGTCAAGCATTTATTATGATCAGGTAATATAATAACATTCCCCGACTTGATACCGGCCAGATGCCGAGCCACAGCCCGGAAAACCCACACCGCGTTTGCCAGCGTCTGAAAACGGACAGCCGAACGCCTAGCGCTCTTCCGCCACCACCATGGCATGTACCTGCAAGGGCGGAACCTTCACCACCTGCCCGTGCGGCGTCTGCTCCACCTGCAGGACAGTGCCTCCCGGAATCAGGGTGAAACGCTGCAGCCGCGGGTCGTGAAAGGTCACGGTGATGTCGTGGATCGGCAGCACCTCGGTGCGCTCGCGCAGGGATTCGCCCTTCACATTTTGCGAACGGCCGAGCGACGAGATGTCGTTGAGCAGGTGCACCACCACCCTCTTGCCCTGCACGAACGGCGTCGCCTGTACGATGCTCGGCGCGACGACTTCCACCGGCGGCGGGGTGCCCGCCGCCTCGCGGATAGCCTGCTCCAGCAAGCCGCCCGCGTGCGGATCGCCCAGCCTGAAATAGGACCACGTCAGGTCGGCCGGGAAGTAGATCACCTTGCCGGCGCCGAATTTGTTTTCCACCACGCCGGGGTGATTGGTGCTCTCCACTTTCGCGAGCAACTCGCTGTAATGCGCGGTAGCCACCCGCAAATCGCTGCGCTTGCCCTTCACGGGCTCGACCTCCAGCAGGCGGCCGATCAGGGGCAGGCCGGTATGTACCGTGCCCGGCGGGTCGGTCACACCGCACCGCTCCATCGCGACACGCACCTCGCCTTTGGCCCAGCGGTGTGTGGCGGGCACATACCAGTTTGCCGAATGAATCTTGAGCGGATCCCAGCCCACACGAATGGCGCGCGCATCGAAGTCGCCGAGCTTGTGAGCGTTAAGCAGATCGCCCAACCGGAAATCCTTCAGCGGCTGGCCTTCCTCGTCGTAGAGGCTGGTTTCATAGCTGGCGACCAACCCGCCGCCGGCGCGCACAAAGCTGCGCAGATTTTCGCATTCCTTCTCTGAGAGCGCCGCTGCATTGGGCGCCACCAGGACCGACAGCCCCGCGAGATCGCCCCGCTCGAGATCCCGATCGGTGACGAGCACGACGGGCAGATGCCGTTCGAGCATGATCTGATACGCGCCGTAGATGCCCTTGATGTAACGCTCCTGCGGCTCATTGCGGCCATACCACATTTCCGTCTTCTCCGACACCAGCAGCCCGCACCAGCGCAGCGGACGGCTGCCGCGGGTATACGCCTCGCGCGCCGCGATGTCGGCCATATAGCGCTTCATCACCTCGCGCCCCGGCACCGACTGGGCGGGCACGGAGCCGTTGGCGAGCATGACCATCTGGCGGGTCAGGGTCTCCGTATAGCCGATCGGCAGCCGCACGACGGCGCCGCGCGCCCACATGAACGCGGCCTTCTCCTTCGCCAGCCCCGCGAGATGCCAGCTCATGAAATTGTAGAGCGTCGGGAACGCGCAGAAAGAGGGGTCCACCGTGTCATACCAGGCGGTCTCCTCCAGCATGCCGTCCACATTCTCGATCACGCGGATCGAATTGCGGGCCTTAAGCGCATGATGATAGACCCATGCGTTCCACGTGTTGACCACAAGCGCCGCCTCGGGATTCGCCGCCTTGATCGCGCGGTTGAAGTCCAGCATCGCGTCCTCGATGCTGCGGTAGCGGAACTCCACCCACTGGCGCCACACGGGATTCTCGAAATTCTCCACGGTCGGAGCGTCGTGCCCGGTCAATTGCTTGAACTTCGCCTTGCAGCCTGCGCAGTAGCACTCATCCTGGCGGGCGTGGAACATGTCGAAGAAGATGCCGTCCACGCCTTCCTTGGCAACCAGTTCGACGATGCGGTCGCGCACCAGCTGGCGGTACGGCGTGTTGATGCAGAAGTAGCGCGTCGGCTTGCCGCGCACACTGACTCCGCACCAGTCGGGATGCGCCTCCGCCACCGAGGCGTGCTCGCGCTGCGCCCAGTAATAGGCGAGATAGCGGATGTGGTGCTTATGGCAGAGTTCGACCACGTCGCGCGTGCCGTCGCGCCCGTTCAGCTTCGGATCCAGCGGGCCGAACTCGCTCTTCCACCCCAGCCCCTCCCATTCGGAGCCGCTGTGCACGCGCGAGAAGAACATTTGCACCCCGGCGGCGGCGGCATCGGCGATCACCTTGTCCGGCCAGTCGCCCGCCAGGCGGGCATTGCCCAGGTCGGTGTAGGCCACGCGCGTGATTTCGCCCAGCCATTTCGGCGGCGGCGGCGCGGCGTCCCCGGCCCGGCCCGTGGCGGCCAGCGCCAGCGCGCACAGCATTGCGTACTGAATTTTCATGGTTTCACCCGGTTTTCCCCGCCCCAGAATATTCAAACCACCGCCGGCACCAGCGACTGCATCTGCGCGACATGCGCCGTGCCGGTGGTGCCCAGTTGATGAATAACGAGGGAGGCGGCCAGCGCGGCCAGTTCCAACGCCTCGCGCACGCTCGCGCCGGCGGCAAGCGCGAGCGCAAGGTTCGCCGTCACGGAATCGCCTGCGCCCACGATATCAATGGGACCACGCAGCGGCAGCGCGTTCACCTGTTCCACCGCGCCGTCCGGTGACGCGCCAACCAAACCGCGCTCGGCCATCGTGACAAAGACCACGCGCTGATTCTGCCGCGCCAACTGGACCGCGGCCTCGCGGACCTGCTCCACAGAAAGCGTTCCGCTCCAGCCGCAGAGCTTCCCCAGTTCGGCTGCGTTCATCTTGAAAATCACCGAAGGAAAACCGTGCAACCCGCGCCGCGAATCGGCGATGACCGGCAACGCCCGGCCTCTCGTCGTCAGGCCCAAAACACCCAGCAGCGTCTGGGTAACCACGCCCGTTTCCGCCTCGTCCACCTGATCCATCACGATGGCGGCATCCACGCGCTGGAGCAGCGCGACGGTCGAGGCGGCGAGCGCCTCGGCGACCTGCGGCGGCGTCGGCGTCCAGTTCTTCGAGTCGAGCCGGCTCAGCTCGCGCGGCGGCCGGCCCGGCTCTACCACAAGCGGCTTGCAGTAGGTGAACGTCCGGCGCAAGGGTGTGGTGATGAAGTGGTCGAGCTTCACGCCCGGCAGCGCGGCGAGCGCGCGGCGCAGCTCGAAGCCTTCGCCATCCTCACCGCAAAATCCGACGGGGAAAATTTCGCCCGTGCCGAGCGCGGCGACGTTGTTGAGCACCGTTCCCGCCGCACCGGGTTGCGCGCGCACCCGCGACACATTGTGGACCGGCAGATCCGTCTCGATGGAAATCTCGGCGCGCCCCGGATCGATCTCCAGATAACGGTCGAGGCAGAAGTCGCCGATGATGGCGATCTTCAACGAGGGATAGCGGGCCGTGATGGCGTGAAAACGTTCGGGCTTCATGGCCGTTGCAGTTCGTGGAAAAGATGCTGGACGAAAGTGAGGTTATCGCACTGGGCGTAGTGCATCGCGCCGCCCATGCGCGCGTAGCTCTTGCAGAAGCGGAGGTAGTAGGCGGGATTGGTCTTCGGCGGCTCCCCCTGCGTCCAGTCCCAGCCGCCGCCGTCCTGCAAGTCCACGACGTAGAGCGAGTGACCGCTGACGACGCCGCGCCCCTCTTGCAGGCGCAGGTTGTTCACGCAGCTCAAGGCCTTCTCGAAGACCTGCGGGCCCATGATCGCCGAGCCGACCGAGAGCACGACGCCGCCCTCGAGGTCCGCCACCGAGCCGGAAAACAATTTGAAATCCAGTTCGCCGGCGCGCCCGATGACGCTGCCGCTGAACACCGGATGGTTGGTGATGATGTCATAGCCGATGCCCGGATGCACCGTCATCGCCACCTGGTGCCGCCAGGCCGAAGCGAGGATCGAGTTCTGTTTCCAGCGGTGCGCCACCTGCACGCGGCCCGCCGGCCACGGCTGCTCGCGCATCGCCTGCAGCAAATCGGCGCGCGCCGCGGTCAGCGGATGCCCCGGCGCAGCCACGATGGCGCGCGTGAGCTCTTCGGGCGTCGGCAGCGTCGCGCCGTCCTCGGCGATGTAGCGGCCGAGCGCGCGTCCGTAGCCGAGGCCGTCGAGCGCACCGGCCATGAGCGCGCGGTGGATGTTCGTTGCCGTCTCGGCCCAGGTGCCGAAGGAGCCGGTCGCGACATTTTCGCGCACGCTCTCCGTGCTGGCGCCCAGCCAGGCATATTCCCAGTCGTGGATCGTGCCCGCGCCGTTCGTCGCCAGGTGCGTCAGCCACCCGCGTTCCATCATCCGGTCGAGCAGGAGCGCCGCGCCGTTGCGCAGCAGGTGCGCGCCATAGATGAGCATGACGCTTGCGCCGCGCTCGCGCGCCGCGCGGATTTTATGCGCGCAGTCGGCGATCAGCGGCGACACCGCCGGCGGACAGGCGCGCAGCGGGGCCTCGGGCGCAACCAAGATGTTGTCGGCGCGCGTCAGGCTCTTGCGCGCGGCCAGCGGCTGGATTTTCAGTTTCCGCAGGTCGAGGGGTGTCGTTTTCATGTGCCGAGGATGAGGTCGAGCAGCGCCGGCGCATCGCGGTAGTCCGGGATGACCACATCGGCGCCGACGCCGATCAGGCGCTGCCTTTTCCACTCGTCGAACTGGCCGGAACCGTTGTGGGCCTCGTCGCTGGCGACCGCGACCGCGAGCCCGCCGACTTCCTTCGTGTTCAGGATCTCGACATAGCCATCGCCGAACGCGAGCAGCTTTTCGCCGGGGATCGCGTTCTCCCTCAGCAGCCGCTCGATGACCATCTTCTTGGAGAACTTCTTGTAGTCATCCTGGGCACCATAGATGTGGCTGCCGAAATATTCCGTCACCTGGAGCAGCTCGGCCTCCTGCTTGACAAACTGCTCATCGGTGCCGCTGGCGAGGTAGAGCGCCAGCCCGCGCCGGCGCAACTCCTTGAGCAGCGCCCGCGTCCCGTGCACCAGCAGCTCGTCGTAGGGGATCGTGCCGCCGTGCACGCCCGCCACGCGCGACGCGATGCGCTCCTCAAGCCGGCGGAGATATTCGTGCTTGTACCACAGCGGCTCGCGCGGCACGCCGCCGCGCTCCGTGATGCGCTCGGCGAGCTGGATCATCTGGTAGATCGTCTGCTTGCCGTTGAGGCGCATGATGTCGTCGAGCGCGAGCTGGCGGCGCTGTTCCGCCGTTTCGCCGGGCAGCGGCGGCAGGTATTCGGTGAACATCGGCACCATCACGTCCGGCCAACCCTCGCGGATGAGCGAAAGCGTGCCGTCGAAATCGAACAGGACATGGCTGATGCCCGGCCGCGGTGCAAACGACGGGCGGAATTCGACCGCACCGGTAAAGTGCGCGGCATAGGCAGAAGTGTTCGTCATGCGCGCATTCTCCGATGGCGCGCGCGCAAGTCAAGCGCGGACGCGGCGCCGGCGCGCTCAGAACGTGTAGGAGACGCCGATGGTCAGGACAGGATAGAATTTGAACGGCTTGGCGTCGTCCTCGTATGTTTTGCGCTGCGCCGCCAGATCATTTTCAAGCGCGCCCTGCTGGGCCGGGTCGAGCGCGGTGGCCTCCAGGGTGATATTCGGTGCGCCGATATAGGCTACGCCCAGGTCCGAGGAGAAATGCCAGCGCGCCGAGGTGTCGGCGGCATTGCCGTAGCCGATCCCGAGATAGGGGCCGAACCGGTTGAAGTCGATCTTGCCGTTCAACGAGCTCACGATGTAATCGTGGTCGTTGATCGAAACGCTCTGGCCGTACCTGGCGTTGAGTTCGCCCCGGTCATTGTTGAACATCACGCCCGCGGAGATGCGGAAGCCATTGCCCGTGATGGGATGCCAGTCGACCGTGAGCGGGACGTTCAACAGGTCCAACTGGAGGTCTTTCTTGTCGGTGTCCCCGCCCACACCCTTCTGCGTCCACGTAAAATAGCTGATACCGGCACGGAGGTTGAAGTTCTCGGTCAAACCCACTGTCAGATCGCCGCCCACGCCGGTCGTACCGGCCTTGAGCGTCAGCCCGATGCCCGGCTCCGCGACCGGTGCGGCGGCCGGCGCTGCCGCCGCCACGGCCTCGCCTGCCGCCAGTGTCGTTATCGCCATCATCATCGCCGCCGTCATAAATTTCTTCATATTGAACCTCTCAGGAGTTGTGCATCGACGCCCGACCTTTCTAAAGGAACAGCTTCGTCCCGTCGAGCCCAAAACCGCACGCCTACGTGGCGAAGGGGGCCACGACCTGCACCTCGGGGAAGCCCTTGATGACATAGCGCAGGTCGGCCTTGCGGAAGAGCAGCTTGAGGTTCGGGCCGGCGTCCATCGTGAAGTAGACCTCGCACCCTTCGGCGCGCAGCGCGTGGACGGTGTGGATGGCCTCGATGCTTTCCGGCAGGAAGTAGAGGATGGCGGGACGCGCCGCGAGCATCGTGGCGTGCATCGCCAAGGCATTGCCCTCGGCGACCTCGCCGAGTTGCGTGAAATCGCGCTGGCTGATGGCCTCCTTGAGCGCCACCAGGTCGCGTGCGACGGTTTCCGGCCAGACGGCATACAGCGGCGAGGTGTCGCGGGTCTGCGCCATGGCATCGCGCGAGCCGATGGGCTTCTCCTTGTCGGAGAGCACCACCAGGCCGATCCGCAGGTCCGGCCATTTCGTCGCCAGCGGCTCCGCGAACGAATCCATGCCGGTGGGGGCCCGGCCCGCATGCCACTCGACGAACCCCTCGAAGAGTGAACGGGACGCGCTGCCGCTGCCCAACCGGGCCAGGATGGACAGTTTCCGGCGGTCGAGCTTCCAGGCGAACAGCTCGTTCAGCGCCAAGGTCAGCGCGGCAAACCCGGAGGCCGACGAGGCGAGGCCGGCGGCGGTCGGCACGGTATTGGTCGCTGTAACGTCATAGTAGAAATCTGGTGCGGGGCGGAACAGGCCGAGGAACGCGGCCGCGCGGCGGGCGAACGATGACTCCGGCGCGATCAACTGGCCGTTGAGCGTGAAGCGGTCGTGGCCGGCGCGCGGCGCGAGTGTCACCTCGCTGCCGAGCTTGCCGAGCGAGATGGACAGGCTGGAGGCGGTCGGCAGGTTGAGCTCCGCGTCGCGCTTGCCCCAGTACTTGCACAGCGCGATGTTCGCCGGCGCAAAGGCTGTCGCCGCGGCCCGCGGCGCCGACCGCCGCTTGGGCAGCAGTTGTTCGATGACCTCACTTTTCGTCATGGTCCCCCTCTGCCTTTCTGCCCTGGCGCCCTGGCCGTGCCAGGCTCATCGGCTGCCCCCTGGTCCGCCCCGCTCATACACGCGCAAGGTCGCCTGCGCAACACGCTGCCACGAAAAATCCGCGGCCCGGCGCAGGCCCTTTTCACGCAACGTGGCCGCCAGGCCCGGCTCCTCGAGGACGCGGCGGATCGCCTGCGCGATGCCGGCCGCGTCGTCGGGCGTGATCAGCAGCGCGGCTCCGCCGGCGACTTCCGGCAGCGAGCTGACGTCGCTGCACACCACGGGCGTGCCGCACGCCATCGCCTCAACGACCGGCAACCCGAACCCCTCGTAGCGCGACGGCAGCACGAACACATCGGCCTGCTGATAAGCGGCGACCAGCTGCGGGCCGCTGACGTAGCCGAGCCATTCGATGTCCCGTTCCAGGCCGCGCTGGCGGGCGAAATGGAGCGGCTCGGGATAGCGCGGGTCCGGCGCCCCGGCAATCACCAGGCGCACCGCGCCCGGCAGTTGCTGCCGCAACAGATCGAACGCCGTCAGCAGGCCGGTCACATTTTTATAGGGATCGAACCGCCCGACAAACAGGATCCGCTTCGGCGTGTTGGCCGGGACTCCGGCCGGCTTGAACTGCGGGGCAACGCCGTTCGGAATGGCGACCACGTTGCCTGCGTCGCCAGCCGGCGCGCCGAGCAGGCGCAGGATGTCGGCGCGCGAGGCCTCGCTCACGGTCAGCACCGCGTCGGCGCGCGCCGCGACCGCGCGCAGGATCGCCCGAAACAAAAACAGGAACCGCGTCTTGAGCGCGCGCGGCGTGTACTGCGGAAAGAGGAGCGGGATGAGGTCGTGGATCGTCACGACGCAGCGGATGGCGTGCGGCCGGCGGCGCGGAAAAGCCCGGAACGGAATCATGTAGTTCGGGGAATGGAAGACGTCCACGCCCTGCCGGCGCAGCCAGCCCGGCAGGCCCAGCTGGCCGCCCGGTGTAAAGATCCGCCACGGCACCTGCGCGGCCTGGAAATTCGGCTTGTCGGCCAGCCGCGCCTCGGCCCAGGTGCGCTCCTGCAAATCCGGCCGGTCGAAGAGCAACAGGTATTCATTCTGCCGGTCGCACTCCGCCAGGGCGGCGATCAGCTCGCGGGTGTAGAGCCCGATGCCGGAGATCTCCGGGAAGATCCAACGTGTATCAATCGCGATCTTCATCAGATTAACCGCTCACCTGCTGGTAGACCGACCACGTCTGCTGCGCCGCGGCTTGCCAGGAGAACTTCCCGATGTGCTGCGCCCCCTTGATCGTCAGCGCGGCGCGCGCTGTGGTTTCGCCGAGCAGCGCGCCGATCCGCTGCGCCCACAGGTCCGCGTCGAGCGCGGGCACGATCTCCGCGCCGCCGCCGCAGACTTCCGGCAGCGAGCCGTTCGCCGAGATCAGCGCCGGCGTGCCGCAGGCCATCGCCTCCAGCGGCGTGAAGCCGAAGCCCTCGTACAACGAGGGAAAGACGAACAGCTCCGCGCCCGCGTAGAGCGGCGCGAGCAGTTGTTCCGGCACATAATCGAGGTGCCGGATCCGCGCCGCGCGGGGCGAGTTCTGCATCCGCGCCAGGATCGGCTCGTACTTCCAGCCCTTCATGCCCGCGATCACCAGGTCGCCATCGAAGCCGGCCAGCCGCTCGAAGGCCTCGACGAGGAAGGGGAAGTTTTTGCGCGGCTCCAGCGTGCCGACGCTCAAAATATAGGGCCGCTCCAAACCGAGCTGCTGGCGTGCGGCGGCGATCGCCGCCGGAGCGGGCCGGCGGAAATCCGACGGCAGGCCGAGCAGGATGGGATGAATCTTTTCTTGCGGCACGCCAAGCAATTCCTGGATTTCCTGCCCGGAGAAAGCGGAGTCGGTGATGATCGCATCGGCGCGGGCGACCGTGTCGCGGATCTTCGCCTTCAGGTAGGCGAGGTTGCGCGGTTCGGCGGCGTCGGGAAAGCGCAGGAACGAAACGTCATGGATCGTCACCACCGCCTTGCCGCGCGTCAGCGGGGGCACGATGAAATTCGGGAAGTGGTAGACATCGGCCGCGCCGGCGAGCCAGTCGAACGGGGGGAACTGCAGCCGCTTCCACGCGGCCTGCACATAGCGGCCCGGCAGCCAGCGGCACGCGCGCTGCTGGGCGCCCGGCGCGGCCAGCGGCAGGCCCTGGCGCTGGAAATCGAAGAAGAACAAACGCAGCTCGTCACTGGGCGTGGCGCACGCGCCAAGCTGCTCGACGAGTTTCTGGACGTAGCGCCCCACCCCGGCGCGCTGCGCCACCCCCGCCTGGATGTCCATGCAAACGATCACGCCGGACGTTCTACACGCCCGCCCTGCCGTGGAACAAGCGTAAAGCGCAACATTGATCCCGACGCTCAACCCCACGACACCGTCTGTCCCCCGCCTTGCGCAGGAAATAGCGCCTCCTTCCGACACTCGGCCCACGGCACACCTCCCGCTCAATGCCCCCCAGCAACCCGACACCCGTACGGCGATGGCCACGGCCGCCCGGCACCCGAGCCAACCTCAGGACAGCGCGGCCGGAGGACAAGGCCGCCAGCCGCTGCGGGAACCAGAAAAGACACAGCACCGACGAGGAATAGTGAATCAGGTTCCGGTGCGAGCGGGATTGACACGGGGTGCTTACACATTATTATTATATTCGTTTGAATATTGGATGATAATATGAACGGCAGACAATTCCAAAACCTGCTCTTCGAGCAACTGGCCCGCGTGGGCAAGGCGCTTGCCAGCCCGCGACGGCTGGAACTGCTGGACGTGCTGGCCCAGGCGCCCCGTACGGTGGAGGTGCTGGCGGCTGCAACCTCGATGACGGTGGCGAATGCCTCCCACCACTTGCGGTTGCTGCACGCCGCACGCTTGGTGGACGCCGACAAGCAGGGCCTCTTCGTCACCTACCGCGTCGCGGACACGGAGGTGCCGACATTCCTCCGCGCCATGCGCAAGCTGGCGGAACACCGGCTGCCCGATGTTGAACGGTTGACACGGGAGTTTCTCACGACCCGCACCGGCAAGCCCCTATTGCGACGGGTGCGCGAGGGCCGGGTTACCCTACTGGACGTGCGTCCACCGGAGGAATTCAAAGCGGGCCATATTCCGGGCGCGATCTCCGTTCCCTTGGAGGATCTCAAGCAGCGATTGAAGGACCTGCCCCACCACCGGGAGATCGCCGCCTATGCCCGTGGCCCGTATTGCAGCCTGGCTGTCCAGGCGGTGGATCTTTTGCGGCAGGAAGGTTTCCGGGCCCTACGGCTCGAAGATGGTGTGCCGGATTGGCGGTCACGAGGGTTTAAAATTGCAGTGGGAAAATAAACCCATTCGGCCTCAGCTTTTTTGCTGTGCCAGCCAGTCGGCCAGCGCGGGCAGACCCGCGCCGGTCTTGGCCGAAAGTTCGAACAGCGGCGCGGCGCTGTTGATCTGCCGGATCGCCTGGCGACAGGTGTCCAGGTTGAAGCGCAGGTGCGGCAGCAGGTCCGTCTTGCTCAGCACGATGGCGCCGGCCTTGCGGAACAGCCCGGGATATTTCAGCGGCTTGTCCTCGCCCTCGGTCACGCTCAGCACGGCGATCTTCGCGGTCTCGCCGATGTCGAACGCCGCCGGACAGACCAGATTGCCGACGTTCTCGACGAGGATGCACTCCATCCCGTCCGGCAGGTCCGCCAGCGCCTGGTGGACCGCCGCGGCCGGCAGGTGGCAGCCCTCGCCGGTGACGATCTGGATGGCGCTAATGCCGCGCGCGGCGACGCGTTCGGCGTCGCGCGCCGTGGCGCAGTCGCCCTCGATCACCGCAAACTTCAGCCGGCCGGCCAGCGCGTCCGCCAACGCCTCCAGCAGCGCGGTCTTGCCCGCGCCGGGAGAGCCGATGAAGTTGAACATCTTGAGCCGGCGCTCCGCCAGCCAGGCGCGCGTCGCGGTCGCCTTCCGCAGGCTGTCGTCCATGACCGCCCGATGAATAGGAATCTGCGCTGTGCTCATTAATCGGCAAGCTCCAGTTCTTCGACGAACAGCTCGTCACCGCCCTTGATGTCCACACCGGCCCCGCAGGCCTCGCAGAGGAAGACCGGCGGCTCGATCGCGCCGCGCCAGCCGCAGCTGCGACACTGCGCCTCCAGCGGCGGCGTCCGCACCTCGAGTTGCGAGCCCGCCGCAGGCGTGTCGCGCGTCAGCAGCTCATAGGCGAACGTCAGCGCATCGGGCACCAGCTGGTGCAGCTGCCCGGCCACGACGCGGACCCGCTGCAGCCGCCCCGGACCGATGGCACGCTGCGTCAGCTCGTCGAGCACGACGCTCACCAGACTCTGGCAGATGGAAATCTCGTGCATGGGCGGACCCTACTACGGAACCCTTCAGAAATCACTTTTGCGTTTTGAGCGCCGCGAACAGCGCGTCGGCGATGGCCTGCATGCCCCGGTCGCCCGGATGATTCGCCACCCCGGCGTGCGCAATCTTGCGCTCCGAGCGCGCATAATTGGCCTCGTCCCCGGCCAGCGCGCTGATGTCCACGTAGACGCACCCGACCTCGGCGCTTGCCTGCCGCAGCAAGGCGTCCTTCACCTTGCTCGCCCAGAAACAACTCCGCATGAAAATCGCCGGGTCCCCACCCTGCTTCAAGGTCTTCAGCAGCCGCACCAGGCTGTCCTTGAACGCTGCTTGGGCGGCATCATTGGTCAGCGCGCCCACGTTTTCGCCGATGGCGACGATCACGAGGTCGGGCTTGAACGCGATGAAGGGCTTCGTCTTGGCCGCCAGGTCATAGGCGGCATGGCCGCGCTCGAAGTCCGAAATGTTGGCGACTTGTATGGAGGGCTGCTTGGCGAGCTGCGCCGCGATGGCCGCGGTGAGCCGATGGGCGTAATCCTTGTCCAGCGCGGTCGCCGCCATCCCGCAGTGGTTCGTCCAGCCGATGTCCGCCTTGGGTCCATGGCTGGTGATGCTGTTGCCCAGGAAGAGGATCCTCCCGCCACCCGCCGCGCCCAGCCGGGCCAGCGCCGTCTCGCCCGCGCTCGCGCGCCCCGGCAGGCAAGCCAGCCCCGCAAATACGCCCCACACGCATAAGCGGACAAATTTTCCAGACTGCTTCATGTTGAGCTTCGCCTTTCTCCGCACCGGCCTCGCCGGCGGTGCGCAATGATAATGGGTTCGCCACGGGAAAGAAATCCGCGAAAGCTGGACCAGCAGGAGTCGTAATTGAAAGCAGGATTTGGTTGCCATGTATTTTTTACCTCTCCCCCTTTGCGCTTTCCGCTGAGCTTAGCGACTTTGCGCTAAAATCTTCTCCACTTTACGCCTTCCGATGATTCTGGCGCCTTTGCGCTGACCGCCGCCCCTTTTCAAACTCGGGGCTGGCAAGGTTCGGAAATTCCGTCATAGTGCGCACGGAGCATTCAACGATGTGCGGACGCTACATGGTGACGGTGAGCCGGAAGAAGATGGCCGAACGGTTCGCCGCGGCGGACTCGGCAGGCACGGACGCGCCGCCGGGCGTCATCGCGCCCAGCCAGACCGCGGCGGTCATCACCATGGAGCGCCGGCTGGAGGCCCAGCGCTGGGGTCTCAAGCCCACGTGGGAGGGCATCCAGGGCCGCAGCGTCCTGCTGATCAACGCCCGCGCCGAGACGCTGACGCAGAAGCCCACCTTCCGCGACCTGCTCGCCGGGCAACGCTGCCTGATCCCGGCCAGCGGTTTCTTCGAGTGGGAAAAACTGCCGAACGGAAAGAAACGCGCGCTCTATTTCCGGTTGCCCGACGGGGGCCTGTTCGCGTTCGCCGGCCTCTGGATGGCGCAGCCGGACACGCCGCAGCACGCGTTCACGATCATCACCACCGCCCCTAACGACACGGTCAAACCGATCCACGACCGGATGCCCGCGATACTCGCCCCGGCGGCCGAGGCCGTCTGGCTCAACCCCGGCGCGACGGCGGCCGAGCTGCTGGCCTTGCTCCGCCCCTACACCGAACAAACCCTGCGCATCGAAGATGGCGCGCTGCGCCTGGCCGCGCCCGCCTCAACGGAACAGACCCTGCTGCCGTTCTGACGATGGCGATGTCCGCGCGCCGGAACCGCATTCTCACGAATGCGGCTACAAGAAAGACAGCAGCAACAACACCCATCCTGAACCAGTCTTTGTGGGCGGGGTTTTCTAACCCCGCGAACCCCGCCAAAAACCTAAAGGCACTGTCTCCTGTCTCCCGACCCGTAGTTTATTCTTTCCGCGGCATGTTAGCGCCTTACCACCGCGTTGAGCGACCGCCCGTGTCTCTCAATTCGCTCCCGGCATGTGTTGCTTTTCATTTACAGTTGGTCTCGCGGGGCTAGAAAGCCCCGCCCACAGTAGAGCTCATACGACTTCCGTTTTTGATCTGTGCTCGTTCGCCGGTCGCTAGAACGAAACAACTGCCGTAGCCGCGTTCGTTAGAACGCGGCCGCAGGAGAGGCCTCATGTGATGAATGCGGTTACTGGTGTGAGGGTGCTGGCTCTGCGTTTTCTTCCGGACTTCGGAGTTCACTGCTCATCCATCGGTTTCTTCGGAAAGTCTGTGTAATCCGCGGAATCTGTGGATGCCTTTTGCCGCTGACTTCTGACCTCTGATCTCTGTCCGCTGTCCGCTGTCCGCTGCGCCGCGCTGCGGCGCGTCACTCGACGCGTTTGAAGCTGACGCGCTGGAGCGCGACGTCGGCGGCGGCGGAATAGACGAAGACGAGGTTGACCGGCAGGCTGCTCCGGACCACGCCGCGCAAGCGCGCGCGCTGGCCGGCGATGACGGGCGTGCTGGCCGGCGCGGCCGCGCCGGGCTCGAACTCAAACGAACCCAGCACGGTGCCGGGCTGGGCGGGCGAGTTGAACTCGAGCTCGATGGCGTAGGTGCCGGGCAGGAGCGGCAGCTTGGGACCGTAGCAGGAGATGCCGGCGCCATCCTGCGAGGCACGGAACACGGCCGCATTTTTCTTCAGATCGGTCATGCCGGAGTGGAAGAAGGGTGCGGCGGACAGGCTGTATTCGGCGCCGGGCAGAAGCGCGGGCCAGTCGCCCGCCACCAACTGCGCCAGGTCCAGATCCACGGCGCCGGAGATACGCTGCAAGCGGAGCGCGAGCTGATCGAACGTGCTGAAGGGCTGCACGGGCACGGCGCGCCAGGTCCAGTTCGTGCTGTCGATGGCCATGATGCCGGCCGGCGCCGCATTGCTGCCGACGAGCTGTTCGCACCGCAGCTCGCCGGTGCCGCGCGCGCGGATCAGCCAGCTCAGGCCGGGCCGCAGCGCGGTCCGGACGGCCGGGAGTTGCACGCCGGCATCCGTATAGGCGAGCGCGGCGCAGGCGCGGCCGCTGGCGTCGGGATCGGCCTGCACGGCGGCCGAGGAGCTGAGCTGGCAGCGCTCCACTTCCCACTGGCGCGCCGGGAAAAACAGGTTCCAGTCCGGCGCGACCTCGGCATGCGGCTGCGGCTCGGCGAGGATGCGGAACGCCCAGACGGGGCCGTCCTGCGCGAGGAACTTCAGCCGCGGATGGTTCAGCAGGTTCTTCAGCGTGGCCGAGGCGGGGAACGGGCTGACCTTTTCCGGGAACAGGTTCTCATGAAACAGGACCCAGTGCACGCCCATGTCCGCCAGCCGCGCGAACTGCTCCTCGGAAAACACGCCCTGGTTGACGCTCTCGAACCGGCGGAAGACGTTTTCAAAATAATCTTTTTTGATGAACGGGTTGTAGCCATCGACCATCCGCACGCGGTAGAGCGAGGCGTAATGCTGATAGATGGAGGCGTAGTGCGCATCGCCGGGCCAGAGGGTGATGACCAGCGCGTGGGGCGCCCGGCCCAGCTCGCGGGCGTTGGCGGCAACCGCGGCGTAGGCACCCTGGGTGTTGTCCAGCCGGGTGAGGATCGGATAGGTGCGTCCGTGGTACTCGCCGACGATCAGGAGCACCACGAGGAGCGGCAGGCCGAGTTGCCAGCGACGCCTGCGCAGCGCCGCGCCGAAGGTACCCAGCGCCAGCGCCGCGCCTACGGCAAACAAGGTCGGCAGGAGGCAGAGGATTTTCGCGGGCTGGCGGATCAGGTTGTATTTCGGAACCCATTTGCGGGCCAGGTCGAAAAAGTGCGCATCGTGCGGAGCGCGGTAGCCGAGCGCCAGGTACATCACACCGAGGCTGCCGACGCAAATCAGCGTCAGCACCAGCCAGCGCCGCCACTGGCCGCGCTCGGTGCGCAGGGACCGGACCAGCAGCGCGAGCCACCCGGCGCCGAGGACGAGGAAGATCGTGTAGCCCAGGTAGATCTGCTCGGAGATGCCGAGCGGACTGTGCCCCCAGTAGCCGGTCCACTCGGGCGAGTAGTTGAGCACCTCGCGCCAGTGGCGGGGGGCGACGGAAAAATCCACGGGCGTCTGCCCCGTGACATGCTCCGTGAGCAGCTTCATCAGCTTGGGGAACTTGAGCGCAAAGCCCAGGCAGAGCAGGAACGGCAGCAGCGCGAGGGCGCAGCGGCCGATGTGCCGCCAGTCAAACCACGGCCGCGTCTCGCGGGCGCTGAAGGCGACGAAGCACCAGCCGATCGCGGCGAGACCGCTGAAGAAAAAGACGTGCTGGTCGCCCCAGGCGGCCCCGATGATGCCGACGCCGGCCAGCACGCCGCCGGCCAAACGGCCGTTGCGGATGGCCAGGTCGATGCCGAGCAGCACCGCGGGCGTCCACATCATGGCGAACCCCGCCGGGCTGCCGCCGAAGAGGTTGACCCAGCGGTAGGGCACGAGGATGCCGAGGAGCGCGGCGAGCCAGGCGAGCCACTCGCTGGTGGTGTAGCGGCGCGTGAGCAGCAGCGTGAGCAGGTAGGTCAGCCAGAGCGCGATGAAGCCCGTCAGGTTCCAGCCGAAGGCGCGCCCGCCGGCGGCGGCGGCCAGGTTGTAGACGAGCGAGAACGGGATGTAGTAGGTATCCGGGTGGTAGCACGCCCGCTCGTCGCCCGTGTTGAACTCGTACAGGTTGTAGAAAAACGGCGTCTGCCCCGTCAGCCAGTCGCCCGCCAGCCAGCAGTAATACATGAACTGCAGGTGGTCGCCGGGGGTCATCGGCTGGAGTTCGCCCGGCGAGGCGCGGGCCCCCGCCGGCACGGCGCTGCCCATGTGCGCAGGCAGCGGCCAGGTGAACAGCAGCCAGACGGCCAGGGCCACCGCCAGCGAGCCGATAGTTGTTTTCCAAAACCGCATAACGTATGGTTACCCCACATCGCCTAAACGGCAAAGCTAAAAGATGAGCGCAGGGTCCGCGGGAAACACAACATGAAAGTTCTGTTCGTCTACACCGACATCAACGTGCGCGGCGGCGCCATGAGCTATCAGTTCGGCCTCGGCATGTTGAGCGCCGTGCTCAAGCGCGCCGGGCACACGACCCAGCTCTGCTACATGTACGGCCAATACGACGCGGCGCCGCTGCGCGCCCAGCTCGCCGCCTTCCAGCCCGACGTGGTCGCCTTCTCCGGCGTCTCGCCGCAGTTCCGCTACATCAAGCGCCTCATCGAGGAGCTCGCGCCGCTGCCCGCCTTCACGATCTACGGCGGCGTGCATCCGACCCTCGACCCCGACTGCCTCGGCAAGGTGCGCGGTCTCGACTCCATCTGCGTCGGCGAGGGCGAGTTCCCGCTGCTCGAGCTCGTCGAGGCGCTGCGCGACAAGCGGAGCGTGGATGGCATTCCGAACCTGCACCTCAAGAAGCCGGATGGCAGCATCATCAAGAACCCGACGCGGCCGTTCCACCCCAAGCTCGACGAGCTGCCCTTCCCGGACCGCGACCTGTTCGACTTCCAGCAGATCGTGGACAGCGACTTCCACACCGCGCTCTTCATGTTCACCCGCGGCTGCCCCTACAACTGCACCTTCTGCAGCAACCACGCCCTGCGCTCGCAGCAGGAGGGCTGCTACGTCCGCTCGCGCAGCGTGGACAACTGCCTCGCGGAGATCCGCGAGGTCGTCGCCCGCTACCGCGTCGGCGCGTTCTATTTCAACGACGACTGCTTCACGGCCAACCGCAAGTGGTGGCAGGAGTTTTGCGAAAAGTACCAGCGGGAGTTCAAGACCCCGTTCGACATCAACACGCGGCCCGAAACGCTCAACGACGACGTCTGCGGCAAGCTCAAGGCCGCCGGCTGCCGCCGCATCTCCATCGGCATCGAGAGCGGCTCGGAGGAATTCCGCGCCAAGCTCCTCGGCCGCCGCCAGTCGAACGAGCGCATCGTCACCGCCTTCGAGGCCTGCCGCCGCGCCGGCATCAAGACCAAGAGCTTCAACATCGTCGGCTTCCCCTTCGAGACGCCGGAGATCTTCCAGGAGACCGTGGACCTCAACGCGCGGGTCAATCCCGACAGCGTCATCGTCGGCATCTTCGAGCCCTACCCCGGCACGCAGCTGGCGGAGGTCTGCCTCAAGGAAGGCTGGATCGACGAGCAGCGCCTCCTCGACGCCGATTTCGTCGGCCGCACCGACACCGTCCTGAACATGCCGCAGTTCCCGCGGAAACAGATCATCAAGGCCTACCAGACCTTCGCCTACAACGTCTACAAGTCGCACTCGTTCAAGAAGGCGCTCCTGCTGCGAATCTACTATTCCGACTACGGGCAGACCCTGCTCTGGCTCCTGACGCCCTTCCGCAGCCTGCTGCGCAAAATCACCATGGGCGTCTGACGGGCGACGGGCGTTGTTGAGAGTGCTTTCGCGGGGCTGGAAGCCCCGCCCACAAGGACGAGGGCGCGGCTGGTTGGTATGTGAGAGACAAGGGCAAGGCGACTGCGGTGAGCTTGTCGAACCGTCCAGCCGAATCGTCTTTGTTTCGGCTCCGCCAGAGGCGTCGCCCTACCCCTCGCCACCCGTCCCGCTCCGCTCGTCCCTCTTACTCGAATGCGCTGGCGACGGGCTTGCCGTCGAGGTCCGCGGGGCGCGGCACGTCGAGCAGCCAGAGCGCGGTGGCGGTGGTGTCGCAGGTCAGCACCGGAGCGGTGAGGGTGCAATGCTTCTTCACGTTCTTGCCCCAGGCGATCCACGGAACCGTCATGTCGTCGGGGCTGTTCGCGCCGTGCGTCTTGGCGTGGCCGCCGTGGTCGGCGGTGACGATGACCACGCTGCTCTCCGCAAGCCCGGCCTTGCGGATCGCGCCCAGGACGGCGCCGATGCCCGCATCTTCCGCGGCGAAAGCCTTGATCTGCTCCGGCGAACCCCACCCGAACTTGTGCCCGGTGCTGTCGGTATCGGTGAAGTGGATGAAACAGAGGTTGGGCTTCTTCGCCTCGATATACGCGACGGCGTCGGCGGCGACGGCCTTCGTCATGACCGTGCCTTCCTTGACGGACTTCTTTTCGCCAGCCACCATCTTGATGGTCTCGCCGCCGGCGCTGCGGTTGTAGCCGAACTCGTCCACCGAACCCGGCACCAGCAGGTGCTTGAACTTCTCCTTGCCCACGAACATCGCCGTGGACAGGCCGGCCGTCTTCGCCAGCGAGAACACGGTCGGAACCTTGACCACGCCCGCCTCCGGCTTATAGCTGTTCCATGTGATGTGATGCTTGGCCGGCTGCACGCCCGTCAACATCGAGGTGTGCGACACCAGCGTGATGCTCGGAAAGACCGTCTGCGCGCCCCAGGCGCAGGCACCCTCGGCGACGAGCTGGTCGAGCACCGGCATCTGGCTCTGGTGCATGACCGCGGGCTTGCCGCCATCCAGGCTGATGATGAACACATGCTCGGCCCGCCGCGCACCGTGCGCGGCACACGTCAGCAGCAGGACGGCGAGGTACAGGGCGCAACGACGCAACAGGTGGGTTTTCATGGGCTGGACCATAACTTCGGCTCCGCTACACGGCAAGTCCGAACAAGTACGGGGGAGAAAACGAGTGCGCTGCGTTGGACGAAAGCAATCCTCAACGGAGCCGGGATCATACTGACGTAGTCCAGGAAGACCTGCTCAGCTGAAGTAGAAGGTTGGGAGTTAAGCTTTACCACGTGGGTGGATCGTCGTCGCCTTCATCGCATCACCCATCCCCTTAGCAAACGATCCCATCATCGCCGACGCCTGCGGCGACATCATAATCACTCGCATCTTCACTTCGATCATCCTCCACCGCGACCGCCAAGCGTTGGAAACCACATGACACACACTTTCGAGCAATTGGAAACCGCGCTCAACGACAATTGCACCACTTCCGCCACCCTGCACACCCGCAAACCCGAAGCCCAAACGCCTCGAAAGCCCGTACAAGTCAGGCATCAACATGCATGACCACAACCTGTCCGGTATTGAATATCTCCATCACGTCCTTCAACGTAACGGATTGTCCCGCGGTTGCGCGAGACGATCGCCTGGCGCGACCAAATGCTCGGCGGGGAGATCAATGGAAAACTCCCTTATCGCATGTGACTCCGCGTCCCAGTGTATCAGCGTCTTCGCGTCCCACGACATGGCCATCGGGCCAAAGTCATCCGCAGGCAATGACCAGAAGGCTTTCAATTGCTTGTCGAACAGAAGCGTCTTTGAATACGACTTGCTCTTCTCACCCTCTGTTTCCATGGACGACTTCAGACCAACTACTACGAGCACACGAGAGGTGCTGACGATCAGTGACGAAGTCATGTATATTCCTTCACCCGTGATGCTGAACCAGCGCCTCTGTGACGAATCGGCAAGCGAAGGTACCATTGAATAGACATATATGGCCTCAAAGTCTGTTGAGTATATGCGTTGCGTGTCGAACGGAGGAATTTGTAATATCAGTGACGAATCCACAGCGCGAGGTTTCTCGATGACGACAGGACTTCCTGAAACAACTTTGTAAATG
>CAITZM010000183.1 GCA_903896925.1 uncultured Lentisphaerota bacterium | reverse complement strand
TTGCCGGCCGGTCTCAGCCAAACACCTCGCAGGGACACGCTGGCCGACGACGGCGGTCGCAGACCGCCGCTACAGAAAGATTCCCGTCTGGTGAATCTGCGGTCTGGGCCATCCGCCGCGTTCTCACGAACGCGGCTACAAGCAGAGGCGCGCCGGGAATCCAACCCAACGCACCCACTTCATCCCCCGCCATCGGCACTCATCAATGCTTCTGGAGTAGCGCGCGGTAGGTGAAGCGGTCGTCGGGGGCGCTGTCGCCGTGGAGGGTGAAATCGCTGGCCTCGCCGGTCTGCAGGATGTTGTCAGCCCATTTGAAGCGGAGTTCCACGGGCAGGCCCTGCACGCCGAGCAGGGCGCGGGGAATGGCCAGCTCGATCTCCTTCTCGCCGCTGGCGCACGGGATGTCGGCGACCTGGCTCCAGCGATAGCCGCCCATATTTTTCTCCAGCGTGGTCCGGCCGTTCTTCGCGCCGCCGCGGCCCACGACGAAGTCGAAGCCGAGCCAGCCGGTATCGGCGCGGCCGTCGGCATTGATGAAGAGCAGCATCCAGTTCGGGTCGGTCGCCGGCGTGAGCTTCGCGGCGCTGCGGATGTGGAAGCAGACGTTGGCGGCGTCCATGCTGACCTTGGCGGCAACGAGGTCGTTGCGTCCGGTCAGGTTGGTGTAGGCGCCGCTGTGCCCGATGCCGGGGAAAACGCGGGGCAGCGTATCGCCGGGCGGGTCGCGGAATTCGGGCTGGACCTTGGCCCAGTCCTCGAAGCGGCCGTCGATGGCGATCGGCTGCGACTGGACGGGCGGCGGCGGGCGGGCGCCCTTGTAGCGCCTGATGTTGGCAGCAAGTTGATAGTAGTAGTTGTCGCCGTGCCCGCCCTTCATCGGCTCGATATCGCGGCTGTATTCCTCGTTGTACTGGTCCACGAAGGTCAGCGCGCCGCCATGGCTGAACCGGCCGGCGACCCACTCGTTCCAGCCGGTGACCATGACGAAGGGCGGGTCGAGCTGGAGCGCGCGCCGCCACTGCTCCTCGCAGTTGGCGCCGCGGTCGAGCGCCTCGCGCGAGGCATCCTGCTTCCCGTCGTGGAAGCCGCGGCCGCGGGCGTTGCCGTCGCTCATGTTGGTGACCTTGCCATCGCTCGCGCGGAGATTCTGGGCCACGGACACATTGACCTGCTCCGGCTTCTGCGGGTCGGTGGTGTAGCCGTAGGGCTGCGGATAGGTGGCCTCCCAGTGCCAGGCGTCCTGGGTGTTGACCAGCGTGAAGGGCCAGTGTGCGGCGCGGAGGGTGAAGAACGCGCGCAGTTCGGGGTCGGCTTCCTTGGGGTCGCAGATCAGCAGCGGCTTGCCCTGCCACTGGAACCAGAGTTCGCGATGGAGGCCGGGCTTATACAGCGCCTCGTAGATCTTGCGCGCCGTCGCGCCGGCCTTGGTGTTGACCATGAAGCAAAGCTGCGGCGCGCGGACGCCGTCGCGGCGCACCTGCTCGAAGACCTCGCAGAGCTTGAGGAACTCGTCGCGGTAGATGGCCGCGTTGGTCGTGTCGAAGATCAGCGTATCCACGCCGGCGTTGGCGAGCAGCTGCGCGTGCTTGCGCAACACCCACTCGTCGGTGTTGCGGTAGTAGCCGAAGAGCGGTTCGCCCCAGTAGTGCGGCACGCCCAAGGGTCCCCACCCTGCGGTGTCGGGCTTCCGGCGCGCGTCGGGGTCGGCGGCGAGGATTTTGCTGACGTCGTACGGTCCGTACTTTGACCAGGTCTGGTGCCAGAGGAAATAGAAGATGCCGACCGTACGGTTCGGCTTCGGCGCGCCGGCCTGCTCCGCCGCAGGCAGCGCCCGGCCGAGCGCGTCGGTCGCAGCCCACGTGTCGCTCATCAGTTCGGCCTGCGCCGCGCCGGCGGCCAGCGCCACCAGCCCGAGCGCACGCCAGCCCCGCCGCATGGAGATTGAAAAAGTCATGCGCCCATCTTCCGGCGCACGCGCGCCGAGTCAAGCCGATTCCCGGCCGGCGCAGCGTGCAATGCGCCGCCAGATAGCGAAAGAGTTAACGCAAAAACCGCAAAGGGCAGCAGAAGACGCAGAGAGGAGGCGAAGGTCAACGCAAAGACGCCAAGCAAAGCCGGAAGGCGCAAAGGCTGCGAAGCGGACGCCCCCTGCCGGCTTGTCCGCCTCAGGCGCGGCTTGTCCGTCAGGAGCGAAAGTTGACGGGCTACCGTCGGGAGAGCTAGCGCAGCCGTTTCATTTCTAACCCCCAACTGACCCGTCCTCGGTTCAGGCCCGAGTGGTCGTTGGCCGGCCACAACCTCGGGGGAAAATCCCGGATGGCGTGGTATAGTCGCGCGTGCAAAACAGCGAACCAAACCAACCCGCTTGCTGCTGCTGCCATGATGAGGCGGCCTCAAGCTGGACGCCGACCAAGGCCTATTTCTGCCCGATGTGCCCCGGGGTCGAGGCCGATGAACCCGGTGCGTGCCCACACTGCGGCATGGCGCTGGAATCAGCCCTGCCCACCGACGAGGTCCCGCCCGCCGAGGCCGCCGAATTGCGCGAGATGACACTCCGGTTCTGGTTCGCCGTCGCGTTCGCGCTGCCGGTGCTGGTGCTCGGCATGGACCATCTGCTGCCCGGCCAGCCGTTCATGCAGTGGCTGGGCCACCGCGTCTCCGGCTGGGTCCAGCTGGCGCTCTCCCTGCCGGTCGTATTCCTCGCCGGCTGGCCGCTGCTCGCGCGCGGCTGGCGCTCGCTGATCACGCGCCGCTTCAACATGTTCACGCTGATCGGCCTCGGCGTGATGACCTCGTGGTGCTACAGCCTCGTCGCCCTGCTCTTCGAGGACGCCCTGCCCGCCGCCGCCAAGCATGGCGGGCACGCCGTCTTCTACTTCGAGGCCGCCGCGGGCATCACCGCGCTCGTGCTGCTCGGGCAGGTGATGGAGTCGCGCGCCCACCGGCGCACCGGTGCGGCGCTGCGCGCGCTGATCGGCCTGGCGCCGAAGACCGCCGCGCGGCTGCGCGCGGGCGTCGAGGAACAGGTACCGCTGGACCAGGTGGTCGTCGGCGACCAGCTCCGCGTGCGGCCCGGCGAGAAGATCCCCGTCGACGGCCTCGTGCTCGAGGGCCGGAGTACGGTGGACGAGGCGATGCTCACCGGCGAGCCGCTGCCCGTGTCGAAACAGAGCGGCGACAAGGTCACCGGCGGCACGTTCAACCAGACCGGCGCGTTTGTGATGCGCGCGGAGAAGGTCGGCCGCGAGACCCTGCTCGCGCGCATTGTCCAGATGGTCGCGCAGGCCCAGCGCAGCCGCGCGCCCGTGCAGCGCCTCGCCGACCGCGTCGCCGCCGTCTTCGTGCCGGTGGTCGTCGGCATCGCGGCGCTGACCTTCCTGCTCTGGCTCACATTCGGGCCGGAGCCGCGCTTGGCCAACGCGCTCGTCTGCGCCGTCGCCGTGCTGGTGATCGCGTGTCCCTGCGCGCTCGGGCTGGCGACGCCGATGAGCATCATGATCGGCGTCGGCCGCGGCGCGCAGGACGGCATCCTCGTCCGCGAAGCCGCCGCCTTGGAAACGCTCGGCATCGTGGACACGCTGGCCGTGGACAAGACCGGCACGCTCACCGAGGGCAAACCGGAAGTGACCAACATACTCCCCT
>CAITZM010000182.1 GCA_903896925.1 uncultured Lentisphaerota bacterium | reverse complement strand
CTGCTGCTCGCGCCGCTGGCTGCGCTATCCGCCTCTACCTGGTATGTCTCCCCCGGCGGATTCGACACGAACTCAGGGTACACCGCGACGGCCCCGCTGCGCAGCATCAGTCACGCCATCGAGCTGTCCACGCGTACCCTCGGCCCGGGGCCTCTTTCCCAACCCGTGAACATCGTCCTGATGGAAGGCACCCATGTCCTGGATGAGCCCGTGAGCTTCATGCTCAGTAACGCGTGGCCACTGTCGATCAAGGCGGCGCCGGGGGCGAAACCCGTGGTCACGGGAGCCCGTCGGCTCGGGGGCTGGGTCGCGGGTAAGGTACCCACCACCGGGGCCCCGTGCCTGGTGACCGAGCTGCCCGAGGTGCGCAGCGGTTCCTGGTATTTCCGACAGCTGTTCGTCAACGGTCGCCGGGCACAGCGGCCGCGTTTCCCGCGCGAAGGCTACAGCCGCGTGGAGCATCTCATCCCCTCCAAGGAGGGCAACATCATCTCCACCGCCTACAAGGACCGCTTCGTCTTCCGCGAGCGCGATATCCGGGCCTGGGCGAACCAGGGCGACGTGAATGCCATGGTGCTGCACTATTGGCAGCACGCCTGGCTCCCGCTCACCAACGTCGATCTGTCGTCCCGCACGGCGTATTTCAAGTGGGGCACGTTCATGCCCCTGGTGCATTCCCACCCTTCACACGGCGTGGCGGATTGGATCAAGCAGGAGACTCCGGACCCTCACCAGACCTGGTACCTCGGCGCCTCCTACTACATGGACAACGTGTTCGAGGAGCTGCGCGAGCCGGGCCAGTGGTACCTCGACCGTCCGACCGGCAAGCTCTACTACATCCCCCTCCCCGGGGAAAGCGCCGCTGCCCTTGATGCTTGGGCCCCGCGCCTCACCAATTACTTCAGTTTTCAGGGGGACTGGCGCAAAGGCGCCTGCCTTACGGGACTCACCATCGAAGGGATCTCCTTCCGCCATTCCGAATTCGACCACCAGGCGCATCGCGGCACCGGGAATTGGTGGGGCAACTACGGCCCCAGCCTGCTCATTTTTTCCGGCACCCGACAGGTCGCCGTGCGGGATTGCGTGTTCGAGAGTCTGGGCGAATGCGGCATCGACCTTGCCTACGGAAACGCGGAGGTGGAACTCAGCGGCAACCGCTTCCGCGACCTGGGCAGCGGCGCCATCAAGGCCGTTGGCTCCTGGCGCGAAAAGACCCCCGCGGAAAACGAGAGGGGGCGCCTCACGCAGCTCCGGGTGACCGACAACGACATCTCGGGCTACGGACGGGTGTTCCCCGGGTCGGTGGCGCTCAACGTGGAAAAGGCCGCGCGCTCGGTACTCGCCCACAACCGCATCACCGATGGCTACTTTACCGCCATCAACTGCAGCGGCGGCTCAATGGACAACGAAGACGTCTTCCGCACGTTCGATATGCTCATCGCCAATAACCACATCTTCAACATCGGACAGGCGTCGATGCCCTGCGCCAACGACTTGGGGGGTATCTACGTCCACGGCAACATGATCGGCTGCGTGATCCGCGGCAACGTGGTGAGCAACGTGCAATGCAGCGTGTATGGGGGCAACGGCATCTACATCGACGATTGCGCCTCCTACCTGCGCATCGAGGAGAACCTGGTGCGCGATACCATGGATGCCTTCAACATCAAGGGGCGACGCAGCCAGATCCGAAACAATATCCTCGGCCCCTGCGGGCGCAGCTTGGCGCGCCGCGCCTCGAGCAAACCATACGAAAACGACATGGCCCACATCGAGAGCAACCTGCTTATTACCACCAACGGCGCCCTCTTCCATTTCCAAACCGGCACCTTGCCCACCAACACGGGCTTTTTTTCGCAGAGGAATCTCATTGCCAGCGCCACCAGACACCTGAAGGTCGGTGTCGATGGCAGTTACGGTACGCATGACCGCATGATCCCTTACGACGAATGGTGGGCCAGCACTGGGAAAGGGGCCAAGGACACCGTGCTGCCGGGACCCTTCCCGGATCCCGAGGGTTGGCCGATGGCCATCGCGGCGGGCTCGGACTATGCGCGTCTCGGCATGAAGCCCTGCTCCTTCGACACGGCCGGCCCCCGGCCCCCGGTTCAGCGGGCATTGGTGCCCTTCCTCACCACTCGGTCCGAGGGAGGCCCGGAGCATCTGGAGGCCATTGAGTACGCCAAACGCATCCTGGCCGAGCGCAGCGCGAAGAACGCGTCCAAAGCCGACGTGTCGACGCACCGGGAGTGAGGGAGCATACCGTGAAAGCCTCTACCCTCACACCCCTCACCGCCCTGCTGCTTGCGCCGCTGGCCGCGCTGCACGGCGCCGACAACGCCCCAACCGCGCGGCCTGCCGCAGTCACCCTCGAAAGCCGCGGGCTGCCACTCGTCTTGTTCAACAACGACAGTGATGACCTGAAGTGGCCTGCTTACCCGGAGCATCATGCCAACGGTCTCTGGGTGCCTGCGGGCAAATACCTGCCGCTCCCGAAAATCAACTCGCTCGCAGATGCGCTCGAGCCGCGCATCGGGCCGCTGGCGAAGACCAGGACACAGGGGCTTTCCTATTGCGGGAACTTCGGCGTGCCCGTTTGGGAACTGAAACTCGACCACATCGCCGCACTTGGGGAGGATCCGCTTCAGCCGATCCTTCAGTTTTGGAAGCGCGATGGCCGTACCTTCTTTTTCTCGATGCGCATGAACGACGCACATCATGAGATCTTCAACTGGGCGCATCTGTGGGATGATTTCCGCCGCACGCACCGCGACTTGTGGCTCGACCCGCCGACGGATGCCGAATGGGGCACTCAGTTCCTTCCGTGGATCAACGGCACCGGCCCCAAGCCCGTGTTTCCTTCCCATCGTGATCTGCGGCTGGACTACTCGAAGCCGCAGGTGCGGAAGCATTACCTCGACACGCTGCGCGAAGTGTGTCGCCGCTATGATCTGGACGGGATCGAGCTCGACTGGCTGCGATCTCCCAAACTCTTTCGCGCACATGCAGTGGACGCCGCTAGCATCACCGCCTTTGTCACCGAGGCGAGGGCGATTCTCGACGAATCGGCAAAAGCTCGCGGCTGCCCGCTGCGTCTGGTGTCGCGTGTGCCTGACACACCCGAACTCGCACGCGCGATGGGTCTCGACGTCGAAGCGTGGCTGAAGAAAGGCCTGCTCGATGCCGTGATCGCAGGGAACGGCGTCATGTTCTCCGACTTGGACCTCGAAGCATGGGTGGACCTTGCGCACCGCTATCACACGCCGGTCTATGGATCGCTGGAGCGCATGAAGATTCGCAAGAGCTTCAGTCGTTATGGCACGCCCGAAACCCTCCGCGCCGCAGCAGCCACACTCTGGGAGAAGGGCGCGGACGGATTGTATTTCTTCAACTTCTATCTTCGCGACGAGATGCCGCTGCTCGACGAGTTTGCCGACCGCGCGAAGCTGGCAGAACTGCCCAAGGAATACTTCTGCGACATGGACATGCGCAACGGCCCCTGGAGTTCCCTCGGCGATTCTTCGCTAGTGACCTTGAAGCCCGGCACTCCCTCTGCCGTGCATCTGGTCATCGCCGATGACCCCGCGAAGGCCAAGGAAACAAGCCTCGAGATCGTTTTCAAAGCCGAGGGCGGGTTCGAGCCGCCGGCTATCACCCTCAACGGTCATCTGCTCAGCGAACTGAAATCCACGCGTGGCAAAGCGGACCTCACCCTCACCCTGTCATCTGCCGCTCTGAAGAAAGCGCTCAAACGCGGCACCAACGACTTCAGCTTCACTTCACCAGCCAGTGCCACGCTCACCGCTTTGAGCGTGCGTGTGGTGCCATGAACCATCGGCCATGAAAGCAACCTCATGAAAACCACCCTGACACTCCTCACTGCACGCATACTCGCATCGTTCACCACGCTGCACGCAGCCGATGCGCCCATTCAGTTGACCCCTGCCCACCATGCGGCGGTCGATCATCAGCGGCGCATCTTCTTCCAATACGATCCGGCGGCGGACATTCAGCGAAAAGGCGGGTTCGGCTCGGACATGGATGCGGTGATGGGTTATGTGTTTGATGCCGCCTGCCAGCCGGGCAGCCAGCTCGATGCGATCTGCATTGATGTCTCCAATGAGGGCGTGGCACATTACCGCAGCAAGATCCTTCCGGCGATTCAGCATCCGGGCCTGATGAAGTGGCGCGAGCAGGGTCTCGATTATTTTGATGAGCTGATCAAACAGGGCCACAAGCGCAGCAAAGAGATCTGGTGGGGCCTGCGTATGAATGAGGTCGAGCGCGGCGACTTGGCGGTGTATGACACCAAAGCCTTCGCCAACATGAAGGAACGCAATCCGGTCAAAGCAGCGCATCCCGGGTGGTTGATCCGTTCCTGGTGGTGGCAGGGGTTTTGGAACTATGCGGTGAAGGAGGTGCGCGACTATCGTCTGTCGATCGTTCGCGAGGTGGCGGAGCAATATGATTTCGACGGCGTGCATCTCGACTTTCTCCGTCACACGCCGCATCTGCCTCCTGGCAAGCAGTGGGAGAACCGTGCACACCTCACCCGCTTCATGCGGGATGTGCGCTCAACGCTTCAGGCCCAGGCAGCCAAACGGGGTCGCCCTTTCCTGCTCGCGGCGCGGGTGCCCGATTCGGTCGAGGGCTGTCACACGGACGGTCTGGATGTCGAGACCTGGGCGCGTGAAGGTCTCGTGGATGTGCTCATTCTCGGCACCCGCACGATCAGCGTGGATGTGGCCTCCTTCCGCAAAGCGATGGCCGGAGCCCCCGTCAAACTGATGCCCAGCTTCGACTGCTTCCATGCCACGGACGGCTACCACGGGGACCAGTCGCTCGATCTGGTGTGCGGAGTCTTTGGCAACTATCTCCACCAAGGCGCAGACGGCGTGGGCGCTTTCAACGGGATCATCGGCTTGCCCGAGCAGGCAAAGAAACTCGGCCTGACGCAGACGGACACGCGGGACCTGCAGGTCTTCTCCACCATCGGCAGCATCACGACGATGAGCGACAAGGCGAGGTATTACCCTCTCGACCGGCGCGGGGGCTATGCCCACAACGAAGGGCACGGTTCATCCAACAACGACGCACCGTTACCCATTGAACTGAGGAACGATCAAGCGCCCTCCACGCTCACACTTCCAATCTGGGAACCGGTGAAATCCGGCACCGCAGCGCGACTGCGACTGGTGCTGTTCCAGCACATCGAGAGCGATGAAGTCACCGCGCAACTCAACGGCGTCGCCTTGAAGCAAGACGCCGTCGATGCGCAGTGGAAAGACCCACGCATCTTTTCCCCCGACCTTCAGCCTGCCACGGTGACACCCGGCGCACTCGTCAGGAACCTCGCCGCCCAGAAGCTCACCCGCCTGGAGTTCCTCGTCCCCACCGAGATCTTGATACGCGGCGACAACCTCATCACCATCTCGGTGAACCGCAAAGGCCCGTTCCCACCCTCGAAGTCAGTGAAGGTCGAGAAGGTCGAACTGCATCTCAAATAGCCACGAGACATTTAACGCATGAAACCCATCCTCACACTCCTTGCCGCCATCCTGCTCGCGCCGCTGGCCGCGCTGCACGCTGCTGATGCGCCACCTGTTCGCATCGGTTTCCCTGCCACGATAAGTGAGGCGGCTCAGCCCGCCAAACGCAGCCCTGACTCGCCGAAGTATGATGACATTTGTTTCTCACCGCGCACCACGTCGTCAGGGAAGCGCGATGTGGTGGAGGTGGCCAAGGCGTTTCATGCGACGCGCATCGAGTGGCTCTATGTGGATGAGAGCGATGGACCGGTGCTGCAAAAGCTGCGCGACCTCGGCATCAGCCTGGGACTGGGGCTGACGCATCCGCGCGACACGACGGAGAAGAAAACTGGGCCGGTCGGTTTTGCGGCGCGTCCGCAATACTACACGCAAGGTCGCATCCTCGACATTGACGGCACGGTGCTCGATGGGCGCAGTTCCATGCATGATCCGGCGACGGAGGAGGTCATGAAGCGCTGGCTGCGGATGCTCGGGCAGTTCAAACCGCAGCGGCTGCATCGCGATGAGCCGGATTGGAACTACAAGGAATGGGATTTCAATCCTCATGCGCTGCGCCAGTTCAATGACTACCTCGCCGCGCGCGTGCCGTCGGAGACGCTGGAGCGTCTCAGCATCGGCGACCCGCTGAAGTTTGATTTGAAGGCTTACGTTCGGAGCCACGCAAAGGCCAATCCGGTGCCGCCGGAGTTCAAGAAGCTCTGGGATGACTTCCGTCTGGAAACACTGCTGGCGTGGTATCGGAATCAGCGCCAGTGGACCGCCGAGCTGGTGGGGCAGGGGATCGAGTGGAGCGCAAACTACTCGTCCTTCATCCAGTTCACGCCAGCGCAGATGTGGAGCGACTTCGCCGTCACGGAGTTGCAGCCGAGCGGCGGACAGTTCGGCATCGGCGACCCGTGGAATCTTTACCGCAAGGTGCAGCTCTCCCGCGAACTGGGCAAGGCTCTGGTGGTCACCCTCGGCTCGCACGACGTCGTGGAAAACAAGACCATGATCGCGCTCACCTACGCGATGGGGACGCACATGCTCTGCCCGTATGCCGTGTATATTAAGGACCGGCCGCGCACATACGACGACCCCGCGATTTATGCCGACGTGTATGACTTCGTGCATCACTGGGGCAAAACGTATCTCGCCGGCTACGAGGAAGCCTTCGCGCTGGGCAATGGCATCGTGCATCCGCTCGGCTCGCATCAATGGTCGCCGCTGCGCATCGAAGACCCCGCGGACTCCGTCTATGCCTTCGTGCGTGCGAAGCCAGCGCAGCCGGACGCGCCGGTGGTCATTCATATGGTGAACTGGAACAAGGCCGCGCACGCGAAGCTCGCGCTCACGCTTGAGCCGGATCGCTTCTTCCCCGGTCGCGGCCTGAAGCTCACGCTGCTGCGTCCAAGCCACGAGCCGCAAGTCCTCAGCGATGGCTGGCAGGCCCGCGTGGAAGTGCCTTCGCCCGAGCCGTGGGCGATGCTCGTCGTTGAACCCGCCACCGCGTACACCGCCAAGGTCTGGGCACCGGAAGCCGAGACCGAGGACTTCGGGTTCTTTGACCAACGCTCCGTCGCCCTGCGCAGTCGCACGGCCGGCGCGGCGATCCATTTCACCACCGACGGCAGCGAGCCGTCGGCCCAAAGCCCGCGCTACACGCGACCGCTCGTGCTCAAGGACACCACACCCCTGCGCACCCTCGCCATCGCTGATGGCAAGATCAGCCCCGTGTCCGTGTTCACGTTCACGAAGTGCGCCGCGAATCACGTCACGCCCGCGCCTGTCACGAAGCCCGGCCTCGCCTGCGAAGTGCGCGAGGGCATCAAGCTCGGCACGCAGCCCGACCTCGACGACCCGATGAAATGGGCCGGCGGCAAATACGAGTTCAGCAAATCGAAGCCGAGCATCGCCACGCGCATCGCGCTCCCTGCCGATGTTCCGAGGCAGATGTTCTCCGTAGGCTTCACCGGCTTCATTGAGATCCCGCGCGACGGCCTCTACACCTTCTTCGCCAACGCCGACGACGAATGCGCCGTCTTCCTTGATGACGAGCGCATCATCAACATCACCGGCCGCAAAGTCCCGCCCGACCTCGGCATGACCGAGCACCAGGGCCGCCGCCTGCTCTCCAAGGGCATGCACAAGCTGCGCCTCGAATACACCCAGATGCGCGACGCCTACGCCCTCGAAGTCCAATGGCAAGGCCCCGGCATCGCCCGGCAGTTCATCGCGGCGAATTATCTCAGACACTGAGCCAAGGAACGCACACCATGAAACCCACCCTCACCCTCCTCATCGCCCTGCTGCTTGCCCTGACATCCGCGCTGCACGCCGCGGACGCGCCGAAGCCAGCCTTAGCGGAGCCCACCGCGCAGACTTCGTGTGGGTTGCATGTCGAAACGGACGGCACCTTGACGCTGGCAGGTAAGCCGTTTTACGGCATTGGACTCTGCTTTTATGACGGCTTTCTCCGCACCCTTCGTGACCCGAAATATCAGCCTTACACTCCATCTCTCAAGAAAATCGCAGACAGTAAAATTCCCTTCATCCGGGTGCCGTTTAGCGGATTTTGGCCCAACGAACTCAAAGTCTATCAAACCCAACCTGCGCAGTATTTCCACGAAATGGATTTGTTCGTGAAGACCTGCGAAGAAAACAAGATCGGCATCATTGCCGACCTGTTTTGGACCAAATTCAGCGTCTCCGATGTGGTGGGCGAAAATGTTAACCAGATCGGAAACCCGGCCAGCAAGACGATGGACTATGCCCGCAAGTATGTCCGGGACGTCGTGAGCCGGTATAAGGATTCGCCTGCCATTTGGGGTTGGGAAATCGGCAACGAATTCAATCTCGCGGCCGATCTGGATAAGCAAGGGCAGCCGCCCCTTGGTTACCCCTATGTTTTGACTTCCAAAGGAACGCCGGCGCAGCGCGGGCCTGCTGACAGAATCAGCTCCCAAGACGTTGAAACGTTTTTCACCGAGGTCGAGACAGTCATTCGCAGCCTTGATCCATACCGCATGATTTCCAATGGAACCGCGGATTTTCGAGCCGCCCAGTATCATCTAAGGACGCAGCGAACCTGGACGGATGATACCGAAGAAGAACTCAAAACCAGCATGGACATATTTTCACCGCGCACGGTCAACGCGATCAGTGTGCATATCACCCTTGATAAGGACAAGGATGGGCTATCCCAGAAGAGGTTCAACAGAAACGTCCCAATAGAAGAGCTGCTCGGGATTTATGTGAAGCTCGCGAAGCAAAGCAAAAAGGTGCTGTATATGGGCGAATTCCACGGGGACACTGACGCGAATTTCGTCCGCAAGATCAAGGCGATCAAAGCCTCCGGAATGCAGCTTGCGTCTTTGTGGAATTATGGCGATGCGGCCAATGCGAAAACGAAATCATTTTCAGATGATTCGTTCATGTTCTCACGCACCGCTGAGGCGAATCAGCATTATCGTGATCAAGGGCTCCAGAAACCAGAAACCTATTGGCCGAAGACCTCCGCGTCTGCAACGCGGTAGCCCGGTAATTTATGCCGCCTGGAAATGACACTATGAAAACGACGATCGCCCTCTTAACTGCCCTGTTGCTGGCGCCGCTGGCCACGCTGCACGCCAAAGACGGGGAAGGTGCCCACGCCCAAGCCACCGGTGTCGGCCTTGACGCCAAACCGCCCGTGTCCGCTGTTCCGCCGGGTGGACAGCAGGCCGCCTTCGGGGTGGAGAGCATCAAGCTCGGCGGGGTGTTCGGCCACCGCGTCGAGACGATGATCAAGGATAATCTGCTCAAAGTGGACATGGAGGAGTCGCATCTTTCGCACTACCGCAAGCGGGAGGGTAACAAGGCCTATCGCGGCTTAGGCCTCACGCTGGACGCCGTGGTGCGCCTGTGCGCTTACTCGCAGGATCAGGAGCTTGTCCGACGAAAAGAGCAATGGATCGGCGAGTTGATTTCGACGCAGGATCCGGACGGCTACATGGGGCTGTATCCCAAAGGCCAGCAATACGGGCCAGACTCGATGTATAGCATTCAGGAGTCGTGCCAGATCGTCCTGGCCCTCACTGCGGACTACCAATTATTCGGCAGCCAGAGATCGCTTGAGGCCGCACGAAAGCTGGCCGACAACTTGATCGCCAACTGGACTGGGGCTTGTCCGGTCAACCCCGTAATCTCCGACGGGCAAGCCTTGATCCTGATTTCGGAGGCGACTGGCGATCCCAAATACCTGAACTGGTTGAAGGCGAAGTATGCTCCCGGCGGAGAATTACACCCCGGTTGGGTGATGAAGCTGGGCGGCGAGCCCCTCAAGCGGCTCAATCTGGAAGGCCGGCACCTCTATACCTGGTGCGATGTCAACCTCGGTATGCTCAACCTGCATCGTCATTTCCCAGATGAGTGGCTCACGGCGGCCTGGCCGCAGATGATCGAATGGCTCAAGGACGGGGGCGCTCTACCGCAAGGCTCTTTTGCATTTGGCGAGCGCTTCCGTCGCAGCCAAACCACCCGCTCGGGCATGGACGAACACGACCCCGAATTTTTATGGAAAGAATCCAAAGACTGGCGCACCAAGGTTGGCGAGAGCTGTCCGAAGTCTTATGTCGTCCAACTCCTCGACCGCTTGATGGAGGAACAACCCGATCCGTATTTTGGCGATGTCATGGAAAGATCCTACTACAACGGTATTTTTGCGTCCCAGACACCTGATGGCCGTCATTTGGCTTACGATTTGAGCGTGGAGGGGACGCGGGTGGTCAATCCTGTGGATTACTATTGCTGTCCGGGCAATCTGCGCCGGGCCTTCGCCTTTTTGCCAGGCTATATCTATCGGAAATTGAAAGACGGGCTCTACGTTAATCTTTACACCGAATCGGAGGCGACCCTCGGGTTAGACGGCGGCGCAAGAATGAAGATCAAACAGGCCACGGACTACCCCGTGTCGGGGAACATCCGTTTGGAGATCAACCCCGATTCACCCGTAAAGACCCCGTTGGTCTTTCGTATCCCGGCGTGGTGCGATGCGCCTGCGGTGAGGCTCAATGGGAACGCCGTTCGCGATGTGCAGCCCGGCACTTTTTTGCGTCTTGAACGCGAGTGGAAGGCGGGCGACGTGGTCGCATTGGATTTCCCCATGAAATGGCGTTGGGTCAAAGGAATCCGCGAGCAGGAAGGCCGAGCCTGCTTATTGCGCGGGCCTGTCAGCTACACGCTCAATCCCTTCCGCAGCGGCTTGGATTGGTATCGGGACATGCAAATTGATGGGATGGGGATTGCAAGGGTCATCCAGAAGAAAATCCCCATCCCCCATCTAGCCGAGCACATGCAAGCCTTTGCGCGGCTGGAAAAGATCACACTCGATCCCAAGACCATCTCGCTGCCGCAGGCGGACACCAGCATTCATCCGTTTGGGCAGTGCGCGACGGTGAAAGGGTGGCTGGGCGAGCCGAAAGGCGCTCCCGACCAGACCTTCACCTTCACCGAATTCGTGGACCCTCAAGGGCGAAAAGTTTTCTTCAAACTCCCCGACCCAGCGAGCGCCGTGGACGACGAGTTGTTCGGAAAGGAAATCCACGAAAAGACCGTCTATCCGGCCCGCTTGGAAACCGTGAAAAAGGGGTTGGATGCGAGCGCGGTCGCGCAGGTTCCGGACGCAGGCTTAGACCAAGCCTTGCTGATCAAACCCATGAGGGGCAGCCATGAGATGGAAACCGCCCAAGGCGAGCTAGCCGGTCGCCCGGCATGGATGTCGGCTTCGGTCGCCAAGACCGGCAAGCGCCGCATGGAGTTCCGGGTTGATGACCAACGTTTCAGCGAAGGGGCGTGCTCAAACGTCTTGCTTTCGGTGCTGTATCTCGACAAGGGCGACAGCAAGGTTACGCTCCTCTACGACTCCGGCGATGAGGTGGTGCGGGTGCGCGGCCGTGCCCCCGGTGCTTTCAAGCCCGGCGGCGGATTCCAAATCGGCAATACCGGCACGATCAAGCGCCACGACTTCAAACTGCCGGATGCCCGCTTCGCTAAGAACCTTCTACTGGAAGGCACCGACTTCCGGCTGGTGGCCAATAGCGACACTGATTTTGTAATCCTAGGAGCGTTTCTGCAACCGTTGACAAAGGAAACCGGGTCCCGCTAACTCGCATGATTCACATGAAACCTTCCCTCCCAATCCTCCTCGCTCTGCCGCTCGCGTCGCTGGCCGCGCTGCACGCAGGCCGCAACTTGCCGAGAGTTCCAAGGTTTGGGAAACTCCGCGTTGGTTCTTCCCATCGTTGGCAGCCAAGGACTGCCCGTCTCGCAAAGCTCGGCTGGAAAACTGCGGTGCGCTGACTTCCAATGCTTGGAACTGACGCAGCGAAGGAAAACGAAAAGAACAGTATGAACAGAGCCACCAATCTCATCACCCGACGCGAGGCCTTGAAACTGGGCATGGCAGCCGTCGCCAGCGCCGCCGGCGGCGGCGTGACGTCCAAGGCAGCCGCGCAAGAGCAAGCGCAGCCGTCGCGCATCCGCGCATACTCCTGGGTGCGGGGTTTCAACTACCAGCCGAGTTGGGGCAGCCACGGCATCACGATCTGGAACGACTTTCGTGAGGCGACCTTTGCGAAGGAAGTCGAGTTGGGGCTGAAGCATTTCCCGAAGCTGAACACGTTGCGCCTCTGGTTTTCCTACGATGCCCACGTGGCCGATCCGAAGCGCTTCCTCGCCGCGGCGAAGCGGGCCGCCGGGCTGCTGGCCGAGCGCAAGGTCAAGATGATCCCTGTGATCTTCAACGGCTGGCACTCGACGGTGGACTTCGGTGGGTTCAGCAGTGAGCAGTTGGCTTCTTCTTCGCGCCAAAAATTCGCCGCGCAAAGGCAATACCTTTGCGAACTGCTCGAAGCCATCCGCCCCGCAGACAACTTATTGATGTATGACATCGCGAATGAGCCGTTCAACAACGGCGGCAAGGACAACCCGGGTAGCATCCAGGTGAAATTCCTCGAAGCGATGGCACGGCAGATTCGCGAACTGGATTCCAAAACGCCGCTTTCAGTCGGCACGCAAGGTTGCCCGGGAGTCGGAGGTCCCAAAGACTTGGACTTGATTGACTCCTTCGTGGATGTGCATGCCGTGCATCCCTATTGGATTCCGAGCATGGTCTCGGCGGAGGAACACACGAAGAACTTCGCCCAGCTGGTGGAGCATCTCGAACGTCTCGGCAAACCCGCTATCGCCACCGAATGTTGCTGGGGGGCAAACGATGACGAGAAACGGGTGCAGTATATCCGCCATGACTTGGGCCTGTTGAAGCAGGCCGGCATCGGTTTCCTACCGCATGCGCTGCATCATTCACCCGTCGCCGACCTGCACCGTCCCGTGCCCGGCCGAAAGTTTCAAACGATGTATATGGCCTTCATCGAACCTGACGGCACGATCCGGCCGGGCCATGAGATTTTCAACGAGTTCTGCTCATGAAACCCACTCTCTCCCTCCTCACCGCCCTGCTGCTGGTTCCCCTGTCGGTGTCGGCCGCAGAGGCGCCGCTACCGATCACCTTCCAAATCAACCGCATCCTTAAGGATACCGCCGAGCATCCTCTCGGCATCCAGGATCCGACCTTCCTGGCCGATGTGGCCGGCAGCGGCGCTGCGATCCGCCGCTTGGGGGTGCGTTTCCTGCGCGTTGGCGATCCCCGGGACGCTTTCTGGTCGGAACCACCCTGGGAACGGGCGAATCCGGTGGCCGTGCTCAGCGGTCCGTCCGCGTGGCCGGCCAACGACCGCAATTATATGGCTGCCGATGGTCGCCATTTTCGAGCCGATCGCACCACCGATTTCGAAGAATCCCTCGCTCTGGCGCAAGCTGCCGGTGCCGAGCCGATCGTCATCCTTACCTACAATTCCCTCTACAAACCGCCCGCCGACGGGCTGGTCATTCCGCCCCGCGAGCGCTTCTTCGCCGCCGCCGAGGCCCAGGTGCGCTATGCCCTGCACCGCAAGGTGCGCATCCGCTATTGGGAACTGGGCAACGAGCTGTGGAACCGCGGCAGCAATGGCCATGGCGCGGTCGCCCTGACTGACATCCGACGCGACCTCGCCGAACTGGTGCCCCGCCTGCGCGCCATTGACCCCGGCATCCGCATCCTGGTGAGTGGCGACTCCGGCACATGGTATCGGCAGTTGCTGGCATCCGCACCGCTCCTTGATGCCGTGAACTTCAGTTGGTACCTGTGGGAGATGTCGGATGGCTATGAATCATTCCGCGCCAGCCCCGACCTGCTGGGTGGTGCCGCGGCCTTTACCGGCGCCCTGGCCGCCATTGACGCTCTGCCCGCACCCGACCGTGACCGAATCGGCGTTGTGATCACCGAATTCAACGCCCTCGACTGGGCCGCCACGACGGTGGCGGCACCGGGCGGCCGCCCCGGCTGGGAGAACCGCAACGACCTGGGCCATGCCCTCTGCGTCTTCCAGATGGCCGGCGAGGCCCTCGCCCATCCCCGCGTGCGCCTGGCCTCGTACTGGTGCAGCCAATGGATGTGGCCACCGTGGCAGCCGAAGATCGAACCCGACTCGGTGTATAACGCGCTGCGGCAAGACGGCTCGCCGACCGCGACCGGGCTCGCCGTCGCGGCCTGGGGCAACCACCTGTTGGATGCCTTCGTTCAGGTCTCGGCACCCGCCCCCCTGCTACGTACCTGGGCCAGCCGCTCGGCTGACGGCAAGCGCCTGCACGTCTTCCTCCTCAACAAGGATCGGAACTCGCACCGCGTTACCCTGCACGGTGGCGGCGCGCCCTGGAAGGCGACCGGGGCCTGGCGCTTGGCGGGCGAAGGGCCGCGCGATCTGCATCCCCGCTGGGAGCAGGTGGCAGCCGACGTATCCCTGCTCCTGCCGGCCGACTCGGCCACGGTCGTACACCTCGTCATCCGCTAAAGGCAATATGTCACGTCCGGTAAAACGAGGCGTTGTGGCCAGGCTGAAACAATTCGAGAGCATATAATTATGAAGCGAAAAATTTGTCTTACCCTCGCTGGCATGCTGCTGGCTCAACTGGCCTTGCTGCACGCCAAACGAAACTTGCCGGGAGTTCCAGGATTTGGAATGCTCCACGTCGGCTCTTTCCAATCCTTGGAAGATCGTGGAGCGATGACTTTCAAGGGCTGGAACTGACGAATCAAATGATAACGAAAGAAACACATGAAACACACCGTCACAGTTGCCCGCTTTGGGCGGGCAGTTTCGCTCCGCTCGGCTCTCACCGTCCTGCTGTTCGTTCCGCTCGCTGCCTTCGCTCAAGCGAAGCCCGAAGTCGCCAACGCCACCCAAGCCGCGAAACGCGCCTGGAAATCCGCACCGGCGGAAAAGCAGGCGCTTTGGTTGCAGCAGCGCGAGGCTTTGACGCACATCAACCTCGTGGATGACACGCAGCGGCAGGTCGTCATCGCTCGTGGCACGCTGGAGGAATATCACGCGCATCCGACCACCGCGTTACTGGGGGATACCAAGACCATGTTTTGCGTCTGGAACATCGGGCACGGCGGTCACGCGGGACCGATGGCACGCAGCGATGACAGCGGGCTGACTTGGAAGCGCATCGACGACATCTTACCGCCAAACTACGTCAACTTTCGCAACTGCCCGAGCATCTACCGTATCACCGATCCGCAGGGCAAAGAGCGCCTGTGGGTTTTTGCCGCGTTCACGGCGACGGACAAACAGGTCATCAACGCCATTCCCGACCGCTTGCAAGGCTGGATGCCGCGCATTGTCAGCGAGAATGATGGCAAGGCGTGGCGCGAGGTCGCACCGCTCAGTCCGAAGCCGGACAAGACCTTCGCCAATGTGATGACCTTCTCCAGCATCGTGCGGCTGAAGGACGGCGGCACTCTCGGCCTGTATCATCGCGGTGCCCAGGGCAAGGACGCGAACCTGCAAGTGCTGCAATCCATCACCCAAGACGGCGGCTTTACCTGGTCCGCGCCCGCGATGGTCTGCGACGGCACGAAGCTCGATGGCAAAGACCCGTGCGAGCCGTATGTCTTCCGCTCGCCCGACGGCGACGAGCTGTGCTGCCTCATGCGCGAGAACAAGCGCAGCGGCACGAGCCTCGTGATGTTCAGCCGTGACGAGGGACAAACATGGAGCGCACCGGTCGATTCACCGTGGGGACTCACCGGCGACCGCCACCACGGCGTCCGCCTGCCCGATGGCCGCCTTGTCATCGTCTTCCGCAACACCTCGCCGAATGCGAAAGACAAAGGCGGCTTCATCGCCTGGGTCGGCACGTACGACGACATCAAGCTTTGCCGTCCCGGCCAGTATCGCATCAGCCTCCTGCGCACCTTCAAAGACGGTTTCTATCCCGGCCTTCATTTGCTCCCCGACGGCACCCTCGTCGCCACGACTTACACCACCTACCGCAAAGACGACAGCGGCTGCTCCATCGTCAGCGTGCGATTCAAGATGAATGAGATTGATGCGCTGGCGGCGAAGGATTCGAAATAGCCATTTAGGACAAAGACCATGAAAACCATCCTCAAATTTCTCGCCGCTCTGCTGCTCGCGCCGCTGCCGCTTTGGGCTTACGACTTCTATCAACCGCAGGTGAAGCACGTCACCATTCACGAGGGCAAGCTGGCGGAAGGTCACTACGCCTACAACCACATGGCGTCGGTGGAATGGTTCGACGGAAAATTCCACGCCGTCTGGGGCGCGCATGCCCAGACGCATCTCGAGGGCAAGCCGGGACAACTCAATGTGTGGGCGACGAGCCCGGATTTCGAGACGTGGAGCGCGCCGCGACCGCTGGCCCATACCGGCGCGAACGCGCTCGCACGCGACGAGCAGTGCGTCCAGTGGCAGCCGAACCTGCTCAACTATCGCGACCAGCAGCTCTGGTGCGTCTGGTCGTTCAACAGCAAGAACATCGAACTCGACGGCTTGTGGTTGAGCACGCTGGAGAAGGGGGCCAAGGATTGGAAACATCATCGCATCCAGCGGCGGCAGGATGCGAACGGTCTGCCGTGTTCGATTTTCGCGAGCCAGAATCCTGTGCTGCTTTCGTCGGGCCGCGTGCTCGCGCCGGTTACGCTCAATCATCGGGAGTTCACGCTCGATGCCGGCGGCCAGCCGACCACCAACAGCATCGTCCGCCGCTTCAACGCCTGCTTCTACACCGATGACGGCGGCGCGTCGTGGGCGTGCTCCAATCCGATCAGCTCCGTGGACGATGCCGAGGCGCAGTGGGAGCCGTTCTTCTACGAGCAGGGCGATGGCAAGCTCCGGGCCTTCATGCGGAACTTCACCAAGGGCATTCCGTTCGCCACCCAATGGCGGCTGACCACGGTCGGCACCGGCGCGGCCAAGGGTACGCCGGTGAATTTCCCCAACGATCCAATCTACTCGTGCATGGAAACCGCGAGCTGCCGCCCGCAGGTTTACCGGCTCGCCGGCGGCCGCTATTGCCTGTTGCAGCAGGACGCGTTCGTGAATCATCGCGACTACTCGACGCGGCTGAACGTCGCGCTCCACTTCAGCCGCAGCGGCGCGGACGATTTCGTCGCGGGCCCGCCGGTGTCGCGGCCTGGCGTGATCAGCGCGTATCCGCAGGGGATCGAGCACGACGGCAAGATCTACCTCGCCTACAGCATGGGGCCCGGGAACGAAGCCCGCAGCATCGAGGGCGCGATCGTCTCGCCCGCGCCGCGGGCCGACCGCCACTACGTCTGGCCGCGCTCGAAGGAACTGGTCAAGATGCAGGAGGAGAAAGATGCGGCGGGCAAGAAGAAGGTTGTCCGCCTGAATCCCGACGCGCGCACGGCGTTGCCCAAGGTGAAGGCCATCGGGCCGCGCAAGACGCTGCTGTTCGGCGCGCGCGCGAGCGCCGGCGTGGATCTCGATCCCGTGGATTTCGCCGCCGGCCAGTCGCTGGAGTTCAGTTTTGAGACGCAGGTGCTGCGCCTGCAACCGGTCGGCCGGCTGGTCTTTTGCTCGCTTGGCGACCGCATTCCCATCCGGCTCGGCATGATGGCCAACCGCCCCGGCAAGCTCTACGCCTACACGCGCAACCAGTGGGAGCCGGTCTGCGATTTCCCGTTGCAGCAGTGGCACGCGGTGCGCATCACCGTGCGTGGTGCCGATTTCTCCGTCGCCGTGGATGGCCAGCCGCCGCAGACGTTTCCGAATCCGCTCGTGAACCCGACGCCGCGCCTCTACCTTGGCGATGGCTTCGAGGTGGACTATATCTACAGCCTTTCCGGATCCGAGTTCCTGGTGGCCCTCGGCACGCCGCGCCGTCTGGCACATCGCAAGGACGCACTCGCCGGCGCGCCGCTACAGGAGACGGCGGCGATCGAGTTCATCCTTGGCCAGCTGCGCGCAGCCGGGCGGCCCGTCGCGGTGGTCTGCGTCGGCTCCGCGGCGGACGTTGTCGCCGCAGCGGTGCGCGAGCCGCGCCTCTTCAAGGAAAAGTGCGCCGGCGTCTACCTCAACAGCGGTTCGGCTCACGACCATCCCGCGAAGCCAGCGCAACTGGAGTTCAACGTGCGCCTCGATCCCGCCGCCTACGCGGCGATGTTCGAACTGCCGTGTCCGTTTTACTGGTTTCCCTGCTGGCACACGACGGAAGTCCGGCAGAGCGGGGAATCGGGCAGCTTTTACTGGCTGCCGCACCGCGAGGCGCTCGCCAACGCAACGCCGGGCCTCGCGAACTTCTTCGCCCACATGTTCGAGAAGTCCACCAATCCCCGCTGGCTGCGCGCGATGAAGAACCCGCCCAAGGCGGAGGCGTGGCAAAAAACCTTGGAGGGCAAGCGGGGGATGTGGTCCACGGCCAGCCAGTTGGTCGCGGCGGGATTGACCGTCACCCGCGACGGCCAGATTGTTCCGGCAGCAGATGCCGGCGACGCGGCTGTTTTCAAAATGCAGTCCGTCGAGGCCACCTGCGCCGACGACGGGCGCACCACCTGGCGCCCATCGGACAAGGACACCGGCCGCTGGATGTTGCAGGTCACCGATGTGGAGCGTTATCCCGCGGCCATGACGCGCGCCGTGGCTGAACTGTTTGCCGTATTCGGTGCCACTTCAAAGCAGTAGCTTGAAAGGAATCATTATGAACAAAACAAAAACAAAACTCATGGCCGGCGAGCCCGTGCTCGGCGGTTGGACGCTGACCGGTCATCCCGCCGTTGCCGAAATCATGGCGGGCGAAGGCTTCGATTTTCTCGGCGTGGACCTGGAACATACGTCGACGAGCATCGCGGACTTCTATCACAACGTGCTCGCGGCGAAGGGCACGGGCTGCGACGTGCTCGCGCGGCTCCCGTCGTGCGACCCGGTGATCGCCAAGCATGTGCTCGACGCCGGTGCGGCGGGCATCATCGTACCGTCGGTCAATTCGCCGGCCGAGGCCGCGCAAGCTGTCGCGATGGCGAAGTTTCCGCCGGAGGGCACGCGCGGCGCCTCGCTCTGCCGCGCGACGGGCTTCGGCAAGAACTTCTCCGGCTACTTCGCGAACCACAACCGCGAGGTGCTCGTCGTGGTGATGCTCGAGCACATCCAGGCCGTGGAACAGGCCGATGCGATCCTGGCGACGCCGGGCATTGATGCCGTGCTGATCGGTCCCTACGATCTTTCGGCCTCGATGAACCTCGCCGGCCAGCTCGATCATCCCGCGGTGCTGGAGGCGCAGCAGCAGATTCTCGCCGCGTGCGGACGGCACAAAGTCGCGCCCGGCATTCACGTGGTACCGACCGACGCGGGCGAAGTCCGCCGCCGCATCGGACAAGGCTTCCGGTTCATCGCCTGCGGACTCGACACCCTCTTCATCCGCGAAGGTTGCCGACAGATGCTGCAAGCCCGGACGGAGAAATAAATCATGAGCGAAATTGTTTTGGTCACCCGGCAGGAATTCGACAAGGCCGCAGACCTGTTCCGCGCCGCCACCGACGTGAGTTGCGAGCCCGCGCCCGCGGACGAGGCCGCGCTGGCCTCCGCGGTCGTCGCGCGCGGCGCGCGTGCCGCGATCGTCGGCGTCGCGCCCTATCGCGGCCCGCTCTATGCAGCACTGGAGAAAAATGGCGCCGGCCTGATTGCGCGTTTCGGGGTGGGGCACGATGGCGTCGATAAGCCGCTCGCGCGGCAGCACGGGATTCTCGTCACGAATACTCCGGGCGTGCTCGATCTTTCCGTCGCGGAGCACACGCTCTGGCTGATGGGCAGCCTCGCGCGCTGCGTTGCGCAGTCGCATGAGGCCATGCGTGGCGGGAAGTTCGCCGGCCAGACCGGCATGGAACTGCATGGCAAGACGCTCGGCATCCTCGGCTTTGGCAATATCGGCAAGAAGGTCGCCGCCAGCGCGCATTTCGGCTTCGGCATGCGGGTGATCGCGTGCGACCAGGTGGCCGCCCCGGCAAACCTCGCCGCTCTGGGCGTCGAGCAGTTCACGAACAACGTGGAGGAATGTTTCCGTCAGTCCGATGTGGTCACCATCCACCTGCCGGCGATCGCCAGCACGCAGAAGTTCATCAACGCGGAGCGCCTCGCGTGGCTGAAGCCATCTGCCTTGCTGGTCAATACCGCACGCGGCGCGGTGCTCGACGAGGTCGCGCTCTTCGACGCGCTCGCCGCCCACCGCCTCGCCGGCGCGGCGCTCGATGTCTTCGCCGTCGAGCCCTACGTGCCCGCGCAGCCCGACAAGGATCTGCGCAAGCTCGACAACGTCGTGCTCACGGCGCACATCGGTTCGAACACGCGCGAGGCCAACGCCCGCATGGCGGCGGGCGCGCTGGAGAACGTACGGAACTTCTTTGCCGGCCGGCTCGACAAGTTGACCCGCGTCCCCGGTGGCTGAAATATGGATGCGGAGGATAATCACAGAGGTCACGGAGGTTCAGGGGGGCACAGAGGCGCATCCTCTGCGAACCTCTTCTCCTCCTCTGTGACCTCTGTGGTTTTGCTTTCCAGTGAATGGAAAATAAAACGCCGGATTTTCCAGGGATTGGAAAACGCAGTTGCGGGTTGACCGGACGGGGCCGTTGGCTAGAGTGTGCGGCATTCTTGAGGCCAGATGGATACGCTGCCACGTTATGAAATCGTCCGGCGTGCGATCGAGTTCGACCGACCGCCGCGGCTGCCGTTCTGGCAGCACTGGAACCACAAGCTGCCGGAGTTTCCCGACGACGTCTGCAACATTTGGGAAATGGACCGCGCACAGGCGGGGTGGTTCTTCGACCGGGCCGCGCCCGACGACTGGGGCTGCGGCTGGAGCGCCACCGAGCTCAAAAACATCGGGCAGGTCACCCAGTGGCCGCTGGCGGAGTGGTCCGCGCTCGAGTCCTACCGTTCGCCCGATCCGCTCGATCCGTTCTATTACGAGCGGCTCGAACCGCTGCTCGCCGCGGCGGGCGACCGCTATGTGGCGCTAACCGCGCACAACCTGCTGTTCTCGCGGCTCCACAAGCTGCGCGGGTTCGCCGCGACGATGGAAGATTTCTATCTCGAGCCAGAGTATGTGAACCGGCTGCTCGACCTGATCGTAGATTTCAAGGTCCGCCAGGTGCACGAACTGCACCGGCGCTTTGGCGAGCGCATCCACGGCCTGTTCGTGGCTGACGACTGGGGTACGCAATCTGGCCCGTTCATCGGCCCTGACCTGTTCAACGGGTTCTTTGCGCCGCGCTACCGCCAGATCTTCGATGCGATCCACGCCTGCGGCTGGCATGTGATCCTGCATAGCTGCGGGCGCATCAACCTGCTCGTGCCGCATCTGCTCGCGACCGGCGTGGACGTGCTGAACATGCAGCAATCGCGCAACTACGGGCTGGTCGAGTTCGGCGGGCAGTTTCGTGGACAGGTGTGCTTCCTGGCCACGGTGGACATCCAGACGACGCTGCCGCGCGGTGTCGAGGCGGAAATCCGCGAGGAGGCCCGCCTGCTGGCACAACATTGGCGCACCGCTGAGGGCGGGCTGATCGTTTTCGACTACGGCGCGTGGGAAGCAATCGGTGTCAACGCCGATGCTCCGCGCATCATGTTCGATGAATTCTTGCGGCTGCAAACCGCGAAGGAGCAACCATGACACAGTCACGCCGTCAGTTCCTGCACACCACGCTGGCCGGCGCCGGCGCGCTGGCGTTCCCGACCATCATCCCCGCCCGCGTCCTCGGCGCGGACGCGCCCAGCAAGAAGATCAACATCCTGCAGATCGGCTGCGGCCGCATTGCGCGCACACTGGACCTGCCCGGCTTCCTGAAGCACGACGTGGCCCGCGTGATCGCGGTGTGCGACTTCGATGCCATCCGCGCCGCCGATACGGGGCAGTTCATCGAGCAGTTCTACGCCAAGCGGAAGGTCACTTTGAACGTGGCCACCTACGGCGATTACCGAGAGGCGCTCCAGCGCAAGGATATCGACGCCGTCGCCATCAGCACACCCGACCACTGGCACGCGCAGCCGGTGATCGAGGCCGCGCTCGCCGGCAAGGATGTCTATGTGCAGAAGCCGCTGACGATGACGCTGGCTGAGGGCCGCGCCGTCAGCGATATCGTCCGCAAGCGGCCGTGCATTTTCCAGATCGGCAGCCAGCGGCGCGCAGGCGCCGGCTTCCGCATCGCGTGCGAGGCGGTCCGCAACGGCCGCATCGGCAAGCTGCGCACGGTCAAGGTCGGGCTGCCGACCGATCCGGGCGGCGGCGACATGCGCGCGATGCCGGTGCCGCCGAACCTCAACTACGACGCGTGGCTCGGACCGACGCCGCTCGCGCCCTACAACGAGGACCGCGTCCACACGCAGGACCCCGACCCGAAGAAGCGGTTCGGGCTGCGGCCCGGCTGGCTGCGGATCGAATCCTACTGCCTCGGCATGATCACCGGCCACGGTGCGCACTGGAACGACATCGCGCAATGGGGCCTGGGCACCGAGGATACCGGCCCGGTCGAGATCACCGGGCACGGGGAATTTCCCAAGGGCGGGCTGTGGAATGTCCACGGCGAGTATCACGTCGAGTGCACCTACGCCAACGGCGCGGTGCTGATCATCGACAGCAAGTTCCCCAGCGGTGTGCGGTTCGAGGGCAGCGATGGCTGGGTGTTCGTCACCGGCGGCGCGGAGAAAGTCACACCGAGTGATCCGGTCGGCAAGGCGGGCAAGGGCGGCAAGGCGCTCGACGCGAGCAACCCTGATATTCTCAAGACGCCGCTTGGCGCAAACGAGATTCACCTCCATGAAAGCCCGCAGGGCGACCACCACCTCGACTGGCTCACCGCCATGCGAACCCGCCGGCCCGCCGCGACCACGCCCGAGCAGGCGCACCGCTCCGGCAGCGTCTGCATCCTCTCGTGGATCGCGATGAAACTCGGCCGCAAGCTGCGCTGGGACCCGCAGGCCGAGCAATTCATCGGCGACGAGGCCGCGAACGCGATGCTCACCCGCACTGAGCGTGCGCCGTATGGAGCACTGTCGTTCCTCAAGAAAATCTGACGCCGGCACCAACCGCGCCCGCACCCGCTAAACCGGCCAGGGCTTGGAAACGGTGGACGAATTTTCCAAGCCTAGGGAAGGCCGCAGTCAGGTTGCTGGGTTGGCTGCCTCGGAGCGGCGGCACTCCTGCCGCCGAAACAGCCCCAATCTCACCATGGCCTTGCACGCGCAGCAGGAGCAAGGCTCGCGTTCGACGTTCTGGCTGCGGGGGCAGGAGTGCCGCCGCTCCGGCTTGGTCCAACCGGTTCGCGATACGCACTGAACCATGCCAGTCGCACCGTGAGGGAAACGCCAGACGCCGCTCGGCGAGAAACCCGCAGCCAACTACACGCGTACTGACCAACTGCGGTTTTCAAGAGCCTTGGAAAAAGATGGGAAAAGTTTCCAAGGTCTGGAACAGTGCCGCGCGGGACGATGTTATATGACGAAGCACAGTCTGCTGGTTACGGCTTGGGCGCGGCCGGTGATTTTCCCGACACACGGATGCCCGTCCGGCAGCGGCGGAGTTCGCCGCGACCGGTCTCGGGGTCTTTGCGTTCGTAGTAGATGAAGACTTCGTCCGTGCCGACGAAGGACTCGGACTCGTAGCGGGTGGTCTGGATGCCGCTGCCCGCGCCCTCGTCCACGCGGCGGACAAGGCGGTTGGCCGGGTTTTTGCCGAGGCCGAACACCCAGATGGAGCCGTCCTTCTCGACGCGGCCGGTCTCACCGCGATTGGCTCCCTTGTTCTTGGTCGCGTTGAGCGAGAAGTAGGAGACGCCATTCACGCCGGTGTCCGGCGCGATGGGTTCGCAGGAATAGATGTATTTGAACGGCGAATCGGCCGGCAGCCGCAGTTCCGCGATCTTTTGCCACGGGCTGCCGTCCTTCTTCACATCGCGATAGATGGCCAAACGGTCGCGATCGATGTTCGCCATCATGAGCAACTCGCCCCCGAACTCGGGGGCGCGGAAGCCGTAGGTGTCGAACTTGTCGCCCGGCTCGTCGGTCACGATCTGGCGCTGGCCCGTCCGCGTGTCGAGCAAGACGACCTGGGGGACACCAGCCTTATCGCGCGGCGCGTAGCCGATGTGATGCTCGCCCACGATGCGCGCGATGCTGTGGCTGCCGCGCCAATCTGGCAGCGGATGGAACTCGTTGGGCTTGGATGCGAACGCCCACGCGACGTTGTCCTGCCCCGGCACGTCGAGGTTGATGTAGAACAGAATGCGTGTGTCGGCAGCGGTGGCGCTCTGGGAGATGAGTGCGCCGCAGTGGCCGCCGGGCTTCGTGGTGAGCTGCTCCGGCAGGTAGCGACCATCCTTTTCCACGGCGCGCCACATCTGGCGGTTGCCTTGGGCATCCTCCTTGGTGAAATAGATCGCCCAACCCTTGCAGTCGCGCCCCCACTCCGGTCCGTTGTGCGACCACCAGCCGCTGTCTTTGAAGCAGGGCGAGACCTGCTCGGCCACGGCAAAGTCGCGGCCCGAGGCGTTCTTGAGCAGGCCGGTGAGCGGATCAATCTCCGCCACGCTGATGTTGAGTTGTGCCCCGGCGTAGTTCCAGAAGGTGACCCGGTGCTGCACGTCGTTGAACTCGGGGTCCACCATCGGCTGGCCCGGCGGCGAGACGCGCACATCCGCGACCGTGAAGTCCTGTTGCATGGGTTTGAAGTTCCCCGTTGACGCCGGGGCCGCGCCAGGAGCCGCGGGCTTCGCCCCGTAAACCGCCTTGAGTTCCTCCAGCGATAGCGCGCCGTCTTTGTTGGTGTCGCCTTGTTCCAGCAACCGCTTCACACCCGGATACGGCGCCGCCTCGTCTGCGCTGAGCTTCCCATCCCCGGTGCGGTCGAGCCGTTTATAAAGCTCGTCGAGCGAAGCGCCGCCGGCGGCAGCAGGCCGGGGCGTTGCCTGCGCGAAGAGAGTGAGGCAAGCGAGAACGGCTGACAGGCTGATGATGACAATGGTCGTTTTCATTGTTTGGGTTTCCAGAGCGCCTTCAGTTCGTCCTCGGTGACAAAGCCGTCCTTGTCCGCGTCGAGACGGTCAAACAACGCGCCGGGCAGTTCCTCGCGGTCGAGTTTGCCGTCGTTGTTCTTGTCGCGCTGCTTGAACGGTCCGCCCGCGCCGCCTGCGCCGGACATTCCAGCGCGTCCACCGGCGATCCCGGCGGCTTCGTTGGCCAGCGCGAGGAACGCGGGATAGGTTGGCGCTTTGTAATTCTGCGTCTGCACCATAAAGAGAACGAAGAAGCTGTTTTTGCGATCAATCGCGAACTGCGTGCCGTCGGCACCGCCCCAGCCGTAGCTGCCCTCGCCGTTCACGACGCCGCCGAGACCGTATTTCTGGCCGGAGGTCTTGAGATGGTTCTGGAAGATGAGGTCCACCGTCTCCGGCTTGAGCACGCGCACGCCGTCGAGTTCGCCACGATTGAGGATCATCCGGCAGAACCGCTCGTAATCGCCAATCGTGCTGCACAGGCCGTGGCCGCCGAGGAACAACGTCGGGCGCTCGGTGAGCGTCTTGGCGTCGCGGCCGGGTTCGAGCACGCCGGGTTTGGGTTGCCGGTAAAGCTGGCAAATGCGGCCCGCCTTCGCCGGCGGCACCCAGAAATCGGTGTCGGGCATCTTCAGCGGGACGAACAACCGCTCTTTCAGCGCCTCATCCAGCGGCTTGCCGGCGACGGCCTCGATGTAGCGGCCGAGGATATCAATCGAGTGACCGTATTGATAGCCGGTGCCCGGATGAAACTTCAGCGGCTCTTTCGCGAGCGCCTCGGAAAATTCCTTCAGCGTCGTATTCGCGCCGCGCGTGGCCTTGAACGCCAGCGCCGCGACATCGCCGCCCCTGCCGTCGAGGCTGCCGTAGTAGAGGCCGCTGGAGTGGCTCATGAGCATCCGCGGCGTGATGGCGGCCTTGGCCGGGACGAGCTTGCCATCCTCCAACACCTTTGGCTCCTTCCATTCCGGCAGGTGTTTCGAGATCGGCTCATCAAGCGTGAACTTGCCTTCGTCGAGCAGCGTCAACGCCGCGAGCGCGATGACCGGCTTGGTCATGCTCATCAACCGGAAGATCGCGTCCTTCGGCATCGGCTTGTCAGCTTCGATATCGGCCATGCCGAACGTCTCGAACCAACCGCGCACGCCGTTCTTGGAGATGATGGCCGAGATGCCCGCGACGTTCTTCGCGGCGACGTGACGCTGCAACTCGACATCGAGCTTGGCAAGCACGTCCGGCTTGAGACTCGCCTTCGCGACCTCCTCGCCGTGCGGGCGCGCCTTGAAGTTCTCCGCCGGCGGCAGCGGCGCGCTGGTGGAAACGCCCATGCCTTTCCATTTCGCGGCCTCGCCCATGCCCTGTGCGCCATCTGGAGCAGCGCCTCCGCGCCCGATCGTGGCCGCCTCCTCCTTCGTCACGACGCCATCGCCATTCTTGTCGAGCATCTTGAACAGCTCCGGCTTCGGCACTTCGTCCGCGGTGAGTTTGCCATCACCGTTCTTGTCCCAAGTCGCGAAAAGCTGCGCGGGCGACCATTGCTGGCGCTGTGTTGAGCTTGGCGGTGTGATCTGCGCCAGCGCGTGCGAGGCGATGGTGAGAGCAATGGTCAGGATGAGTGTGTGGTCGGTTGTCATGGTTTCTCCTTCAAGGTGCCTTTGTAAATCCAGGCGGTGTCGCGGTGCGGGCCTTGAGCGGCATCGAAGCCACCGAAGTAGAGGACGCGGCCTCTTTCTTCCGGGAAGGGCGAGACGCAGACCGTCCGGGCGCTGCGCAGGCCACCGGTGGCATGCGGCACGACCGCGGGATCGAAGATTTGCCCCGTGCCGTAGCGGCTATCAGTATGACGCACGAGATACCAGGCACCTTTGGCCCGCGCGTCGTTGCCTTTCAGGCCCGGCATGACACCGCCGGCGATGAGAAGCACGCGCTCGCCGGTGTCGGGATGCACGGCGGGCGTCATTTCGTTGTAGGCGAAGAGGGTGGTGAACAACTGGCCCTCCTGCGCGGCGACGAGTCCGCCGAAGTGTTTGCGCATATCGAACTCGCCGCGGCGCTCGTGGTTCCGCTGCGGGTTGATCACCTCGATGACGGCGTCCACTTCACGGCTGCACAGAAGGAGTTCCTTGCCGGGATGCTCAGGATCGGGAATGGCCGTCAGGCCGCGAATCCACGCGACGCCCCGGCTGTCGCGGCGGTGGCCCCATTCGCCGAGCCACTCCCAGCGCGGCTGCGGGCCGTCCACGCGGCGGAAGATCCCGCCATTCTTCGGTTGGTCGGGCGTGATGTCCACCGCGAGGTAAGCGTCTCCATTCGCGCTGCCGATGGACATGATGCGGCCTTTGCGCCCCGCGAGTTCCGGCTCCGGACTCCAACGGATGCGGCCAGGTGCCGACGCATCGAACACGCCGCTATAGACGTTGCCATTCGTGACCGCGACGATGACGCGATCCACGCCCGTCACGCGGTCCCGGTGCACCTTGAGCATGCGAACCTCGCCCGGTTCGCGCTTGCCAGCGGATAGCAAGCTCTTGACCCATTTCCCCGTCTCATCGTCGCGGATGAAGACCGCCACCTCGTCGCGAGACTCGAAAACACTGCCGCCGGCCATGAGCAACGCCACGGGTTTGGCGAGTTTAGCGCCCTGTGCGTCGGTGGCGAGCGTGAGTGAGGCGAGCACCGCGACACGCACGCTGGGTGGAGGGAAATGGATGTCCACTTCCCAGGGCGAGGCGGCGGACAGCTTCACCAGCACGCCGGGACCGGGATTCGGCGCGTTGACCTTGTCATGGTTCCACATGCTGACGGCGGCATACAACCGTCCGCCGTGCGCCACGATGTAGTTGCACTCCGTGCCGGTCATCAGCTTACCGTTGCGGTCCTGCGTGCCGGGAATCCAGTCACGCGTAAAGCGCAGGTCGGTGAACGCCTTGCTGTCCGACAACGGCACCGGGCCGGGGCTGTCTTTACGATAGGCGAGGATATTCTTCAACTCGTCACTGATGCCACCTGACGCGCCGCCGCGTTTGGCCTTGGCCGCGCCGATGGCCGCCGCAGCCTTGGTTTCCTCCAGCGTGACCGCGCCATCGTGATTGCGGTCGAGCGTGTCGAACCACCTCGCGTTGCCCGACTCCTCGGGCGTGATCTTTCCGTCGCCATTCTTGTCGAACTGTTTGAAGCGTTCGGCGAGGGTTTCGACAGGCGCGCGGGCTGGTTCCGGTGCAGCACGACCGGCGTCAGACATGATGATGGCTGCTAACAGGAGACCACAGGGATAGTCGTTGAATCGCTTCATACTCGCTACTACGCCTAACGCAGGGGGAGGGTTACATATTTTGACGTCGATCTCTCCGCGGCTCGGATTCCGGTAAGTGACCCTTGGCTGTGCTTGAACCGCATGGGTGCCGCCGGTTGGTGTTCTGTAGCACACGTTTTTCAAAGATTGACAGCAAGGCTATCTGTCGCGCATGGCTCGACTGGAAACGCCACGGCCGGGTTTTCCAAGCCTTGGGAAAAAGATGGGAAAAATTTCCAAGGTCTGGAACAGTGCCGCGCGGGACGAGGTTATATGACGAAGCACAGTCTGCTGGTTACGCTGTTGCTGCTCGCCGGTGTGGCGGGGGCGGCGCGGCCCGATCGCGTTCCGCCGCCGGTGCTGGCCACCAACGATGTGGATGTGCGGTTGTTGGAGTGCCTGCGCGTCATCGCGCGCGAACTTGCGCCTGATGAAAAACAGCTGCAGGGTAAGATCAAACAAACCACCGCCAACACGCCGGGTGTCGCCAAGCGCGGCCTCAACATCATGGTCTCGCGCTGGGATAAGGGGCCGCAGTATGCGCTCGCCTGCCTCGCCGTCGGCGAGCATGTGGCGGAGGCTAACGCGCACATCGTCCGCTGGTGCCGCGACTATCCGATCAGCAGGGACCAGCCGCAGGACGCCGGCGACGTGGACCCGCGCAAGATCCTGCGCGCCGCGCTGCTGCCGGAGACGCGCGCGCGGCTGACCGCCGAGACGCTCGCCGCCATCGAGGAGGCGGCCTACGCGTTCGTCTTCAAGCGCAGCGTCATCGATTCCGCCGCGCCGGCGTGGAACAACGCCAGCCGGTCGGTCTGGGCGATGAGCGGCAGCGAGAACCACGACGCGAACCAGAAGATGGCGAACCTGCTTGCGCTGCAATTCCTCTGCCTGCATGGCCAGCGGTACAACGGCGATACGCCACTCGCCGACGGCCGCGCCGCCCGCGCGCACTACGCGGCGTGGGTCGCCTACTGGAAGGAATATGCGCGGCAGCGGGCGCGCGAGGGCCTCTTCTGCGAAGTCGCGCAGCCCGGCTCCTACGGCCGCGCGACGATCAGCGTCTACTTCGATCTCTTCGACCTCGCGGCTGATCCCGTGCTGCGCCGGCTCGGCGGCGACATGGCCACGCTGCACTTCGCGCAGCTCGCGACGGAGTTCGAGCCGCGCACGGGCACGCGCGGCGCGATCGCCATCACGCGCGCCAAGGACGGCATTGACCAGCAGTTTGGCATTCACTGGACGAAGAACCTCACCTACGCGTGGGGCTGGCACAACGCGCCCGACGAAAAAATCCTAGAGGGCGAGTCGCAGATTTTCACCACGCACTACCGCCCGCCCGCCATCGTCACCGCCATCGCCCGCGGCCCCCGCCTGCCGGCCTATCTGGCGACGATGCGCTGCCCGGGCCTCGGCGGTGGCAAGACCAACGAGGTCATCGAGGCACTCTTCGCCGGTGGCGAGGCGCACAACTCCCATCTGCGCCGCACGAGCTGGATCACGCCGGAGTACATGTTGAGCGGGCTGACGGCCGATCCCGCCCGGCACTACCTCGCCATCAGCACGCAGAGCCGCATCGCCGGCATCACCTTCGCCAGCGGTGTCCACGACCGCCTCACGATCATCGGCTACGACAAGGCCGATACGAAGAGCATCAGCTACAGCGCCATCAACACGCTGCCGTGGCGCGACTGCCTGCTCGCGGGGCGCGACCCCTCGGGCAAGACGGTGGCCACGCGCATCTATGTGGCGAACGCGCTCTGGAGCAACCGCGTCGAGTCGACCAACGGCTGGCTGTTCCTGCGCGGCGGCGATGGCTTCTGCGCGTTGCGCGTCGCGGCTGGCGCTTACACCGTGAGCGAGGCCCATCACAAGATGGGCGTCCACCTCACGCTGGCCGACAAGGATGCGCCGCTGATTTTCCAGACCGGCCGAGCGGCGGACCATTCCGGTGGGTTTGCTGGGTTCCAGCAGGCTGTGGTGGAGCAGACGCGCGTCGAGTTCTCTGGCCACCGGCTCTGCTACCGCTCGCTCGCTGGCGACGAGCTGTGTTTCTGGGTGAAGGAGCCGCGTCTGCCGGAAATCAACGGCCAGCCTTTCGCCCTCAATCCACCCGAGACCTACGCCAGCCCCTACCTCACCTTGCTGCACGGCACCGATCTCGCCCGCATCCGCTTCCCGGGGTTCAAGGAGTTGGTGCTCGATTTCAGTTATCCGCGATGAGGATCAATCCAGCCGCTCGCGGAGCAACTGCAGGATGAGTCGCGCCTGTGGAGTATGAAACCGATGCACCATCAGGCCAGACCAATCCTTGTGGAACAGCGCTGGGTCGAACTCCACCAACAGCGTGTCGTCGTTCTCTTGAGCGAAGCGCACCTTGCGAAGCCGCTCGTCGGTGAAGGGAATATTGATGCAGCGCCGTGAATGCTCGAATGCCATGAAGCGCACCTTGGTCAGGGCCACGGCGCCCGTAAACCGGCGGTAATAATTCGCACGGTATTTTGTGGGAGTACGGAGAAAAGGATTGCGAAGCGAACAACGGATGCCCTCCTCCAGCGCGAGCAGCCCCTCCAACTGCAACTGAGCTTTCACGGCATCTGGTATCCGCCCAATACCAAAAAGCCTGTAAAACAGCGTCTTCACAAAGCTGCTCCGGCAATTACCGCAACCTGTGGCTGGCCCGTGCTATGCCAGCAAGGGCTGGCGCCGCGGTGGTCAGTTCTGCCTGAGCTGGAGCCTGGTATATAGGCCGTGGGGATGGATATGGCTCACTCCGTCCGGCGTCGTGACCACGACGAACTGGTCGTAGACCTGCACCCGGCTGCCCTTGCTGTAGCCGCCACCCGAATTGTCGGCGGCCGTCAGGGGTCTCTCCCAAAACATGCCGTCTTCCAGCGTGCCAACCACCAACGCCTTGCTGCCGCAACTGCAGCCCGCCGTCAGTCCGAGGACCACCAGCGCGCACCCCAGCATGATCATTCGCATAGCTTTTCTCCTGTGCCGAACCTGAGCGCGGTATGCCAGCGTCTCCGGGGCAAGTCAACCCCGAAACGGCCCCGAAACGGCGAGGCTTTGGCACCCGGTTTCCAGAGCTTGGAAGCGTCGGGGTCGGGATTTCCCAAGGGTTGGATGGTGCCGGAGAAGCTCGTTGCGCCGGGCCGGTGACCCGGCCTACAATGAAGAGGGTGCCGTTTACCAAGGCTTTTGTAGGCCGCATGGCCAACACGGCGTCTGGCGCTTGGGTGGGTGTCAACGCACACAGGAAGAAACCAGCTTCGGGTTTACCTGGGCTTGGAAAAGTTGGATGGAATCTTTCCTGACCGTGGGAAAAAGATGGGAAAACTTTCCAAGGTTTGGCATTAGAGTTGCCTGTCTTGCCAAGCTCGGCGGGAAGAGTGCGGCGCGGGAAGAGGTTTTATGACAAAGCACAGTCTGCTGGGTGCGGCTCTGTTGCTCGCCGGCGTGGCGGGCGCGGCCGAGGGCGTGGCCTGGGACAAGCTGGCGTCGCCGGTCATCTTCCGCGGCGACGCGCACACGGCCTATCGCGATCCGGCGGCGGTGTTCCACAACGGCTGGTTCTATCTGTATTTCACGAAGGTCGTGATCGAGAGCGACGGCAAGCCTTATCACTACACGGCGTGGAGCAAGAGCCACGATCTCGTTGTGTGGACGGAGCCGGTGGCGTTCACACCGCGCGACCGCAGCCTGAATTTCTGCAGCCCCGGCGGGGTGGTCCGCCACGGCGATGAATGGGTGCTGTGCCTGTGCAGCTATCCGCGGCCCAACGGGGAGCTGTATGGCAACAAGACCGCACGGCTGTGGACGCTGCGGAGCAAGGACCTCGAACACTGGTCGGCGCCGGAGCTGATCAAGGTGAAAGGCCCGGACGTGCCGCAGGACCAGATGGGACGGATGATTGACCCGTTCATCATCGCCGACAAGGACACGCCGGGCAAATGGTGGTGCTCCTACAAGCAGAACGGCATGAGCCTCGCATGGTCCACGGATTTGCAGACGTGGCATCCCGCGGGTGTGATCGCCGCGGGCGAGAATACCTGTATCCTGGTGGATGGTGAGGACTATGTGCTGTTCCATTCCCCGTCGAACGGGGTCGGCATCAAGCGTGCGCGCGACCTGAAGACGTGGCGCGATCTTGGCGTGCAGTACCTCGGCCAGGAGCAATGGCCATGGGCCAAGGGCCGGCTGACCGCGGCGTTCGTGCTCGACCTGCGCCGCGCGCCAACGGTCGGCCGCGCGCTGCTGTTCTTCCACGGCTCGGAATTCCCCGAGAAGGATCCGCGCGGCGGCTTCGACAACTTCGCCAGCCTCGGCCTCGCGTGGAGCAGCGATCTGCAACACTGGTCGTGGCCCGGCGAAAAAGCAGGAGACAAGCAGCAATGAAGAAAATCATGATGTTGGCGGTGATGGTGGCAGGGTGGGGCGCAGCGGCGAAGGATTGGCCGGAGTATGCCGGGTCGCCGTGCAAAAACCTCGTTGCCGAGGCGTCGAACCTGCCCGACTCGTTCGGGCCGGGCGAGAAGGATTCGATGAAGGGCGAGATTATCGCCGGCACCGGCTCCAATGTGCTCTGGGGCGTGCGCACCAGCTCGCTCACCTATCCCTCGCCGACGATTGTCGGCGATAAAATCTTCACCGGCGGCAAGGAGGCAGGTCTCGGCATTTTCAAATGCCTCGACGCGCGCAACGGCAAGGTGCTGTGGCAATACGCCGAGCCGTTCCGTAAATTTCCGGATCGCATTGATGGCGATTGGAAATACATGCTCGGCCACATCACGCCGAACCTCGGCATCTGCGCGACGGCAACGTTCTCCGACGGCCGTCTGTTCGTCGTCAACCATCGCGCCGAGGTGGTGTGCTTCGACGCGGCGGGCGGCGCGGAGCCGTTCGTTGCGCCGCAGCCGAGCGAGACCAAGCCGAAGAAAGGCGAAAAACCGCAGCCACCGCCAGCCACACCGGCGGACGTACGTGGTCCGAAAATTCTGTGGAAGTTCGATTTGTGGGAACACGGTATCCGTCCGTCCGACGCGTGCGACGGCTCGCCGCTGGTGGATGGCGATTTCGTCTATGTGAACACCTCCAACGGCACCGACCGCGACGCGCAGGTCGCCTTCTACGACGACCGCAAGACGCCTGCGCCGGACGCGCCGAACCTGATCGTGCTCGACAAAAAAACCGGCCGCTTGCTCGCCACTGATGACGAGAAGCGGATCGGCCCGAACATTATGCACGGCGAGTGGTCCACGCCCTCGCTGGGCGTGGTCAACGGGAAGAAGCTGGTTTTCTACGGTGCGGGTGATGGCTGCTGCTATGCCTTTGAGGCGCTGACCGCTGCGTCGGACAAACCCGCGAAGCTCAAGACCGTCTGGTGGTGCGACTGCAATCCGCCGGAATACCGGGTCGCCGTCAGCAACCTGAACTGGGCGGCGCTCTACTCGCTCGGCGACAAGCGGCTCAAGCGGTCGTTCAACAAGACGAACGACAGCCAGTATGTCGGCACCAGCGAAATCATCGGCTGCCCGGTCTTCCTGAACAACCGCGTTTACGTGGCGATCGGCCGCGACCCCGAACACGGCCACGGCCGCGGCGCGCTCTGGTGCCTCGACGCGACGAAGACCGGCGACATCACGCAGAGCGGCAAAATCTGGTGCTACCAGGGGCTCGACCGCACGCTCGCGACGCCGGCGATCCGCGACGGATTGCTCTATATCGGCGACGTCGCCGGCCGCGTGCATTGCCTGGAAGCCGACACCGGCAAGGTCGTCTGGGTGCACGAGACCGGGACCGACGCCTGGTCCTCGACGCTGCTCGCCGACGGCAAACTGTTCTTCCCGACGCTCAAGCATCTCTGGGTGCTGGCCGCCGGGCGAGAGGCGAAAGTGTTGAGTCAGATCACGCTGGGCGCGCCGATGTACGCCACGCCCGTCGCCGTAGGCGAGACGCTCTACATCAACTCGCGCAACTATCTCTGGGCGGTGCGCAAATAGATGCCGAGGGCGCGCTGGTTCGCGCCTGTTGTGCGGCTTCCATGGGCGGGAATCGCAGAATTCGTGACGATGACATGAGGAAACTTTCAGCCACTCTCAAAACATGTCTGGTGCTGACGGCCCTGCTTTCCAGCCCGGCGAGCTGGGCCTGGGGCCCGGGCCACGCCGATGTTGCCGCCGCGGTTTTTGAACGGCTGCCGTCCGAACTGCGCAATGGTTTCGCACCGGGGGTGGTACAACAGGCCATCGGCCATGACTGCCACTATCCCGACAGCTCAGAACCGTTCACCGTCGGGCAGGTGGGCCGGCCGGCGCTCGACCGGCTGCAGGCGCATGGCCTCAAAAACCGTATTGGCTTGCACAGCGACGAGGGCCGCGCGGTGGCGTTCGGCCTGTTGGTGGACGCGTTGCGCGAAAAGCAGTTTACGCACGCGGCGCTGTGGATCGCCGCGCTGTCGCATTCGACGGCGGACATGGCGGCCTGCAACCACGACCCATTGATTCATACCGCCACCTATGGCTGGGCGGCCTGGGAACTGATGTTGCCCGGAGGTGCGCCGATCAAGCGCCTGACCGAACTGCTGGACCTGCACGCCACGGCCGGCGACCAGCCGGGAGGACAAGCGGCTTTTCAGCAGGCCATCGCCGCCTTGGCCCTGCACGATGATCAGCGCGATGCGGCGACTGCGCTGGGAGCGATCATGATGTATGGGCAGGAGGGTGCGCGGTTTTGTGGCCAGCGCGGCGCGGCGCTCATGGCGGGAGCGTCGGGCTGGGTGGAGCGGCAGGATGCGGGCGCCCGCGCACAACTCTGGCAGAACATGGCTGAACTCGGCGCGTGGGCGGTGGTACGGACCGTGCGCGATGTGGAGGCCGCGCTGCGTCTGGCCCGCGACAGCGGGAGCATCGAGCCCACGCCTGCGGTGCAGGCGCTTTTTCAGCAGCAGGTACTGGCCTGGGTGCGCGAACGCAAACTCGAGGACGACTCGCTCTTCGCCCCGCTGCTGCGCGCCACGCCCGCCGCAGGCGTGCGCGCGATCGGCGTGGTGTTGGAACCGACGTGGCGGATGAACGACGCGCTGCTGGGCTTTTCCAGTCGCCTGCTGGCGGCATCCATCACGCGGACCTTGCAGCAGACGGGTCACCCCTATGTCACGCTGGACGTCCGGGGCATGCTGGCAAATGGTTTCCCCGCGCCGGCCGAGGTGCCGGTGGTACTCATCGTGGCGTCGAGTCTGGGCAATTACCAAGGTTTGAAAAGCACCGACCTCGATGACCGCCTGGCCGCCTACCTCGCGCACGGCGGGCGCGTGCTGTGGATTGGCGGGACAACCAAGCCGCCGGTCAAGGCGCTTGGCGTCGTCGCACAGGCGATGCGGAAAGGCGCCGCGCAAGCGCTGCCGGTGGTTGACGAGGAGTTTGTCCGGGGTCACGTGCGCCTGACCATCGGCGGTGGTGATGCGACCTGGAAAGTGGCTCATTTGCCCAAGACGCCCGCCGGTTGGCAGCAGCCGTTGTGCCCGTGGCTGTTCGATGTGGCCGCGGGTTCCAACCTGGAGCCTTTGTTGAAGCTGGAAGGTTCCGCTACGGCGTGCGTTGTTGGTGTGCTTACGCAAGATCGCAAACGGGCCTTCCTGCCGGTCTATGCCGTGACGCCCCACCTGTTGGAGGGGAGCGAGTGCGTGGCCAGCGCTGCAGAGCCGGCGCTCGATGCCGCAGGATGCAAGATGCTGTTCACGGCCCTGGAGTATTTGAAGTGATGGCGTTGGGCCTTCCATCACGCTCACGGGAACGGCACGACCTGAAAAAGCTTAAACTGATCATGAAAGGTGATATGAAATCCTGCCTCACGCTCTGCTGTGCAGCGCTTGCTGTGCTTTGCGGGGTAACGCGCGCGGTCGAGGTGCTCGATCTTTCCGGCTCATGGCACTTCGAGTTCGGCAAGAAGGGTGCGGCGATGCCGGCCGCGTATTCCGACACGATTACGCTGCCGGGCACAACCGAGACGAACCGCAAGGGCCCGGAAAATCCGGAGAAAAAACTGACCGGCCTGACGCGGCTCTACCGCTACGAGGGGCCGGCGTGGTATCAGCGCGAGGTGACGATCCCCGCGGAGTGGGCGGGCAAGCGTGTGACGCTGTTGCTGGAAAGGACCAAGTTTGTGCAGGTCTGGCTCGACGGCCAGGCGTGTGGCGAAAGTCCGATCCTGTGCACGCCGCAGGAACATGCACTGGGCGTGCTGACGCCGGGCAGGCATCGGTTGACGGTCTGCGTGGACAACTCGCGCCGGCCGGTGAAGTGCGAGATGCACCAGCTGTCGGACAACACGCAGGGCAACTGGAACGGCATCATCGGCCGCATCGAGCTGCGCGCGACGGACGCCGTTTGGATCGAGGACCTGCAGGTATATCCCGACGTGGCGGGTGATGCGGCGCGTGTCGTGGCGCGCCTGGGCAACGCCTCGACGCAGCTGGTCAGCGGCACGCTGACGATGCAGGTGTTCGAGAGCGGCCTGCGCACGGGCGCGCTTACGCAGCAGGCACTGGCGCTGTTCGAGGTCACGCCGGGCGGCGCGTCGCTGGAGTTGTCCTTCACGCTGCCCAACGCGCCGCGGTGGGACGAGTTTGCGCCGCAGCTGCTGCGGTTGACGGCGGATTTGAAGGCGGGGCCGGTGTCCGACCAGCGCACGGTTACGTTCGGTTTTCACGAGTTCAAAACGGCGGGCACGCAGTTCGCCGTCAACGGCCGCACGACCTTCCTGCGCGGCAAGCACGACGGCTGTGTCTTCCCGCTGACGGGTCATCCGCCGATGGATGTGGAAGGCTGGCTGAAGTACCTGCGCGTCTGCCAGGACTACGGCCTCAACCACATCCGCTTCCACACCTGGACGCCGCCCGACGCCGCGTTCACCGCGGCCGACCAGCTGGGCATGTATCTCCAGCCGGAGCTGCCGTTTTGGGGGAACTATGACGAGGCGGCGGTGGCGGCGCTGCAGCCGGAGGCCGAGCGCATCCTGCGCGCGTACGGCAACCATCCGTCGTTCGCCATGCTCGCGCTCGGCAACGAGTGCGGCGGCAGCCGCGGGGTGATGAGCAACTTCGTGGCGGCGCTGCGCCAGCGCGATCCGCGCCGGCTCTACGCGCAGGGCTCGAACAATTTCCTCGGCGCCCCGCAGCTCGCGGACGGCGACGACTATTGGACGACCTTCCGCACGCGCCAGGGCGCCGCGGGCAACGTGCGCGGCTCGTTCGCCACGGTGGACGGCGGCAACGGCTTCGCGCAGATCGGGCCGCCCGGCACGCTCGCCGATTACGCGGCCGCCATCGCGGGCCTGCCCGTGCCGGTGATCGGCCACGAAGTCGGGCAGTTCGAGGCGTTTCCGAACTTCGACGAGATTGAAAAGTACACCGGTGTCTTCCGCGCGCGAAATTTCGAAAAATTCCGCGACGACCTCGCCGCCGCCGGCATGCTTGACCAGGCGCACGACTTCGTCCGGGCCAGCGCCCGGCTCGCGGCGCTCGGCTACCGCGCCGAGGTCGAGGCGGCGCTGCGCACGCCCGGCTTTGGCGGCTTCCAGCTGCTCGACCTGCAGGATTTTCCGGGGCAGGGCACGGCGTTGGTCGGCCTCCTCGATGCCTTCATGGATTCCAAGGGCGCGCTCCCGGCGGAAGAGTGGCGTCAGTGGTGCGCACCGGTCGTGCTGCTCGCGCGCTTCCCGCGCTACACGTGGATGGGTGGCGAAACGTTCAGCGCGTCCGTGGAGTTGGCGCATTACGGCGCGCAGGATCTCCCCGATGCGAAGCTCGAGTGGACTTTGGTCAACTCTCATGGGCGGTCGGTCGGCGGCGGGAAGATCTCTGTGGGCTGGGTGAAGCAGGGCGGCCTGCGCCGGCTCGGCGATATTTCCGCATCGCTCGTGGGGGTGCCGGCGCCGGACAAGCTTACGCTCGTCTTGCGGCTCGTGGGTACCCCGCTGATCAACCGCTATCCGGTCTGGGTCTATCCCGGGCCGGCCCCGCAGCCGGCGCCCGCGGGTGTGCGGCTGGCGCGCGGCTGCGACGGGGCCGCGCGCGCGGCACTGGCCCGCGGCGAACGCGTTGTGCTCGTGCCCTCCGCGGACTGGCTGGAAAACAGCGTGGAGGGCGGGTTCATGACCGACTTCTGGTGCTGGCCGATGTTCCACAACCGCCCCGGCACGATGGGCCTGCTCTGCCAGGAGCGGCATCCCGCACTCGCCGGCTTCCCGACCGATGCGCACAGCGATTGGCAGTGGTTCCCTATCGCCAGCGCCGCGCGTCCGCTCATCCTCGACACCCTGCCCAAGGATTTCCGTCCGATCGTGCAGGTCGTGGATAACTTTGCGCGCCGGCATCGGCTCGGCCTCGTGTTCGAGGCGCGCGTTGGCCCGGGCCGGCTGCTCGTTTGCGCGTGCGATCTGCACCAATTGGACAAGCATCCGGAGGCCCGCCAGCTGCTGAACAGTTTGATGGCCTACGCCGCGTCCGACCGGTTCCAGCCGCAGCAGGAGCTGTCCGTGCCGGCGTTGCGCGCTCTGTTCCCGCACACGCTCCCGCTGGGCACCCACGCCACCGCCTCCTCCAGCGAATCCGCGGCGCGCGGCCCGGCGCTGGCCCTCGACGGTGACCAGCAAACGCGCTGGTGCGCCTCTTCCATCGCGCTGCCGCAGTGGTGGCGCGTGGACCTCGACGCGCCGCGCAAGCTCACCGGCTTGGAAATCCGCTGGGAGCAGGAGCGGCAGGGCTACGGCTACCTTGTCGAGGGCTCGACCGACGGCACGACGTGGTTTCCACTCAGCGATCAGCGGAAAAATTCCGCGCGCGCGCTGCATCGCCTGTCCTTCCCGCCTGCGACCGTGCGCCACCTCCGCCTCGCCATCAGCCATCTCCCGCAGGGCTGCTGGGCCAGCATCTGCGAGCTCAAGGCCATCGGCGCCGAGGAAAAATAGAGGATTGGCTGGCCTGCCGGCGATGGGGTTGGCAATTTTTCACCCCGCCAAACGTTGGACGAGTTAAGCGGATGACGGGCCAGACGGGGAAGAGGTTGCTCATGAACACAACATCGCGGCGTGAATTTCTGAAGCTGGCCGGGGTTGGCGCGCTGGCTATTCCCGTGCTTGGGAAATGCGCCGATGCCGGCCTCCAGCCCCTGGGGAAAACTGCCGGATCGCGCCCCCTCGACCCGGCCCGGGGCAGGCCCAATATCCTCTGGCTGATCGCCGAGGACATGGGCCCGCACCTCGGCTGCTACGGGACGCAGGAGGTCTGGACGCCGAACCTCGACCGCCTCGCCGCCGGGGGCATGCGCTATACGCATTTCTATAACGGTCACGTCTGCTCGCCGAGCCGCTCGGCGTTCATGACCGGCATGTACGCGACGACCATCGGCGCGCACAACCATCGCTCGCACCGCAAGGACGGCTACAAGCTGCCCGAAGGCGTGCGTGTGCTGACCGACTGGCTGCGGCCCGCAGGCTATTTCGCCGCGAACCTCGTGGCGCTGCCAGAAAGTTGCGGATTCAAGGGCACGGGCAAGACGGACTGGAACTTCACCTATGAAGGCCAGCCATTCGATTCCAAGGAGTGGAGCGATCTCAAGGCGCATCAGCCGTTCTTTGCGCAGCTTAACTTCAAGGAGACGCATCGCACCTATGGCGGGGCGCAGAAGGCCGATCCGGCGAAGGTGGAACTGCCGCCGTACTACCCCGACCATCCCGTGGCACGCAAGGACTGGGCACAATATCTGGATGACGTCAGCGAACTCGACCAGAAGATCGGCCGCGTGTTGCAGGCGCTGGAAAAGGATGGGCTCGCCGATAACACCGTCATCTTTTTCTTCGGCGACAACGGCCAGTCGCACGTCCGTGGCAAGCAGTTCTGCTACGAGGAGGGTTTCCTCGTGCCGCTCCTCGTCCGCTGGCCCAAGAATTTCCCGACGCCTGCCGGCTACAAGGCTGGCGCAGTGGAGCCCGGGTTCCGTCACGCTATTGACCTCGCGCCGACGATGCTCTCGATTGCCGGCGCAGCGCTGCCGTCGAAGATGGAAGGTCGTCCGTTCCTCGGGGCGCAGCTCGCACCGCCGCGCGAATATGTCTTCGGCTATCGCGACCGCTGCGACGAGACGGCGATGCGCATCCGCTCCGTCCGCGACGCGCGCTACCGTTACATCCGCAACTTCACGCCCGAGGTGCCGTTCCTCGCGCCGAACGCCTACAAGGAACGGCAGTATCCCGTCTGGAGCCTGCTCAAGGAACTCCACGCGCAGGGCAAGCTGACGCCGCCGCAGGAGTTTCTTTGCCAGCCGCGGATGCCGGACGAGGAGCTCTACGACCTGCAGGCCGATCCTTGGGAAATCCGCAACCTCGCCGCCGCGCCGGAACACCAGGACACGCTCAAGCGCCTGCGTACCGTGCTGGAGCAGTGGATCAAGGACACCAACGACCAGGGCCAGTACCCCGAACCGGCCGCCGCCGCTGCCGAAGAGCAAAAGCCCAAGAACAAAAACAAGGGCGGCAAGGGTAAAAAACAGGCGCCATGATCCACCGTCCGACCAATACGACGGGGACACTTTTCCAAGCATTGGAAATGGGGAGCTCTGTTTTTTCGCGGATTGGAAAAGACAGACACGCCAGCTTCCAAACCTCGGAAAACACCGGATGAACAAAATTATCCAGCCGCTGATGCAGGCCGAAAGAGGCCGCCGCTCCTTCCTGAAGAGCGCCGGCCTCATCGCGGGTGGACTGTTGTGGCCGGCCCGGGCGTCCGCGGAAGCGCCGCCGGTTTCGATCAAGGACGTGCGCATCGAGCAAGGCGTCGCCATCGAGGCGGAGGGCGGCGTCATCGGCAGGTTTGCCGGCAGTCCGCTGCAAAACCTGACGATGCTGAAGCAGCAACTGCCCCAGATCCGTGCGGCGCTGGTTGGCAGGAACGCGCTCGACCTGCAGCTCGCCGGTGAGACGTTGTGGGAGCTGCTTTATCCGGGCAAGGCGCGGGCGTTCGGCGAAGGTCGCGACGCGCTGACCGGCGAAATGATCCGGAACAAACCGCGCGCGGAACGGCACACGCCGACGGGCCGGATTTTCATCGCCTTCAGCACCGTGGATATCGCGCTCTGGGACCTGCGCGCGCGGCTGTTGCGAAAACCCGCTTACCAGGTCATCGGCCCCAGCCCCCGTGCCCGCGTGCCCGTGTACTGGCGGCCCGGCGAGGTCGGCATCGCGCCGGCCAAGGCCGCGCAGAAGGCGCGCGCGGCGTTCGAGCAAGGCTATCGCCTGCAGAAGTGGTACTTCAGCAAAGGTGCGGCCGACGGCGCAGCGGGCTTCAAGGAAAACGTCGAGCTGGTGCGCGTGCTGCGCGAGGCGCTGCCGGAAGCGACGCTGATGTTCGATAATCACAGCCTCCGGCACAGCGACGACGTCGCCTATGCGCTCCGGCTGTGCAAGGCGGTGGCCCCCTACAAACCATTCTGGATCGAAGAGCCGATCTGCCCCGAGCACCTGGAGGGTTACGCGCGGATCAAGGGCGAGACCGGGCTGACGCTCGCGGGCGGCGAACACTGGTACACGCGGTGGTCCGTCCAGCCGTTCCTCGAACGCCGCTGCGTGGATTATGTGCAGTGCGACCCGACGTGGTGCGGCGGGATTTCCGAGTGGCTGAAAATTTGCGAGCTGGCCGGGCGATATCCGGGCGTGAAGGTCGTGCCGCACATCACTAGCCCGTGGCTCGTCGCGCCGCATTGCGTCGCGTCGCAACCGGAGAGCCTGTGCCCGCTGCTGGAGTACAACGCCGAGGGTGGCCGGATGACGCTGGAGAAAAGCATGCAGACGGTGGAAGGAAACATGTGCATGACGTTGCCGCAGGAAGCAGGCATCACATGAACAGGACGGCTTTGCTGATGGCGGCGCTCCTGACGCTCGGCGTGCTGGGCGCCTGTCGTGTGTCGGCCCAGGCGTCCAGGCCGAACGTGATCATCATTCTCGCCGACGATCAGGGCCATTGCGAATTGGGCGCCTATCTGGACAGGGCCACCGAGGAGAATCTGGGTTCGCCGAATGCGGCGCAGTATCGCGCCATCCAGTCGTGCACGGAAAAAAAGGCGCCTGTCGCCGTTTGTTTCGAGGCGGCCCGCAAATGCATGCCCACCGTGGATGCGCTCGCCAGGAACGGCGTACGCTTCACCTCGTTTGTGTCGGCGCCGACCTGTGCGCCGGCGCGGTCGCTGCTCATGAGCGCGCGCTATCCGCAAGGTTTCGGCGTCTACTGCAATGACGACATCGTGTCGGGCACGGTCAAGGGCGTGCCTGCCGAGGTGAACTTTCCGGTGCGCTTGTTCAAGGAGGCCGGCTACCTGACCGGCCTCTGCGGAAAGTGGCACCTCGGCAGCAAGCCGGGCCAGCATCCGAACGATCGCGGCTTCGACTATTTCTTCGGTTTCGACCGCGCGCACACGGAGAAATACGACTCTAAGCTGCTTCAGCGCAACGGCCAAAGCGTGCCGGCGAATGGCTGGCTGGCCGACCAGATTTCCGACGAGGCGGTCGCCTTTCTCCAGCGCGCCGATAAGGAGCAGCGCCCCTTCTTCCTCTATGTGGCCTACAACGAGCCGCACGGGCCAACGCCGCGTCCACCGCAGAAATATATCGATCACTTCAAGAGCGGTTCCGACATCGTGGATGTGCACTTCGCCACCATCTACGGCATGGATCAGGGCATTGGACGGATCGTGGCCGAGCTCAAGCGCAGCGGGCGTTTCGAGAACACGCTCATCCTGTTCGGGGCCGACAACGGAGCCGGCGCGCCCAAGAGCGTGGGCTTTAATTCGCCCAACTATAATGTGCCCGTGCCGGGCAACGGTCCGTTCCGCGGCGGCAAATGGACTCCGTGGGAAGGTGGCGTGCGCGTGCCGTTCATCGCCTGCCTGCCCAAGGGCGCGGCCAAGACCAGCGACGCGTTGGTTTCCATGATGGATGTTTTGCCCACCGCCTTGGATTACGCCGGAATCAAAATCCCGGACAGCTATAAATTGGATGGCCGTAGTTTTCTGCCCATCCTCCAAGGCACTTCCGCCGGCGAGAAGGAACGCACGCTCTTCTGGGCCGGCGAGACCAGCGAGCCATTCCCCGGCGAGGAATGGAGTCCTGCCTTTGCTGAACTCGCCGGCAGAGCCAACGGACTCAAGAAGGGAAATTTTCTGCCCTGCTGGTACGTGCGCACGCCACAATGGAAGCTCGTGGCGTGGGACAATCTCGCGCCGGCGCTGATCGACATGACCAAGGATCCCTGCGAATGGCAGGACGTGTCCAAACAAAATCCGGACGTGGTGCGCCGGCTGCGCCAACAATTTGATGACTGGATCGTTGTCCAGAAACCGCCGTTGGCCTATGACCGGAAACAGTGGGAAAAATTGCTGCCAGAAAAAGCGAAGCCATGAACATGAAAACACGGATGGGGCCTGTTGTCGCGTCGTTGCTGTTGATGTTCTGTGTGGCGTTGCACGCCGCGGAGCCGGCCGCGGCGCGCCGGCCGAACGTGATCATCATTCTCGCCGATGATCTCGGTTATGCCGACGTGGGCTTTCAGGGGCTCGGAGATTTGCCGACGCCGAACATTGACCGTTTGGCGCAGGGCGGCGTGCGCTTCTCCTCGGGCTATGTGTCGTGGTGCGCCTGTGCGCCGTCGCGCGCGGGCATCATCACCGGGCGCGATTCGCACCGCTTCGGTTTCTACACGAACCCGACGCCGGTGCTCGCCGCCGACCAAGGCCTGCCGCCGGGCATCATGACGGTGCCGCGCGCGCTGCAGCAGCTCGGCTATGTGACCGGCGGCATCGGCAAGTGGCATCTGGGCGCGACGGCCGACCGGCATCCGAACCGGATGGGCTTCACCGAATGGTTCGGCTTCCTCGGCGGCGGGCACGATTATTTTCCGTGGGAATATTACGGACGGAAACTTCCCAAGCGCCCGTGGCCGGAGTGGTTCGTCAACGGCACGCTGCCGATCCTGCGCAACGACGAGCCGGTGAAGGCGGATCGCTACCTGACCGATCTGTTCAGCGACGAGGCCGCTGCGTTCATCCGGCGGCACGCCGCGACAGGCCCGGCGCAGGCAAGGCAGCCGTTCTTTCTCTATCTCGCCTACAACGCGCCGCACTCGCCCTATGAAGCGCCGAAGGACGAGGAGGCGAAATTCGATGCGCAGAAGATGGCGCACCTCGACCGGATCCCGGCGGAGTTGCGCCGCACCTATGTGGCGATGGTCTCGAAGCTCGATCAGGGCGTCGGCCAGGTGCTCGCCGCCGTGCACGAGAACCAGCTCGACGAGCAGACGTTGATTTTCTTTTTGAGCGACAACGGCGGCGGCGCGAACAGCCACGACGGCAGGCCGGGCTATCCGAGCTCGAATCATCCGCTGCGCGGCTGGAAGGGCACGCTCTATGAAGGCGGCATCCGCGTGCCGTTCGTCGCGTCGTGGAAGGGCACGCTCCCGGCGGGCACGACGTTTGCGCAGCCGGTATCCGCGTTCGACATGGGCGCGACCGCGCTCGCGCTCGCCGGCGGCGCACCGCAGGGGATGCAGCTCGACGGCGTGAACCTGCTGCCGCATCTCACCGGGCAGACGCAGGCCGCGCCGCACGAGCGTCTGTTTTGGAAAGAGCAGGCGCGCGGCGCGATCCGCGAAGGGCGCTACAAGCTGCTCACCGGAGAGAAGAACGCGAAGCGCGAGCTCTATGACCTGGACGCCGACCTCGCCGAAACGAAGAATATTGCCGCCGGAAACCCGGACGTGGTACAGCGGCTCGACGCGCGGTGGCAGGCGTGGAACAAGACCATGGCGCCGCCGCTGTGGCAGACGCCGCCGCAGAAAGAGTGGGCCAAGCCGGAATTCCAACCGCTACCGTGGCCGGAAGAAAACGTGGCTGCCGCGCAGGAAAAAAAGCCGGGGAGCCCTTGATGAAAGCTTCCGTCATGAAAAATACCTTTCTCGCGTTCGCCACGCTCTCTCTTTGCGTGGGCGGTGCGCTCGCTGCCGCACAACCCAACGTGGTTTATCTCCTCGCCGACGATCTGGGCTGGAGCGATGTGAGCACGCACGGCGGCGGCATCCCGACGCCGACGATTGACCGGCTGTTCAAGCAGGGCGTCGAGCTGCGGAATTTCACGGGCTGGTGCGTCTGCTCGCCGACGCGCGCGATGCTGCTGACCGGGCGGCATCCGTTCCGTGTCGGCACCGGGCCGGAGGTCGGCGGCGAACTCGCGCGCGAGGAGACGACCATCGCGGAGGCGTTCAAGGCCAACGGATATCGCACCGGCGTCTTCGGCAAGTGGCACAACGGCGAGGATCCCGACACGCCGGAATACCGCGCGGCGTTCGTGGCGGCGTTCAAGGACAAGCCCAACAAGAAACTCATCGGCGGGTTCGGCGCGAACGCGCACGGCTTCGACGAAGCGTGGGTCTATTACGGCGGCGGCGCGGATTATTTCACGCGGCGCACCGTCGGCGGCCATGGCCCGGTGAGCTGGTGGCACAACCGCGAGTATCGGCCGCAGGATGTCGGCTATACCGAAGATCTGATCACCGGCCACGTGCTGGATTTCATCCGCGAGAACAAGGCGCGCCCGTTCTTCTGCTACGTGCCGTTCCACATCGTCCACGCACCTTACCAGGCGAAGGATTCCGATCTGCAGGACGTGTATGCGAAGGTGACCGACGAAACGAAGCGCACCTACGCTGCGATGGTCCGGGCGATGGACAAGAACATCGCCACCATTCTCGCCGAACTCGACAAGCTCGGCCTGCGGGAGAACACCATCGTTGTGTTCACCAGCGACAACGGCGCAACGAAGGACGGCAGCAATCTGCCGCTCAAGGGCGGCAAGCACAGCATCTATGAAGGCGGCGTGCGGCTGCCGACGGTGATCCATTGGCCGCGGGAAAAACTCGCCGGGCGCACCTGGGACGGCTTGTGCGGCGCACTCGATATGTTCCCGACGCTCCTCGCGATGGCCGGCGGAACCATGCCGGATACGCGTCCGCTCGACGGCAAAAATATCTGGCCCGCGCTGCGCGCCGGCGGCGCCAGCCCGGTGGAGAGTTGCTACTGGGCGTGGCGCAACGAGGATGCCCTCCGCACCGCGCAGTGGAAGCTCCACCGCTTCTTCGATCGCGTCGAGCTCTATGACATCCGCAAGGACGAGGGCGAGGCCACGAACGTTGCCGGCCAGCATCCCGAGGCAGTGAAAGAACTGGCGGCCAAGATGGATGCGTGGGTCGCGTCGCTCGGCGCGGCGCTCTCGCACCAGGCACCGCCCGCACGGCTCGACGCCCAGCCCGCGCCCGAGGGCGAGGTGCTGGAAATCACCGCGACCGTGACGGCCAAAGCGCGGCCGCGGGATCAACTGGTCGTGCCGTTCGCGAGCCTCGAGGGCGGGCACGTCGCCAGCGACTACCTCGAGTTCGATCTTGCCGTCGCGCCTGACAGCCTGCGGCGCGGCTTCTTCTGCTCGCCGTTCAAGGGCAATGACGAGCAGCCGAAGCAGTTCGATTTCCGCCGTGGCGAAGGCGTGGACCAGTTCGGCCGCGAGCAGGTGCTCGGCCCGGAGACCAAGGGCGGCCCCGGCGTCTGGGAACATCGCGTGATCGGCCTGTGTAGCAGCGCGCCCGGCTCACTGCCGAGGCACGGTCTGGTGTTCACCGGCGGTAAGCCCGGCACGTTCAAGGTCTATCTCGACAACCTTCGCATCCGTCATGCCGATGGCACCACCACCCCGATCTGGACCTGCGGCAAGGACAGCCGCACGCGCAAGATCGCCGATTCCGAATATTTCTCTAATATCCGCGTACGAACCGTTCGTGCAGATGACATCAAATAAAACAGATCATGGGGGCCACAACCGCCCAGGCAACTTTTCCAGGTATTGGAAACAGGGGGCGTCGTTTTTTTCAAGGCTTGGAAAAAGTCGCGGTTTCGTTTTCCAATGCTTGGAAAACTCCTCCTCCGACGACCAACAACAGAAGGACATCGCATGAAAAATATTGTTATCGCACTTGCCGCCCTGCTGGTTTCCGCCAACGCGTTGTGGGCGCAAACGGCGGCGAAGCCGAACATCGTCCTCATCTTCATTGACGACATGGGTTACGGCGACATCGGGCCGTTCGGTTCGACGAAGAACCGCACGCCGCACCTGGACCGCATGGCGCGGGAGGGGATGAAGTTCACCAGCTTCTACGCGGCGCCGGTCTGCTCGGTCTCGCGTTCGCAGGTGATGACCGGCTGCTACGGCGTCCGCGTTTCGATCCCCGGCGTCTTTCCGCCGGCCTCGCAGCACGGCATCAACGCCGCCGAACACACCCTCGGCGAACTGATGAAGGCACAGGGCTACGCGACGATGTGCATCGGCAAGTGGCACCTCGGCGACCAGCCGGAATTTCTGCCGACGAGGCACGGTTTCGATCACTATTTCGGGCTGCCCTACTCGAACGACATGATGCGGAAGTCGAAGATCAACGGCCAGCCCGTCGTGCCGCTGATGCGCGACGAGACGGTGGAGGAATTGCTGACCGACGATGCGCAGAACTGCATTGTCGAGCGCTACACGGCCGAGGCGCTGAAGTTCATCACCACCAACAAAGACCAGCCTTTCTTCCTCTATTTCCCGCACACCGCCGTGCACGTGCCGGTCCATCCGGGCAAGGCGTTCGCGGGCAAGTCGGCCAACGGCCGCTTTGGCGACTGGGTCGAGGAGGTGGACTGGAGCGTCGGGCAGATCTTCGCGACGCTGCGCGAACTCAAGCTCGACCAGAACACCCTGGTGATGTTCAGCAGCGACAACGGCCCGTGGCTTGTCAAGGGCAACGACGCCGGCACGGCTGGTCCGCTGCGCGGGGGCAAGGGCAGCACGTGGGAAGGCGGCGTTCGCGAGCCGACGCTGGCGTGGTGGCCGGGCAAGGTCGCGCCCGGCAGCGTGTGCGACGCCATCGCGGGCAACTACGATTTTCTGCCTACCTTTGTGAAGCTGGCGGGCGGCACCGTGCCCACCGACCGGAAGATAGATGGCAAAGATATTTCGCCACTGTTGCTGGGCCAGACGAAGGAGTCGCCGCACGAGGCGCGCTACTACTACAGCGGTTACAAGTTGCAGGCGGTGCGCGTCGGCCCGTGGAAGCTCGCCATTGCGCCGCAGGCCGAGGGCATGGGGAAGAGCGGGCCAGCGGTGCCCGCCTCGCTCGACAAGCCGCGTCTCTACAACCTCGATGCAGAAATCGGCGAACGCACCGACGTGGCCGCGGAACATCCCGACGTGGTGAACCGCCTGAAGGCGCTCGCGGTGAAAATGGCGGCGGAACTCGGCGACGGCCAGCCCGGCCCCGAAGTGCGGCCGGCGGGTTTCGTGGAAAATGCCGTCACGCTCTATCCCTCCGAGGATGGCGGCAAAAAAGGCGCGGCGAAGAAAAAAGGCGTCGCCAGGAAACCCGCCGTCGCCGTCGCACTCGACGCGCTGAAAATCGGTGATGTGCTCACGCCGGATCTCGCGCCTCAGGTTGTCGGCAAGCCCATCACAATTACTTGTGAGCTGATCACGACGGCGCGTGACGGCGTCATCGTCTCACAGGGTGGTGCTGCCGTCGGCTACACACTCTATCTCAAGGACGGACACGCCGTGTTTGCGGTGCATGGGGGGAGCAAGGACGTCACGCGCATCACCTCTTCAGGGGCGGTCGGCGAGACGACGCGTATCGAGGCGCGGTTAGCCGCAGATGGCGCGATGACGCTGCTGCTCGACGGCAAGCCCGTCGCCAGTGGGAAGGCTGCCGGCCCGCTGCACCGGCAACCTCAGGAAGATTTATGTGTCGGCCATGACTCCAAGGTCACCGTGGATGACTACGACGGCAAGACCATGCTCAAGGGTATCATCAAGAATCTCAAGATCAGTACCGCCCAGCCTAAGCCATAAAAGCCACATAGCAGGAGAACCGCCATGCAACCGTTCCTATTTCGAGCAAACCTTCCTGCGCAGATCACGAAACTGTGTCTGGGCGTGCTCCTCGCGTCGTCCTGGCCGGCACGGGCGGCGGGGCTCGGTGTTTTTGAAAGCGCCAGCGATGTGGGCAGGATCGAACTGAAGGGCTCGGCGGAGTTTCTGACCAGCAAGGGCGTGAAGGGCCATCCTGCCGACCAGAACGTTGTGTTGCGTGTGATGCCGCTGGCGGGAGGCAAACCGAAAGTGATCGCCACGCTTTTCGGCGGGCAGGGCACGATGAATGTTCCCTCGTGGTCGCCCGACAGCACGCAGCTCGCCTTTGTGAGCTATCGCTACATTCTGCCGCTTGCCAACGCCGGTAAAAAATAGGACAAACGAAACCATGCAAATGAATTCAAGCCGCCGCTCTTTTCTGAAGCAGACCGCCCTTCTTTCCCTGGCCGGCGCCGCCGCGCCGGCCGCCCGACTGCTGGCGGCCACCGCGCCCATCCAGCGTGTCGGCCCCGCCTCGCTGAAGACCGCGCTCAACGCCTATTCGTTCCTCGAGCTGCTCAACGCCAACGCGAAGGACGCGAGCCAGGGGCTGGACCTGTTTGGCGTCTGCGACTATGCGGCGAAGCAGGATTTTGCCGCCGTGGACCTCACCGGCTATTTCTTCCCCGGCTATCCGCAGGCGCCGGACAACGCCTATATCGCGCGGATCAAACGCCACACACACGACCTCGGCCTCGCCATCAGCGGCACGGGCGTGCGCAACGATTTCGCCACTGCCGACAAGGCCGTGCGCGCCGCAGGCGTGCAGGTCACCAAGCTTTGGATCGAGGTCGCCGCGCGGCTCGGCGCGCCGGTCGTGCGCACGTTCGCCGGGCCGCAGCAGCCCATCAAGGACTGGCAGATCGCGGCCGGCCATGCGCCGCGCGAGGCCGTCGAAACCTGGATGAGCGACGCCTTGCGCGAGTGCGCGGAGCACGGCGAAAAATTCGGCGTGCTCGTCGCGGTGCAGAATCACGGCGACTTTCTTTCCACCGGCGCGGAGCATGTGAGCCTGCTCAAGCGCGTGGACCATCCGTGGTGCGGTGCGCTTGTGGACACCGGCAAATACCTTACCGAAGACCCCTACGCCGATATCGCGCTCGCCACGCCCTATGCGATGAACTGGCAGATCAAGGAAACCACGCAAAGCCGCCTCGACTCGCCGCGCACCGACCTCGCCAAGCTTGTGGGCATCATCCACGCGGCCGGCTATCGCGGCTACCTGCCCATCGAGACGCTGTCGATGGGCCGCAAGGATTACGATCCCTACACCATTGTCGCGAAGCTGCACGCGGAGCTGCGCGCCGCCATCGCCGCCGTCACGCCAACGCAACCATGAAGCCCGCCCACATCCTCATTTAATGCCCAAGGCGCTGCGATCTACTGCCCGAGTTGATAAAGGTGGCAATGCGCGACCGGGTTGGGGATGCATGGTCCGAAGAAAGGTTCAGCCCAGGCAGCCAAGGAAGAAGTTCACCACAAAGGCACGAAGTCACCAAGGGGGGACTGGTTAGCGATAAGCTTTCAGCTTGGTGTCCTGGTGACCTGGTGGTGAAAATGATCTATGCCGGCACGCGGTCCGCCAGCCGCGGCGGAAGTTAACGACCAAGCTGCCGCCGCTGATGTGCAGGTTTTCCCGGACTACGATCGATACGACCCCGGTCCCGTTTACGATTAATTCGCCAACCGCCCGCACCCGTCTTGCCCTGCCGCGCCTAACGACCGCTGCAACCTCGCTCCCACGCGAAATTTCGCCCCACTAAAAGCTTGCTTTTGCGGGGCGCTGCGTAAAAATGCGCGCATGTTTTTTCAGCGTCATAATGCGGTCGAAAAGCGGCGCTCCCCCAGTGGGCGCGCCGAAGCAATTTCTTATTGGGCCACGGATGTGCATCCAAAAGCTCATGAAGACATCAAGGACATTGACCGCATGGCCAGCGGCCACGGCCACATCGTCCTGCGCATCTCGCCCGGTGGCACCGGATTTCGCGTCGTGATTGTGGACGACACTTCGGAGAGTCACCGCGTCACGAAAATCTTCGGCCCGTTCAAGTCGAAGATGTAGGCCCGCAACCTCCGACGCAAATCGGTGGTTGCGGGAG